>JBCBFX010000015.1:0-54526 GCA_038527345.1 Pseudomonadota bacterium | reverse complement strand
TCGACGTTCTGCATGACGTGAATGTCGAGATCAGCCCGGGCCAGACCCTTGCGGTGGTGGGCGAATCCGGGTCGGGCAAATCGACCCTCGCCCGTGTGATCACCGGGCTGCTGCCGCCGCGCGACGGCACCATCACCTTTGCCGGCCGCAAGCTGAGCCCGGACCAGCCCAGCCGCGCGCGCGAAGACCTGCGCGAGTTGCAGATGATCTACCAGATGGCCGACGTGGCAATGAACCCGCGCCAGACCGTGGGCACGATCATCGGCCGCCCGCTGGAGTTCTATTTCGGCCTGCGCGGCGCGGAAAAACAGCAACGGATCCAGGAACTGCTGGACGAGATCGAACTGGGCACCGGATTTCAGGACCGCTATCCGGCGGAACTGTCGGGCGGACAGAAACAGCGGGTCTGTATCGCCCGCGCTCTGGCGGCCAAGCCCAAACTGATCATCTGCGACGAGGTGACCTCGGCTCTCGATCCGCTGGTGGCGGACGGCATCCTCAAGCTGCTGCTTGAGCTACAGAAGATCGAGGACGTGGCATACCTGTTCATCACCCACGATCTGGCCACGGTCAAAGCCATCGCCGACAGCATCGCGGTGATGTACCAGGGCAAGGTTCAGCGCTACGGGACCAAGTCCGAGGTGCTGACCCCGCCCTTTGATGACTATACCGACCTGCTGTTGTCGTCGGTGCCCGAGATGAAGCTGGGCTGGCTGGAAGAGGTCATCGCCCACCGCAAGATGGAAAGCGCCGGGAACTGAGTGTCCCGCGTCGGTACAGCCTGCGGCCCACCTGAAATCAACGGGTGACGGCGGAGAAGCCGGGGATTGTCAAGACATGCCCGTCCCGACTCCGTCCCTTCGACAGGAAATTGCATCTGTCGTTGCACGGTTTCACGGTGCGCGTCGGCTGTTGCGGTCACTGCGCGCAGTTGGCGACAGCCAGCACGGCGGGACTGAGCCGTCGTTCAGACCTTGCCCTGAAATGCGCGGGATCGAAGCTGAATGACCACAGATCTTCAGTGCCCGTGTGCATCTTCGCCCCGTGCCATCATCAGGTGGTGCTCACGATGATGATCCTGGCTTGCCATCAATCCGAAGAACCCTAACCCCTTGATCCGCGCCACTACGGCAGGATCATCGCTTGTCACGCGCAATTCCGTACCGTTTTCCGTTTCCGTGGCGGCGACCGTCCAGCGATCATCCAATCCAAGCTGTGCGGCGTGGGCAGGCACCATGCGCCGGAGCGTGGAAATCGTTTCCGGATCTCCTGTCGCCCGAGCGGACAGCCCGTTCGGCAGCTCTGTTTCCGTCACCACCGTTTCCGAGATCATCCGATCCATGTCGACCAGATGCATCCGCAGAGCGTTCAGATCGACCTGCGCCCAATCAGTGCCGGGATCCGCTTCCAGCACACGCACAACTTCGGACAGGGCCGCAAAGGCGCCTTGTCCCGGTTCCGTCAGAACCGGGACTTGGGCCGGCAGGTTCTGACCATGTGTCGCGTGATCCGTGCCGTGGCCATGGCCGGAATGTGTCGTCTGTGCGACCGCGGGAACCGCCGCCCAAAATAAGAATACAACAGTCAAAACCAGTTTCATTCGCATGATCTTTCCCAGCATGTTTCACGAACACACTAGTGTACCCGACTGACCGCCCGTATGATTTCTATCATGTATGGCTGGCAGCACATATTCGATGACGCTCCTGCAAGAACGCTTGAACGGGGCGACGTTCTTTTTCGCAGGGATGATCCGATCCGGTCGATGTTTCTTGTTCGGTCCGGAGAAGTTGCGCTGGAACGGCCATTGAAGGACGGAACAGCGCTGACGCTGCACGTGGCCACCAGGGGCAGCGCACTCGCAGAGGCATCGTTGTTCACGGCGTCCTATCATTGCGATGCGGTTGCTCGAACCGTAGCGCAGGTCAGGGCGCTGCCCCGCGCAGACGTTCTGGCCGCATTGCGCAAACACCCCGACGCGGCATTGGGCCTCATCGCGACACATGCACAGGAAATACAGGCGCAAAGAGCGCGCATCGAGATTCTGAGGTTGCGCCGGGTTGCCGACAAACTGGACGCATGGCTTGAGCTTCATGGGGAACCGGAAAGGGGTGAGTGGATCCGGGTCGCAGATCAGATAGGTGTTTCACCGCCTGCGCTTTATCGTGAACTGGCGCGGCGGAAGCGATGACCCATATTCAGGTACGCAACCTCGGAAACTGACTGCGCGCGCCGCACTTTTGCACGGTGAACCGGCGCCAACAGTCCCCCGCCCTGTCCTGTAGAAGGATGGATCGCACCGAATTCGGCATGGGACCTTCGCCCCAGGGACGTACGGCCCCCGATGTGATATATGGTCGGGCAAAGGAGTTGTCCGTTGCTGCACCGCCTCGCCCTTTCCGTTCTCCCACTGGCCCTCGCCACGATGGCCGCGGCGGACGAACCGCGCGCCACGGTCGAGGATGATCTGGGCATTCTGAACCCCCAGGACACGGGCCGCGAGATGCTGATGCGCAAGATCGAGATGGGGGTGATCGATTCAGTGACCTGTTCGCTGGGGATCAATGTCACCAAGACCGACAATCATGTCCTGTCCCGCACGCTGACGCGTGCCTGCGCCGAGGCGGGCTATACCAAGGCGATGACCTGGATGAGCCAGTTGGAAAACAACGGGCTGGGCGGGGAATACGATCCGGATGCGTCGGCCCAATGGGACCGCCGCGCGGCCGAGGCCGACGATCCGGTGGGCCGCTTCAACCATGGTCTGAACCTGATGCGCGGCCACGGCATTGCGCAGGACGAGGCCCTGGGCCGCCGCTTTGTCGACCAGGCGGCACAGGACGGACTGGAAATTGCCAAACGGCTGCAGGGGGCGGATTACGATCTGGATGAAATCACGCCCGATGCGGACAAGTGGAAATATGCTCCGCTGTTCTGAGGACTGACCAGGTCGGACTTCGGCGCGAAGTCCGGCTGTTTTCCGACGCGGAAAACAGCGAAAACAGTCACCGCAGCGCCCGGAAACCGCGTCGGTTTCCGGGCCGGTTTCTGCGTCAGAAACCGGCTTCGCAGGTGGTTATTCCGCGGCGATGGCTTCGGATGTCAGCTCCCATGGGCGGATGAAATCGCCCAGCACGGTCTGGATCGCCTGCTCTACGTCGCCATTGGCGTCGACCTGTGCCACCAGACCGCGTTTCTTGTCATCGATGACCGACACCACGCGGGCGGCCATGCCCGCCTCGGTCAGGGCGGCGTTGTAGATGCGGTGGATCGCTTCCTTGCGCAGGTCGGGCTTGAACACCTTGCCTACCGCCGTCTTGGGCAGCTCGTCCATGATGGTCATGTGCTTGGGATGCGCCGCGCGTTCGTGCACGTGCTCGGCGCAGTGGGCCAACAACTCGTCCGGCGTCACTGACGCGCCCTCGACCAGTTCGACATAGGCGCAGGGGATCTCGCCCGCGTGCTTGTCGGGCTGACCGATGGCCCCGGCAAAGGCCACGGCCTCGTGCCCCATCAGGGCCTCCTCGATCTCGGCGGGGTCAATGTTGTGACCGCCACGGATGATCAGGTCCTTGGCCCGCCCCGTGATCCAAAGATATCCGTCCTCGTCGAAACGACCCAGATCGCCGGTCCGCAGGTATTTGCCATAGTGGTAGAGATCGGCGTTCTTTTCCGCCTCGGTATAGGTGTTGCCGGCAAAGACGCCGGGGTTCGACACGCAGATTTCACCGATTTCGTTCACACCCAGTTCGATCGGGCCATCAGGTGAGCCTTTGAGGATCTTGATGTCGGTATAGGGGAAAGGAATGCCCACCGACCCGACCTTTTTCAGACCATCGATGGGGTTGCCCGACACAAGGCAGGTCGCCTCGGTCATGCCGTAACCTTCGACGATTTCCACGTCGGTGGCCGCCTCGTAGCGCTTGAACAGTTCCTGCGGCAGCGGAGCCGAGCCGGAGAAGGTGGATTTCACCGTGCTGACATCGCCGTCGATCGCGCGCTGCATCATCGCGGCAATCGCCGTCGGCACCGACGCGATAAAGGTGATTTTCCACCGCTCGGTCAGCTTCCAGATATTGTCGAACACGCCTTCGCCGCGATAGCCCTGCGGCGTGGGGAACACGACATGCGCGCCCGCCGCCACGGCCCCCATAAGCATCACGTGGCTGGCCATCACGTGGAACAGCGGCAGCGGAGCCAGGATGTTGTCATCTTCACTGAGCAGCAGCGTCGCCCCGACCCATCCGTTGTAAACCATGCCGGAATACTTGTGCTGTGCCACCTTGGGCATGCCCGTGGTGCCACCGGTGTGGAAATAGCAGGCCACGCGATCCTCTTGCGGATCGTCAAAGGACAGCGTCTTGGGCTGTTTGGCACATTCGGCGTTGAAGTTCAGATAGGTGACGCCGGGTGCCTGTTCCATCTTGGGACGGATCAGCGGGATGATAAAGGATTTGAGGCCCGACACATGCCCCAGCAGGTCGACCTCGAACACGGTCTTGACGCTGGGGGCCATCGCGACGGCCTGTGCCGTCTTTTGCGCCACGTCCGTCTTGGGAAAGGCGCGCAGGGTGATCACAGCCTTGGCCTCGGTCTCGCGCAGGATGGCACCGATCTGTTCCGCCTCGAGCAGCGGGTTGATCGGGTTCACGATGCCAGCCACGGCGCCGCCCATCAGGGCGAACACGGTTTCGGTGGCGTTGGGCAGGATATAGGCCACCACGTCCGTCGGTCCGATGCCGTGGGCACGCAGCATGTTGGCGCATTGCGCGGTGCGGTCTCGAAATTCCGACCAGGTCACGGTTTCGGCCTTGGACTTCGGATCCGAAAAGATCTGGAAGCTTACCGCGTTGTGGTTGGGGAATTTCTGAGCCGTGTCGTTGATCTGGGCAAAGAGCGTCTTTGGCACATTGCGCTCTTCCCACGGCATTTCGTTCTCGATGGCCTTGACGTCGTCGATCCCGGCAAAAGGCATGGCATTCCTCCCTGCAGCGCCTGGGCCCGAGGCTGTGGCGCAGTTTTATCCCTTGGTTTCACGATGCGGTGGATTGCCGCAATGATCAAGCATTGCAAGCCTACGGCGAAGTTTGGACGCCGCGTAAAATCGGGTGACCTTGGGTCACATTTGCGTGGGGCGTGTCTGGGGCTTACTCGGCGGCGATGCCATCGGTGAATTGCAGGCGGGCCAGGCGGGCATACAACCCGTCCTCGGCCACCAGCGTGTCGTGCGGGCCCTGGGCCACGATGCGGCCCTGTTCCATCACGATGATCCGGTCGGCTTTCTTCACGGTCGCCAGGCGGTGCGCCACGATCAGCGTTGTACGGCCCCGGCTCAGGCTGTCGACGGCGTCCTGCACGGCGCGTTCGCTTTCTGCGTCCAGCGCGCTGGTGGCTTCGTCCAGCAACAGCACGGGCGCATCGCGCAGGATGGCCCGCGCTATGGCGATGCGCTGTTTCTGTCCGCCCGACAGCATCACGCCGCGTTCGCCCAGCGGGCTGTCATAGCCCTGCGGCAGCGATGCGATGAAGTCGTGGGCCGCTGCGGCCCGCGCGGCGGCTTCGACCTCTTTCCGTGTCGCGCCGGGGCGGCCAAAGGCAATGTTTTCGGCCGCCGATGCGGCAAATATCATCGGGTCCTGCGGCACCAGCGCGATGTGTTGGCGAAACGCTTCGCGTTCCATCGCCGCCACGTCGACACCGTCCAGCAGGATGCGGCCCGATTGCGGATCATAAAACCGCAGCAGCATCTGGATGATCGTCGTCTTGCCTGCCCCCGACGGGCCGACAAAGGCAACGGTTTCACACTCGATTGTCAGGCTCACACCGTCAAGCGCGCGGATATTCGGGCGGGAAGGATAGGAAAACACCACGTCTTCAAAGGTGATGCGCCCCTGTACCGGAACCGGCAGTTGCGCGGGCTGGGCTGCGTCCTGCACCGCGTCTTCGGTCTGCAAAAGCTCGACCAACCGCTCGGTTGCGCCGGCGGCGCGTTGCAGCTCCCCTATGATTTCGGACAGCGCCGCCACAGCTCCGGCCACCATCACCGCATAGATCACGAACTGGACCAGACCGCCGGGGGTCATGTCGCCGGTGCGCACATCGTTGGCCCCGATCCACAGCACGCCGACAATGCCCGCAAACACGAGGAAGATCACGATGACGGTCATCGCCGCCCGCGTCGTGATGCGGCGCTTGGCCGAGCCAAAGCTCGCCTCGGTCACGTCGGAGAACATGGCACGGCTGGCGAATTCGTGGGTAAAGGCCTGCACCGTTTGCACGGCGCTCAGCTGTTCGGAGGCGCGCCCCGAAGATGCGGCGATCCAGTCCTGGTTTTCACGGCTGAGCACCCGCAGGCGGCGACCCAGCACGAGGATGGGGATGATCACCGCAGGCACGATCAGCAGCACAAGGCCGGTCAGTTTGGGCGAGGTCAGCAGCATCAGCGCCAGCCCCCCCACAAAGATCAGCACGTTGCGCAGCGCGATGGAAATCGACGACCCCACCACGCTCAGGATCAGGGTGGTGTCGGTTGTGATCCTGCTGAGCACTTCGCCCGTCATGATGTTTTCGTAGAAACTGGGCGACATGCCGATCACGCGGTTGAACACCGCCTTGCGGATATCGGCCACGACCCGTTCCCCCAGGCGCGTGACCAGCGCATAGCGCAGGCCCGTCCCCAGCGCGAGCAGTCCCGCGATGCCGATGGCCGCCAGGAAATACTGGTCCAGAATTGCCGCATCGGCGGTTTCGTAATTGTCCACGACCCGACGCACCGCCAGCGGCAGCGTCAGCGACACGATGGCCGTCAGCACCAGCGCCCCGATGGCCGCCACCATCAGCCCCGTATAGGGGCGGATGAACGGCCACAGCGCCCGCAATGCACCGATCTTCTTGGATTTTTCCCGCTCTTCCGACGCCGCGGGCGCCGGAGGGGCGACGGAAGACTGATCCGCCATGCGCACTCCGTTCTGTCTTTGTGCCAGCAAATGGCCGCAAGATGCGGCTGAGGTCAAGCAGACCAAGGTGCAAAGACATGAAAGTCTGGAGCGGGCGGCGGGAATCGAACCCGCGTCATTAGCTTGGAAGGCTAAGGTCTTACCACTACACAACGCCCGCTTACCGTTGTGGGGTGTATTTTATGCTCTGACGGGCGTCAAGTATCGGTCGCGCCCCCGCGACCTGACCCCAAGCCCGCCAGCGGCATCAGTTGCGCATGTGTCTGAGCACCTTGGGATCAACGCAGGCTGCCGACAGCAGTCCCCCCATAAGCGCGCCGGGAATGCCGGGGCTGGCCACGTCCTGACCGGCAAGAAACAGCCCCGGGATCGGCGTTTCGGCCCGCAGCGCGTCGCACATCACGCGTTCGGGCGTGACGTCCAGACCGTAAAATGCGCCCTCGATGTGGCCGGTAAAGGTCACGGTGGACAGCGGTGTGGCCAGTTCGCGATAGACCACCAGCTTGGCGAGGTCGGGAAAATAGCGTGCGAGTTGCGCCAACAGCGTGTCTTCGACCCGGCGTTTGAAATCCACGTAGGTGTCGCCCCGCGCGCCGGGTGGCTGTCCCGCCCATTTCGAAACGCTGGCCCAGTCGGTCCAGACCAGCAGCTGGCCCATGTGTTTCTTCTGCGGGCCGGGATCATGCGCCGGGTTCTTCAGCGATCCGAAGGCTGCGACCATGCATGGCGGCGGGCCGTCGGGCGCATCGGTCCACAGGGCGTCAACCTCGCCGGTCGGGAATATCCAGTGGTTCGCCTTGGTGGCGCCTGCGGCTTCGATGTCCCCTTCAAAACCCAGAAACAGTGTGAAATGGGCGATGCTCGCAGGCAGCGCGCGGATTTCGGCGATCCAGTCCTCGTGCCCGCAGTCATCGGGCAAAAGGGTGTCGACGGTCTCGCGCGCGCCAATGTCCGACAGCACGGCTTTGGCGCGGATCTCTGTTCCGTCGTCGGTGCGGACGCCCACGACCCTGTCGCCGTCAAAGACCAGTTCGGTGACCCGGACGCCCGCGCGGGTTTCGCCGCCGTTTTTGGCGATTGTCGGGATGATGTGATCGGCAAAGACGGCGCTGCCGCCCACTGGATACCAAGACCCGCTTTGCAGGTAGGACGCCGATATCAGGGCGTGCATCGCAAAACTCGCCTTGCCGGGCCGCCCGCCGTGATCGCCCCATTGCGCGGCCATCGCGGCGGCAAGCTCCGGATTGTCGGTGATGTCGTCGATGACCTCGCTGGTGGTGCGGGCGCACCACTTCGAGATGGCCCGTCGGTTCCACCAGTCCATCATGTCGCCTGCAACCTCGGGCATCGCGCGGGTCGGGAAGACCTTGAACATCGCCTCGCGTCCTTCATGCAGCGCACGGGTCCATGCCTCGATGGCGTCGGCATCGTCGGGGAAACGGTCCTTGAGGTCGCGTTCCTGCGCCTCGTAGGGGCGCGACAGGGACAGGGGTGCGGACGATCCGATATGCAGGGTGTCGTAGATCGATCCCAGCGACACGAATTCGACAGGTGTGTCACACAGCCAGTCCAGCAGATCCCGGGCGCGATCCCCTGGTGCCACGCCGCTGAGATAGTGAATGCCCACGTCCCAGCGAAAGCCGTTGCGGGAAAAGCTGTGCGTCAGGCCACCAAGGGTCTGGTGCTGTTCGAGCAGCAGCACCTTGTTGCCCACCCGCGACAAGGCCGCTGCCGCGGCCATCCCCCCCATGCCGGAGCCGATGACGATGGCGTCCCAGTCGTTCGTGCCCATCGCTGTCATCACGCAATCCTCCGACAAGGTTTGGATCGACCTATCACCGGCGGTGGCCTCTCCGTTCAGGCAGTGTAGTGCCGGGCAGCGACGGAACATTGACCTTGGTCAACCGGGTCGGCGGCCCGGTATCGCGACAGCCCCGGTCCGGGCCTTGCCAAGGCGGGCCGGTCTGGCGCATTGAAGGCGCGATTGAACGTCATCCGCAGCACGACAGGACCACGCCATGTCTTTTGACTTCACCCGTCACGATTTCCCCGATGGCTTCCTGTTCGGCACCGCCACCGCCGCCTACCAGATCGAGGGCAGCAGCCATGGCAATTGCGGGCCGTCGCACTGGGACACCTGGTCGGCGGTGGCGGGCAACGTCGCCAACGCGGACAATGGCGCGGTGGCCTGCGACAGCTATCACCGGTGGGAAGAGGACCTGGACCTGATCAAGGCGGGCGGCTTTGACGCCTATCGGTTCTCGACCTCTTGGGCGCGCACCATGCCCGATGGGGTCACCGTCAACCAGGAGGGGCTGGATTACTACGACCGGCTGGTCGATGGCATCGTCGCGCGCGGGCTGAAACCCAACCTGACCCTGTATCATTGGGACCTGCCAGCCGCACTGGCAGATACCGGCGGCTGGATGAACCGAGACACGGCCCTGCGCTTTGTCGAACACACCCAGGCCGTCATCGACCGTATCGGCGACCGGGTCGAGATGGTGGCCACGATCAACGAACCCTTCTGCGTGGCATGGCTGGGGCACTTCGTCGGCGTGCATGCGCCGGGGCTGCGTGACATCCGGGGCGCGGCCCGGGCGCTGCACCACATCCTGCTGGCCCACGGCCTGTCGATGCAGGCGATGCGGGAGCTGGGGCAAGACAATCTCGGGATCGTGCTGAACCTGACCCATGTCATGCCCGCGACCAACAGTGCCGCCGACGCCGCCGCAACCCAGCGTGCGGATGCCATCAACAATCGCTGGTTCCTGGACGGTGTGCTCAAGGGTGCCTACCCCGAGGATATGCTGAGCGCTCTTGCCCCCCACATGCCCGCAGGGTTCGAGGCGGACATGGGCACCGTCAGCGCCCCGCTCGACTGGCTGGGGATCAATTACTACACCCGCACGCTGGGGGCGGACGATCCGGGTGCACCGTGGCCCGCCCTGCGGGACGTCAGCGGCCCGCTGCCCAAGACGGACATGGGATGGGAGATTTTCCCCGACGGTCTGGAAATCCTTCTGAAGCGGGTGAACCGCGAATATACCCAAGGCCGCATCCCCTTGATCGTGACCGAAAACGGCATGGCGAACGACGATACGCTGCGTGGCGGTGCCTGCAACGACGCGGCGCGGGTCAACTACATCAGGGATCACCTGAACGCGGTGCGCCGCACCATCAACGCCGGTGTGCCCGTGCGCGGGTATTTCGCCTGGTCACTGCTGGACAATTACGAATGGGCCTTTGGCTATGACAAGCGGTTCGGCATCGTGCATGTGGACTATGACACGCTGGCCCGCACGCCCAAGGCATCATTCGACGCCTTTCGGTCGGCCCTGGCCCGAAATACCTGACCGACCCACACGACGCATCATCGGACCAAGGGGGCCTTTCGGCACCATATCCGGCGGCTTTCGGCACCGCTTGAAACGCCGCTGAAAAGCGGCACGGTGGTCCGCAAGACACCGGTTCAACCAAACACCGCCGACGTGGTTGTCGCCACCCACGCATCGGCTTTCTGCGCAAGCAGAAACACGCGTCAGGCGCGAAACTTTAGGTGTTTTCGGTCACTCGTGGTATACGATCACCTATTGCAACACGTTGAATTTTTTGGGGGAACCCGATGCCGGATTTTGGAACGGACGGCGATGACACGTTGAATGGCGATGCCTTTGGCAATTTCCTTTACGGGTTTTCCGGGGATGACAGCATCCACGGGAACGGCGGAAACGACGTGATTTTCGCCGGAGCCGGAGACGACACGGTAAAGGGCGGTACGGGACGCGATTTCATTCTTGCCGGGGCCGGCGACGATATCGTAAGCGGCGGCAATGGCCGCGACCATATCCGCGGCAAGCGCGGCGATGACTTGCTTGATGGCGGCAGCGGGGATGACACCCTGAAGGGCAGTCGTGGCGAAGACACGCTGATCGGCGGTGCGGGGGATGACGCGCTGATGGGTGGTCGCGGCAACGACGAACTGACCGGCGGCGTCGGCAACGACACGCTCAAGGGCGGTCGCGGCGACGACACGCTGACCGGCGGAGAAGGGAACGACACCCTCAAGGGCGGCAGCGGACACGACGTCGCGACATATGACGGCAGTATTCTCGACTACGTGTTCAGCACCAAGCGCAAGAAGATCACCGTAACAGATGCCAATGCATCGGACGGCGACGACGGCACCGACAAGCTGATCAGGATCGAAGAGCTGCAATTCAACGATTTCACCCTGATGCTGGACGGCTCGAACAACGGACCGCTCCTTGTTGCCGAAGACCCGATGACCGACGAAGGGGTTGCCACTGATTTCAGCGTCGATGCCTTCGATTTTGACGGCGATCCGCTGACACTCGACAACGTGTCGGTGACGGGCACGGGGCTGTTGACCCTGATTTCGACCTCGCCACAGGCGGCACCGCTGGGAACGGCGCTGAGCTTTGATTTCAGCTTCGATCCGGGCAGCGGCTACGACTTTCTGGTCCAGGGCGAAAGCGTCACCGAAACCGTCACCTTGCAGGTCAGCGACGGCAACGGCGGGGTGGCCACCTCCACCTTCGAAATCGTGATCGAAGGGACCAACACCGCCCCCGTGGCCGTTGATGATGGCCCGGTCACCGTCGACGAGGATACGTCCGTCACCATCAACGTACTGGACAACGATTTCGACGATGACGGTGACCCGATCACCATCACGGATGCATCGGCCGACAACGGGACGGTGACCATCAACGCGGACGGTACGCTGACTTACGTCCCCGATGCCGATTACAACGGCACCGACATGATCACCTACACCATCGCGGACGGTTTCGGCGGCACGGATCAGGCGATTGTTCCGATCACCGTCAATCCCGTCAACGACGCGCCGGTCACGGCGGCCGCTGACGACCCGGTAGAACAACGGGACGAGTCCGATGGCAGGGCTTCGGTGGATCTGTCGGGCCGCACATCGGACGCGGATATCGGCGACGTGCTGACCATCACGGCCGCACAGTTCGTCGATGCGCAAACCGGCGCGCCGCTTGGCATTGCCTTGTCCCTGGTCAACGGCACCGCAAGTTTTGATCCGGCCGATTTAGGCCTGGACGCGGGCGAAAGCCTGCCGGTGCAGATCGAGTATTTCGTGCAGGACGACAGCGGTGCGGCCAATGACACCACGCGCGGTGTTGTCGACGTCACCATCCTGGGCGATGGGGCAGCGCCGGATCCAAACACGAGCCCCGTGGCGGGCGTGCTGGATCTGACCGGTGATCCCAATTTCGACGAGGCCGATGGCGACATCACCGTCGATCTCAGCGGGGTGATCAGCGATCCGGATGGCGACACGCTGACGGTGGTGGCCTTGCTGACATCCGGCGGGCAAGAGATCACCTTTTCCCAGTCAGGCAACACGCTGACCTTTGATCCCGGGCAATTCCTGCTGGATCTTGGGGAAACCGATCTGATCGAGCTGTCCTACATCATCGACGACGCGTCGGGCGCAGCAAACAGCCAGGCCACGGGTTCGATCCTGTTCAATCTGGACGGAGCCGAGGATGCGCCGCCCCCGCCCCCCACAAACAACGCCCCGATAGCGGCACCTGTCACAGGCACCTTCGACGAGGTGGACGGCGAGATCGTGATTGACCTGAACACGTCGGTCAGCGACCCGGATGCGGGCGACGTCCTGACCATCAACCAGGTGCTGTTCGGTGGCACAGAGGCGGTCGAGTTCACGCTTGAAAACGGTGTACTGATCATCGATCCCGCCAGCTTCGGCCTGGGTGACGGAGAAACCGAAACCTTCGGCTTCACCTACGCGGTCGATGACGGCACCGGTGCGGCCAATGGTGACGCGGATGGCACCATCGCGATCACCGTGAACGGTTTCACCGAAGAACCGCCAGTGGATCCGCCAACCACGGCCGTGCTGGATTTCGAACCGTTTTCGGACGATGTGTCGGCGTCGATCGACATTACCGGCACGCCCTACGAGGGCTTTTCGTTTACTGGCATCGCCACGGTCGTCGAAACCGATGAAATCGGTGGTGGGCGTGATCCCAACGGCGTTGTTCTGGGACAGACCACCGATGGCGGCGGCAACGTTGTTGTCGGCACCGCATCGACCAATGAAATTGTGACACCGGTGCTGGACGAAAACGGCGATCCGGTGCTGGACGAGGGCGGCGCGCCGCTGTTTGACACCGAAATCGTGATTGACGAAGCCTTCGGGTTCCTTGCCCCCGGCATGACACTGGACCTCGATGATCCGGGCATCGCGTTGAGCTTTGGCGATGCGGGGCAGGACCTGCCCTTGCCCGACCCGCTGCCGGATCCCGGTCTGCGCGGCGATTATGGCGACGCCTTCAGCCTTGATGGCATGTCGTTGAACGTCGTGTCCGGTGACGGTGTCACCGTTTCGGTAACCGTGTTCACGCTGGGTGTGATAGAGGTGCCCACCGATTTCAATCCCGCCTTCAGCAACTATTTCGTCGATTACATCGTGGCCGACAGGTTTGAGTTCGTGGTCGACGCGTCGACACCTGCGGATGTGATCGACCTGAATGCCGCGCTGGCCGGCGTGAATGGCAGCGACGAAACCGCGTTCGACGATATCTATGCGGTCACGTTCGAAACGGATACGGGAACCGGTGTCGTGTTGGACGACTTGCTGGTCACGTTGTAGCCCCCGCACGCCATGGGTCATGGCACCGGTGTGCGGGGTGTTGAGACTGGAACCCGGGCCGCTCAGGCTGTGTCCAGCCCCCTGGACTGCACCGACAGGGCCGACAGCACGTCGTCGCGGTCCACCACGCCCACGGGCGCGTCGCCGTCGGTCACGGTCACCGATCCCGCATCGACCATCGCGGTCAACGCGTCCCGCACCAGCATGTCGGCAGGCAGGGATTGCCCCTGCGTTTGGCCTCCCGCGCGCATCACATCGCGCAGCCGCAGGACGCCGAGCGGGTTCATGTGCTGCACGAACTCTGCCACGTAATCTGTTGCTGGGTTTTGGAAAATATCCTGTGGAGTGCCGCATTGCACGATGCGCCCCCCTTCCATGATGGCGATTCGATTGCCCAGCTTGAATGCCTCGTCCAGGTCGTGGCTGACAAAGATGATCGTCCGTTTCAGGCGGCTTTGCAGTTCCAGCAACTCGTCCTGCAACTTGGTGCGGATCAGCGGATCGAGCGCTGAAAACGGCTCGTCCATCAGAAGGATCGGGGCTTCGGTCACAAAGGCGCGGGCCAGGCCTACGCGTTGCTGCATCCCGCCCGACAACTCGCCCACCTTACGGTCGCCCCAGTCCGACAGGCCCACCAGCGCCAGTTGCGCATCGACGCGCTGCATCGCATCCGCCCGTGCCACCCCTGCCAGTTCCAGCGGCAGCGCCACGTTGTCACGCACGCTGCGCCATGGCAGCAGGCCAAACTGCTGGAACACCATGGCGATGTGATTGGTGCGCAGGCCACGCAGCACCTGCGGATCGGCATGGGTGACGTCGACCATGGACGTGCCGTTATTGACCTGCACCGTCCCGCGCACCACCGGGTTCAATCCGTTGGCCGCCCGCAAGAGCGTCGACTTGCCCGACCCGGACAGGCCCATCAGCACAAGGATCTCGCCCTCGGCCACATCCAGCGAACAGTCATGCACGCCCAGCACCTGCCCCGTCGCCGACTGAATCTCGGACCGGTCCTTCCCTGCGTCCATCAGGGGCAGGGCCTGTTCCGGCTTGTTGCCAAACACGATCGACACGTTCTGGAAGGATACAGCCGTCATTTGCGGCCGCTCATGTTCAGGATGCGGTCCAGCATGATGGCGACCACCACGATGACGAACCCGCTTTCAAATCCCAGCGCCGTGTTGACCTGGTTCAGCGCCCGCACCACCGGCACACCCAGCCCGTCGGCCCCCACAAGGGCGGCGATCACCACCATCGACAGCGACAGCATGATTGTCTGGTTCAACCCCGCCATGATCTGCGGCAGGGCATAGGGCAATTCGACCTTCATCAGCGTCTGCCGCGGCGTGGCGCCGAACGCGCGTGCGGCTTCAAGCAGCGGCTCTGGGGTGGAGGACACGCCGAGATAGGTCAACCGGATCGGTGCCGGCACAACAAAGATCACCGTGGCGATCAGCCCCGGCACCATCCCGATGCCAAAGAACACGATGGCCGGGATCAGGTAGACAAAGGTGGGCAGGGTCTGCATCAGGTCCAGCACCGGCCGCAACGCGGCATAGAGCCGGGGGCGATGCGCGGCCGCAATTCCGATGGGCACCCCGATGGCCATGCACACGACACAGGCCGACAGCACCAGCGTCAGGCTTTCGGTCGTTTCCTCCCAATAGTCCTGATTGAGAATGAACAGAAATCCCAGCGCCACGAACAGGCAGATCTTCCAACTGCGTTGCAGCATCCACGTGATGCCGACAAAGATCGCGATGATGATCAACGGATGCGGGGTTTGCAGCACCCACAGGATCGCCTCGATCAGCGCATCAAGAGCCACGTCCAGCGCGTCAAAGAACCAGCCACCGTTGGCCTGCAGCCAGTTGAACGCATCCCGCGCGGCCTTGCCCACGGGGATCTTGTTTTCGGTGAGCCAGTCAATCACGTCGCTTCAACCAATCGGTCCCAGTTGTTCCAGATTGAAATGCCAAGGCACAGCACGAAATACGTCCAGCCGATAAAGGGCAGCATGAACGCGGCCGCGCGGCCGATTATGCTGCGCAGCAGAGCCCGGCCCGCGGCGTCGCCAAATACCTGGACAAATGTTGCAAGCAGACTGCCGTTGAGGATCATTTCGACCAGTTTGTCGAGCGCCTTGAGAACTCCGTCGCGATCACGAAGCGCCAGCGACTTGAGGATCTCGTCAAGGGTTGTGCCGATATCGGGGCTTGCGAGGATCATTTGCTCCAGCGCGTCCTTGCGCAACGTGATCCCAACCGCCTCCAGCACGACAGCGAGCAGCAGAACGGCAAGGTTCTCGCCCTCTGGCGTTGTCTCTTCGGGTGCGGGAGGCGGTGGCAGCACGACCGGTTCGACCGGCACGATTGCGCGTTCGGGTGGCAGCAGTATGGGACCCAGGCTTTCCTCAAGCAGCCGCACCTCTGTCGGATAACTGGCAAGCGCAAAGGTGCGCTGTTCCTCGGGGGTGAACCGGCCCAGTTCTGCGTGCAGCCTGACGCGCTGATCGTAATGATCGAACACGAGACCACCCAGTTGGTTCCGGGTCATGTCCGGCATGGGGGGCGTTTCAAAAAGACGATCCCGCAGGCCCGACGCCGCGCCAAGGAATTCATTGGAAACGCCGGCAACGCCATTGGTTTGCGCGAAACCCATCCGGGCCTGCACCAGCAGAAAGGCGGTCGAGGCCGCACCGTTCAGGATCATGCGGCGGCGGGTTGGATCAAATGTCGGGACGTTGTGATGCATGGGGCACCCGATGGAAAAGGAAAAGGGACTGAAAAACTAGTCTAAACGGAAAGGCCCGCGGAGCGATCCGCGGGCCCCATGGCTTCAGCCGCCAAGTGCCGCCTTGACCGCGGCCATGGCGTCGCCGCCGTCCTTGGCCGTCACGCCGTCAAGCCAGCCATCCAGAATGCCCGCATTGGCCGACAACCACGCCTTGGCCGCATCCTGCGGGTCCTCGCCATCGTTCAGGATTGCGCCCATGATCTCGTTTTCCATCGCCAGCGTGAATTCGAGATTGTTCAGCAGCGCGCCCACGTTCGGGCAGTTGGATGCGAAACCGGCAGCGGTGTTGGTGTATACGGTCGCGCCGCCCAGGTTCGGGCCAAAGAAGTCGTCGCCGCCCTCAAGGTACGTCATGTCGAAATTGGCGTTCATCGGGTGCGGCTCCCAGCCCAGAAACACGACCGGCTCGTCCCGCGCATCCGCCCGGCCCACCTGTGCCAGCATCCCCTGTTCCGAGCTTTCGACAACCTCGAACCCTTCGAGCCCAAAGGCGTTGTCGTCGATCATCGACTGGATCAGGCGGTTGCCGTCATTGCCCGGCTCGATTCCATAGATCTTGCCATCGAGCGCATCGGCATTGGCGGCAATCGACGCGAAATCGGTAATGCCGAGGGCCGCGCCCGCCGCGTTGGTGGCCAGCGTGTATTTCGCCCCCTCGAGGGTGGCGCGCACCGTGTCGACGGTGCCTGCCTCGCGATAGGCGGCGATGTCGCCTTCCATCGTGGGCATCCAGTTGCCCAGAAACACGTCGATGTCGCCTTCGGCCATGGACGCATAGGTCACGGGCACGCTCAGCACCTTGATGTCGGTGTCATAGCCCAGCGCGTCCAGCACCACGGTGGTGGCAGCGGTCGTCGCGGTTATGTCCGTCCAGCCCACGTCCGAAAAGGTCACTGTTTCGCAGTCTGCCGCTGCAATGCCCGCGGTCAGGGCAAGGGCGGAAACGGTCGCGGTGAATTTCATGGTATGTCTCCCGTTTTGTTGGCTGACCAATCAGCCCACCCTGCCCGCCGCTTTGCAAGCCCTTTTTCCGGATCACGGCATGGCGCACGGGACGGGAACGTCTATGATCGCGGCACGGCGCGCCAATCACGGGGGAACGACATGGCCCAGCGGCAAAAGACGATCATCACCTGTGCGATCACCGGAGCGATCCACACGCCCACCATGTCCGACCACCTGCCGATCAGCCACAATGACATCGCTGAACAGGCTGTTGCGGCAGCCCACGCCGGGGCTGCAATCCTGCATCTGCATACGCGCGATCCCGGCGACGGGCGCCCGTCGGTCACGCCTGCGCATTACACGCCGATCCTTGACCGGGTGAAACAGGCCACGACCGCGGTCGTCAACATCACCACGGGCGGCGCGCCCACCATGCTGGTGCGCGACCGCATCCGCGCCGCCGTTCAGTTCCAACCAGAGATGTGCTCGCTGAACATGGGGTCGATGAACTTTGCCTTTCACACGCTGGCCGACCGCTACGACAGCTTCAAGCAGGACTGGGAAGAGGATTACATCCGCGGATCCGAAGCCAACATCTTTCGCAACACCTTTGCCGACATCAAGGAGGCGGTGACGGCACTGGCCCCACTGGGCACCAAGTTCGAACATGAATGCTATGACGTGGGCCACCTCTACAACCTGAAGTTCCTGATGGATCAGGGGTTGTTTCAGGCACCGGTCTTTCTGCAATTCGTGCTGGGTGTGACGGGTGGCATCGGGGCCGAGGTGGACAATCTGGTGTTCATGAAACGCACGGCCGATCGGCTGTTCGGCGATCAATACCGCTGGTCCGTGCTGGGGGCCGGGGCGGCGCAGATGCAACTGGCCGCCACCGCCATCCAGATGGGCGGGCATGTGCGCGTGGGGCTTGAGGACAGCCTGTTCATCGCACGCGGGCAGCTGGCCACGTCGAACGCGCAACAGGTCGCAAAGATCCGGCGCATCGCCGAGGATCTGGGGGCCGAAATCGCGGAACCGGACGAGGCGCGCGAGATGCTTGCCCTGAAAGGCGGGGACCGGGTTGCGTTCTGAAACGGTGAAACCTGCCCGTTGAAATTGCACAAAAACACTTGCGTTGCGCGCCCCAAACGTCGTTACTTTCCCGGCCAAATCATAAGGGCGGGCGAGTCTATCGCCACAATTGGGAGGAACATTATGAAACATCTGAAACTGCGCGGCCTGCTGGCCGGCGCCTTGGTCAGCCTTGCCGTCCCGGCGATGGCCGCAGAATGCATTGCGCCCGCCAACCCGGGCGGCGGCTGGGATTTCACCTGCCGCCAGATCGGAAAGACCATGTATGACATCGGTGCCATCGACCAGCCGGTGCAGGTCACCAACATGGCCGGTGGTGGCGGTGGTCTGGCCTTTGGTCACGTGGTGAACGAGCGGGGCGACGATGCCGACCTGATCGTGGCCGCGTCGCAGGCCACCGCGACCCGGCTGGCACAGAACGCCTATGCGGGCATGACCGCCGACATGGTCCGGTTTGTCGGGGCCATCGGGGCAGACCCGGGCGTGATCGTGGTCGCCAAGGACAGCCCGTTCCAGTCGTTGAATGACATGGTCGACGCGATCAAGGCCGATCCCGGTTCGGTCGCCTTTGCCGGTGGGTCCGCCCCCGGTGGCTTCGATCACCTGAAAGTCCTGCAGGTGCTGAAGGCAAACGGCTTCGACGACATCCGCGCGGTGAAATACATCGGCGTGGACGGCGGTGCGGACGCCATCACCCAGACCGTGGGCGGCTTTACTCAAGGCATGACCGGCGACATGTCCGAGGTCGTGGGCTTTATCAAGTCGGGCGAGGTTCGTGTGCTGGCCGTGCTGACCGAAGAGCGCGTGCCCGGGTTCGAGGACATCCCAACGGCCGTGGAACAGGGCACTGACGTGGTTGCCGTGAACTGGCGTGGCCTGTACGTGCCCAAGGGCATCTCCGACGACGATTTCAACGCCTGGGCCGACAAGCTGCAAAAGGTCGCCGACAGCGATGACTGGAAAGCGGCAATGGCCGCCAACGGTCTGGCACCCTTTACCAAGGTCGGCAACGACTTCCAGTCCTGGGTCGACGGCGTCATCGCGTCGACCGAAGAGCTGAGCCGCGAAATCGGTGTGATCCAGTAATGACCGGTGACCGCATCTTTGGTGCGGTCATGGTGATCGTGGCGCTGGGATACATGCTCAGCGCCACGACGATCCAGACCCCCTTTTTCCCCGATCCGGTTGGTCCAAAGATGTTCCCGTTCATGGTGGCGGGGGGCGTGATGATCTGTGCGCTTTACATGATCGTCAAACCCGATGCCGAGGGCGACTGGCCGGAATGGGCCGCCATCGGCCGCATCGCCATCGCGGTTGGCGTAATGGTCGGCTATGCGCTGCTACTGAAGCCGCTGGGCTTTCTGATCCCCACGGCCATCGCCGCGGGTGTGATCAGCTACATGCTGCGCCCCTCGGCCATAATGGCGACGCTGACGGGCATCGGCCTGTCCATCGGCCTGTACCTGCTGTTCCGATATGCGCTGAAACTTGAGACGTTGCAGGCCGTGCCGCGCGACTGGATCGGAGGCTGAGCCGTGGAACTCATGCAGAACCTGGCCATCGGCTTTTCCGTGGCCTTGTCGCTGAACACGCTGATCCTGGCGGTTATCGGCTGTTTTCTGGGCACCATTATCGGCGCGCTGCCGGGCCTTGGGCCGTCGAACGGCGTGGCGATCCTGATCCCCATCACGTTTACCCTTGGTCTGGATGCGACCTCGGCCCTCGTGCTGATGACGTCCGTCTATTACGGCGCGATGTATGGCGGTCGGATCAGTTCGATCCTGCTGAACATACCCGGCGATGAACCGGCGCTGATGACGACGCTGGACGGGTATCCGATGGCCAAGCAGGGGCGCGCGGGCGATGCGCTGGTGATCTCTGGCGTGGCGTCGTTCGTGGGCGCGTTTCTGGCCACCATCGGCCTGATGCTGCTGGCCCCGTTGCTGGCGCGGGTGGCGTTCCTGTTCGGCCCGGCGGAGTATTTCGCGCTGTATCTGCTGGCGTTTTCGACGCTTGGAGGCATGGCATCCAACAACCAGGCCAAGGCCGCATTGGCGTCCCTGCTGGGGCTTGGCCTGGCCATGATCGGCACCGACGGCGGCGGGGTCGAACGGTTCACCCATGGCAACCTGCACCTTGTCGACGGCATCGACTTTCTTGTCGCCATCGTGGGCCTGTTCGCGGTGGCCGAGGTGTTTTTCTTCCTCGAAAGCCACGGCAAGTCGTCGTCGATCGGGGTCAAGATCGAAAAGGTCACTGTCCCGGTCAAGGATATCATCGCGTCGGGCTGGACCATGTTGCGGGCCTCGGGCGTGGGGTTTGTCGCGGGCGTGCTGCCGGGTGCTGGCGCGTCGCTGGGATCGTTCCTGGCCTATATGTCGGAAAAATCCATCGACGCCGGGCGCTCGGGCTTTGGCACCGGCTCACCCAAGGGTGTGGCCGCACCCGAGGCGGGCAACAACGCCGCTGCGGGCGGTGCGCTGGTCCCGATGCTGACGCTGGGCGTGCCCGGATCGGGCACGACGGCAGTGCTGCTGGCGCTATTGCTGACGCTGAACATCACGCCCGGACCGACCCTGTTCACCGACCGCCCCGAGGTCGTCTGGGGCCTGATCGCATCGCTGCTGATCGCGAATTTCGTCCTGCTGGCGATGAACGTGCCGATGGTCAAGATCTTTGTCCGCATCCTGTCGGTGCCGCCTTCGATCCTGTTGCCGGGGGTCATGATGATTTCCTTCGTGGGGATCTTTTCGCTGACGGGCAGCACGTTCGATCTGAAGCTGATGATCGCGTTCGGTGTGCTGGGTTATGTGCTGCGCAAGCTGGACATCCCGACCGTGCCCATCATCCTTGGCATCCTGCTGGGCGGGCATATGGAGGACGCGTTGCGCCGCGCGATGGTGCTGTCGGACGGTGATCCGATGTACCTGTTCTCGTCCCCCATCGCCATTGGCCTGTGGATTGCGGCGGTGCTGGGGTTCGTGGCACCGATGTTCCTGCGGAAGTACCTGACCAAGCCGCAGCGCATCACCGACTGATGACACGCGTGCTGATCCCAACTGGCGCGCTGGGTCTGGGTTGGGATCAGGCAGCCCTGGACCGGGGCATCGCAAACGGCCCTGACCTGATCGCCATCGACGGCGGATCGACCGACAGCGGGCCGTCCTATCTGGGGCGCGGCGTGTCGAAATACGCGCGTGCCTCGACCAAGCGGGAATGGGGTCTTTTGATTGACGCGCAGCGGCAGGCAGGTGTGCCGTTGGTGATTGGCACCGCAGGCACCTGCGGGGCCGGGTCGGCGGTGGACTGGCTGCTGGATATCACGCAGGAGATATTGGCCGAGACCGGGCAATCGGCGCGGATCGCGGTGCTGAAATCCGACCAACCCGCCGCGCGCGTCAAGGCGGCGCTGGCCAATGGCCGCGTCACGCCCCTGTCTCCTGCGCCCGACATCTCGGATGCGGTGCTGGACAGTTGCACCAACATCGTGGCCCTTGCCGGTGCCGAACAGATCAATGCAGCCCTCGCGACGGGGGCGGATATCGTGATTGCCGGCCGCACGACAGACACGGCCATCATCGCCGCCCTGCCCTTGGCCAATGGCAACCACGCGGGCGGTGCATGGCACGGGGCCAAGATCGGGGAATGCGGTGCGCTGTGCGCCACCCATCCGCAATCGGGCGTGCTTCAGATCGATTTCGACGCGACCGGCTTTACGGTCACGCCACTGGCCGACCTTGCCCGCGCCACCCCGCACACCGTGTCGGCGCACATGCTGTATGAAAACGCGGACCCTTTCATCCTGCATGAGCCGGGCGGACATCTGGACGTGACCGGGGCCATCTACACAGCGCTGGACGACCGCAGCAGCGTACGGGTCGAAGGGTCGGAGTGGGTGCCATCGGACCGCTATACCGTCAAGCTGGAAGGCGCGCGCAGCGCGGGGTTCCAGACCGTTGTGATGGCGCTGGTGCGCGACCGGCATTACGTCACGCATGTCGACGCTTGGTGCCGCAGCATCGAAACGGCGTTTCGCGCCAAGGCACAGGACCGGCTGGGCCTGGGGCCAAATGACTACCGGTTGGAACTGCGGGTGATCGGGCGCGATGCCACGATGGGGCCACTTGAAACCGCCACCGCCACCGCCACCGCGACCGAGGTCGGCGTCATGGGCTTGGTCACCGCAAACACGGCCGCGCGCGCCAACGAATTGGGCAAGATGCTGAACCCGTATCTGCTGCACCACCCCCTGACGCCCGAGGAGGAGGTGCCGACCTTTGCCTTTCCATTTTCCCCGGCCGAAATCGACCGGGGCGAGATTTTCGAGTTCTGCCTGAACCACGTCATGACGCTGGACAGTCCCATGGACGCATTTGACCTGCATGTGCACGAGGTCGACCATGGCTGAATTGCGGGACATGGTGGAAAAGGTCCGGGCCAAGAATGCCGGCCCCTTCTGGATCACGGTGGATGTCTTTTGCGGATCACAGGAAGCGTTCGACTGGATCAGCGCAGCCCTTGACACGGGTGCGGTTGCCGCGCTGTTCGACACGCCCGCACAGACGCTGAAACGCTTCGATATCGCAGACCTGCACGTGATCAAGATCAGCTTTCCACGCGCCGCCGTTCAGGGCGCGCCGGACGATCGGGACATGCATGGCGCATCCTTTGCCGCGATCCTTGGGGAACTGCGTATCGGGGACTGACCCGCCCGGCACCGCTGCGATGGACTGCAATATCCCTTGCCTTGCGGTCAAAAATCATAAACATTCGCATATACGAATTTGAGAGGTGTGCCATGACACTGGACCGGAGAGACTTCATTGCGCGCTGTGCCGCGTTTTCGACGCTTGGGGTGGGGCTGGCACCACGGGTCCTGCGGGCCAGCGTCGGGTCCGGCACCCTGACCACCGTCAGCGACGGCAACCTGATCCTGCCGGGCAGTTTCATCTTTGAGCCGATGCCGCAGGACCAACTGGTGTCGATCCTTGCAGATTTCGACGTCTCGCATGACCGGTTGACGCCGGAATGCAACCTGGCGCTTTATCAGGACGACGACCGCACCGTCCTGTTCGACGTGGGTTCCGGCCCCGATTTCATGCCGACTGCAGGCACCATCGTGGACAGTCTGGATGCCGCCGGTGTCGCCCCCGGAGATATCACCCACGTCGTCTTTACCCACGCCCATCCCGATCACATCTGGGGGCTGCTGGACGAATTCGACGACCCGTTGTTTCACGAGGCGACGTACATGATGGGCCGGGCCGAGTGGGATTACTGGTGGAACCCCGAAACGGTCAACACGATAGGCGAGGCGCGCGCGGCCTTTGCGGTGGGGGCCAAGCGCCGGATGGAGGCGATCGAGGACAGCGTGGAAGTCTTTGATGACGGGCAGGAGATCCTGCCGGGAATCGCTGCCGTGTCCTCGCCCGGCCACACCCCGGGGCACATGAGTTTCGAAGTGCGCAACGGCACCAACGCCGTGTTGGTGCTGGGCGACGCCATCGGCAACCATCACGTCGCGTTCCGCAAACCCGAATGGCACAGCGGATCGGATCAGGACCGTGAGATGGCTGCCGCCACCCGCCAGGTGCTGTTTGACCGGATCATCGCGGATGACATGGCCATCATCGGCTTTCACCTGCCGCAAGGCGGCATGGGCCGGGTCGAAAAGCACGCGGAAGGGTACGTGTTCGTGCCGGGGGCGGTTTGATGCGCTGGTTGGTTCTGTTGTGCGGCCTGCTGGCCCTGCCCGCCGCCGCAAGCGAGGATATCGCGGACCAATATCCCGGGTCGGTCCTGTATTCCAAACCGGTCGAGGTGATACCGCATGTCTGGTCGGCCATCGGGGCCACCGCTCCGCCGACATATGAAAACAGCGGGCACAACAACAACCTCAGCTTCATCGTGACGGGCGACGGGGTGATCGTGATCAACGGCGGTGCGGCGTACTTGCTGGCCAGGGCGCTGCATGACGAGATCAAGGTGATCACTGATCAGCCCGTGAAACTGGTGATCGATGAAAACGGCCAGGGCCACGCGATGCTGGGCAATTCCTATTGGGCCGAACAGGGCGTGCCGATCCTGGCCCACGTGGATGCCGCCCACGAGATCGAAGAGCGCGGCAATCGCATCCTTGAAAACATGAAACGCTACAACCGCGACAAGGCCGAGGGCACATTCGTCGCGCCGCCAACCCAGACGTTCGAGGACAAGAAGATCATCGAGATGGGCGATTTCACCATCGAGGTGCTGCACCTTGGCCCCGCCCACGGTCCCGGCGACACGCAGGTCTGGCTGCCGGAACAAGGGTTGGTGATCGCCGGCGACATGGCCTTTCACGAGCGGATGCTGCCGATTTTCGAAGACACCATCGTCGCCGACTGGATCGACACGTGGGAATGCTGTTTCGAGGCGTTGGACGCCACCTATGTGATCCCGGGCCACGGCCATCCCACCAACATGGACCAGGTGCGTCGATACACCCGCGACTACCTGCTGCATCTGCGCAAGGTCGTCGGGGAACACCTGGACAATGGCGGTGACCTGGCAGACGCCTATTACGTCGATCAAAGCGCCTATGCCAATCTTGATACGTTCGAGGAATTGGCAACGCGCAACGCGGGCCGTGTCTACGAACAGATGGAATTCGAGTAATCAGGAACATGCGGTTCGGTTGGGCCAGCCGCGCGAAACCCTGAGTGTGCCGCATCGCAGCGCAGCGGAACGGAATTCTGTATGGATGGCGGTTTGAGAGAATCTTGTCCTCTCAGCAGCGTTTGACTTGGCCAATCCCGGTCTCCATGTCCCGATAAACCGATTTTGGGACAGGAGGGATCCATGCTGCTGGAAACCTATGATTTCGGCGTCAATGCACAAACGCTGCATCTGCTCTTTGGCGCGCTGCTTGGCCTCGTGTTTGGTGCTGCGGCGCAAATCTCGCGCTTTTGCCTGCGCCGTGCGGTGGCGGGTGATGCCGAGGAACGCAAGGGCGCAGGTGCCGTCTGGCTGACCGCTTTGGCCGCGGCGGTCCTTGGTTTTGCGGGGGCGCAGGCCCTTGGCCTTGTTGCACTCGACGGGCACCGTTTGCTGTCGTCCGAACTGCCGCTGGCGGCACTTGTGTCGGGCGGTCTGGCCTTTGGCGTCGGCATGGTCCTGACGCGGGGGTGCGTATCGCGGCTGAGCGTACTGTCGGCCACGGGCAACCTGCGGGCTGTGTTTGTATTGCTGGTCTTTGCGATTACGGCGCATGCCACGCTCAAGGGTGTGCTGGCACCTGTGCGCACGTCATTGGGTGCGTTGACAGTCGCATCGCCCGCGGGGTCACTGGCCGACACGCCGCTGCTGCTGGCCGCATTTGTGCTGGCCGTCCTGCTGGGCGCCGCGTTGCTGATCCGCGCGTCGCGGCCCCGCGTGACCCATCTGATCCTTGGCGCGGTCATCGGGCTGGTGGCCGTCGCGGGCTGGGTCGGCACCTCGGTCCTGTTGCAGGACGCGTTCGAGCCGCTGACCGTGCAATCCGCCGCCTTTACCCTGCCGTGGAGCGATACGCTGTTCTGGACCATCGCCTCGACCGCCATTCCCGCGGGCTTTGGCGTGGGCTTTGTCGGCGGTGTGCTGGGCGGCGCATTCCTGAGCGCGGCTGTGCGCGGGGAACTGGCCCTGCAAGGGTTCGAAGCCCCCGCTGACACCCTGCGCTATGGTGCGGGCGGCGTCCTGATGGGCGTGGGCGGCGTGCTGGCCGGCGGTTGCACCGTGGGTGCGGGCCTGTCCGGTGTCGCGATGGGCAGCGTTGCGGCACTGATCGCGCTGGTTTCCATCGCGTTGGGAGGCTGGGCCACGTCGCGCCTGCTACAGGGCGTCACACCGGGCGTCAAAGCACAAGCTGCTTGAGCCAGATCAAGGATATCTGACACCATCCATTTCATGGTCCGAGCACAAGAAGGGCTTGGACCATGGAACAGCTGCTGGACCGCTTTGGCGACGACACCATGATGTGCGTGGCGGGGGTCCTTGTCGGCCTGTTGTTCGGTGCGGCGGCGCAGCGGTCGCGGTTCTGTCTGCGCGCGGCTGTCGTGGAATTGAGTGATGGTGCGCCCGGGCCGCGTCTGGCGATCTGGCTGATGGCCTTTTTCACCGCACTTCTGGCTGTACAGGCCGCCATTCTGGGCAACTGGTTCGATCCTTCGGACGCACGGCAACTGGCTGCAACTGGCAGCCTGTCGGGCGCGATTGTCGGAGGGCTGATCTTTGGCGCGGGCATGATCCTGGCGCGCGGCTGTGTCAGCCGGCTGCTGGTGCTGTCGGCCACGGGCAACCTGCGCGCCATCGTGACGGGGCTGGTTGTGACGATCGTGGCGCAGGCGTCCCTGCGCGGCGTGCTGGCCCCGGCGCGCGAAGGGATTGCGACGTTGTGGACCGTTCCGGGCGGCACCGCCCGCAGCCTGATGGCCACGCTGGGGCTGGGACTGCCCACCCTTGCTGCACTGGCGGGGGCCGCGGTGCTGGGCGCGCTGGTTTTTAGTCTGCGCCACCGGGTGCCCATGGCCGAGCTTGCGACCGCGGCCCTTGTCGGGCTGGCGGTCTTTGCCGGGTGGGCCGTCACCTACACCATCGCGCAATCGTCGTTCGAGGTGGTCGCGGTGCAGTCCGTCACCTTCACGGGTCCCTCAACCGATACGCTGATGCTTCTGGTGAACGCGCCCGACGTGGTGCTGAGCTTCGGCATCGGGCTGGTGCCCGGCGTGTTCATCGGCGCGATGGTCATGGCACTGTTGCGGGGCGAGGCGCGCATCCAACGCTTTGACGCCGACACCCCGATGGAGCGGTATCTGATCGGCGGTGTGCTTATGGGGTTCGGCAGCATGCTGGCGGGCGGCTGCGCCGTGGGCGCGGGCATGGCCGGCGGGTCGATCCTTGCCCTTACGGCCTGGATCGCGGTGTTTTTCATGTGGGTGGGGGCGATGGCGACCCACCGCCTGTTGCAAGGCCCGCGCCGGGTGGCGGCGCGGGGCTAACCGCCGTTACTGCGCGGCCATCGGCACGCGCGCCAGCTGGCATTGCGCCCACAGGTCTTCGAGCGCATCCACCAGCCTGTCCACGTCTGCATCCGTATGCACAGGCGAAGGCGTGATCCGCAGCCGTTCGGTGCCCTGGGGCACCGTCGGGTAGTTGATGGGCTGGATATAGATCCCGTGGTCCCGCAGCAGCGTGTCCGAGATGAACTTGCACTTGACCGGATCCCCCACCATCACCGGAATGATGTGGCTGGGATTGTCGATATGCGGCAGGCCGATGGCATCGAGCCGCGCGCGCACGTGGGCAACGCGGGCCTGATGGGCCGCACGTTCGGAGGCGCTGGATTTCAGGTGCCGGATCGAGGCCGCAGCCCCCGCCGCCACCGATGGCGGCAGCGCAGTGGTAAAGATGAAGCCGGACGCAAAGGACCGCACGAAGTCGCACAGTTCGGCGCTGGCGGCGATATAGCCGCCCACGACGCCGAACGCCTTGCCCAACGTCCCCTCGATCACGGTCAGGCGCTCCATCAGCCCCTCGCGTTCCGCAATGCCGCCGCCGCGTGGACCATACAGGCCCACGGCATGTACCTCGTCCAGATAGGTCATGGCGTTGTAACGGTCGGCCAGATCACAGATTTCGGCGATGGGGGCGATGTCGCCGTCCATGGAATAGACGGATTCAAACGCGATCAGTTTGGGTTGGTCCGGCGGCAGGGACGCCAGGTGCGCCTCCAGGTCCGTCAGATCGTTATGCTTCCAGATGCGTTTCTGCGCGCCGCTGTGGCGGATGCCCTCGATCATGCTGGCGTGGTTCAGTGCGTCGGACAGGACCACGCAATCGGGAATGCGCGACGCCAGAGTCCCAAGTGCTGCCCAATTCGACACATAGCCAGAGGTAAAAAGCAGCGCCGCCTCCTTGCCATGCAGGTCGGCCAGTTCGCCCTCGAGCAGCACGTGGTCATGCGTGGTGCCAGAGATGTTGCGGGTGCCCCCGGCACCCGCCCCGGTGCGGTCCAGCGCATCATGCATGGCGGCCAGTACGTCGGGGTGCTGGCCCATGCCCAGATAATCGTTCGAGCACCAGATCGTCACCTTGCCCTTGCCGTTGTGGCAGGTGGCATTGGGAAACGCGCCGCGATGGCGTTCCAGTTCCGCGAACTCCCGGTAGTTCCCGCTGTCACGCAGGGCGTCCAGCTGGGTGGCAAAAAAGGCTTGGTAGTCCATCAGTTCTCCGAGGCTTCGGCCACGATTTCGGCCAGCAGTTGTTCGACCTTGTCCATCGGGCCGTCGGGATAATCGCGGTAGCCGATCATCACGCCGTTATCGTTTTCCGCGACAAAGATGCCATAGGGGCAGTGGGCGATGTTCATCGGGTCCTCTTCCATCACCTCGCGGCTCAGCACGGCGGAACAGAAGATGAAGATATCGGCGGATTTGAAGATCACGGCATCGCTGCCCACATCGGCCCCGGTCCGGTTCAGCATGTCACCGACGTGGCTGACGTAGTCGATGACCAGCCCCTGATCCACGATGGCACTTTCGACGGCGAATGTCGCGTCATCAAAGCTGCCGTCAAAAGCGACGGTGATCGGTGTTTCGGCCAGGGCCGCGCCAGCAAGGCACAGCGACGCGGCAAGGGTCAAAAATTTCATGGTGTCCTCCTTGGTTCGTCGCAGTGTCGCAGGATCGCGTGGCCCGGACCTTGAGCAAGATCAATGTCCGGGCCACGCATCGGGCAAATCAGCCCATCATGTCGGTGGTGATGCCCGTGTACCAGCCTTCGGACTCTTCGTAGGTGGCCTTGCGCACATCCGCGCTTTCGCCGGTCTGGCTGATGAAGCCGTCGACCTTGGCGATCTTTTCGGGCGTCGCCTCGTAGGTGGCACCGACCTTGACCCCGTCATTGGGCGCGATCAGCGACCAGCAGGTGTTGGAGAACTTGGCCGGGAACACCTTGGACCCGGTCAGCGCACCGCGCACCGCATTCGCACAGACCTTGGCCTGGCTGTTGGCGGAAAACCCGGATTTGGGCATGTCGCCCTGTTGCGACGCGTCACCCAGCACGTGAATGTCGGCATCGGCCTTGGACGACATGTCGGCGGCATTCACCGGGGCCCAGTTACCATCGGTCACACCCGCCAGTTCGGCGATGCGGCCCGCCTTCATAGCGGGGATGACGTTGCAGACATCGACCGCCGTTTCCTCGCCATCAATGGTGACGGTCATCGCCGCGGGGTCCACACTGACATTGCCGCCGCCAAAGTCCTCGCCGATCCAGTCGACCATGCCGTCGTAGTGGTCAGCCCACCCTTCCTGGAACAGCGCCATCTTCGAGAATTTCGGCTTGGGGTCCGCGACGATGATCTTGGCCGTCGGATTGTTCTGCTTGAGGAAGTGCGCCACCATCGACACCCGTTCGTAGGGGCCGGGCGGGCAGCGATAGGGGTTCGGTGGGGCCACCATCGCAAAGGTGCCGCCTTCGGGCATGGCCTGAAGCTGCGCCTTAAGCAGTTCGGATTGCGACCCGGCCTTGTAGGCGTGCGGCATGGCATTTTGCGCCGACAAGTCCCAGCCTTCGACCGCACCGTCGACAAAGTCGATGCCGGGCGACAGGATCAGCTTGTCATAGGGCACGCTGCCGCCACCGGCCAGCGCCACGGTCTTGGCATCACGGTCCACACCGACGGCCCAGTCATGCACCACGTTCACACCACCGGAGGCGAGGCTGCCGTAGCTGTGGCCGATCTGGTTCATCTCCTTGAAGCCGCCCAGATAGAGGTTCGAGAAGAAGCAGGTGTAATACATGCGGGTGGGTTCGATCAGCGTGACGGAAATCTCGCCCTTGCTGTCCTTGGCGATATATCGGGCCGCTGTTGCGCCACCTGCCCCGCCTCCGACCACGACGACACGCGGTTTGCCGTGTCCGTCCGCCATGACCATGGGTGCGGCCAGACTGGCTGCCGCCACCGCAGATGTCCCGAGGAACGCCCTTCTGTTGAATGTCATTTGTTAATCTCCTCCCTGGAATGACCCCGTTATTCGAGGTCCTTGAAATACGCGGCCAGCGCCGCAATCTCTTCGTCGCCCAACCGGCTTGCGATCATCTGCATGACCGGATGGTTCCGTTGCTTGTTCTTGTAGGCGTGCATGGCCACGACAAACTGGTCTTCGGGCCACAGCGTGATGGACGGAATGCCATCGTCGCCCCCGCCTGCCTGGTGGCAGGTGGTGCACTCACCGCTCAGGTACTGACCATACTCCGGATCGCCCTTCAGCGCGAGGATCGCGGGATCCAGATCGTGATCTACCGCCTCGGCGGTCGGATCCGCCTCGGGGATGTCGGACGGGTTGTCAGAAAACACGCGCAAATAGGCGATCAGGTGCTTGCGTTCCTGCGCGTCCTTCATTCCGCGATAGCTCATCCTCGTGCCTGTTGCCATCGAGCGGGGATTTTCCAGAAAGACATCCAGCGTATCGGCGTGCCATTCGAGGCCGCCCGCACCCATGCGCTGAAAGCTCTTGGAATAGCGGAAGTCATCAAGCCCGGCCGCCGCGCGCCCGAACAGGCCATTCAGGTGCGGGCCGATGCGGTTCTTTGCCCCGTCACCCACCTGGTGGCAGCCCGAACACTGCTGAAACAGTCGTTCACCGGTTTCGACATCACCCACCTCGGCCAAGGCGGGCGATGCAATCAGGGCGAACGCCGCGATATGGTGCAGCAGTCGGGTCACACGCTTACTCACCAAAGCTGGACAGGTACGCGGTGACGGCCTCCACGTCCTTGTCCTTTTTCAGACCGGCAAAGGCCATCTTGGTGCCTTTCATGTACGCCTTGGGCTTGGCGAGGAAGGCGGCCAGTTCTTCGGTGGTCCAGGTCCGACCCTCGGCATTTGCGGCCAGAAACGCATCGGAGTACTTGAACCCCTCGACCGCCCCGAACGCGCGCCCCATCAGGGCGTTGAGATGCGGACCGGACTTGTTTCTGGCCCCGTCCCCGACCGCGTGGCAGGCGGCACATTTCTTGAACACCTTTTCGCCGTGCTTGCGCATCTCGCCCCCGCTGTCTGCCGCGGCGGTTTGCACGGCCGGAGCAGCCGCCGGTTCGGCCTTGGCCTCGTCCGCCGGTTTCGGCGCGGCCGTCGGAATGAATGACGGGCCTGCGGCGGTGAAGGACGGCAGACCGTCGACCTTGGCCGGGTTCATGACAGACTCCGATCCACCTTCGGGCGGGGTTTCCACCAGAAAGACCGAGCGCATGGTGATCTCGACCTCGTCCTTGCAGTTTTCCATGCACGGCTCGGACCGCCATTCCGTATACTCCAGCTCGGGCCGGTCATCGACGACGAAACCGTCGGCATTGTGCATCTCGACATCCATGAACGTGTCGCGGCTGAGCACGAAATCGTCATCCACCATGTCATTGGAATACAGGATATACGCCACGATGGCATAGGTTTCGTCCGGTGTCAGCGTGCCCGCCGCGCCAAAGGGCATCGACCGGTTCACATAGTCGAATACGGTAGACAGATAGGGCCAGTAGCTGCCCACGGTCTTGACCGGGTCCTTGTCCGCAAGCGTGTCGAACCCGCCGGCCAGCACCGGCCAGTTGTCCACGCCCTCGGCAAAGTCGCCATGGCAGGCCGCGCAGTAGTCGACAAACACCTCTTCGCCGGTCCACACGTCGCCTTGCCCGTCCGGCAGACCGCGCCCGTCGGGCAACACGTCGATATCCCATGCCGCGATTTCCTCGGGCAGGGCCGGACGCCCCAGCCCAAAGCCTGATGCCCGCACAGGGGCCGGTTCAGTCAGGGACGTGTTGCCGCTCGCGGCCTTTTTCCGGGCTTCGGACTGGATCAGTGTGACCTGCTGCTGCAACTCGGCAACGCGGGCCGCTTCGGTTTCGGCTTGTGCCGTGGCTTCGGTCAGTTGGGTCGAGGCCGCGCTGGCGCGCCCCTCGACCTGTTCGACCTGCGCTTCGAGCACGGCGATCTTGTCCGCACCATAGTCTTTCTGGGACAGGCCATAGGCTGCGCCCAACACGATGCCGGTCGCCCCCAGCGCGGGGAGCAGGATGTTAGGAGACTTCGACATTCTCGGCGATCCCTTCTGCGTTGACGTACCAGGTCTGGATACAGTTGTTGTGATAAACGGAATTCTCGCCCCGCTTTTCGCGCAGCTGTTCCTTGGTGGGCTGGACATATCCGGTGTCGTCCATGGCCCGCGATTGCAGCAGCATCGGCGCGCCGTCCCAATCCATATCCAGATAGAAGCGGGTCAGGGCCTTGGTGTCGCCCTGCTTGCCCAGACGCGCGGTTTCCCACGTGATGCCGCCATCCTTCGACACATCCACGCGGGTGATCCGGCCGTGTCCGGACCACGCAAGGCCCGAGATGACAAGCGGCCCCGGCCCATGCTTGATCGGCATTTGCGGGCTGGGCGCGGTGATGACGGATTTGGCGTCCATCTCCCACGTCCATTTGCGGGCGGTGCCGTCTTCCATCACGTCGGTGTATTTGCTGGTTTCCTCGCGGCTTTCCACGGCCATGTCGGTCACTTCGATGCGGCGCAGCCATTTGACCCACATGTTGCCTTCCCATCCCGGCACGACAAGGCGCACGGGATAGCCATGTTCCATGCGCAGCGCCTCGCCATTGGCCTTGAAGGCGACCAGCACATCATCCAGCGCCTTGGCCATCGGGATCGATCGGCCGTTGGACGAGGCATCGGCCCCTTCGACATAGACCCACTTGTCCTCGGCCATGTCGGCACCCGCCTCTTGCAGCAGGGTGCGCAGCGGGATGCCGGTATATTCCATGTTGTGGATCATGCCGTGGGTGAATTGCACGCCGTTCAGCTGCGCGCCGGCCCACTCCATCCCGGTGTTGGCGGCGCATTCGCAGAAATAGACGTGGTTTTCGCGCGGGAACCGTTCCAGATCGTCGTAGGTAAAGACCAGCGGCGTATCGACCAGCCCGTTGATCATCAACCGGTAGTCTTCCTTGCGCAATTCGATCGCGCCCGAGTGGTGGCGTTCAAACGCGCAGCCCTGCGGCGTGATCGTGCCATCCAGCGCGTGGATCGGGGTGAAGTTGATCGAACTGATGGGTGATGCCGTCAGCCATTCGACATTGCGGCGCACCACGTGGGATTCAAAGCTGATCGGCATGCCATACGGGGTCTCGTCCACACCGGCACCGGTGTAGCTGGCCCAGTCCTGCAATTCGGTGATCAGCGGGTCGGGCGTGCCTGCGGTGGCGGCCCCTGCCACGGTGCCCGCGGCGGCAGCGGCACTGCCCCGAAGAAAGGCCCGCCGGGATGGTTTGAAGGTATCATCCATGTCTGAGGGTTCCCTTTGCTTTAGACGCCTGTAACGACGACGCTGTTGTTGTTCGGATCGACGGTGACGGTGCCCATCTTGGCGATGTGGCTTTCGACCACGTCCCAGATCTGTGGTCCTTCGGTGCCCTGGTTGACCGATGCCCAGCCGGCGACCACGTAGGACCGCGCGGGGTCGATGGCCTCGCCCGTGCCAAGCAACGTCATGTTGCTGATGCGGCTGCCCTGCGGCTGGCCAATGTCGATGTGATAGCCAAGGCCGCCTGTGCGCACCATGTCCCCGCCCTGCTGGTAATAGGGGTCGGGGTTAAAGATGTTGTCGGCCACGTCCTCCAGCACGACTTTCAGGAATTCGCCAGTCATCTCCGTGCGATATGCCTTGCCATAGGTCATGGAGGTGACGTTGTAGATATCTTCGCGGGTGATGTCCTGACCGGGGATCAGGGATGGCCCCCAGCGCACACCGGGGCTCAGCGCGATCTCTGCATCCCGCTCGGCCAGCAGCGCGTCGCAGATCAGGTCATCCCACGTGCCGTTGAAGTTCCCGCGACGGTACAGAAGGCTGTCTGTCTGTCCAATGACTTCGGTCAGTTCCGCCTGATAGGGCGCGCGCTGTGCGTCGATCAGCGTGGTCATGTCGGCGTCGGGCGCGATGACGTCTGAGAAAATCGGGATCAGTTTGGACCGATAGCCCATCATCCGACCGTCGCGGATATCGAGATCTATGCGGGTCACGAACTTGCCGTTCGATCCAGACGGGAAAATCAGCGTGTCGCCCGACAGCACAGGTTCGGGCAGCGCGTCGTGGGTGTGGCCCGACAGGATCACGTCGATGCCCTTGACCACCGTCGCCATCTTCTTGTCCACGTCAAAGCCGTTATGGCTGAGGACGACGACACATTCGGCACCTGCTGCGCGCACCTCGTCCACCATGGCCTGCATGTTTTCGTCGCGAATGCCGAATGCGTATTCCGGGAACATCCAGCCGGGGTTGGCGATGGGCATATAGGGGAACGCCTGCCCGATCACCGCAATCTTGGTGCCGCCACGTTCGAACATCTTGTAGGGCGGGAACAGGTCGGTGGGTTCGTCCCATTCGGCGTCGAAAATGTTCTGGCCCAGCGCGGCAAAGGGCAGCCCGTCGACCAGTTCGGCCACGCGATCCGAGCCCAGCGTGAATTCCCAGTGAAAGGTCATCGCGTCGGGTTCCAGCGCGTTCATCACGTTGACCATGTCCTGACCTTGGGTCTTGAGACAGGTGTAGGAGCCGTGCCAGGTGTCGCCGCCATCCAGCAGGATGGCATCTGGCCGGTCGGCGCGGATCGCCTTGATCACGGTCGCCACGCGGTCCATGCCGCCCACGCGGCCATAGCCCCGGGCCAGCGACGTGAAGTCACCCGAACTCAGCGCGTAGTGGCTGGGGCTGCCATCGGCGATACCATAAAGCCTGCGGAAATCGGCACCGGTGACATGCGGCACGGCCCCCTTGTTGCCACCCACCCCGATATTGATCGACGGTTCGCGGAAAAAGATGGGTTTGAGCTGCGCATGGATGTCCGTGACGTGGATCAGGGACACGTTGCCGAACGTGTCGAACTGCAAAAGCTGATCCTGTGTCAGCGCCTGTTGCGCGGCCAGCCGCGACCAGTTGCCAAAGCCGGACGCCCCGACAAGAGCAGAGGCCGCCATGCCGACCTGAAGGAAATCGCGACGCGAGATCATGCCGTATTCAACTCCTGTTTACATATGCGCATAATTGAATTCTTTACGCAAAAGAAAGGCCCCGCGCCGGACATGGCGGGGGCCTCTTGATGTTTTAGTTTCGGACGGACGGTGTTTCGACCGACAGGCCCTGACCGCGCGAAGCAAGGTACAGCTCGAGCGCCTTGAACTCTTCCCCACCTTCCGCAAACGGCGTGGCGCGGATGTTCTTCATGCAGCCCTTGAAACGACCGTGGATCGAGTTCAGCTTGGCGTTTTTCAGACGATATGTCGGGAAACCGTTGATCTGGCCTTGGCTCAGGTGGTCGGCCCGGATCATGACGCCGTAATTGTCCTCGTGACAGTTCGAGCACGACATGTCGAGTTGGCCGACACGGGTATAATACAACTCCTTGCCTTTCTCCCAGAAAGGGGCGGCTTCGCCGTCGATGGCCACGTTGATGGGCATACCCCGCGACTGAAGACCGATCAGCGCCGTTACAGCCGTCATCTGACCGCCCGAGTATTTCCACGGCTCGGCCCCCATGCGTTCGGTCCGGCAATCGTTGACCAGGTTTTCCATCGTGACCAACTCGCCATCCTGAACCCGCGGCAGTTGCGTGCGCAAGCCTGCGAAATCCTCGACGTTTTCGTGGCAGGACGAACAGGCCTTGCCCTCGGTTCCGTCCACCTTGTCGAACAGGTCGATGCCCTGATCGACAAACACAAAGGCCGGATTGTCGAAATCGTCGGTTTCAAGCGCCTGCGTTTCCGCCGACCGGAAACGCCAGCCCGAATAGATCGTGTCGACGTTTTCCATGTGCGCGGGTGCTGCCGTTTCGGTGACGATAGCAGTGCCATCAATCGACAGGCTGCTTTCGTCCTGCGCATAGGCGGCACCGGCCAGACCGATTGCCGCCACAGTCATCCATGGTTTCAAGTTCATTCTAGTTCCTCCCTGACGACCCCTGTCCTCTTACGAGACTTCGATCTTCTTGCTTGTTTCGTATACGTCGCCGTCGTCGTCGTACCATTTGAACTTGAATTCACCCGATTCCGGCACGATTGCATCGAACTGGAAATACGGGTTGGTCGAAATCGCCGGCTCCAGCGTGACATCGATCACGTTCTGGCCGTTGAAGTCCGCGGTGAAGCGATTGATGATCGACCGGGGTATGACGTTGCCGTCATCGTCCTTGCGCTGACCGCTTTCCATCTTGTGGCTGATCAGGGTCTTGATGGTGATCGTGTCACCAGCCGAAGCTGTCTTCGGGACCTTGACGCGGGGTTTTACACCAGATGCCATGTTTTTTCTCCGATTTTCTGTTGCTCTGCCGGGTGTGGGCAGTGCGTGTCTCTGATCAGCCGCCGCAGCCGCCGATGGTCACTTTCACGTTGGCCGATGCCTTCTGGAACGAACCGTCCTCCATCTTGGCAATCGCGACGACGTTCTGGGTGGTCGCCAGGCGGATCCGGGTGGACGCGCTGCGCGATGCGGCCAGCGGGCCAAAGTTGAACGTCGCCACGTTGGGCACCGGATTACCGTCGGCAAACAGGGTGATCGCCACCGCACCGGGTGCGTCGACCGAAATGGGTACCGTATTGCCGTTTTCGGCAATTTCCGGGGCGGTCAGGGTGATCGCACCCTCGCCCAGCGGGGCACCACCGGTCAGTTCGGCAATCGCGTCGTCTGTCAGCGATGCAAAGGCCGGAAGCGACCCCATTGCGGTCGCGGCCACGCCAGCCGAGCTCAGGATGAGCAGGTTACGCCGTGTCAGTTTCATGGTTTTCTCCTCAATTCTCCGGCTTCAGCCGTCTTTGAGCGTCAGCAGATAGGCAACGACATCCTCGACCTGTTGGGCGGTCAGGATGCTTTTGCCGGCAAAGTCATCCAGCGGGCGCTCATACCCGCTGTCGATATAAAAGGCCGGCATGATCGTGCCCTCGAACATCATTTTCGAGTTGCTCACGATGCCGCGCAGTTCGGCCGCGGTCCAGCGGTCGCCAACGCCATCCATCATCGGGCCGACTTCGCCGTGAAAGCTTTCTTCGGGCATGTCCGCGTTCATGTGGCAGGCCAGACAGTTGCCCTGCTTGCGGTTGGCAAAGACCTTGCGGCCGTTCACCGGATCACCCGCGGTGCCGGTCAAGGATTGCTCGACCGCCCCTTCGTCAAAGCTGACCTGCATGGGCGCGATGCCCTCGGCCAGTAGGGTTGTCGCCCCGATTGCGGCCACTGCGGCCAGTCCAAGTGCGCGTTTCATACTTCCTCCCTCAGGACGATTCCCTTGTGTCCTTTCGACGTATACTAAGGTCGACATTCGGCCGGACGCAACATTAAATTCAATTAACTGAATTTTTGGATTTGTTCGCACGCGCAGCATTCCGCGCAACAACCACCGTGCGCATGCGGCAAAAACGTCAGCCTTTCTGCTCTTCGAACTTGCGGGCGTGGTATTTCTGGAACGGCTCGTCGCCCGCGTATCCCTTTTCCACCACCCAGTTGAGCATGTTGAACGTCGTCCAGCGCCCGAATGCCCCGGGCATGTTGGCGACCGCCGCCTGTGCTGCGGTCACATCGTCGCCGACCGCTTCGGGAAAGAAATAGATGTTGGGCGTGAACAAGGCACCCCAGCGTTTCACCATGTCCTTTTCCGGCAGCGTGGTGCCGTCGAAATCCGTCACTTCGACATCGCCGAACATGTTGATCTGCACGACAAAGAAGTTGTCCTGAATGAATGCTTCGATCTCGGGGATGACGAACACCTCTTCGTGCATCTTCTTGCAGTAGATGCAGCCGCGCTGTTCGACCATGACCATCAGGCGCTTGCCTTCGGCATTGGCCTCTTCGAGGTCTTCGGACAGGTCCTTGAATGTGTCGCGCATCCACGACGTCTTGTGCAGGCCGTCATCGCCCAGTTCAGCGGCGGCGACCGGCAAGGCGAGGCAAAGTGCGGTCAGTATGGCAGTCAAACGAAGCATGGTATCCTCCCGAGGTTAGCCAATGTTGCTGAACCACGGAATGTGTTCCAGCATCCATTGCGCGATGTAGTTGATGGAATTCGTGGCGATCAGCACGCCGAACAGGATCAGCAGCGCGCCCATCGCCTTTTCGATCAGGCCCATGTGGCGACGGAACCGCGCCATCCATGACATGAAGGGGCCGATGAACAGGGCCGCCACGACAAAGGGCAGCGTCATGCCCAGCCCATAGACAAACAGCAGGCTGGCCCCCTGCCCTGCCGATTCCTGTCCAGCGGCGGTGAACAGGATGGCGGCCAGCACGGGGCCGACGCAGGGCGTCCAGCCAAAGGCAAAGGCAAGACCGATCACAAAGGCACCGACCAGCCCGACATTCGATGTGCTGCCGGCATCGGCACGGAACTGGCGGTACAGGATGCCGATGCGGATCACGCCAAGGAAATGCAGGCCCATGGCGATGATGATCGCGGCGGCGACCCAGCGCAGGATGTCGAAGTATTCGCGGACCATCTGGCCAAAGGCGGTCGCGGTCGCGCCCAACCCCATGAACACCGTGATGACCCCAAGCGAAAAACAGCAGGCCGCCAGAAAGGCACGCATACGGACCTGACCGGATATTTCCGCCTCGGCCGAGATCTGGTTCATACTGACCCCCGCCAGATAGCTGAGGTAGAACGGGACGATCGGCAGGATGCAGGGTGACAAAAAGGACAGCAGCCCCGCCAGAAGTGCGCCAAAATATGTGACATCGAACATGTTTCGGCGGCCTTTGTCTTGATACATTCACAGATTAGATTATGATCATCGCACGGGTCACGTCAATCGGAGGTGTGCGTGCGGACAGTTTTTGCATGGGTGGTCGCGGCCTGTCTGGCGGCACCATCACTGGTATGGGCCGACACCTATCTGCTTATGGCGGAAGAGGACGGCTGCTTTTGGTGCGCCAAGTGGAACGAGGAAATCTCGCACATCTACCCTAAGACGTCCGAGGGGCGGACCGCCCCCCTCAGACGCTATGACCTGCACAGCGAAACGCCCGATGTGACGTTTGTGCAGCGCGTCCATTTCACCCCCACTTTTGTGCTGGTGCAGGACGGAACCGAAGTTGGCCGGATCGAAGGATATCCGGGCGAGGATTTCTTCTGGGGCCTGCTCACCATGATGTTCGAGCGTGCAAACATTCCCTTGGAAAACACGGGGTAACCGGATATGACGCTAGATATGTCAACCAATATTGACACCCAGTCCTCCCCCGAGCGCGCCTCGCGTCTGCCCGTCTTTGACGCCAATACCTGCGCCGAGGACATGGAAAAGATGATGCGCAACGCGCAGGCGGCATCCAATTTTCTCAAGGCGATCAGCCATGAGGGGCGGCTGATGATCCTGTGCCATCTCGCATCGGGCGAAAAGTCGGTCACCGAGCTTGAGGATCTGCTTTCCGCCCGTCAGGCCGCCGTGTCGCAACAACTGTCGCGCCTGCGGCTCGAAGGGCTGGTGACACCCCGCCGCGACGGCAAGGCAATCTACTACAGCTTGACAGACGACCGGCCCAGGCAAATCATGGAAGTCGTCTATGACCTGTTTTGCAGGGAAGACGACTGACCGGTCTCCTCGCCAGTGAACGGTCCCCGGGAAGGAAGCCGACATGCTGGATACGCTCGGAGAAGCGAATACCGTCGCCCTGATCGGACTTTTGGGCGGCATCGCGCTTGGGCTGGCGGCGCGCATCGGGCGCTTCTGCACCCTCGGCGCGATCGAGGACGTTCTGTACGGCTCTGACGACCGACGCATGCGCATGTGGGCCATCGCCATCGGGGTGGCCATCATCGGTACCCATCTCGCGATTGCGCTGGATGCCTTTGACGCCGGGCAATCGGCCTATCTGGACCGGGTGTGGAACCCATGGGCCACCATCATCGGCGGGCTGATGTTCGGCTATGGCATGGCGCTCAGCGGCAATTGCGGATACGGCGCGCTGGCCCGTCTGGGCGGCGGTGACCTGCGGTCTTTTGTCATTGTCATCGTGATGGGCCTGTCGGCCTATTTCGTGATGTCCGGACCGTTGGCATACGCCCGCGTCTGGTTATTCCCGGTCGAGACCGGGGCGACCACGCCGCAGGGTCTCGGACAGGTGTTTGACAGCGCTCTGGGCATACCGCCCGTCGCGACCGGGCTGATGGTCGGCGGCATCGTGATCGCGGCGGGCCTGAGCAGTCGCAGCATGCGTTCCTCGCCCAAACACATCCTGTGGGGCGCAGTCGTGGGGCTGGCGGTGGTATCGGGCTGGGTCGGCACCTACTGGGTCGCCACCGTCGGGTTCGAGCCGGAGCCGATCCAGACGCACACATTCGTCACACCGATTGGCGACACGCTTATCTACATGATGACGGCGTCGGGCAACACGCTGTCCTTCAGCGTGGGATCCATCGTCGGCGTGATGATCGGTGCATCACTTGGATCCTATTCCAAGGGGCACTTCCGTTGGGAAGCCTGCGAAGATCCGCGCGAACTACGCCGCCAGATCGGGGGTGCCGCACTGATGGGGCCGGGTGCCATCCTTGCCGTCGGGTGCAGCGTCGGACAGGGGATATCGGCCTTTTCCACGTTGGCCTACAGCGCGCCGGTTGCCTTTGCCGCGATCTTTGTCGGCGCGACAATCGGGCTGAAGCAGCTGATCACGGGCTTTTCCCCGGCGGAATGACCCAGCGCTGACTGCGTCCGCCTAAACCGTCGCCGCGTGTGCTTTGGTCACCAGCCGATCCTCGGGGTCGCGGGCATAGACGACCGGGACCGCCCAATCCAGGTTCTCGCCCCCTTTCTCGAAATGCGCGGCGATGCGTGCCTCGCGCGCGGCTTGGGCGATGGTCTTGCCGTGGGCCAGATAGTCATAGATCGCCCGGGCAAAGGCCACCGCCGCCCGATCCCCCACCGGGAACTGGTTGGCGATGACGTTCGGCACACCGCGGCCAAACAGGTCCTGTGCCACTCCGGCGAATGACATGATGTGTTCGCCCGCCACGCGCCTGCCGCGCCCGGTGTCGCAGGCGTTCAGGAACACCAACCGCAAACCGCGCCCCGCCAGGATTTCACGCAGCGCTCGCCCGCCCAATGCGCTGGCCAGACCGCGTTCGTCCTCCATCATCAGGCCGCTTTCGCCGGTCTCGTCATCCCAAAAGCCATGGCCGATAAAGTGCAGCACGTCGTAGTCACCGGTCACGACCGCCCGGTGCATGTCGTGCGCCGTTGCATGTTCCAGCACGTCGAATTCGATCAGCCCGTCGTTTTGCAGATGGGTCAGCGCGTGCCGCAACTTGGCCGACTCCTCGTCCGACGACAGGGTCGCCAGGTCACGCGGTTCCGCCGTGACCACCAGCATGCGCAAGCGGCTGGCCGGGTCCATTTTCTGGACCGGGGTCGGGGTCAGCACGTTTCGGATGAAATGCACGTCCTCGGTCGCCAGAAAGGTGCCTCGCTCGGGGTCGCGGGCCAGTTCCCAAGGCAGGTCAAAGACCCAAGGGATCATCGACGTGAAGATCAGGAAAAGGTTCCCGCGCTCGCGCGACCGCGCAGCATCATACAGCCTGCGCACCTGATCCGGCATCAGAACCTGGAACAGATAGCCACCAAAGGCTTGCAGGTCCGCGTCGGACAGGGGCTTGGCCCCCTGTTCGCCGTCCAGAAGTGCCTTGACCTTGCGATCATAGCCAAAAATCTTGCCCCGTCGGCTGTTCACCTCGGCGATCAGGGCGTCGATGCGTTTGTCGATAACGGCGTTCCCGGTCTTGGCATGTTGCGGCGATTTCTTCAGCCAGAACGGCACCGCGACGCGCGCCCCGCCATAGGCCGCGTAGATAAAGGCGCGGCTGCCGTCGCCCTGGGGTGCAGGCAGCCCCATCGCGGCGATCTGGTCGGGATCGACCACCATCACCTCGAACACCGAGGAAACGTGCTGCGCCGCAACGGCCATGCGCGGCGCAGGATCCATCACGGGCTGTTCGGACCGGGGGCCGATGACAGGCATGAAAGCCGCGTCGTCCGCATCATCGCGCGGTGATAGCAGCGCACCACCCGCCGAACGGCGACCCACCGGCAAGGGCAGGCTGGGATCAAAGGGCGGCAAACCTTGCGGATCACCCGTCAGCGCATTCACAAGAAACCGCTGCGTGTCGGGGCGGCCAAATGAATTCATGTGGTGGACCTGCGCAGCCCCGGGGTCAAGGTTGCCGCCCGGGCCGTACACACCGATTTGTGCTGACGGAATGCTGGCCAGCGTGCGGTCGACGCGAAAGCCGCCAGCCGTCGGCACCACAAGGTCGTTGGCCCCGTCAAAAAACCAGTCGATGCCCAGATCAAGCGCCCGCGCCCATACCGTGCGATCGGGTTCGAAATTGGACACGAGGGCCGAATACTTGCCCGGCACCGGCCCCGGCGGAGCCTGCAAGGTGCGGATCTGGTCGCCGGTCATGTTCATTGCATCCAGCCCTTCGGCCGCCTTGACCCCGAACTTGGCAAACCACGTGATCCACCGGGCCACCATGGCCGCGTTCGACGTGATCGGATTGGGGGGAAACAGATCGAGGATATTGGCGATCCAGCCCACGGTGTCCTGCCAACGGTCCGGCGTGGCCAGCGGCGTGCCTTCGTTGGGGCTGGCCACCAGTGCGGCGCGGCCCAGTCGAAACCGGTCCCCGTCAGGCAGCGCATTCTGACGCTCGACCAGATTTCGCAACACCAGCCCGCCCCGGGACTGCGTGATGACATCGCAGTCAATCCCGGCGGCGGGCAGTTTCTTCAGGATATCCTGCGCGTTCTGTTCAGGTGTCACGCTGACGGAAAAATGCTCGAACCCGTAAATCGCATCGCCATAGATGTTCTGGACCCGGGCAAGAAAATCCCCGGTGGCCAGGTCACCGAAACTGCCTTGCGTCGTTGAAAACGTTCCATGGATCAGCAGCAGCGCGCGCCCGTTGGGTCCCGGCTTCATCACGCCGGGCACAGGTGTCAGGTCCAACCCGGCCGCGCCCGGGGCCACACGGTGCAATCCCTGTTTCCGGCCCAACAGCTTCCATATCGCCTTTTCCGCCAGGTCCACGGTCTTTTCCGCGACGAAATCCTTGATCTTGACCACGACGGCATCAACGACCGCGTCCACAAGATCGTCCAGTATCCCGCGGCGCACGGTGGCGTCGGCGCTGACCGCGACGGGCACGCGGAATTCCAGCACGTAGCGGTCGCCACGGCGGCTGCGTGAAACCGTACGCTTGCCGTCCGCGCTTTTCTGCGTGCCGCCATGAAACGTAAGCGCGCCCGACGGTTGGCGCACCACAAGCAGGTATTCCGCACCATCTTCGACCTCGACCGACACGGCCACTTCGGCGGGGCGCGCGGCCCGCACGGTCGGCGGCACCGTGTGGGATCGGGTGTCCACCACCTCGAGAACGTCCGTCACGTTCGGATCTTTCAGAAATCCCGGGACCGGATCAGCGCCGCCGGTACCCGCGCGTCGAACCGGGCCGCTGCCGGCGTCGATGACCTGAAGGTCATCGCTTTCATGCCATGTAATATTGACCATCTGAGTCTCTTCTAAATCAATGATTGGGTGCGAATAATGGCTTCACGTTATGCGCGAAGGGGGCACATTTCAACAATATCGGGAATTCGACAGGGGCGCCGCACGTGCGAAACAAGGGCCGCATCCGTCTGTGCAAGAGACGCAGATGGTGCTTTGTTCAGCACCCATACAGTAGGATTTGAACGCAATATCTGATGGTTGGCCGACACTCGCAGATGCCGGAAAATCAGTGTTTGTCCCGGCACGCCTTGTGACGCGCCGGGGCAGGGTTCTGGCTATTTCCAGCCGACATCGTTGAAGATCTTTTGGGCCACAGGCACGTTCTTGGCCACTTTCGACAGATCGACCGTATCCGCCTGGAACGACCCCAATGCCTCGACCGAGGGGGCCAGTGCCACGCCGGGCACCGCCGGGTATTCGTCATTTCCGGCCGAGAAATAGACCTGTGCCTGATCACTGGCGAGGTACTCCATGAACTTGATGGCGTTGTCGCGGTTCGGCGCATTGGCCGCCACACCGCCGCCCGACAGGTTCATATGCGCGCCTTCGGCATCCTGTGCGGGAAACACCCAGCCGATATTCGCGCGCTCGTCTGCGGACAGGCCGCTGACGTCCCGGCGGATCGCGCGGGCGAAATAGTACGTGTTCGAGACCGAGATATCGCATTCGCCCGACACAAGACCGCGCAACTGGTCGGTGTCCCCCCCCTGGGGCGCACGGGCAAAGTTGTCGACGACGCCCTGCGCCCAGGCCTTGGCCGCCTCTTCCCCATGATTTTCGATCACCGCCGACAGCAGGGTCTGCGAATACACGTTCGAGGACGAGCGGTGGCAGACCTGCCCCTTGTACTTGGGATCGGCCAGTTCGACGTAAGTCTTGGGTGGGTCGGTCACGTCCGCCGTGTCATAAAACACGATCCGCGCCCGCTGGCTGAACCCGAACCACTGGTTGTCGGCGTCCTGCAGGTTGGCGGGAATGCGGTCCTCCAGCACGGAGCTGTCGATGGATTGCAGCACACCCGCATCCTTGGCCCGCTCCAGACGCGAGGTGTCGACGGTCAACAAGACGTCGGCGGGCGAATTCGCCCCTTCGGCCTGCATCCGGGCGATCAGTTCGTCGGCCTTGCCCTCGATCCGGTTGATCTTGATGCCGGTGGCATCGGTGAAATCGGAATAAAGCCGTTCGTCGGTGTCGTAGTGGCGCGAGGAATACAGGTTCAGCTCGCCCGCGTGACCGTCGGCCCCCGCCGTGGTCGCCGTCACGGCGGCTGCGGAAGTTGCGATGATGGCGGCGGTCACCCGCGCCGATGAGATCATGAAAGAACGTGGCATGTGCACTCCGTTGGCATTAGCTTACAAAAACACTCAGAAACTATTCCGGCACAAAGGTCAAGGTATCCGAGTATTTTTGTCAGAAAATTGCCGGAACAGAAAATCCTGCCGCGAAAAGCAGCCCGCGAACCACCCAAGCAAGCCGTCTCGTGTGGTCAGAAAACACCAAGTAGCGCTTTTGCGGTTCCGCACCGCCGGTTTCGGTGATTGCATGCCGGTCAGGATGAAGAGCACCCGCAAGACATTTGTCGATGGCACGCACCGGACCCTGTCCCCGGATCAGACGCTTGCGGCCGCGCAACCGCATCTGGCGGCGATGGGCATCACCCGCGTGGCAAACGTGACTGGACTGGACCGGATCGGCATCCCCGTGGTCAACGCCTACCGGCCCAACGCGCGTGCTTTGTCGGTGTCGCAGGGCAAGGGGCTGAGCTTGTCGGCAGCCAAGGCGTCGGCCGTGATGGAGGCGATCGAAGGGTTTCATGCCGAAGAATTCGACCTTGCCCTGATCCACGCACATGCAGCCGACATGGCCGGGCGCGGGCGGATCATCGACACCGAACGCCTCGCCTATCTCAGCGGGACGGGGTTTGACCCAATGCGTTCGCTGCTTTGGACCGAGGGGCGGGACCTGTTCACAGGCGACGCGGTGTGGCTGCCATCCGAGCTTGTGCACACCGACTACACCCTGCCCCGGCGGCCGCACGCGGGATGTTTCGTGGCCAGCACCAATGGCCTGGCGTCCGGCAATCACCGGCTCGAGGCCATCGTTCACGGTATCTGCGAGGTGATCGAACGCGACGCCCACACCATGTGGGAGCTGTTGCCGATCGGGGAAAAGGCGGCCACGCGTGTCGATCTGGACAGTGTCACCGAGCCGGGCTGCCGGCACATCCTCGACACGCTGGACGCCGCAAGCATGGCTGTTGGTGTCTGGGACATGACCGGCGATGTCGGGGTGGCCACCTTCCACTGCCTGATTACCGACACGCGGGTGGAAAACGGGCATTCGGGCGGTGGTGCAGGCACGCATCCCAGCCGCGACGTGGCGCTGCTGCGCGCCCTGACCGAGGCGGTGCAGGTGCGCACCAACTACATCACCGGTGCGCGTGACGATCTGCGGCACGAAGAATACGAACCCGCAGGCATCGCGCAAAAGATGCGATACGCCCGGGACCTGATGGCAATCGCCCCGTCGGTCCGGATCGGGGCCGTGCCATCGCAAACATCCGACACGTTGGACCGGGATCTGGAATGGCTGCTGTCCCGGCTAAACGCCATCGGCGTGACCGAAGTCATCGACGTGGACCTAACGCAGGCGCAATTCGGCATCCCGGTGCACCGGATCGTCATTCCGGGGCTGGAAGGCCCCCATGATCATGACGATTATCTGCCCGGCGAGCGCGCGCGCCGCAGGCCGGGTTGGGCGGACGCATGAAGATCGTGTTCGCAGGGCCAACGATCCCGATATCCGACGTGCAGCGCATTCTGACGGACGCCGAAACCCGTCCCCCGGCGCGCGCCGGCGATGTCTATGCAGCCTGCCGGGACGGTGCCACGGCCATCGGGCTGATCGACGGTTTTTTCGAAGGGGTGCCATCCGTCTGGCACAAGGAAATCCTGTGGGCGCTGGACCAGGGTATCGCGGTCTACGGGGCCTCCAGCATGGGGGCGCTGCGTGCGGCCGAACTGCATGCGTTCGGCATGGTGGGTGTGGGCGCGATCTTCGAAGCATACCGGGACGGATTGTTCGAAGACGACGACGAGGTGGCGCTGCGCCATGGCCCGGCCGAGCTGGGCTATGTGCCGCTATCCGAACCGATGGTGAATATCCGGGCATCACTGGATCGGGCAGTCGAGGCCGGGATCATGGACGGCACGGCTGCACGGCACATCACGCAGGTTGCGAAGGACATGCATTTCCCGGATCGGACGTGGGACGGGTTGCTGGCGCAGGGCGGCGCAGACCTTGAACCCTTGCGCGCCTGGTTGCCGACACATGCCGTCGACCAGAAACGTCTGGATGCTCGCGATATGCTGCTGGCGATGACAGACATCGCGCCGCCTGCGCCAGACTTCACCTTTCAGCACACCGTGATGTGGGAGAACCTGAAGCAACGGGTCGGTCCAAGCCGCGACATGATCCTGGTGCTGGATCAGGTGCGGCGCGACCCGGCACGGTACAGCGACCTGCGCCAACGTGCGGTTGCCACACTTGAAACGAAAACGGCCCCGGACGTGCCGCAGGCCGACGTGGACCGGGCGCTGACCCGCTTTCGCGCGGATCACAAGCTGTATACCGCTGCGGCGCTGGATACGTGGCTGGTTGCGAAAGGGCTTGACCTGACACGCTTGAAAAAAAACATCATGTTTGAACTGCAAAGTTCTGCAATCATTACGGAAAATTACGAAGCATATCAATCAGCCCTGATCCGATTTCTGAAGCAGGACGGCGCGTATGACGCGCTGAAAACTGACGCTCGGCACCTTGCCGCACAGCTCGACCGTGCGGGTGTTGAACTGCCGACTCCGCAGGATCTCGAACTGACGCCAGCCACCTTGCTGATGTGGTATTTCGAACAGGCCTGCGGCCTGCCCGTGCCCGACGATCTGGACGCTTATGTCCGGCAGAATGATTTCGCCGATCGCGCAGCATTCGAACAATTCATGGCGCGGACGTACATCCTGTGGCAAGACGATGGGTGATGAGGACGGCACACCGGTGGGGGCCGGTCGCCGTGCGCGCAACTGGGGTCTATGACGTTTGGGATACGTTGAAACGGAACATACCGGCGGCACGCGGTTTCGGCTGTTTCCGCAATTGCCGTCGCTGGATCAGCAGGACGAGCCCGAAACCATCTGGGTGTCGTCGCCCGCGGGATCCGTGTTGCCGGGGCCGGCCGATCACCGGATGTACGTGATCGACCCGGTGGGCAAGGAACGGGCCTATGGCTACTACCCCGGTCCCGCCGGATCGACAGTGCACTACCGCCCGCCCTGGCAAGGGCCTGTGCTGCCGCAGGCCTATCCGGACGCGCACGGGCATTTCGATCATCTGGACGTCAACACCTACGAATTCGAACAGGCCCACGCATTCGGTGCCATCCGTTTTACCATGGACATATGGGAACGATATTTCGAACGGCGGCTCGATTTCCATTTCCGCGACCACTACGACCGGTTGGAAATCCTGTTTCTGCGCGGGCTCGACAACGCCTTTGCCGGGTTCGGCTCGATCGAAATCGGGTCCTACACGTTGAAAACCGGCGAGTTGGTGGAATTCGGCCTCAGCTTTGACATCCTGTCTCACGAGTTCGGCCACCTGATCATCTACAACGAGATCGGGCTGCCCGGCAAAGTCGCGGTGGACGGCGAATACTTCGGGTTCCACGAATCCGCCGCCGACATGGTGGCGCTGATTTCACTGCTGCATTTCGACAGCGCGCTTGTGGGCCTGCTCGAGGCGAGCAGCGGGAACCTGTATTCCTTTAACCGCCTGAACCGATTTGGCGAAGTGTCGAACAACGGGCAGCTTCGGTCGGCCTCGAACGAGGTAACGCTGTACGCATTCGCGGACGGTTGGGTGCATGAGCACGACCTGAGCCAGGTGCTGACCGGCGCGCTGTTCGATATCTGGGTCGATGTGTTTCATGAAAACCTGCTGCGCGACGGGCTGATCTCGTCCGAGTTGGAAGACCTGTCGGACCGGCTGGAAGGCGACCCCGCATATCAGCAGGTGATCCAACCGCTTTTCGACGCGGCCTATGCGGAAAATCCCGGCCGGTTTGCTGACGCGCTGATCGCGTCGCGGGACTACATGGGATTTGCCATGGCCAATGTCTGGAAACGGCTATCGCTTGAAACGCTTGATTACGCCGACGTTTTTCAGACGTTCCTGGACGTCGACCAGGACTTGACGGGTGGGCGACACCACCGGATCATCACACTGAACATGCATCGGCGCGGCATCGGGGTGATCAGCGCCGGACCGCGCCTGGCCCCGCCGGACGAAACCAGCCACGCTTTTTCCAGCCGCACCGCCGTACCAGGCGAGACCGCGCATCGGTGCAGTCGCCATCTGCCCTATTCCGTGCGCAGAAACATGGTCACGGGTCGGTAATCGCCTGCGATGAAACAGAATAACGCGACAAGGCCCTGCGTCTTGTGGCATAACGAAGAAAGACGCGGGCGCGAAAAGACCCGCCAGTTCCGTGGGAGGACACAGAAGTGGGCGATAGATTGATTAACTTTTCGACGATTTTCCTTTTTGGCCGAGAGTTGGACGACATCAAGTACCAGGAAGCGGGCGGCCCCAATGCGTCATCCTTGCCGCAAGCCGGGAATGTCGCTGCACCGACACCACGGGCCGAGCAGGCCGACAAGAATGATCTGGTGGATGCGCAACTGGCCGCAGATGGCGCGCGTTTTGCCCGCATATTCGGCTTCAGCTTCGAAGGGCACTATTATGATCTGGCGCGGCCGCAGATCTTTCTGGTGCATGGCGAAGGTGCGCCCGCCGAAGATCAACAGGCGGTCAAAGATCGCGGGCGTGGCAGCGTGGATCAGGCGGGGCTTGCGCGCCGCAATCTGAAATTCGCCGACGACGTGCGGGTCTGGGCCTATGAGAAATCCGATTTCTCGATCCGGTTCGATCCGGATATCGGGCCGCTGGACCAGATCCTGCTGGACGCGGAACTGGCACAGGACGCAGGCGGCGGATACAGCGGCGGCAAGGCGTACAGCGGTGGCAAGGCCTATAGCGGCGGCAAAGCGTACAGCGGCGGCAAGGCCTATAGCGGGGGCAAGGCATTCGGCGGCAGCGACTAGACGCTGCCGCTATTCGGGTGATCTGATCTCGAACCGCTTGTGGATCTTCGTCTTGTCTTCGGACAGCCGCTTGAACCCAAGCCGCCGGTAGAGCCGAATGGCCGGGTTGCCCTTGACCAATGACAGCGTCACGTTCTTGCGCTGCGATGTGGCGGCTGCGATCACACCATTGATCAGGGCCGTTCCGATGCCCTGCCCGCGCACGTCCTCGGTCAGGTGCAATTGATCAAGGCACAGCTCGTCGTCGGTGAAAGACACCTGGATCCACCCCACGTCCCGGCCCGCGACCTGCACGATCCGGATCTCATCCGGAATGAAATAGCCGCGAAAGGCCGCTTCCATCTCTGCTTCGTTCCATTCGTCCAGCGCGGTCAGCAGGGGCTGCATGGAATCCATGTACAGCCAGCGCGCAAATTCGAAGTCCGCATCCGTCGCGGGCCGCAGGGCAAAGTCCGGTGCTGCGGCAGAATTCGGCGGCGGATCGATGGAAAAATTCAACTCAGACCCGCCCTCTTCAGCCCCTCGATCAGGCGGTCGCGGGGTTCCGGGTTGCGGTCCGGCGGCACGTTTTCCCAGTGTTTCAGCGTAAATTCGGGATGCGTTTCAAGGATCAGCCTGGCGTGGTGCCGGGCCTCGTCCATCCGCCCCAGCAAGGCGTTGCTGGCGGCCAACATGCGATAGGCTTCGGTCTTGTCCCCCATCTGCGTCAGCGTTCGGATGGATTGGTCGTAGTCGTTCATGTCGAAATACGCTTCACCCAGATGCCACAGATACCAGTCAGGGTAGAACGGATTGAGCCGCATGGCACGCCCGATCAATTCGACCGCCCGGTCCGGATCGCCGTAGACACTGGCGGAATGGCCCATTTCGGCCAGGATATCGGCATCGTTGGGGTTGAACTGGATCGCGCGTTCATAGGCCAACAGCGACTCATCGTGGCGGCGTTTGTAAAGGCACGCATTGCCCAGCGCCGCATGCCCACTGGCGTCATCGGGGTCCAGTCGCAGGGCGATCTCGGCCTTTGCGATGGCATCGTCAAGCGCGGCTTCGGGGTTGTCGGCCCAGTCAAAGCGCCACGCATCATTCGATATGCGCGAAATGCTGCTGTAGGGCACCGCGTAGCCCGGGTCGATCAACGACGCCTGTTCCAGCAGGCGGCGCGCGTGCAGGTTCAGTTCGCGGCGGGGCTGCTTGTAGACCTCGCGCCCCCGCAGGACCAGGCCATAGGCCTGTAAATCCGATGGGGCGGTGCGCTGCTGGCGCTGACGTTCGGCCTTGTCGATCTTGACCGACAGACAGGATGCGATCACGGCGGTGATTTCATCCTGAAAGGCGAACACGTCCTCGATGCTGCCGTTGAATTTCTCGGCCCAGACCGAGCGGCCCGAATCCGCCTCGAGCAGTTGGATCTGCACCCGCAGCTGGTCTCCTGCACGCTGGAATCCTCCGGTCGTCAGGTAGCGGACCCCCAGCTTCTTGCCGATCTGGCTTGCTGGCATATTGCCACCGTCAAACAGGCTCGAGGATTGGTGCGCGATCACATGCAGATTGTGGAAGCGCGTCAGGTTCGAGATGATATCCCCTGTCACCCCGTTGCACAGGTGCACGTTCTGCGGCTCGCCCGAAAGGTTTTCAAGCGGCAGCACCGCGACCGAATTGTCGGGTATGTCCTGCCGAACGACGGTCCGTTCGACAAGTGCCGGCGTCTCGACCGTGCCCTGCGCCGGCAACTCACCCGGTTCGATCTGGAACACCTCGATGCTTTCGTCGATGTTCTTCAGTTCCGGCGTGCCAAGCGACATGAGCGGCAGATCGATCGTGTCGCGCGCAACTTCGGACACGGATTTCGACACGCAGATCGCACCGGGTTTCGCCAGCGTCTGCAACCGTGCCGCGACATTGATGGCATGCCCGTGCAGTCCGAAATGGCCCTCGCGCACCTCGCCCATGTTGATGCCGATACGAAACGAGATCGGGTCCGAGCCCGAGTTCCAAACCGCATCCTGCTGAAATTCCTGCTGCATGGCCACGGCGAAATTCACACAGTTCGACACGCTGCCGAACAGTGCCAGCACACCGTCGCCCGCAATATTCTTGATCGTGCCGCCATAGTCGGTGGTCAGCTGCCGGATCAGGTCGATCGCATGCGACACCCGCACCGACGTTTCCTCCTCGTTCCGACTCATCAGCTTGGAATAGCCATAGATGTCGGCAACCAGAACGGCTGTCAGCCCGTAATGTGTTACGCCAGTGAGTTCCACCCAGTGTCCAATCGCGCCTTTGTGCCCACACGAGCAAGCCCGGTTTCAAAGGTCCTGCCTGCAATCTATGGCGTGTCGCGGGGAACCTGAACAGCAGAATGTCGGTCAAAACGATCTGCGCCACGCGTTTTCCAACCAGACAGGCACGACAACACAACCACAGATAGAGCATCCGCGCCCCGCAACAGTGCGGTACCGAAACCGATGCATTGGATCGCCGCCTTGCGGAGACTTTCATCTCACAGCAGTGCGCCCTCTGAAAACCCGCGGCACGCACACAGAATGCGCGTGCGGTGGCATCGGACACGATTCCACGGGAAGACCACCCAAAACGACACCCGATCAGGTGCCACTACAAAATCCGATTTGCGCTTTAGGGTGGGTGGCGGAGACGAAGTCCGAAAGTTGTTGCTTATCTGTTGGTTAAGTGATTTTTTTTGTTGAATGCGGGATCGCGACGTGCTGCGGACTGTGCAGCATAGTTGGGCAATTCTGGCTTCTCGTAGCCATTGGCAGGGGAAACTTGATACTCGACACCTTTCAACCGGAAGGACTGGCGACTTCGCGCTTTGGTTCGCACGCCGCTGATATGCACGCCCAGCTCAGTAGGCCTCAAACGGCCCATTGCGGTCACTCGCGAGCTATCTCTGATGCTGCGGCGCGGCCCGTCAGACCCGACATTCGCTGCATGCGCAAAATCTAGGGGTGCTTGAAATCACAGATCGCGGGACGGAGTGGTCGATGGCTATTTGGCCGAAAGTTTCTCCCGAAGCCGTTTTAGCATGTTCCGCACAATAAACCGATGAGCAATTCCGACGGGTACCATGTATGCTCTGCCGAATGAATTGTGCACTTGGACTGATGAGGTAATGGAGAGTTCTTTGCCCCAAGTTGAAATGCATGTCATTACGTCAAGATGACGATCTCGCTCTGTCAACACCAATGCGGTGTCATCGGCATACTCAACGAGGAAGAAGTCCAAATAATCGCCAACTGAAACAGTATCTTCTCGCGCGCCAGAGAAGCCGCCGATCAACTTCACGCCAAATCTGGCCGAAACCGCATCCCGTATTTTGAACGCGACATTGAGCAATGGTTGCGGGTCTTCCATTATCAGGTTCCACGCCTGCAACGGCGACACGGGCTCCGCCAAGCTTACGCTTTGTTTGTCAAAGTAGTTCAGAGTTGCGACCGGTGCCAAAACTCGAGCGGGACCGCCATCTAATTTGATCATTTGGGCAGTTTAGCTGCACTGCAGCACCAGTCAATTTGGGCTCACACCTGTCATCTGACCCTTTCGATCAGGATCATGACGCCCTTGAACCTGGGAGAGGTCGACTTGGCGGACGAAGTTAGCTTTCGCTGCATTCGCACCAATGTCGGCTCTATATGGTCTTCGAATGTAACTGCTGATGGCCAAGGTATTAACGGTTACGTTCCGCCTGGCCGCAAACGGCTGCACGTAATCGAAACGGACCAGTCCTCGGCATTGCCTCCATCAGAGGGCTAGCAAAACCTGAGACGAATTGAGCGCTGTGGGGCTTCTGTTCGGTAGTTCCTTTCATTTCAGCGCTGAGAACGTCAAACCACAAAACGACCGATGAAGCCGCAGGCGATCAGTGGAACCGCCACACCAAGCCACGTCAGTGCGCTTCTAACGGCCTGCACAGGGTCGCCGGTAACCATCTGAACGAATGTGATAAAGCCATACGGCACGGACCAGAGGATTGCAGCGCCAAAGCAACAGTAGGACAGCCATACAAGCCATCGGTTCTGCGAAACAGGTGAATTTGGCGCATTGGAAACCATGGCGGATGAGTGACCGGTCGCCAATGCAGCAGCTCCAAAGGTGGCAGACAAGCCGAACATCAAAGTAGCAAATCCAGCCGCAGGGATGCCCAACACAATGGAAATAAAGATAGCAAAAACGAAACCTTCGGAACCGCCGCTAAAAAGCGCAACCAAGGCAAAGAGCCCAACTCACAGCACCGCAATGATACCTACAGCACCGCAAATCAAAGACGGAATCTTCATACTATC
>JBCBFX010000014.1:0-54562 GCA_038527345.1 Pseudomonadota bacterium | reverse complement strand
GATCACCCGACTTCAGGCTGTCTATATCGCGCAGCCCGAACGGGTGATCTGGTCAGCACGGTTGATGACGGTCCGGCCCCTGTGCGGTGGGTGTCCCGCCGCACGGTCCACTTTTCAAGCGTCAACGACAACGCTCTGCCAATCGAGATCAAGGCAGGTGCCCTTGGCCCGGGTGTCCCCGCCCGGGACATGGTCGTGTCGCCGCAGCACCGCTTTGCGATGTGGGACATGTCGAACAGACAGCAGGGGTTGATGCTGGTGCCGGCCAAGGCTTTGCTGGCTCTGCCCCGTGTCCGCGTCCAGGAGGGGCGGCAACGCGTCACGTATATCCATATCGCGCTGGACCGCCACCAGTTGCTGCGAGCCGAGGGCGCATTGACCGAAAGCTGTTACGTGGGACCCGCCCTGATCAACGGCGCGAACCGCGCCGATCTGTTGCGGTTGCGTGCCATATTTCCCACCGTCGATCTGGGCCGGTCCACAGGGTACGGACCCCATGCCCGGCCGTTGCTGCGGGTCCGCGACGCCCGCCGTCGAATCGAGGCCGGGTTGATGGGCTACATCGATGTCGCGCATGCGTTGGAGATGGTCGGTTAACCGTCCTCGGCCACACAAACCTCGAAGCCTTCGATATCCCGGTCTTCGCTGATCCTGGCGCTACAGGTCGTGACTTTTTGTACGCAAAGCACGTCAAGCTTGGGAAACTGGCAGACGGTCATGGCCGCCAGCAGCGCCTGTGCGGCTGCGGCATCCCATTCCTCGCCTGCGGCAACGCCGTCGATCTGAATGCCGAGCGCCTGCGCGATGGACAGGCCCGCGCCGTCCATGGACCAATGCTGATCGGTGGTGCTGCTGTCCGCATGGGTCAGTGTCGCGGTGACGGATGGGGCCTCCAGCAGGTCATGAAAGGTGCCGAACTCGGGCCGCGGCCCTTCGCCGTGCCACAGCCTGTCGCGCAGGCGGCGGCCATCGCTGAACGCGTACTCTACGACGCGTCCCCGTTCGCTGCGCGCCTCGATCGGCTTGGGGTCGAACCCTTCGGGTGTCAGGACTGCGACCGGACCTGTTTCGATCAGCGCAGGCGCATCGTCGGGCAGGCTGATCAGCGCGTACACCCGCCCCACCGGATTGCGGTACAGGTGCAGGACATAACCCGCATCATTCACCGTTTGAGCGGCCCGTGTGTGAAAGGCCTGAAACGGATCGCTGAAGTCCTCCAAATAGGTCCACTCGGCGCAGGCGGGCGTGGCGGTGGCCAAGCTCAGCATGACCGCTGCGGTTGCACCTCGATGGCATGGAAGGTGTCGCGCTTGATCCGGTTTCCGCAATTCCATACGGCCTTTGACATTTCGGCGACGGGTCGTGTGTCTGCCAGCGGGACCAGCTTGCGATGCTGCTGCAAAAAACGTGCACGTCCAGCGCAAAGCGGCCCGAAACCACCCGGATTGGCGCAGGCGATGGCTGCGCCGAGCGGAGAGCATGGCGGATGGCCCGTGCGCGGTCACCCGCCTTCGTTCAGGGCACCGCTGTCCCATTCGCCGCTGGCTTCTTCGCCGGTGGCATAGCGCATGGTACCGCTGCCCTGGCGTTTGCCGTTCTTGAACGTGCCTTCGTAGATGTCGCCGTTGGCGTAGGTGGCGATGCCTGTTCCGTCGATTTCGCCCTTGCTCCATTGCCCGTCATACTGAAAGCCCGAGGCCATGACGATCTTGCCCCGGCCATCGCGCTGGCCCGCATTGAATTGTCCGGTATAGACTGTCCCGTCGGGATATGTGGCGGTGCCCATGCCGTGGCGCTGACCGTCCTTCCATTCCCCTTCGTAGCGGTAGCCGTCTGCATAGGTCATCACGCCGGTGCCGTGGTTGCGCGCGTTCTTGAAGTCGCCCTCGTAGACCACCCCATTGGGATAGGTGGCCCGGCCCCGCCCCTCGATCACGCCGGCGACCCAGTCCCCCTCATAGGTGGACCCGTCGGTGTAGATGATCTTGCCCTTGCCGTCGGCCAGGTCATCCTTGAATGCCCCTTCGTATATCGCGCCATCGGGATAGGTGACGCGCCCGGTGCCGGATATCTGGCCTTCGGCCCACTGGCCCACATAGATGTAGCCATCGGTGCCGGTGAACGTGCCCTGTCCGTGGCGGCGATCATCAAGAAAGTCGCCCTCGTAGACGTCGCCATTGGCATAGGTGACCTTGCCCACCCCTTCGCGTCGACCGGAGACAAGCGCGCCTTCGTAGACGTCGCCGTTGGGCTGTGTCAGCGTGCCGGTTCCGTCGATCTGGCCATCTGTCCACAGACCGACGTAAACCAGCCCGTCCGGCATGGTCAGCTTGCCCTGCCCCTCGCGTTTGCCGTTCATGATCTGGCCGTCATAGACCGCGCCATCGGGATAGGTGATGACGCCGACGCCCTGTTTGATGCCGTCGATCCAGTCGCCCTTGTATTCATATCCGCCGGGGCTTTGCATCACGCCCTTGCCGTGGTGCTTGGCGTTTCGGAAATCGCCCTGATAGCGGACGCCGTTGGCATAGATGGCGACGCCGCTGCCCATGATGGCCCCTGCAACCCAGTCACCTTCATACGTGCCGCCATCGGCAAAGGTGATGCGGCCGAAGCCGTCGGGCTTGCCCTTGGAAAAATTGCCTTCGTAGACCGAGCCGTTGGGGAAGCGGGCGATGCCTTCGCCCTTGATTTCGCCATCGACCCAGTTGCCGGTGTATTCGTAGCCATTCGGCAGCCGGTACGTGCCTTGACCGTGTTGCAGCCCGCCGCGAAATGTGCCTTCGTAGATGCCGCCATCGTCATACTGCTTGGTCAGCACCTGACCCGATTGGGCCAGCGCAACACCCGGCATCATAGCCATGCAGAAGATCAAAGCGCGCAATGTCATGTGTCACCTTTCCAGATTCGTCGGCGCGGTCCCCGGGTCGACGCCGCGTCCGAGCGTAAGACAGGGGCGCGCGCGGGGCAATGCCTGTTGACTGGCACGTGAAGCGGCGCGCGCATCCTGTCGCGGGTGGGTTCCATTGCGTTGTCAGTCTGCTACATCCAGCAGCAGGTATAGGAGCGTTCCCATGGCAGACACTTTCCGCATCACCATCGGTCAGTTGAACCCCACTGTCGGCGACATCCCCGGCAACGCGGCCAAGGCGCGCGCGGTCTGGAAGGCCGGGCGTGACGCGGGTGCCGATCTGGTGGCGCTGCCCGAAATGTTCATTACCGGCTACAACGCGCAGGACCTGGTGATGAAGCCCGCCTTTCACACCGCCGCCATGCAGGCGGTCGCGGCACTGGCCGCCGAGTGTGCCGATGGACCGCCGCTGGCCATAGGTTGCCCCTGGACCGAAGGGGCGGAACTGTTCAACGCCTATCTCATCTGCAAGGGTGGCGAGATTGCGAGCCGTGTCCTCAAGCACCATCTGCCGAACGAGACCGTATTCGACGAGGTGCGCATCTTTGATGCCGGTCCGTTGGGCGGCCCCTATTCCGTCGGAAACACCCGCGTCGGCAGTCCCATCTGCGAAGACGCCTGGCATCCTGATGTCGCCGAAACGTTGCAGGAAACCGGGGCCGAGTTCCTGTTGATCCCAAATGGCTCGCCCTATTACCGCGAAAAGTTCGACACCCGTCTGAACCATATCGTGGCGCGTGTTGTCGAGACCGGTCTGCCTGCGATCTACTTGAACATGGTGGGCGGGCAGGACGACCAGGTGTTTGATGGTGGCAGCTTTGCGCTGAACCCCGGCGGCGAACTGGCAGTGAAACTACCCGTGTTCGAAGAGATGGTGGCCCATATCGACCTTGAACGCGGCCCCGGGGGTTGGCGCGTGGTGCCCGCAGAGATTGCAACCCATCCCGACGCGTGGGAACAGGATTACCGCGTGATGGTCACGTCGTTGCGCGATTACTGCGCCAAGGCGGGATTTGCCAAGGTGCTGCTGGGCATGTCGGGCGGTGTGGACAGCGCGCTGGTCGCGACCATCGCCGCTGATGCGCTGGGTCCCGACAACGTGCGCTGCGTGATGCTGCCGTCGGAATACACGTCCGAACACAGCCTTGAGGACGCCGAGGCCTGCGCAAAGGCGCTGGGCTGTCACTACGACTATGTGCCGATTTCGGATGTGCGGGGGGCCGTCACCTCGACCCTCGCGCCGATGTTTGCGGGCCTCGACGAAGGGTTGACCGAGGAAAATGTGCAAAGCCGCATTCGCGGCCTGCTGCTGATGGCCCTGTCGAACAAGTTCGGCGAGATGCTGTTGACCACCGGAAACAAGTCCGAGGTAGCCGTGGGATACGCCACGATCTATGGCGACATGGCGGGCGGCTACAACCCGATCAAGGATCTGTACAAGACCCGCGTGTTCGAAACGTGCCGCTGGCGCAATGCCAACCACCGCGACTGGATGCTGGCCCCCGAGGGCGAGGTGATCCCGAAGCGCATCATCGACAAGCCCCCCAGCGCCGAGCTGCGCGCGGATCAGAAGGACAGCGACAGCCTGCCCGATTATCCCGAGCTGGATGCCATCCTCGATATTCTCGTGGATCAGGATGGGTCCATCGCCGATTGCGTGGCGGCGGGGTTCGAGGCCGACACCGCGCGCAAGGTCGAGCGGTTGATCTATCTGAGCGAATACAAAAGGTTCCAGTCCGCGCCCGGCGCTCGTTTGACAAAACGGGCGTTCTGGCTGGACCGGCGGTATCCTATCATCAACCGGTTCCGGGATGGATCAGCAGGCTGATATCGCCAGAAGACGCGGCGCCGGATCAGACTTTCTCAGAAAGTCTGGGCCAAAGTCTCGCTGAGACTTTGGGTTAGCGCCACCACTCGTCGATTGCTGCGATATCATCATCGGACCATCCGAAATGGTGGGCGAATTCGTGGATCACCACATGCGCCACAAGCTGTTTCAGCGTGACGCCGGGCCGTTCGCGCCATTCCGCCAAAATGGGTTCGCGGTACAGCCAGACAGTATCGGGGTAGGGTGCCGGATCGCTGACGCTTTTCATGGTCAGCGGCGTGCCGTCATAAAGGCCCGTCAGATCCAGCCGATCGGTGATACCCAGATCGACCAATACCTCATCCGGCGGCCAGTCCACGACCTGCACAACAACGCTACGCGCATGGTCGCGAAAGGGCTGCGGCAGCCCTTCCACCGTATCCTGCGCCATCGCGGCAATGGCCGCGAGGGTGTCGTCCATTCCTTACATCGACAACTGGTAACTGTGCGGCACATAGCGATAGGCATCGCCGTCGCGTGCGACGTAGCCAAAGGCGGGCCACGGCATGTGGTAGCTGCTGAACGGCACGCCATCGGTCGCCATCATGTCCAGCATCCGGCGGCGGGTCGCCGCGGCCGCTTCCTTGTCCATGTCGAACCGCACCTCCCAATCGGGATGACCCAGCGACCATACGAAGTGGTTGGCGAAATCCGCACCCAGCACAAGCTGCGCGCCATCGCTTTCCAGCATATACATCATGTGCCCCGGCGTGTGGCCGAACGCGGCCATGGCGGTGACGCCCGACGCGATGCTGGCGCCATCGTCGATCATGGTGAACTGATCCATCAGCGGTCGGACCTTGCCATCGAACCGTTCACTTTCCGCGGCGGCCCAATGGTTCATCTCGATGGCACCGGTGACGTGCCGTGCGTTGGCGAAGGTCGGTGTGCCGTCGGTCGACAGACCGCCGATATGGTCGCCATGCATGTGGGTGATCACAACGGTATCGACCATGTCGGCACCATAGCCCGCAGCCTCAAGCGCCTGGATCGTCGCGGCCGGGTTCAGCCCGGTGTCGAACAGGATCAGTTCGGCCCCGGTATTGACCACAACGGGGGTGAAAAAGAACTGTGCGGCGTTCAGGGGCAGATTGGCGGCCCTTGACACCTCCTCGAACGTGGATTTGTCGACGTTCATGCCAAAGATGCTTTGCGGGTCCTCGCGCACGGCGGTGCCGGCCAGCAGGTTCGTCACTTCGAAACTGCCAAGCGTGACCCGTTTGAAGGGCGCTTCGCCTGCGCCCATCATGGGGGCCTTGGCTTGCACGGCAGACGCGGCAAAGGGCAGGGCGGCGGCCCCGGTCAGGGCGGCGCGGCGAGAAAGTTTGGGAGCATGGGACATGGGTGTTATCCTTCCTGTCAGGTGGTTCAAAGATAGCACGCCCTGCTCAAAGTCCCGTGCGCCGGTGCAAACTGTGTTGTTCATAATTTCGAGAGGTGCGGCATGACGCAGAACAGGACGACAGCCTCAGACGTGGAATTCGACACCTGGGTGCAAGGGGTTGAACCCGAACAGCGGCAGCACGATGCGCGGGCGCTGAACGCCCTGTTCGGGCGTGTAACCGGATATGCGCCACGGGTCTGGAGCGGCAACATCGTGGGGTATGGTGCATACGATTACACCTATGCTTCGGGGCGCAGTGGCACGTGGATGGCGACCGGGTTTTCACCGCGCAAGGCCAGGCTGAGCATCTACATCATGCCGGGATACGCGGACTTCGGCCCGATCCTGGATCGGCTGGGGCCGCATTCCAAGGGCAAGTCTTGCCTGTACATCACGCGGCTTGCGCGCGTGGATATGGATGTGCTGGGCGAACTGATCGCCGCGGGACTCAGGGATCTTGCCACCCACTGGCCGGTGCGGGCGACGGTTTGAACGGCCTTAACTGGACAATAACACGACCCTGTGACAAGGCAGGCGCAACAGCCGGAGGCACCCATGACCACCACCCGTTTCGCCCCGTCCCCCACGGGCCTGATCCACGTCGGCAACCTGCGCACGGCGCTGATGAACTACCTCATTGCGCGCAAGGCGGGCGGCACATTCATCCTGCGCATCGACGACACCGACCCCGAGCGGTCAAAGGAAGAGTATGTCGACGCCATCAAGCAGGATCTCGAATGGCTGGGCCTGCACTGGGACCGGGTCGAGCGGCAGTCGGAACGGCTGGACCGCTATGCGGCCGCCGCCGACACGCTGCGCCAGATCGGCCGGTTTTACGAGGCGTTCGAAACGCCCACCGAACTGGACCTCAAGCGCAAGAAGCAGCTGAACATGGGCAAGCCGCCGGTCTATGACCGGGCGGCCCTGGCCCTGAGCGACGATGAAAAAGCCAAGCTGCGCGCCGAACGCGGACAGGGCGTATGGCGCTTCAAGCTGGAGCAGACCCGGATCGAATGGACCGACGGTATCCTAGGCGACATCAGCATCGATGCGGCATCGGTCAGTGACCCGGTGCTGATCCGTCAGGACGGTCAGGTGCTGTATACGCTCGCCTCTGTGGTCGATGACACCGAGATGGGGGTCACGGACGTCGTGCGCGGGTCGGACCACGTGACCAACACCGCCACGCAGATCCAGATCATCGAGGCGTTGGGCGGCACCGCCCCCCGCTTTGCGCACCATTCCCTGCTGACCGGTCCGCAGGGCGAGGCGCTGTCGAAACGTCTTGGCACGCTGGCCTTGCGCGATCTGCGCGAACAGGGCGTGGAGCCGATGGCGCTTTTGTCCCTGATGGCGCGCCTGGGATCGTCCGATCCTGTGGAACTGCGCACTGATATGGCCGAACTGATCGACGGTTTCGAGGTGTCGCATTTCGGCACTGCACCGACAAAGTTCGATGCGGCCGATCTGTTCCCTCTGACCGGACGCTATTTGCAGTCCCTGCCGCTGGAGGAAGTGCGCGCCACAATCGACGCGTTGGGCGTGCCCGGCGACATGGCCGAGCCGTTCTGGACCGTCACGCGCGAAAACATCGAAACTCTCAAGGATCTTGAAGGGTGGTGGACGTTGTGCCGCGACGGCGCGGACCCTGTCATTGATGACGAGGACCGCGCGTTCGTGTCTGAGGCCCTGGCGCTGTTGCCCGAAGGCCCCTTTGACGCAACGACCTGGGGCACCTGGACCGGCGCGGTCAAAGAGGCGACCGGCCGCAAGGGGCGTGGCCTGTTCATGCCCCTGCGCAAGGCGTTGACCGGGCAGGCGCATGGGCCGGACATGGGCGCGTTGATGCCGCTGTTGCAGGTGGTCAAGGCGCGCGGCTGATGCGGGCGGGGGGCGCTGGTGGTCAGCGGCCCTTCGGGGAGGATTTTTTGGGGACAGAGACAGGGACGCCCGATGGCTGATGCGCAGGCCAAGTTTCTGTCCGGGTCCTTGTTGCGTCATGTGACGGTGATGTCCCTGACCTCGACCATCGGGTTGATGGCGGTGTTCCTCGTCGATTTCATCGACATGATCTTTATCGCCATGCTGGGCAAGGCCGAACTGGCGGCGGCCGTGGGCTATGCCGGGTCGATCCTGTTTTTTACCACGTCCTTTTCGATCGGGATGGCGATTGCCGTGGGTGCGTTGGTGGCACGGTCCCTTGGGGCGGGGGATGAGGCGGCGGCGCGGGCGCGCAGTGCGCATGGGCTGGCTTATGGCGTCGGGTTTGGTGCCCTGTTTGCTCTGATCGTATGGCTGAATATCCCGCATTTCGTCCGCTGGATCGGTGCCGCAGGGGAAACCGCGGTGCTGGCCGAAAGCTATTTGCGCATCATTGTGCCGTCATTGCCGTTTCTGGTGGTTGGCATGATGGGCGGCGGCATCCTGCGCGCCCGTGGCGATGCGCGCAGCGCGATGATGGCGACGATCTATGGTGGCGCTGTGAATGCCGTGCTGGATCCGATCCTGATATTTGGCCTGGGGCTGGATCTGACCGGGGCCGCGCTGGCGTCGGTCGCGGCGCGTCTGACCATTGCCGCCACCGGGCTGCTGCCCATCCTGCGCCAACACGGCGGCCTGCCCCGCCCCGATCTGATCGGTATGGCGCGCGATTTCGGGCCGCTGGTGACCATCGGCATTCCCGCCATCCTGACCCAGTTGGCCACGCCCGTGGGCCAGGCCATCGTGACCCGGTCCATGGCGGTGTACGGGCTGGAGGCCGTGGCCGGCATGGCCATCGTGGGCCGCCTGATGCCGGTGGCATTCGGTGTGATCTTTGCCCTTTCGGGGGCGGTCGGGCCGATCATCGGCCAGAACTACGGGGCACAGGACCATGACCGCGTGCGGCGCGGTTTTAACGCCGCCCTCATTTTTGCCTCCGTGGTGGTGGTGACCATCTCGCTGGTGCTGTTCCTGCTGCGTGCGCCCATCGCGGATCTGTTCGATGCGACCGGCATAACCCGCGATCTGGTGTACCTGTTCTGCGGCCCGCTGGCGCTGCTGTTCTTTTTCAATGGCGTGCTGTTCGTGTCGAATGCGGCCTTCAACAACCTGGGTCACCCGTTCTATTCCACGTGGATGAACTGGGGCCGCAACACCCTGGCGATGATCCCGCTGGTGTGGTTGGGGGCGCAACTGTTCGGGGCACCGGGTGTGCTGATCGGGCAGGCGCTGGCCGGTGTGGTCTTTGGCAGCGTGGCCTGGGTGTTGGCGCGACGCACCATGGCACGCGGCGGCGCGCCTGTCCCGCGCGAGAAATTCGCCCGTGATGCGCGGCTGTTGTCCCTACTGAACCTGCGCAAGTAGCCGGTCGACCAGCGCGCGTTCCTTGGCGGTCAGGCGTTGCGTCCGCGAATACCGGGGCGCGCCGCGATCGTCCTGAACCGGAGTGTCCCAACCTTCGGTGGTCTCAAAGAACGCCTCGACCCCTTTCTGCCCGAATTCGCGCAGGAACCCTTGCACCACAACGTCGAGGTAGCTGAGCAGGATCGAATGCTGCCCACCCCGGCGCTGCATGGTTTCGGGCACCTGGTAGACGGCCACGGACGGGGCCGGGACGCTGACGGCGTGGGTGGCATCGACGCGGTCATAGCCGCTTTCCCGAAGGTCCAGCGCGGTCCAGTCGGCACCGGGCACCTGTGCCACAAGCCCGTCGATCGTCGCGGTCGGGTCCGGACGCACCGACAGGAACACCACGTCGCGGATATCCGTGCGCACCCAGGTCCGCCGCCACCCGTGCAGACGCGCAGGCGTCGCGGCGGGGTAGTCATGCGTCGCCCGGTTCACCAGGCTGCCATATCCAAAGAAACAGGGCGTCATGAGTCCGACAACAGGTCCGCGAAATGGGTGGCAACCGTGTCCCATGTCTTTTCGTTTGCGGCACTCAGCAGGTAGCCAGTGCGCACCGTCGCGTCATAGGGATCGCCGCCCAGCAGGGCCGATTTGCCGCCCGCATGGTTGCAGATCAGCGACCCGGCCACGTGGTCCCACGGGTTCAGTGCGCTCGACAGTACGAAATCCACCGCCCCCGTTGCGAGCAGCCGATATTCGTGCGCCGAACAGCGCAGCGCGCCGGCGTGGGCCAGCACACCCACCTTGGTCCACATCAGCGCCTGATCTGCCGGGTCCATCAGCCGGATATGCATGTATCCCACCATGTCGGAAAGCGGCTTTGGTCCCGCAGTGGAAATCAGCCGCTGCCGCCCTGTGCCTGTGTGCCAGCGCGCCCGGTGCGTGTTGTCGGCCAGTACGGCATCATCGCCCACGGGATCATAGATCAGCCCATAGACCGGCTGCCCGAACCGGCACACCGCCACAATGGTGCCGAAAAGCGGCATGCCGCGGGCAAAGTTCCAGGTGCCGTCGACGGGATCGATGATGAAGCTCAATTCAGCCTCGGCGATCCTGTCCAGCAGGTCCGGGTGCGTTGCCACCGCCTCCTCCCCCACTACCAGCGCGTGGGGAAAGGCCATTTGCAGACCCCGGGTGATCATCGCCTCGGCCTCTGTGTCAGCGGCGGTGACCAGGTCCATTTCGTCCTTTTTCTCTTCGATGTCACCGCTGTCGAGTTGGCGGAAGCGCGGCATGATCTCGGCCTTGGCGGCGCGGCGGACGAGGTTCAGAAGCTGCGTCTTTTGCGCCTGTGTCAGGTCGGTGACGGGCATGGGCAAATGGTCGGTCATGGTAAATCCACTGATGATTCCGATGCGCGTGGGTGGTGTCGCATGCAGGTATGCCGCCCGCAACCGGGCTTATTCGCGCGCTCTGAGCACCTGCGCGGGCCGGGCGGCCAGTGGGCCCCAGGCAAAAACCAGCCCCGCCATCAGCGTCGCCAGGACACCGCCCGTCACGATGGCCAGCGCAGAGGGCCAGATCACCACGAAATCGGTGTCGAGGATATATTTTGCCACAGCCCAACCGCCGGCGATCCCGGCAGCAAGTGCCACAGCCCCGGCCCCAAGGCCCAACAGCGCTGCGCGGGTGGCAAAGCTGACCAGGATGCGTTGCCGTGTGGCCCCCAGCGTTTTCAGCACCGCCGCCTCGTAGGTCCGTGCCCCGGTGCCCGCCGCTGCGGCCCCGATCAGGACAAGGAACCCGGTCAGCAGCGTCGCTGCCGCTCCATAGGACGTGGCCGCTGCAAGCCCCGACAGGACCTCGCTGACCCGGTCGATTGCATCACGCACGCGGATCGCGGTCACGTTGGGATAGGCACCCGCGATGTCGCGCAGTATCTGCGCTTCGGCGTCTTCCCGGGCATATACGGTCGAAATGAAGGTATGTGGCGCGCCCTGCAATGCGGCAGGGTTCATCGTCAGGATGAACCCGATGCCGGCGGTGGAAAAGTCCACCTCGCGGAAGGACGTGATCTCTCCGGTGATGTCGCGGCCAAGGATGTTGACAGTAAGCGTGTCACCCAGGGACAGGCCCATTTCCTCTGCCTCTTCGGCGGCAAAACTGATCTGGGGCGGGCCTGAATAACCTGCCATCCACCACTCCCCTGCGGTGATGCGGGTATTTTCGGATGGTGTTTCCGAATAGGTTACGCCGCGGTCGCCCGACAGCACCCAATGATCACCGGCCACTTCGCGCGCGGGCTTGCCGTTGATCTGTGTGATGACGCCCCGCAGCATCGGCGCGCTTTCGATCCGGCTGACCGCCGGGTCAGTTTCCAGCCGGTCGGTGTAGCCGTCGATCTGGTCGTTCTGGATATCGACAAAGAAATAGCTTGGGGCGATGTCGGGCAGGTTGCCCTGGATCGCGTTGCGCAGGTTGCCGTCGATCTGGCCCACAGCCGCCAGCACCGACAGTCCAAGGCCCAGCGACAACACGACCGACGCCGCCCCTTCGCGCGTGCCTGAAATTGCCCCAAGGGCCCAACGCAGGGCGGGCCGCCCCCTGGCCCGCGGTGCCGCAAAACGCGACAGCCAGCGGATGCCGATGGCCGCCAACGTCAGCAGCCCAAGCGCAAAGGCGATGCCGCCCGCTGTCCACAGCGTCAATCGCCATGTGCCGGAAAACAGCCCCGCAAGCCCGATCAGCGCTGCAAGACCGATGCCGATCCAGATCAGGTAGCGCAGGCTGGGCAACAGCGGGGACGAGCCAAGTGCGTCGCGGAACAGGGTCGCCGCGCGCACCTCTTCCGCCCGGGCGAGCGGCCATAGGGTAAAGACAAAGGCGGTGAGCAAGCCATAAAGCGCCGCCTCGGCCAATGGTGCCGGAAACAGGGTGAATTCGGCCGGGATCGGCAGGCGCGCTTCGATCAGGGGCGCAAGGGCCAGCGGCGCAACGGCGCCAAGGGCCAGCCCAATGAAGATGCCCAGAATCGAAAGCGCACCGATCTGGATGAAATAGGTCTGGAAAATCACGCGCCGTTCGGCCCCCAGGGTACGCAGGGTGGCAATGACGGATGTCTTGTCGGCCAGGTAGGCGCGCACCGCCGCCGACACGCCTACGCCGCCCACGGCAAGGCCGCTCAGGCCCACAAGCACCAGAAACGCGCCCAGCCGATTCACGAATTCGGCCACCCCGGGTGCTCCGTTGCGGGCATCTGTCCAGCGCATGCCTGCGTTTTCGAACCGGTCCCGCGCATCCTGTGCCAGTGTTTCGAGGTTGGTGCCCTCGGGCAGGTCAAGCCGGTATTTCGAGTTGAATAGCGTGCCGGGGGCCAGCAGTTGTGCGTTCGCCAGGCTGTCCCTTAGCACGATGGTTCGTGGACCAAGGCCAAAGCCGCCCGCAGCGCTGTCAGGCTCACGCGCCAGTTCGGCCATAAGCACGAAATCCTGCGTGCCAAGCCGGAAGGTGTCGCCGGTCTTCAGCCCCAACCGGTCGATCAGCGCCCGCTCCATCACACCGCCCGGCAGGCCATCGCGGCCCGCAAGCGCCGCCGCGAGCGGCATGTCCGGGGCGAGTTCCACCACGCCGATCAAGGGATAGGCGCTGTCCACGGCCTTGATCTGGGTCAGCCCACGTTCGGTCACGTCGCCCCGCTGCACCACCGCCATGGACCGGAAATCGGCAATCTCCGACACGCTGTCGGCGACGTCTTCCATCCACGTACGCTCAGCAGCGTCGGCGAAACGGTAGGTAAAATCCAACTCGGCATCGCCGCCCAGCAGGGCCGCACCCTCCCGCTCCAACCCGGCCTCGATCGCGGCGCGAACGGATCCAACGGCGGCGATGGCGGCCACCCCCAGGGCAAGACAGGCCAGAAATATGCGGAATCCCCGCAACCCCCCGCGCAACTCGCGGCGGGCAAGGCGGGCAGCGGTGCGCAGGCTCATTCGGCGGCCTGTTCTTGGGCCGGGGTCACGATGCGCCCGTCTGCCAGTTGGACCACGCGGTCACAGCGCGCGGCCAGTTCCGGCGCGTGGGTGACCAGAACCAGCGTCGCCCCATGCCGGTCGCGCAAAGCAAACAGCAGGTCCATGATCGCCTGCCCATTGGCCCCGTCCAGGTTGCCGGTAGGCTCGTCCGCCAGCAGGATCTCGGGCCGTGTGACCAACGCCCGGGCCAACGCCACGCGCTGTTGTTCGCCGCCCGACATCTGGCTGGGGTAGTGGCCGGAGCGGTGTCCAAGGCCCACGGCCTCCAATTCAGCCTCGGCCCGGTAAAACGCATCGCGCACGCCCGCCAGTTCCAGCGGGGTCGCCACGTTTTCCAGTGCGGTCATGGTGGGGATCAGGTGAAAGCTCTGGAACACAACGCCCATGTGGCCGCGGCGAAAACGGGCCAGCGCGTCCTCGTTCATGGCGGTCAGGTCCTGGCCCAATGCGGTCACGGTGCCGCCTGTCGCCATCTCGAGCCCGCCCATCACCATCAGCAGCGACGACTTGCCTGACCCCGAGGGACCGACCAGCCCCACCGTCTCGCCCCGCTGGATATCCAGCGTGATCCCGTGCAGGATGTCGACCCGCCCGGCATTGCCATCAAGGCTAAGTGCTGCATTTTTCAGGGACAGGACTGGATCGGACATGCACGGCGGCCTTTATTGTCAGTACGTGTGGGATATGGAGACTGGATCACCATGGGCAAGGCACTGGCTGCAATTGCACTGATTTTCTGGGCCGGTTGGGTCAACGCCGAACAGGTGGTGATTGCGGCACTGGGCGACAGCCTGACCCAAGGGTACGGCCTGCCGCCCGAACAGGGTTTTGTTCCGCAGCTTGAAAGCTGGCTGCGGGATCGGGGCCACGATGTGCGGGTCATCAACGCAGGCGTGTCCGGCGACACGACCCAAGGGGGGCTGTCCCGCATCGGCTGGACCCTGACCCCGGAAGTGGACGCGGTGATCGTAACACTGGGGGGCAACGACCTGCTGCGCGGGCTGCCCCCCGAAGTCAGCCGCGCCAATCTCGAAGGCATCGTTCAGACGGCACAGGACGCAGGCGTCAAAGTGCTGCTGGTGGGGATGCAGGCCCCCGGAAATTATGGTCCCGATTACAAGACCGCCTTTGACGGAATGTACCCCGAGATTGCCGAGACCTACGGCACCTTGTATCGCGACAGTTTCTTTGCCGGCCTTGGCGGACCGGACATCGACCCGGCCGAGGTGGTCGCGTTCATGCAGTCCGATGGTATCCACCCCAATGCCGACGGTGTGGCCCGGATCGTCGCGGGGTTGGGGCCCGATGTTCTGGAACTGATCGACAGGGCGCGCTGACATGCCGGGGCGGTTCTTTCTGACCGATCCGATGGGCGGGTTGGGCACCGCCCTGGGCGTCGACACCGGCCCCGTCGGCAACGACCCCGCCCGCCATAACATCGCGCCGGGGCAAGAGATCATCGTGTACGACGGGGCGCTGTCCCACATGCGGTGGGGCATTGTCCCGGTGGGTCGGGTGAACGCGCGCGGCCGCCCGGTGATGGAGCAGATCATCAATGCCCGGTCCGAAACGGTGTTCGACAAGACGGCATTTGACGGTGTGGGCCGTGCTGTCATTCCGGTGAACGGTTGGTACGAATGGACAGGCGAAAAGCGGCGCAAGACCGCGTGGCGGATCGCGCCGAAAGGTGGCGGTTTTCTGTATTTTGCCGCCATCACCGATGTGTGGACCGCCCCGGGCGGGATGCAGGTGCCGCAGGTCGCTGCCGTCACCTGTGAGCCCAACACGGACGTGGCCCCGATTCACCACCGGATGGGTGTGCTGCTCGAACCTGATGCATTGGATGTTTGGATGGGCGATGATCTGACCGCTGCCAGGGAACTGATGCAGCCATGGCCCAAGGGGCGGCTGTCGATTGTCAAGGCGGGAGACGTCGATTGGGACGGACCCTGACATGAAAACGGGCGCTGATCAGCGCCCGCTTTGTCCGGATATGCGTGGTCGCTCAGACCAGCGCGATGTTCACGGCGCTTTCGCGCCCGTCACGTCCTGCTTCAAGGTCGAACGTGACCTTCTGGTTGTCGGCCAGACCTGTCAGGCCCGAGCGCTCAACCGCCGAAATGTGAACAAACACGTCCTTGCCGCCCTCGTCCGGGGCGATAAAGCCGTAACCTTTTGTGGTGTTGAACCACTTGACGGTGCCATTGGCCATCGTCGTTTCTCCTGGTGTTTGCTGCCCGCGTTGTGCGGCAGCCCGGCGTAGTCAACAGATCGAGTGACTGAGCCGAAAGGAGCAGTGGGTCGACAGTGATGTAGCATCTCCTGATATGGCACCGCTGTCTCATTTTTCAATGATTCCCCTCGTCTTGGGGGAAAACGGGCAAGGTGCCGCTTCTTTGGGCAAAGCCGCTTTTCCTGCCTGCGGTAGAATTTTTACCAGTTGATAAAATAAACTTCCTGTGAGAGCGTTTGCATCTAAGCATTGTTGCGATGGAGCGGAAATGGCGCATTCTTCTTTCTCTCCGGGCGTCGTGGCGGGCCGTTTGCCCGCCGAGGCCTATGACGAAAACTTCTCGGATCTGCATCCGCGTCTGGATGATCACGAGGCGCTCGTGGCTGCGGATCGCTGTTACTTCTGCCATGATGCGCCCTGCATCACCGCCTGCCCCACCGACATCGACATCCCGCTGTTCATCCGCCAGATCGCGACGGGTACGCCGGATGCGGCGGCCAAGACCATTCTGACCCAGAATATCCTTGGCGGCATGTGCGCCCGTGTGTGCCCGACCGAAGACCTGTGCGAACAGGCCTGCGTGCGCGAGGTCGCCGAGGGCAAGCCGGTGCTGATCGGCCAGCTGCAACGCTATGCCACGGATCACCTGCAAGAGCAGGGGATGCACCCGTTCTCCCGTGCTGCGGTCACCGGTAAAACGGTGGCCGTGGTGGGTGCGGGGCCTGCGGGTCTGGCCTGTGCGCACAGGCTGGCGATGCTGGGCCACGACGTGGTGGTGATGGATGCCCGGCCCAAGCCCGGCGGGCTGAACGAATACGGCATCGCCGCCTACAAGACGCCGGAAGGTTTCGCGCAGGCCGAGGTGGACTGGCTCTTGCAGATCGGCGGGATCGAGATGCGCCATGGCGTCGCGCTGGGCCGCGATACCACCTTGGAGGCGTTGCGCAAGGATTATGACGCGGTGTTCCTGGCCGTGGGCCTGGGCGGTGTGAACGCCTTGACCGTCGAAGGTGGCGACAAGGACGGCGTCCAGGATGCCGTGGACTTCATCGCGGACCTACGGCAGGCGGGCGATGTGTCCGCGCTTCCCGTCGGGCGCGACGTGGTGGTCATTGGCGGTGGCATGACGGCGGTGGATGCGGCGGTTCAGTCCAAGCTGTTGGGGGCGCTGAACGTCACGCTGGCCTATCGCCGCGGCCGCAACCGCATGAGCGCCAGCGCATTCGAACAGGACCTCGCCGCTTCCAAGGGGGTGCGGATCGTGACCAATGTCGTGCCACGCGCGGTGCATGGCAACGGATCGGTCCGCGAGATCGAGTTTGACTACGTGACCGATGACATGACGCCCACGGGCGACACCCTGCGTCTGCAAGCGGATCAGGTGCTGCGGGCCATCGGTCAGACGCTGACCGGCAACGGCCTGCCCGACCTTGCGGGCGGCAAGATCGCGGTGACGGGCGCGGGGCGCACCAGCGTTGATGGCGTCTGGGCCGGCGGCGACTGTGCGGCTGGCGGTGATGACCTGACCGTCACGGCCGTGGCCGAAGGTCGGGATGCGGCAATGGACATCCATGCACGGTTGGCGGGCTGATATGCTATGATGGCGGTATCCTGTCATATCTGGGAGGCTGCCATGACGCTGGAAACGGACATCGCGCGGCACTACGGTGCCAACGATCTGATTGACCGGATCGATATCGGGTTGCGCGCAGCAGGGGTGGACCCTGCGCACCCGGGGTTCGACGCCCTCAAACCCGTGGACGAATTCCACACCGGCGGTTTCGAAGCGACCACCGCCTTGCTGGATCAGCTTGACATCCAGCCCGAGATGCAGGTGCTGGATATCGGCTGCGGTCTGGGCGGCACTGCCCGCCATATCCTGCACCGCTATGGGGCGCATGTGGTCGGCGTGGACCTGACGCGGGCCTATGTCAAAGCCGGCAAGGTGCTGAACGAACGCCTGCAACTGACCGAAGGCATCGACCTGCTGGAAGGGTCGGCGCTGGACCTGCCGGTCGACGACACCGGCTTTGACCTGGTCACGATGTTCCACGTGGGCATGAACATTCCCGACAAGCCAAGACTGTTTTCCGAGGTTGCACGTGTACTGCGCCCGGGCGGGCATTTTGCCTTGTTCGACGTGATGCGCGGGAACAATGACGAAGAGTTGGTCTTTCCCCTGCCCTGGTCCGGTTATCCGGAGATCAGCCATGTCGAAGCGCCGGGCGTGTATCGCCGCGCGGCACATGCAGCGGGCCTTGAGGAAATCGCCGAACGCGACCGTGTTCACTTTGCGCTGGATTATTTCGGGCGCGTCGGACGCAAGATCGCCGCCGAGGGGCTGCCCCCGGTCGGCATCCATATCCTGATGGGGGATACGGCGGGCGAAAAGATCGAGAACTACCTGAAAAACCTCGAAGCAGGGCGCATCGCGCCGACCGAGATGATCTTTCGCCATCGCTAGCGCGACAGCATCACAATGAAAGGAGGGCCCTGATGGCCAATCTTCAAAGCGACTTTCTGGGCATCAAATCGCCCAATCCGTTCTGGCTGGCCTCGGCCCCGCCGACGGACAAGGAATACAACGTCCGCCGCGCATTCGAGGCTGGATGGGGCGGTGTCGTCTGGAAGACCCTGGGCGAGGCGGGCCCGCCCGTCGTGAACGTCAACGGCCCGCGTTATGGCGCGATCTGGGGCGCAGACCGGCGGCTGCTGGGTCTGAACAACATCGAATTGATCACCGACCGCCCGCTCGAGGTGAACCTGCAGGAAATCAAGGCCGTCAAGCGCGACTATCCCGACCGGGCCATGGTCGTGTCGCTGATGGTCCCCTGCGAGGAAGAGCCGTGGAAACGCATCCTGCCGCTGGTCGAGGATACCGGCGCGGATGGCGTCGAGCTGAATTTCGGCTGCCCGCACGGCATGTCCGAACGGGGCATGGGGTCTGCCGTGGGGCAGGTCCCCGAGTATATCGAGATGGTCACGCGCTGGGTGAAAAAGCACACGCGGATGCCCGTCATCGTCAAGCTGACGCCCAATATCACCGACGTGCGCAAACCGGCGGCAGCGGCGCTGGCCGGTGGGGCCGACGCGGTGTCGCTGATAAATACGATCAATTCGATCACGTCGGTCGATCTGGACCTGTTTTCGCCCGAGCCGACCATCGACGGCAAAGGCGCGCACGGCGGCTATTGCGGCCCGGCGGTCAAGCCCATTGCCCTGAACATGGTTGCCGAGATCGCGCGGGACGCGGACCTGCAAGGCCTGCCCATCAGCGGTATCGGCGGCGTGACCACGTGGAAGGACGCCGCGGAATTTCTCGCCCTCGGGGCTGGCAACGTTCAGGTGTGCACGGCGGCGATGACCTATGGGTTCAAGATCGTGCAGGAGATGATTTCGGGCCTGTCGGAGTACCTAGATGACAAACAGATCGGGCTGGATGACCTGATCGGGCGCGCGGTGCCGAACGTGACGAACTGGAACCAGCTGAACCTGAATTACGTCACCAAGGCGCGGATTGATCAGGATCTGTGTATCTCTTGCGGACGGTGCTATGCGGCGTGCGAAGACACCTCGCACCAGGCGATTTCAATGTCTCAGGACCGGACGTTCGAGGTGATCGACGCCGAATGCGTGGCCTGCAACCTGTGTGTGAATGTCTGCCCGGTGGAAAACTGCATCACGATGGAGCAACTGCCACTGGGTGCCGTCGATGAGCGTACCGGCAAGCGGGTCGAGGAATACGCCAACTGGACCACGCATCCCAACAACCCGGCGGCGACAGCGGCGGAATAGCGAAAAAGGGTGTTGCCGCGCGGCCCGCGCCGCGTCAGGGCGTCAGCAGACGGCGATACAGCGTGTCCAGGAACGCCCGCGCCCCGTCGAACGGATCATCCTGCACCAGCACGCGCACCTGCGTGTCGAAATCGGCATAATGCTGCGTCGTGGCCCAGATCGAAAAGATCAGGTGCCGCGGGTCGATGGGGGCAATGCGCCCGGCGTCCATCCAGCCCTGGATGACGGCGCATTTCTCGGCGAACAGCGGGCCCAGGTCCTGTACCAGATGCGGCTGCATCCGTGGCGCGCCTTGCAGGATTTCGTTTGCGAACAACCGGCTTTCACGCGGCAGGTCGCGGGCCATTTCCAGCTTGCGCATGACATAGGCCAGCAATTCGTCAAGCGGTTCGCCGGTGGCATCCATCTCGACCAGCGGGTCAAGCCATGTTTCCATCAGCTGACTGAGCAGGGTGACGTGGATCTCTTCCTTGCCGGTGAAGTAATACAGGATGTTGGGTTTGGACAGGCCCGCCGCCTCGGCGATCTGGTCAAGGGTCGCACCGCGATAGCCGTGGGCCGAAAACACGTCCAGTGCGGCGTCCAGAATACGACTGCGGTTGCGCTGCTGGATTCGGCTGGGCTTTTTCGGGGTGCCGTCGTCGGGCATGGAAACTCCTGTCGGGGGTGCTGCAACTCTAGGCACGCGCGGTCCATCCTGACAATTCCGTTGAACGCAGTCCTTGACAGAAATGCGCTGCTTGGCAATCGTTGATTTACCAAATGGTCAAAAAGTATCGGCCACAGGCAACGGGGGATATCATGGCGGCACCGGGCGAGAATCTGCGGATCAACGGCGACCGGCTTTGGGACAGCCTGATGGAGATGGCCAGGATCGGCCCTGGCGTCGCGGGCGGCAACAACCGTCAGACCCTGACGGACGAGGATGGCGAGGGCCGCGCACTGTTCCGAAAATGGTGTGAGGATGCGGGTTGCTCGATGGGGCTGGACCAGATGGGCAACATGTTCGCGATGCGTGCGGGCACCGATGCCGATGCGCTTCCGGTCTATGTCGGTTCGCACCTAGATACCCAGCCCACAGGCGGCAAGTATGACGGCGTTCTGGGTGTGCTGGGCGGGTTGGAGATCATCCGAACGCTGAACGATCTGGATGTAAAGACGAGGCATCCGATCGTGGTGACCAATTTCACGAACGAGGAAGGCACGCGCTATGCGCCCGCGATGCTGTCCTCGGGCGTGTTTGCGGGGATACACACGCAGGACTGGGCCTATGACCGCGAGGACGCGGACGGCAAGAAATTCGGCGACGAGCTCAAACGGATCGGCTGGCGCGGCGACGAAGAGGTGGGCGCGCGCAAGATGCATGCGTTCTTTGAACTGCACATCGAACAGGGTCCGATCCTCGAAGCCGAGGGCAAGGACATTGGTGTCGTCACGCACGGGCAGGGTCTGAGCTGGACCCAGGTGACGATTTTGGGCAAGGACAGCCATACAGGTTCGACCCCGATGCCGATGCGCAAGAACGCGGGTCTGGGAATGGCGCGGGTGCTGGAGAAGGTGGACGAGATCGCGCTGAGCCACGCCCCGCACGCGGTCGGAGCGGCGGGCCATATCGACGTCTATCCCAACTCGCGCAACGTGATTCCGGGCAAGGTGGTCTTTACTGTCGACTTCCGGTCTCCGGAACTGAGCGTGATCGAGGATATGGAGGCGCGCCTGCGTGTCGAGGGGCAAAAGATCGCTGACGAGATGGGGCTGGAGATTTCGTTTGAGAAGGTCGGTGGCTTCGATCCTGTCGCCTTTGACCAAGGTTGCGTGACAGCGGTACGCGATGCGGCAGAGCGGTTGGGATACAGCCACCGGAACATCATTTCCGGCGCAGGTCACGATGCGTGCTGGATCAATCAGGTGGCACCGACGGCGATGGTGATGTGCCCCTGCGTCGATGGATTGAGCCACAATGAGGCCGAGGAGATTTCGCGCGAATGGGCCACGGCAGGGGCCGACGTGTTGATGCATGCGGTGGTCGAAACAGCGGAGATCGTCGGGTGACGCGCCATTTTCTGACACAGAAAATGGTCCAGAATTTGTGTCAAATTCTGGTTGCGCGGGGTGGCCGATGATCGATCCTGATCTCAGTCTTGCGGATCGCATTGCGGACATGGTCGCGTCTGAGGTTACGGATGCTCCGAGGGGTTCCGCCACGGAGCGCGCGCTGATCGATGCCTTCGAAGATGCGCTTGTTCAACCGTTCGAGACGACGGTACAGTTCAGCGGCGGCATCACGCAGCGGTGCTGGACCGTGACCCGGACCGATGGGGCCTATCGCGTGGTTTACTTGCCCCGCGCGGGGTATTTTGCGCTGTGTGTGGAGAGTGATTTCGGTCCCCTGGATATTGGCGTGCACGGGCCGGCGTTGGGGTGCTTTGCATCCGTATGACTGGGGCCCTGCCCCAGACCCCGTGGTATTTTCAGTCAGAAGAAACGGCTGACAGAGGAGAGATGACATGACCAAGGTGATCAAGGGTGGAATGGTCTGCACGGCGGACCGGACGTGGAAGGCCGACGTGCTGGTCGAGGGCGAGACCATAAAGCAGATTGGCGAGGACCTGGCGGGCGACGAGTACATCGATGCCACGGGCGCCTATGTTATCCCTGGCGGGATCGATCCGCATACGCATCTTGAGATGCCGTTCATGGGGACGACTGCGGCGGAGACGTTTGAGTCCGGCACTTGGGCTGCTGCTGTTGGTGGGACCACGATGATTGTCGATTTCTGTCTGCCGGGGGCCGACGGGTCGATCAAGAACGCCATCAATGAGTGGCACCGCAAGTCGGCGCCGCAAATTTGTTCGGATGTCGGCTATCACATGGCGATCACTGGTTGGGACGAGAGCATTTTCAACGAGATGAAGGACGCCGTCGACATGGGCGTCAATTCCTTCAAGCACTTCATGGCTTACAAGGGCGCATTGATGATCGAGGATGACGAGATGTTTGCGTCGTTCAAGCGCTGTGCCGAGTTGGGTGCGTTGCCCATGGTCCATGCCGAGAACGGCGACCTCGTGGCCGAGATGCAGCAGAAATACTTCGACCAGGGGATCACCGGGCCGGAGGGTCATGCCTACTCCCGTCCACCGGAGTTCGAGGGCGAGGCGGCGAACCGCGCCATTACCATCGCCGATGCGGCGGGGGTGCCTTTGTATATCGTGCATGTGTCCTGCGAGCAGGCGCATGAAGCGATCCGTCGCGCACGGCAGAAGGGGATGAGGGTCTATGGTGAGCCGCTCATTCAGTTCCTGACGCTGGATGAGGGCGAGTATTTCAACAAGGATTGGGACCATGCCGCCCGCCGCGTGATGTCGCCCCCGTTCCGCTCCAAGGATCATCAGGATTCGCTTTGGGCCGGGTTGCAGGCCGGGTCGCTGCAGGTGGTGGCGACGGACCACGCAGCCTTCAACACCGATCAGAAACGCGCGGGCCGAGACGATTTCCGGATCATTCCCAATGGGTCGAACGGGTTGGAGGAACGGCTGGCCGTCCTGTGGACCGAAGGGGTGGAGACAGGGCGGTTGACGCCCAATGAATTCGTCGCCTGCACTTCGACCAATGTGGCGAAGATTTTGAACATCTACCCCAAGAAGGGGGCGCTGGTCGAAGGGGCCGATGCCGATATCGTGGTGTGGGATCCGAAGATCACCAAGACGATCTCGCCCGCCAATCATCACTCGGTGCTGGATTACAACGTGTTCGAAGGGTTCGAGGTGACAGCGCAGTCGCGGTATACCCTGAGCCGGGGCGAGGTGATCTGGGCCTGGGGGCAGAATTCGCAACCCGCGCCCGGGCGGGGCAAGTTCGTGCCGCGGCCTGCGTTCCCGTCGGCCTCGGTCGCGCTGTCGAAGTGGAAGGCGCTGACGGCGCCCAAGATGATCGAACGGGACCCGATGAACATTCCGGCGGGGATTTGATGGGCTGCACCTGGAATATCCATGTGGCGGACGCGCGTGGGCGGCTCGGGCCCTGGCGTGGATCGATTGAGGCGGCTATTGCCCGTACGCATCGCCGAGTATCTGAAATTGCCGATGTCGATTGTGTGGACATTGTTGTACAGGACAGCCCCCGCGTCATCCGTGAGCGGGGCCATGTGGGCTTTTCCCCCAATGGTTGGATGATCTACCTTTCGTTTGATCCGGACGCACCAGCGTTCGCAGGCCATCTCGGCGAGCCACTGGAGCGCACGCTCGCGCATGAAATCAATCATGTGGTTCGGTGGCGTGGTCCGGGATATGGCACCACACTGGGAGATGCTCTGATCAGCGAAGGATTGGCCGGCGTTTTTGTCCGAGACCTCTATGACAGTGCGCCCGAACCTTGGGAGAGAGCGCTGGACAGCGTTTCGGCTTTGTCCACCGCCGTATTCGGCGGATGGGACGAGGCGTACGACCACGGCGAGTGGTTTTTTGGAGCCGGTCGTTACCCGGTCTGGGCCGGATACAGCCTTGGGTACCGCATCGTTGCCTTTCACGCGGACCGGGTATCAGAAGGCATTGTTGACCTGACTCAGCGACCTGCTTCACACTTCAAGACATCGGCAAGATTGGCCCTTCAGTGACGACACAGAATGTAATCCATGCCAAATCGCTGGATTTGACTTTCCAAACCAATGACGGCCCCGTCCACGCCCTCAAAGGCGTATCGCTGGACATCGAGAGGGGCGATTTCGTGTCCTTCATCGGTCCGTCTGGCTGTGGCAAGACGACTTTCCTGCGTTGCATGGCCGACCTGGAAACGCCAACGGGCGGGACCATCACGGTGAACGGTACAACGCCCGAGCAAGCGCGCAAGGCGCGGGCTTATGGCTATGTGTTCCAGGCGGCGGGGCTTTATCCGTGGCGGACCATTGGCAAGAATATCTCGTTGCCGCTGGAAATCATGGGATATTCCAAGACCGAGATCGCCGAGCGCGTTGCGCGGACGTTGGAGTTGGTCGAGCTTGCGGGGTTTGAGAAGAAATTTCCTTGGCAGCTGTCCGGTGGTATGCAGCAGCGGGCGTCCATTGCCCGAGCGCTGGCCTTTGACGCCGATATCCTGCTGATGGACGAACCCTTTGGCGCGTTGGACGAGATCGTGCGCGACCACCTGAACGAGCAGCTTTTGCAGCTTTGGGCGCGGACGGAAAAGACCATTGCCTTTGTCACCCATTCGATCCCCGAAGCGGTGTACCTGTCGACCCGGATCGTGGTCATGTCCCCGCGTCCCGGGCGCATCACCGATGTGATCGAGAGCACGCTGCCGCGGGATCGCCCGTTGGACATTCGCGAAAGCCCCGAGTTCCTGGAGATTGCGCACCGGGTGCGCGACGGGCTTCGGGCGGGGCATGCTTATGATTGAGCGTCGCGCCTGTACCGCGTGCGGGAGCGAGGGGCCAACCCCTCACACTCCCCGTGGTATTTTCAGTCAGAAGAAACGGGGGGCTGTCTGATGCGCTCGGCCTTGCCTGTTCTGACCGTGTTGGCGGTGATTGTCGGCATCTGGTATCTGGCCGTCGCCCCGATGAACGTGCGTGTGGCGTTGGACCAGGCGGAGCGGGCGGGGGCGCAGATCGTGCCGGAGGGGTCCGTGCCCCGCCGTGAGGTATCCGTCTGGACGCTGATGCTGCGCAATTCCGACCACGTGGCGGAGGGTTACGCGTTGGAGCGTCCGCGCCTGCCGACGCCTGCGCAGGTCGGGCAGGAATTGTGGAAGACCACAGGAGCCATGATCGCCAAGGGGCGGCCGTGGTCCAAGCGGGGCCTGATCTATCACGGCTGGATCACGTTGCAGTCGACCTTGTGGGGCTTTGCCCTTGGAACGCTGCTGGGCATCGCGGGGGCCGTCGCCATCGTCTATTCGCGTACAGCACAGCTGAGCCTGATGCCGTGGGCCATCATTTCCCAGACCATTCCCATTGTGGCCCTTGCCCCGATGATCATCGTGCTGTCGAGCCAGATCGGGGTCGAAGGGCGGGGACTGCCAAAGGCCATCATCTCGGCCTATTTGTGTTTCTTTCCGGTGCTCGTGGGCATGGTAAAGGGGTTGCGGGCACCGCAGCCTGCGCAGTTGGACCTGCTGCGGACCTATAATGCCAACGGGTTGCAAAGCTTCTTGCGCCTGCGTTTGCCTGCATCGGTCCCCTACCTGTTTACATCGCTCAAGGTGGGCATTGCCGCGGCGCTGGTCGGCACCATCGTGGGCGAGTTGCCCACCGGTGCCATCAGCGGGTTGGGTGCGCGGATCCTGATCGGCGACCAGTTCGGCACGCCACTGGCCATCTGGTCGGCGCTGTTTGCCGCTGCGGTGCTGGCGGGGGCGTTGGTGACAGTGCTGGACGTGGTGCAGCGCATCACCCTGAAGCGGATGGGGATGGTATGATGTGGATCGCCCTTGCCCTGGTTGTCTGGGCCGCGGGGTGGGGCCTGAACATCTGGCTTGCCAACCGGGGTGAGAGCCGCCTTGTCCGCATCGCGGTGCCGGTGATCTTTGGCCTGACGTTGCTTGCGATGTGGGAGGCGTTGGTGCGGGGCTTTGGCGTATCTCCCGTCATCCTGCCGCCGCCGTCGGTCGTGGCGCAGACCTTTGCCGCATCGACGGACATCCTTTGGACCGACTTTCGGCAAACGGTTCTCAAGGGGGCCTTGCGCGGCTTCCTGATTGGTTGTGCCGCCGCATTCACCGCGGCCATCCTGATCGACCGCTCCAGCTTTCTGACCCGCGGCCTGCTGCCCATCGGCAATTTCGTGGCCGCCCTGCCCATAGTCGGCATCGCGCCGATCCTCGTGGGCTGGTTCGGTTTTGACTGGCAGTCCAAGGCGGCGGTGGTGGTGGTGATGGTATTCTTCCCCATGCTGGTGAACACGGTGCAGGGGCTTGCCGAAGCGTCAGCCATGCAGCGCGACCTGATGCGCACCTATGCCGCAAGCTACTGGCAGACGTTGTGGCGGCTGCGCCTGCCTGCCGCGATGCCATTCGTGTTCAACGGGCTCAAGATCGCATCGACTCTGGCGCTGATCGGGGCCATCGTCGCTGAATATTTCGGCTCGCCCACGCGCGGCATGGGCTTTCGCATTTCCACCGGGGTCGGCAGCTTGTCCATCGACCTTGTTTGGGCTGAGATCGCAGTGGCCGCTTTGGCGGGCACGGCATTTTACGGTACGGTGGCCTTTATCGAACGCATCGTGACGTTCTGGCACCCGTCGCAACGGGGATGATAAAACCAAGGAGGGTATCATGAAAATCAAAGCAACACTGGCGGCGCTGTCGTTGACGGCCACGGGGGCATGGGCGGCGGATGACGTCACACTGCAACTCAAATGGGTCACGCAGGCCCAGTTCGCAGGCTACTATGTGGCGCTGGAAAAGGGGTTCTATGGCGAAGAGGACCTGAACGTCACCATCAAGCCCGGCGGCCCGGATATTGCACCCACGCAGGTTCTGGCCGGTGGCGGCGCTGATGTGACCGTGGAATGGATGCCTGCGGCACTGGCTGCACGGGAAAAGGGTCTGCCGATGGTCAATATCGCGCAACCCTTCAAGTCGTCCGGAATGATGCTGACCTGCCGCAAGGATGCCGGTGTCGAGACGACCGAGGATTTCCCGGGCAAAACGCTGGGCGTCTGGTTCTTTGGCAACGAATTCCCGTTCCTGTCCTGGATGTCGCAGCTGGGCATTCCCACCGATGGTTCGGACGCGGGCGTCGAGGTGCTGAAGCAGGGGTTCAACGTCGATCCGATCCTGAACGGGCAGGCGGCCTGCGTGTCAACGATGACCTATAACGAATACTGGCAGGTGATTGACGCGGGTCTCTCCCCCGATGATCTGACCGTGTTCAAATATGAGGACAACGGGGTCGCCACACTGGAAGACGGGCTGTACGTGCTTGAGGAAAACCTGGCCGATCCGGCGTTCGAGGACAAGATGGTCCGCTTTGTCCGTGCCTCGATGAAGGGTTGGAAATACGCCGAGGAAAACCCGGACGAGGCGGCCGAGATCGTGCTGGAGTTCGACGAGACAGGGGCCCAGACCGATAAGCACCAGAAGCGTATGATGGGCGAGATCGCCAAGCTGACGGCAGGCTCGAACGGGGCGCTGGATCCGGCCGATTACGAGCGCACCGTGGCGTCGCTCTTGGCGGGTGGATCAGACCCTGTGATCACCGCCGCACCGGAAGGCGCTTGGACCCACGTGGTGACCGACAAGGCACTGAATTAACCCGGCCTAAATCCGATGATGCCAAGACCAGCCTGCGGGCTGGTCTTTTTTGTCGCGGGTTCTGGACTTTGCGATACGGCGCGCCAACTGGTTTGAAAATCAAGGAGTGCGCCGAAAATGACCCGTATGGAAAACCTGCAACCGAACCTCGATGAGCAAGCCCGCCAGGATGCGCGGTATCAGGCGGCGATGGCGTCGATCAACCGGTCGAAAGTCGAGCAGGAAAAGCAGGGCTACGTCGTAATGGCCGCGATGATGAGCTATGGCGAGGGGGCGCTGGGCGACGGATGGTTCGCCAAGGTGAGCCACGGGGCCAAGCTGTTTTGCATAGCCTTCGCCTTTGCGGTGCCGCCGTTGATGGTGGCGTTGTATCTGCTCTGATTTAGGGTGTCCCAAGGTGGGACACCAGTCCGGTCATGAAAAATCAATGGGTTACAGGGGCGGTTTAACCGCCCCTTAGCGTTGGGGCCATGTGAAAAGGGCCGCAGACCCCAGCAGTATGCGTGATTTCACGCATCTTTTCGCGGGAGTTTCGGGTGCGAATGGTGCGTGCAAGCACGCACTCTCCGGCGGCTGGTCAGAGGGCTTGGGTCACGGCCGCGACCCAGCTGAGATCGTCGGCGTTGGCCGTGGCCTCGATCCGGATGATCGGGGGGACGTCATAGGGGTGCAGGGCGCGGACCGCGACCTCGACCTGCCGGGTGAGGGTGGCGCGGGTTTTCAAGGGGAGCGGATGCTCTTCCTCGTGCAGGAGCGCGCGTCCCAGACACAGGCGCTTTGGACCGCGGCGTATCGATTGGCGCGCGGCTCCGGGAAGCATGTTGCGCAGCAATGTGCGAGCGGCCGATTGGCTTTTGATCGAGCAGCGCCTGGTTGAGCCAGTCAGCCGTATCGATGGAAGGGCGGTTCACCCAAATATCGAACATGTGCACATTGAGCGGTTGCCGCGTCTACGTTGATTTCGCAACGTTTGACACGGGCGTTGCCGAAAACGCCCCACCATTTCGCCCTTCCCGACCCGGGTGTATGTAGTGCGCTCACCGGCACGGTGACGCTGTAACTGACAAGTTGAGACACGCGGCGAAGCGGTTTCGGGTTTACTGTGACGCTGTGCTGTCACGGGTGCGGTGGTTCATAGACGCAGCACAATCTGTGACAGCATGGCCCGTGTCTGGCGGCGTTTCTTGTAGGGTGCGCATTCACTGCGCACCGCATACGGGCGGTCGCAATATCGGTGCGCGGTAAACGCACACTCTACGTTAACCATCCGAACGTAACGTTCGAGCTATGTCGAACTACATCAGACCGCGCATTCCCGGTGCATCCATTTTCTTCACTGTCCGACTCGCGCCGAGGACCGCGCCGATATTGACGGATCACATCGACCATTTGCGGATGGCTGTGCGGCTTACGAAGAATGACCATCCGTTTGCCATCGACGCATGGGTGGTCTTGCCCGATCATATACACGCTGTCTGGACGATGCCGGAGCGCGATTGCGATTATTCCAAACGATGGAGCGTGATCAAAGCGCGCTTCTCGCGCGAGGTAGGGGTAGGGCATCGTCGGGCCAGCCATTTTGTCCGGCGTGAAAGAGGCATCTGGCAGCGCAGGTTCTGGGAACATCACCTGCGGACGGAGACGGACAGGGCAAACGCGATACGGTATTGCCTGAACAATCCGGTGAAACACGGCTTGGTGCTGGATCCGTCCAAGTGGCCGTACTCATCCATCCACCGCGATATGCGCAACAGGCAGAATGCGGCGTAGGGTGCGCATTCATTGCGCACCTGTTGTCGGTTGGATGTGGTGGAAGGTGCGCAGTCAATGCGCACCCTACGGGTTGATCGCCGAACAGCTTTTCGTGCTTCAGCGGTTTTGGTCGCCATCACCAAGCCAAAAACCGGTTACCGATGCGCGCGTTCGCTGGACAAACACGCGTTCGCGCACGCCTTGAACCCAAACGTAAACACAAGAAAACCTTTCGCACTCCGACGCACTTTTTTCTCATCTGATTGCGAACGCGCACGCCAAGGCGGACGCTGCCTCGCACCCTCTGAATTCACTGCTAAAAGTTCAACGTCAACGAACGAATTTCTTGTGTTTCAGTCGTTTGGGTTCAAGGGCCTCCGCCCCCAACCGCCGCTTCTTGTCTTCCTCGTAGTCCTCGAAGTTCCCCTCGAACCACTCCACATGCGCATCCCCTTCGAACGCCAGGATATGCGTGCAAATCCGGTCGAGGAAAAACCGGTCGTGGCTGATCACAACCGCGCAGCCCGCGAAATCGACCAGAGCGTCCTCCAACGCGCGGAGGGTTTCGACGTCGAGGTCGTTGGTGGGTTCGTCGAGCAGCAGGACGTTGCCGCCCTCTTTCAAGAGCCGGGCCATGTGGACGCGGTTGCGTTCGCCACCAGACAGCAGTGACACCTTTTTCTGCTGGTCGCCGCCCTTGAAGTTGAAGGACGAGCAATAGGCGCGGCTGTTCACTTGCGCGTCACCCAGTTCGATGATCTCGGCACCGCCTGTGATCGCCTCCCACACGGTGTCGCCGTCCTTGAGGTCGTCGCGGGACTGGTCGACATAGGACAGTTCCACCGTGTCGCCCAGTTCGATCGTGCCCGCGTCAGGCGTCTCCTGTCCCGTCAGCATCTTGAACAGGGTGGATTTGCCAGCGCCGTTGGGGCCGATCACGCCGACGATGCCGCCGGGGGGCAGGGCAAAGTCCAGCCCTTCGATCAGCTGCTTGTCGCCCATGTGCTTGGACAACCCTTCGACCTCGATCACCTTGGACCCCAGCCGCTTGCCGTTGGGGATGACGATCTGGGCGCGGGACAGTTTTTCGCGTTCGGACTGTTCGGCCAGATCGTTATAGGCGTTGATCCGGGCCTTGGACTTGGCCTGCCGCGCCTTGGCCCCCTGCCGCATCCATTCCAGTTCGCGTTCCAGCGTCTTCTGGCGGCTCTTGTCCTCGCGCGCTTCCTGCGCGAGCCGCTTGGCCTTTTGTTCGAGCCAGGCGGAGTAGTTCCCCTCGTAAGGGATGCCGCGGCCGCGGTCGAGTTCGAGGATCCAGCCGGTGATGTCATCCAGGAAGTAGCGGTCGTGGGTGACGATCAGGATCGTGCCCTTGTAGTCGATCAGGTGCTGTTGCAGCCAGGCGATGGTTTCGGCGTCGAGGTGGTTGGTGGGCTCGTCCAGCAGAAGCATGTCGGGCGCTTCGAGCAGCAGTTTGCACAATGCGACGCGCCGCGCTTCGCCGCCAGACAGCGTGGTCACGTCGGCGTCGTCGGGGGGGCAGCGCAGCGCCTCCATGCTGACGTCGATCTGGCTGTCCAGGTCCCACAGGTTTTCGGCGTCGATCTGGTCCTGCAGTGCCGCCATTTCGTCCGCCGTCTCATCCGAGTAGTTCATGGCCAGTTCGTTGTAACGGTCGAGGATCGCCTTTTTCTCGGCCACGCCCAGCATGACGTTTTCACGCACGGTCAGCGCGGGGTCGAGCTGCGGTTCCTGCGGCAGGTAGCCGACCTTGGCCCCTTCGGCGGACCACGCTTCGCCGGTAAAGTCCTTGTCCATGCCGGCCATGATCTTCATCAGCGTGGACTTGCCGGCGCCGTTGACGCCCACGACACCGATCTTGACGCCGGGCAGGAAGTTCAGGTGGATGTTTTCAAAGCACTTCTTGCCGCCCGGATAGGTCTTGGACACTCCGGACATGTGGTAGACATATTGGTACGCGGCCATGGCATCCTCCTGCTTTCATGCGCGGGATGATCTAGCGGTCGCGAGGCCAAAGGGCAATGCGCATCCGGCGCTGGGGGAAATCGTGTTTTGTTGTGGACATGGCGATGTGTTAACGCAAACGGGTGACGGGAGAGGATGGGCCGCGGTATGCGCCTGATCATGATGGCGATGTGTCTGATGGTGGCGGCCTGTTCGGCGGGCATCGGCCTTGCGCCTGCGCCGAACCTGTACCGCACCGGGGCCAACTATCCCGAAAGCCAGGTGCCGCCTACGTTGCGGTCGGTAGATCCGCAGATTTTTTTCATGACGGACCGGGCTCCGGAAGATGCCAGCTATGGGCGCGAGCGGTCGTTGTCGATGGCCTTTGGTGCGGCAACGGTGCGCTTTGGAAAGGACCTGCAGTGGGCCGAATTGCTGGACCGCACGCGGTCGGATTCAGATGACACCATCACGTCGTTATCGGTGCCCGAAATCACCGAGATCGTGCGATTCAACGAAACTCCGCTGGCCTATGAACGGCGGGACGGCCGGTTGCGGCATCTGCCCCAGGTTCTTGAATACTATGACCAGCAGACGCAGGCATTCCAGCAGACCATTGCGCAGCAGATCAACGAGACGGGCAATGACCGACTGCTGATCTACGTCCACGGCTTCAACAACGAGTTCGAGGATGGTCTGACCACGCTGGCGAACCTGTGGCATTTTTCAGGACGCCGCAGCGTGCCGATTGCCTTTACCTGGCCTGCGGGCAACGGGGCAGGGCCGCTGGGCTATTTCCGGGATCGGGACGCAGGCACGTTCTCCGTCTTTCACACCAAGGAATTCCTGCGGATGCTGGTGGCCATTCCGGAGGTGGCACAGATCGACATCATCGCCCATTCGCGGGGCAACGATGTCATCACGACCGCGCTGCGCGAACTGATCATCGAGGCCCGCGGGTCCGGCGCGCATCCCAAGCTGGCGCTCAAGACCGGGACGTTGATCATGGCGGCCCCGGACCTTGCCGTCGATATCGTGCGCCAGCGCCTGCAGGCCGAGCGGTTTTCCGAGGCCTTCGAGCAGATCAACCTGTATATCAACCCGCGTGACCGGGCGCTGCGCCTGTCGGGTTTCCTGACGCGGTCGGTGCGGTTGGGGGCCTTGGATGGCGAGAATTTCCTGGATGGAGAGTTGGAGATCCTGCAGAAGCAGGGTCTTGTGCATTTCATCCGGGTCGAGGATGTGCGTGGCGGCTTTGGCCACACCTATTTCCGCGACAACCCGGCGGTGTTGTCGGATGTGGTTCTGGCCCTGCGCACACGTGCCTTTCCCGGCGGCACCTTGCGCCCGCTGGATCAGGAAAACGGCATGTGGGTGCTGCATCCGAACTATCCGCTGGAACGTTTGCCGGTGTTGACCAAGCTCGAAGAGCGCAACGCGATCAGCGACGCACGGTGAGCGACCTGCACGACATGATCCGACGCTGGGTGCAACCCGGTGCCGTGACGTGGATCGGGATGCGGCCAGCGCGGGCAGCGGACATCGTGACCCCGCAAAGCGCCCGGATCACAGAGGCCGGACTGGACGGTGACCGTGCCCGTCCCGGCAAGCGTGCCGTGACGCTGGCGCAGGCTGAGCATCTGGCCCCCATCGCATCCTTTCTCGGGCGCGACCGCATCGACCCTGCGCAGTTGCGCCGCAACCTGCTGGTGTCGGGAATCAACCTGTCGGGCCTCAAGGGCCGCGAGGTGCAGGTGGGGACGGCGCTGCTGCGCGTCACCACGATCTGCGCGCCTTGCAGCCTGATGGAGCGGACATTTGGCCCCGGCGGCTATGCGGCGGTGCGCGGCCATGGCGGCTGGTGCGCGGAGGTGCTGACCCCCGGCACCGTGCAGATCGGCGATGCGGTCATGCCCGTTGATTGACAATGCCGCGCGCATGGGGTCCGGTCCCCGCGCAACCAGGGACCCTGTTCATGCGCCACGCCTTTCCCCTTGCCCGCCCCGGTCAGATCATCGGCCTGTTGGGTGGGTCGTTCGACCCCGCGCACCAAGGGCACGCCCACATCACGCGCGAGGCGATGAAGCGGTTTGGACTGGACCGGGTGTGGTGGCTGGTCAGCCCCGGCAATCCGCTGAAATCCCGGGGGCCTGCGCCATTACCTGACCGGATGGCCCACGCCCGTGCCGTCATGCGCCATCCCCGCGTGACCGTCACGGATATCGAAGCCCATCTTGGCACCCGCTACACCGCCCAGACCCTGTCGGCCCTGATCGACCGTTATCCCGGCGTGCGCTTTGTGTGGCTGATGGGGGCTGACAACCTGGCGCAGTTCCACCACTGGCAGGATTGGACCTGGATCATGGAAACGGTGCCGGTGGGGGTGCTGGCCCGCCCCGGCGACCGGATATCGGCCCGGATGAGCCCCGCCGCCCGCCTGTATCGGCACCACCGCATATCGGGTCGGGTCAGCCAGATGCTGGGCCGCGCGGACCCGCCCGCATGGTGTTTCGTGAACGTGCCGATGTCCGGGGCGTCGTCCACCGCCATACGGGCAGCCGGTGCCTGGGCCGAACCTGCGGAAAAGTGAGGGGCCGGGCCGCGATGGCCTGTTGTTCGCGGGACGCGGGTGCGTTTAGATGCGCACATGCTGGGACGGGTAACGAGACGGTTTTTCCTGGGAAGCGCGGCGGCGGGCGTGGCCTTGCCCGCCTTGGGTGCGCCACCTGACGCGTCCCTGCGCCCCGTGGCCCGTGCGGCGGACCATTTCAAGAAATCCATTCCCGGCCCCGATGCCATCGTGGCGCAGGCAAAGCTGGGGGGGCGCGTATGTTTTGCGGTGGCCGATGCCGCGACAGGTCGCGTGCTGGAAACATCCAACAGCAGTGTCGGCACACCCCCCGCCAGCGTGGCCAAGGCGGTGACTGCGCTATATGCTTTGGATGCGCTGGGGTCGGACCACCGCTTTGTCACCAGCGTGATGGCCACTGGCGGCGTGTCGAACGGTGTGGTGCAGGGCGATCTGGTGCTGGTCGGCGGGGCCGATCCGACGCTTGACACCAACGCGCTGGCCGCCTTGGCGCAGGGGCTGAAGGACAAGGGCATCCGCGAGGTACGCGGGGGGTTCAAGGTGGCGCAGGGCGTGCTGCCCTATGTCCGCACCATCGACAAGGGTCAGCCGGATCACGTGGGCTACAGCCCGGCGGTGTCCGGCATCGCGCTGAATTTCAACCGTGTGCATTTCGAATGGAAGCGGTCGGGCAATGGCTATGCCACCACGATGGATGCCCGGTCGGACCGGCTGCGCCCGGCGGTCTATACCTCGAAGATGGCGATCGCAGACCGGAGGTTGCCCGTCTATACCTATCGCGACGGGGGTCGCAGCGACAACTGGACCGTGGCGCGTGGCGCACTTGGCAAAGGGGGCGCGCGCTGGTTGCCGGTGCGCAAGCCGGGGCTGTATGCGGGCGATGTGTTTCAGACCCTGGCCCGGTCCCATGGCATTGTGCTGAAGAACCCCACGGTGGTGGATCGCACGCCATCGGGGACCGTTTTGGTCCAGCACCGCAGTGACGCGTTGCGCACCATCCTCAAGGCGATGTTGCGCTTTTCCACCAACCTGACGGCCGAGATGGTGGGCATGGCCGCGACCCGCGCGCGCACGGGCCGCGTGGCGAGCCTGCGCGCGTCGGCGGGTGAAATGAGCCGCTGGGCGGCCCAGGCGCTGGGGGCGCCCGGCATGAAACTGGTGGATCATTCGGGGCTGGGTGACGCCAGCAAGATGACGGCTGACGCAATGGTGCGTGCGCTGGTCAAGGTGCACCAGTCCCGCGCGTTGCGCCCGATCCTTAAGCCGATCCCGATGCTGGACGCCAAGCGCCGTGCCATCAAGAACCACCCCGTCGAGGTCCATGCCAAGACCGGGACGTTGAATTTCGTCTCGGGTCTGGCCGGGTACATGACGGCGCGCGACGGGCGGGTCATGGCCTTTGCCATCTTTGCCGCGGACGAGGCGACGCGGTCGCGCATCAGCAAGGCCAACCGCGAGGCACCACAGGGCGCGCGGGGCTGGAATCGCCGCGCGAAGGTGATGCAGCAAAAGCTGATCGAGCGCTGGGGCAGGCTTTATGGTGCCTAAACCATGGCGCACCATCAGGTGCGCCTTACGGGTGATGGCGTAAGGCGGACGTGTCGTCCGCCCCGCCCGGTCAGGCCGCGTTGCGCATCCGGTCCGCGTCGATCACATCCGCCGTGGCTTGCGCCGTCGCAGCCGACAGTGTCCAGCCCAGGTGCCCGTGCCCTGTGTTGTAGTACACGCCCGGCCGCGACCCTGGTCCGACCCTGGGCATCATCGACGGCAACATCGGCCGCAGTCCCGCCCATGGCACGCAGTGTTCGGTCTCGACCTCGGGAAAGAACGTTTCGCACCACTGCCGCAGAGGGCGGATGCGGTCGTCGCGGATATCCAGATTGTAACCGTTGAACTCGGCCGTGCCTGCGATGCGGAAGCGGCCCGTACCCAGGCGCGAGGTCACGATCTTGGCCTCGTCATCCAGCAGGCTGACCCAGGGTGCTGCCGCCTGGCTGGTCGCATCGTCCAGATTGACCGTGATCGAATAACCCTTGACCGGGTAGATGTTCACCCGGTCGCCAAGCTGTGCCCCGATGGCCCGGCTGCCGACACCGGCACAGACGACGATGCCATCCACATGGGTTTGCGCCGCGCCATCCGCCCCGGTCCAGTCGATGCGCAGCCCGCGCGACAGGTGATGCAGCCCGGTCACGTCCGCCTTGTAATGGAAGGCCACGCCCATTTCTTCGCATTTCCGGCTGAGCGCGCGGGCATAGCGGTGGATGTCTCCGGTGAAATCGCTTTCGGTATAGAAGCCTCCCAGCGTGTCGGTCTTGAGCGCCGGTTCGATGCGCTGCACCTCGGCCGCCGACACCTCGCGCCGTTCCAGCCCGGCCTTTTGCAACAGTCCGTTCACCCGACGGGCGTGGTCGAATTCGCCCTGGGATTTGTAAACATGCAGGATGCCGCGCGTTTCACAGTCGAAATCGGCCCCGACCTCGGCCGCGAAATCCAGCAGGTGCTGGCGCGCTGTGATGGCCAGGCGGGTGGTTTCGATCGTGTGTGCTTCGTACCGGGGGATGTTGCCCATGAACTCGGCCATCCAACTCAGCTTGTGCCAGCTGGGCGTCGGGTTCACCAGCAGCGGCGCGTCGGACCGCAACATCCATTTCAACCCCTTGAAGATGGTGCCCCAGCGGGTCCAGACCTCGGCGTTGCTGGCCGACAGCTGCCCGCCATTGGCAAAGGAGGTTTCCATGGCGGCATACCGGTTGCGGTCAAAGACGCTGACGGCATAGCCGCGCCGCGCCAGCGCATAGGCGGTGGTGATGCCGGTGATTCCGGCACCGATGACAGCGATATGGGTCATGGGGTTCCCCTCCCAGACGACGCAAGTTGCACGGACGCGGGACGGGCAAAGTGCCCGGCGCGTCCCCATCTGTTGCGTGACCTGAGAGCTTCGCGCAGGCATAAGCCTCGCGCTTTCTCCTTCGGTGGGGCGGGTGCGTTGGCCCGCCCTCTCTCCAGATCGTCACATCTGCGCCTTGCGGCGCGCGGCGGGCACGGTCCCTTGGCCTGAGAGTTTCCGGGGCGTTGCTCCTTCGGCGGCGGATTTCTCCGCGCTCTCCCATGGCCGCCTGTTGCGACTGGGTTTCGTATAGGAAACACGCCCGGGCAAAGCAAAGGAAATCTGACAGGTGGCAAAGTTTTTCCGGCGCAGGCCGCAGCGCATCGGAACCGTTGCCCGGAGCCGTACACCTAAAGTAGGATAGGCGGGTCAGCGGTGGCCCGTTAGTGTGAACCGCGAACACCAGTGGAGGAGATCACGATGGCTTGGAGCAAACCCGTTGCCCGCGAAATCAAGTGCGGCATGGAAATCAACATGTATGGCCCCGGCGAAGACGACGAGCGCGGAGCCGAGCGCGACGTCATCTAAGACCCGTCACTGCGCATGCGCATGATCGTACTGGGGGCGGCCGCCGGCGGTGGGCTGCCCCAATGGAATTGCGGGTGCCAAAACTGTCAGGACGCGCGGGCGGGTATCATTCCGCCCATGACGCAGTCGTCTGTCGCGGTATCCGTTGATGGTGACAGTTGGGTTGTCCTGAACGCGTCGCCCGATATCCGGTCACAGGCGCAGGCCATTCCGGCCCTTCATCCGGTAGCATTGCGCGAAAGCCCCATTGCCGCCGTGGTCCTGACCAATGGCGACATTGACCATATTGCCGGCCTGCTGACCCTGCGGGAAAAGACCGGTTTTGATGTGTATGCTACGTCTGCGGGGTTGGATATACTCAGTAGCAATGCCGTTTTCGGCGTGCTGGACCCGTCGCTGGTGACCCGTCGCGAAATCACGCTGGACCGCAGTTTCGTACCGGTGCCGGGCCTGTCGGTGACCCCTTTTGCCGTGCCGGGCAAGGTGGCGTTGTTTCTGGAGGGGGATCAACTGAACCTTGAAGAGGTGGGGGAGCAGACCGTGGGCCTGATGCTGGAAACCGACACGCGGCGCGTGGCCTATATCCCCGGCTGTGCCAAGGTGCCGGATTGGCTGATCTCCCATGTGCAGGACGTCGACATGCTGCTGTTCGACGGCACCGTCTGGCACAATGACGACATGCAGCGCACTGGCACGGGTCAAAAGACCGGCGCGCGCATGGGCCATCTGCCGCTGAACGGCTCCGACGGCAGCCTGGCCCGTTGGGCGGGCACCGATATGCGCAAGATGCTGATCCACATCAATAATACCAACCCGATCCTGCAACCGGACAGCCCGGAGCGGGCCCATGTTCTGGCAGCCGGGTGGGAGATTGCCCATGACGGGATGGAGATCACCTTATGACCGTGCACGCCCCCAGCCGCGAGATGTTCCAAGCCCGGTTGCGCCAGATCGGGGACGAACGGTATCACGACAAGCACCCGTTCCATCACCTGCTGCATTCGGGCGGCTGCACGCCGGATCAGGTGCGCGCCTGGGTCATCAACCGCTATTATTACCAAAGCCGCATCCCGATGAAGGATGCCGCGTTCATGTCGCGCGTCAATGATCCGAACCTGCGCCGCATCTGGCGCAGCCGGATCGAGGATCACGATGGCACCGAACCCGGCACCGGCGGCATTGCCCGCTGGCTGAAGCTGGCCGAGGGGGTGGGGCTGGACCCTGATTACGTATCGTCCGAGGTCGGGATATTGCCCGCCACGAAATTCGCCGTCGATGCCTATGTCCGCTTTGTCCGGGATCAGCCGTTGCTGCCAGCGGTTGCGTCCTCCCTGACCGAGTTGTTTGCCCCCAAGATCCACAAGGACCGGATTGCGGGTTTGCTGGCCAACTACGATTTCGCCAATCCCGACACGATGTCCTATTTCCAGCATCGTTTGACCGAAGCGCCCAAGGACGTCGCCTTTGGCCTTTCGTGGGTGCTGGACAATGCGGTGACGCAGGCCGATCAGGACGCCGCCGCCGCCGCCCTGATCTTCAAGACAGAGGTGCTGTGGGCGCAATTGGATGCCTTGTATTCGGCCTATGTTACGCCGGGCCGGATTCCGCCCGGGGGATGGCAGCCGGGTGAGGGGCTGTTGTGATCGGCGGCGCGGACGTGCCGTACCTGCCCCGCGGTGTGCGCAGCCAGTATGATGCGGTGCGCGAAACCGATGTTCTGTTGGGGCCGGAGCGGGTGCTGATGCTGGACCCGATCGGCAAGGCCATACTGGATCGTCTGGATGGGGAAGCCTCGGTCTTGCAGGTCAGCGAAGGGCTGGCCGCCACCTATGATGCGCCTTTGGACGTGATCGCGCCGGATGTGACCGCATTTGTCACCGATCTGGTCGAGAAAGGGTTTGTGCATGTGCGCCGCCCCTAATCCGCCTATGGCCATGCTGGCCGAGTTGACGCATCGCTGTCCCCTGGCCTGCCCCTATTGTTCCAACCCCACGGAACTGGTGGCCAAGGCGGCCGAGATGGCGACCGAAACCTGGGCCGATGTGTTCCGGCAGGCCGCCCGCATCGGTGTGCTGCAACTGCATCTGTCGGGCGGGGAACCGGCGGCGCGCACCGATCTGGTAGATCTGGTCGTCGCGGCGCGCGAGGCGGGGCTTTATACCAACCTCATCACCAGCGGCATCGGTCTGACGGAAAAGCGGTTGCAGTCTTTGGAAGACGCAGGGCTGGACCATGTGCAGCTGTCGTTGCAGGGGGTGACCGCCGACATGGCGGACCGGATCGGCGGCTATCGCGGTGGCTTTGATCGCAAGATGCATGTGGCCGACTGGATCGCGCAGATCGGCTTTCCCCTGACCCTGAATGCGGTGATGCACCGGGACAACCTGGACGATCTGCCTGCCACCATCGACATGGCGCAGCGGCTGGGCGCGCGCCGGATCGAGATTGCCTGTGTGCAGTTCCAGGGCTGGGCCCTGACCAACCGGGCCGCGTTGCAGCCGAGCCGCGCACAGGTGGACCGGGCCAAGGCCGTGGTGGCCGACGCCGTGGCACGGTTGCGGGGGCAGTTGGTGATCGATTTCGTGCCGCCCGATTACTATTCGGATTTTCCCAAGGCCTGCATGAACGGCTGGGGATCGACCGGCCTGAACGTGACGCCAGATGGCACCGTCTTGCCCTGTCACGCGGCGGCGACGATCCCGGGCCTGACGTTCGAGCGGGTGCAGGATATGCCGCTGGCCGAGATATGGAACGACGGGGCCGCCTTTAACGCCTATCGCGGCACCGACTGGTTGCCGGACTTGTGCCAGACGTGCGACCGGCGTGACGTGGATTTCGGCGGCTGCCGGTGTCAGGCGATGGCGGTGCTGGGCGACCCTGGGGCACCGGATCCGGTGTGCCGGAAATCCCAGGGCCGCGCGGTACTGGATGCGCTGCTGGCCCAGGAAAAGCAGGGGGTCACGCCGCCTGACTATGTCTATCGCCGCTGATCTGCCGCAGGGGCGCAATCAAGTACCGCGGCCACGTCGGCCCGTGTCAGGGGCTTGTGCTTGAGCTGTACGTCCAGCGCCTTGCAGGCCGCCGCCAGCGCCGCGGACCTGTCGGCGGATATGATCGTGATGGGCAGGTCGCCGTAGCGTTCGCGGAACACGGGCACCAGATCCGTACCGCTCATCCCGTCGCCCAACTGGTAGTCCAGCAAAAAGCAATCGGGAGCAACGCCCAGCTCTTCAAAAAGGGCAATGGCTTCTTCTCCGCTGGCACAGGGCAACACGTCCGACCCGAGGGATTCGATGGTGACGGAAATGGAATTGCGGAGTGCCGCATCGTTTTCCACCAGACCGACCAGCACGCTTTGGCGGGGCGTATCCTGCCGGATGTCCGGTATGTCGGGGGCGGCCACGTCATGCACGCGGGCAAGGGTCATTCCGATGGTAAAGCAACTGCCGCGCCCGAGTTCGGACACGAGCGACAGGTCATGCCCCAGCATCCGGCAGGCCCGGTCGACAATGGCCAGCCCCAGTCCCAGGCCCTGCGGTTCGCCCGTTTCAAGCTTGAGCTGCTGGAACTCCTGAAAGATCACCTGCTGATCATCGGTCGATATCCCCGGTCCCTGGTCCCGCACCTCGACCGACACGGTTTCCGCACGACGCCGTGCGCCGACAAGGATACGGCCCCCGGTCGTGTAGCGGATCGCATTCGAGATGATGTTTTGCAGGATGCGGTACAGGTAGGCCGGATCGCTTTGGACCGTCAGCGTGGTCGGAACGAAATGCAGGTCGAGGCCGCGCGCCAGTGCCCGTGGCGCAAACTCGTTTGCCAGAGTGGCAAAGATATCGTCCAAGCTGACATCCCCGATGGAATAGCGCGCAAGGCCAAGGTCCAGTTTGGAAATGTCGAGCAGCGCGTTGATGATCCCTTCTGCGCTTTCGAGGGCCGACGTCGTCTTGCGCACCAGTTCCCTGTCGGAGGTGGTTTGCAACCGGTCCTCGAGCACCGAGGCATAGAGCTTGGCCGCCGACATCGGTTGCAGCAGATCGTGTGAGGCCGCCGCCACGAAACGGGTTTTGGACGCGTTTGCGCGCCGCGCATCCTCGAGCGCCTGGCCCAGTTCGATGGTTCGGTCCGCGACCCGCCGTTCCAGCGTTTCGTTCAATTCGCGCAGCGCGCCCGATGTGCGCCGTTCCTGCGTGATGTCGCTGAAGCTGATCACGAACCCGCCGTCGGGCATTTCCTGCATGAACACGTCAAAGATCGCCGCATCGTCGCGCTGCACCTCGAAGCTGAGCGGTATGCGCCCGTCGCGCTTTTGCGCCCAGCTGAGAAGGTCTGCTTTCTGGATGTCGCCGTGATAGACAAAAAGAACATCCAGTCGGTCCAGAAGCGCGTCGAAATCAGCCCCATGAAAGCTGCCGCCGATGCGGCGTTGCAGCAGGTCCTCCATCCGCTGGTTCCATCCGACAAGGCGGCGGCGGTGGTCGAAGATGCAGATGCTTTGCCGCAGGTGGTTCAGCGTGGCGCGCAGCATCAGGGCCTGATCGCTGACCAGCTTGTCCCGTTCCTGCCGTTCGACACGCATGATGCCGGTCACATCTGTCTGCAGGATCACCGTGCCCCGCGTGTCGGTCCGGTGTTCGCTGACCTGCATCCAGCGATTGCCCTTGAGCCGGATGTTGAACACGACGTGGTCCTTGCGGTGCAGGTCCATCCGCGTGGCGCGCCAGCGTTCGCCATTTTCGCCACGGCTCCAGTCCAGTTCGTCGCTTTCGCTGATCAGGCGGATGTAATCGTGAAACGGCAGGCCCGTGGTCAGGGCGTTGCGCACATCGGCGATGCCGCGGCAGAAGCGGCTGTTGTACAACACCAGTTCGTCCGCCTGATCGAACAGCGCGAACCCTTCGTCGATGGTTTCGATCGCGTCGGCGAGATTGGCGCGGGCGTCCTCGGCCTCTTGTCGGGCCAGTGCGAAGCGGGCGTTGGATTCGTGCAGCAGGTCCAACGTACGTTCGAGGTCATTCGTCCGCTGGCGCACCTGTTCTTCAAGCAGGGCGGCGCGTTCGAACTGGGCATAGGCGAGGCCTGCCTGATCCGGGCTTTGTTCGACCTTGCGCATCAGCGCCTCGGCGATCTGAACCAGCTTTTCGTTTTGCCGTTCAAGGCTGTCTGACGGGTTGACCAGGTCCATGGCTTAGCTGTCGGGGGCCACCAGCATGACGCCTGTCATGGTGTGGTTGACGTGCAGCGGGCCGATCTGTTCGCCGTAGGTGGAAAAGCCCACGACGCTGTGCCGGGTCAGCACATCGGTCATGGCACGCGTGGCCTGGGTCTGTTCCGCCTCGATCTTGCGCAGCAGGCAGTCGCAGGCAAATATTTCCACGTCCCCGCGCCCCGCCTTGAGCTTGTTCAGTTCGGTGTCGAGATGGGGCGCGATATCGCGGGGTTCGGCCACATTCAGCACCATGCCTTCCTCGATCGCGGCAAAGAACACCAGTTCGCCCGCCTCGTTCACGCGCTGGATGGCGCGGACATGGTGGGTGTCACCCAGCCGCACGACGACCGGGTGGGCGGAAAAGGTGAATTCGTCCAGCTGTTCGGGGTCCTTGCCGATGATGCGCGCATATTCGCGGGCGGCGGGTTCTGCGTTGATCTGTTTGACGATGCGGGCGGCGGGGTCGGCCCTGGTCACGATCATGCGCCGGTCGGTGGGTTCGAGGTGGTTGAGGCTGAAGACCCGGGTTTCGCACGCCGTCCGCACAAAGGTCAGCAGCGCGATGCCCGTGCTTATGGTGTCGCCCTGTACCAGCCAGGTCTGTTCGAACCGTGCGCCGTCACCTGCCGAACCGCCGAATACGGGCCAGGCCCCCATGCTGGGGGCCACGGTTGCGGCCAGTTCGTCCTCGCGCATGGAAAGGCCATCGACCAGCAGGAACCCGAAGCCGTTGGGCTTGTCGGGGTGCGCCTGTGTCAGGGTTGCGCGGGCCTGCACCAGCGCATCGATGATTGCTTGCGGGTCCAGCGTATCAAGGTCGTCGATCCGCACGGTGCGGGTGGCGAAGTGTTCGGCTGGCATGCCGATGATGATTGAGCTTTCGTCGCCCTCGTACCCGCGGCGGCCAATCTGGCCGGCGGTGGTGCAGCCGGTCACGTCGGTGTCGGGACACAGGCGGGCCACCCCGCGCGCAAGGCTGTGCAGGATATCGCGGACCGGACTGAATACAAACAGGTGCGCCCAATCCCGCCCGCCCAGTTCGCGACGCAAAAACTGGTCAAGGTCCGGTGTGTCCACAGGCACATCGATCGTCACGAGTAAGCGATCAACCACGGCGTCTGCCGCGGCAACGTCATGCGCGCGCTCTATGTTCATTGGGTCTTGCCTCCCCAACGAGCAGGATAGGCATGACTTTAGGCGTCAGGCAAGAATGAGTTGAATTTCGCGCGCTGTGAGACAAGAACCGCTTGCGTCCGGCTTTGGACGCCCAGCTTGCGCATGATGGCGGTGACATGTGCCTTGACCGTGGTTTCGGCAATCGACAGGTCAAACGCGATTTGCTTGTTCAGCTTGCCTTCGCAGATCAGTTGCAGGATGCGCGATTGCTGCGCGGTCAGCAGGGACAGGCGTTCAACGGCCTCTTCGACCTCGTCCTTGGGGGCGTCATCGGCGGTGGCAAAGCCGTTGGGCAGGTACTGCTGCCCCTCCTTTATGGTGTTGATCGCACGTTCCAGCGTCGCGCGCGAGCTGTGTTTCGGCACGAAACCCGCAGCCCCAGCAGCCATGACCGACGACACGATGCGGGCGTCGTCCATGGACGACACCACCAGCACCGGCGCATCGCCCGTGACCCGGCACATTTCCAGCACACCGTCCAGGCCCGATACATCCGGCAGGTTCAGATCCAGCGCCACCAGCCGTGGGGCGGCAGCATCGGCAATCAGGGCCAGACCGCGCGCCAACGTATCGGCGGTCTTGACCTGCACCCCCGGCATCACGCTGCGCAGGGTCAGTTCCAGCGCGTCGCAGAACAGCGGATGGTCGTCGACGACCAGAATCCACCCTTCGGTCGGGGTATGGTTCCAGTCGCGGGTCTTGTGCAGGATGTCGGTTGTCATATCGTTACCCTAACGCATTCCATGAAATGCAACACTGTCCAATGGTCTGAGACAAAAAAGGGCGCCCGTTGCAGGCGCCCTTTTTGTGTTCATCGAGCGGCCACAGCTCAGTTCGCGCTGGCCAGCTGCTTGGGCAGCTTGAAGGTCCACAGCATGCCACCCTGGTTCAGGTAGTTGACCTTTTTGGCCACTTCACCACCCCAGAGCGGCACCGCACCACCCCAACCCGAGATGATCGTGACATATTGCTCATCGTCCTGTTCCCAGGTGATGGGCTGACCCACGATGCCCGAGCCGGTCTGGAACGACCACAGTTCTTCGCCGGTCGCGTCGTCAAAGGCGATGAACTTGCCCTCGGGCGTGCCGGTAAAGACAAGGCCACCGGCGGTCGTCATCACGCCACCCCAAAGCGGCGAGTCGTTCTTGAACTCCCACTTGATGTCGCCCGTGTCCGGGTCGATCGCCTTGAGCGAACCGATATGGTCCTCGTAGTTCGGCTTGATCGTGAAACCGGCACCCAGATAGGCCGCGCCCTTCTTGTAGGTGATCGGCTCGTTCCAGATGTCCATGCCCCATTCGTTGGACGGTACATAGAAGTTGCCGGTGTTCTGGCTGAAGGCCATCGGCATCCAGTTCTTGCCACCCAGGAATGAGGGCGAGGCAAAGATCACTTCGCCTTTCTTGCCGTCGGCGGCGGCTGCCGGATCGCCTGGGCGGTTTTCCTCGACAAAGATGGGGCGCCCGTTTTCATCCAGACCCGAGGCCCAGCTGATGTCCTTGACGAAGGGCACGCCGCGCACGAATTTGCCGTCTTCGCGGTTCAGCACATAGAAGAACCCGTTGCGGTCGGCCGTCGCCCAACGCTTTTCACCGGCGCGGTTGGTGTAGGCGACGACTTCGTTGACGCCGTCATAGTCCCAACCTTCGCGCGGGGTGGTCTGGAAGTGCCACTTGATCTCGCCATTGGCGGGGTCGATGCCGATGCGGCTGGCGGCATACAGGTTGTCGCCCTTGCCCGAATTGTCCTGACCCGCGTCGCGCAGCCAGCTGTTCCACGGGGCGGGATTGCCCGCGCCAAAGACCAGCGTGTCGGTTTCCGCGTCATAGGACCCGCCCAGCCACGTGGCACCGCCACCGGTTTTCCACATGTCGCCCGGCCAGGTTGCGTTCAGCGTGCCGGTCATGGTGCTTTCCTCGCCCTTGAAGGTGCCCATGTGCCCTTCGATCACGGGGCGGGTCCACACCATCTCGCCGGTCATGGCGTCGCGCGCCTGCACTTCGCCGACGATGCCGAACTCACCGCCCGAGTTGCCGGTGATGATCAGACCGTCCACGATCAGCGGCGCTGCGGTATAGCTGTAGCCGGCCTTGTAATCGGCGATCTTCTTGCGCCAGACGACGTCGCCCGTGTCCTTGTTCAGCGCCACGATGCGCGCGTCCAGCGTGCCGAAATAGATGTTGTCGCCATAGATGGCGGCACCCCGGTTCACCACGTCACAGCAGGGCAGAATGCCTTCGGGCAGGCGGGCGTCGTATTGCCAGATCTCCTCGCCCGTCTTGACGTCGATGGCATACATCCGGCTGTAGGACCCGGTGATGTACATCACGCCATCATGCACGATGGGTTGCGTTTCCTGTCCGCGCTGCTTTTCACCACCAAGGGAGAAGGCCCACGCAGGCACGAGGTTCTTGACGTTTTCCTTGTTAAGCGTGTCCAGCGGCGAATAGCGCTGAAGATGGCGCCCCATGCCGTTGGTCAGCACGTCCCCCGTGCTGGCCTGGTCATTGGCAAGCATTTCCTCGGTGACTTCCGCGTGTGCGGCGGTTCCTGCCAGAATGCAGATGGCCGCAGCCTTGATGAACCTGTTCATTGGTATCCTCCCAAGCGTCGATTTGAGGCTGCGCACCGTCCAGTGTGCACGGCTCAACCCGCCCGCAGTATCATTCGAAGCGAGGGCATATAGAAATTGGCCAAAGGTCGTATGCGGCTGTCCTTGCGTCACCATGGGCCTTTCCTGCACGCTGTCATGCAGCCCCGACAGCTTCGAAAGCGATCGTCCCATGCGCGCAGTCAGCCTGATTTTTGCACTGCTTTGTCCGACACTTGGCACAGCGACGGAGATCGATGGCAAACGTGTTTACCTGGAAGCGGAAGATGGCACCCGAATCGAAATCGCAACGCTCGCGGGGACTGCTGAGGCCTATGAAATGACCCTGAATGATGCGGTATTCTCGGATCATTTCCTGTCGATGCGCCCGTTTCGCTGTATCGAGGGAACAGACAAGACGTGGTGCCATGTGCCGTACCCCTACGAGATCCGGCGCGATCTGCGTGCGGACCTGATCGACCTCGAATACGATTTTCTGTTCGTCTGGAAGGGCCGCACCGACTACGGCATCGACATGTGGAATGGCGTCTACTACCGGCTGGAACCTCACGGAGACGGTATGGTGGGTCGGATGCACGAGATGGACATGGACAAGCTGGCCGTGCCGCCGGATGCGGGTGTGCTGCGCCCCATCCGCGATGTCGACCTGGAACAGGCCGATCCAGACAGTCACTGGTTGCCGCGCATGGTGGTCGAGTGATCAGAACAGGGGCGCGTATTTCCAGTTGTCGGCATCCGGCGTGACCTCGTCCAGGTCATAATCCGCGCCTTGCAGGCGCCTGGCGACCGCCAGTCCCTCGCGTGCGGCTTCGTCGATCCAGGCGCGGCCGGCCGCCTCGTCCCGTGCGATGCCGTGCCCGCGCATCAGGTTGATGCCGTGATTGAACTTGCCCACGGGGTCGCCCAGTTCGGCCGCCTGCCGATCCCAGGCCGCCGCCGCATCGGGGTCGTAATCTCCGCCCAGCCCGTTGTTGTCGAGCTGGCTCATCCACGTCATGGCCCCGGTGTACCCTGCGTCTGCACAGGCCTGAAACAGCCGCCGCGCGTCGGCGTGATCGCCCTTTTTCGTGATGTAGTATCCGCTGGCGCAGGTCATCATGTCGACCTCGCCCCGGTCGGCGTTTTCCAGCACGCGGTTGATCCCCATTTCGGGTGGGTTCAGGGTGCCGCCGGGGTCGTCGTCTTCGGCCATCAGGGGCGTGGCGATCAGGGCGAAGGGGATCAGAATTTGTCTCATGCCGTTGCATATAGCACGTTTCACGCGTGCGATCACTGGCCCTTGCGCCTTGCCATGCCGCGCCCGGGATCGTAGCCCCAGACCGCCACAAGGATCAGCCCGGCAGCCCACAGGCAGGCCCAGCCGATGGCGGGCGGATTGACCTGCAAAAACAGCGCAAATCGGATCATTTCCACCACATGGGTGAACGGGTTCACTGCGCAGATATCGCGCAGCAACGTCGAGCTTTCGGCCATGCGCCACAGCGGGTAGAGCGCGGTGGACAGAAAGAACATCGGGAAGATGACAAAGTTCATAACGCCCGCAAAATTTTCCAACTGTTTGATAAAGCTGGACAAGACAAGGCCAAGCGCCCCCAGCATCAGCCCGCCCAGGATCAGCGCGGGCAGCGCGGCCAAATAGCCCCAAGGGGTGAAGTCGATGCCGTAGAGCCCGGCGATCAGAAGGAATGTGTAGACCTGCAGGATCGAGATGGCGGTGGAGCCCAGCAGCCGTGACACAAGCAGCCACCAGCGCGGCAGGGGGCTTGTCAGCAGCAGGCGCATCGACCCCATTTCGCGGTCATAGACCAGGCTGAGCGACGATTGCATCCCGTTGAACAGCAGGATCATCGCGCACAGGCCCGGCACGATGTAATCTTCGTAAACGACATAGGTCTGGTAGGGCGGGGTGATCGACAAGCCAAGGGCTGCGCGGAACCCGGCGGCAAAGACGATCAGCCACACAAGCGGGCGGACAAGGGCGGCGATGAACCGTTCCCGCTGGTGCACGAAGCGCAGGAACTCGCGGCCCACCACGGCGCGCAAGGCAATGAGATAGGGGGTCATGCGGGCGATCCCGTCACGGACAGGAAATGATCGGCGAGCGGCGCGTTGCCGCGAATGTCGGCTGCCGTGCCGTCGGCCAGGATCTGACCCCGGTGCAGGATCAGCAGGCGATCGTCGTCGCGGATTTCGTCCGTCAGGTGCGTGGCCCACAGGACCGTCATGCCCTCATTGGCGAGGTCATGTACGTGGGCCGTTATGGCGGTCCGGGTCGCGGCATCAAGGCCCACGGTCGGTTCGTCCAGCAGCAGCACCTTGGGGTCGTGCAGGATGGCACGGGCCAGTTCCGTGCGGCGGCGGTGCCCGCCGTTGAGGTTGCGCACCCGTTCGTCCGCGCGTTCAGCCATGTCAAGTTGCGCCAGGCTGGCGGCGATGCGCGTGTCCGCCTCGCGCCGTCCGATGCCGTGCAAGGCCGCGAAATACCGCAGATTTTGCTGCACGGTCAGGTCCATGTCCAGCGTCGGCTGCTGGAACACGATGCCCAGATGCCGCAGGGCGGCCCCAGGATCGGCGGCGAGGTCGATGCCCGCAAGCTGCACCTGGCCCTGACGCGCAACCAGCAGGCGGGTCAGCAGGGCAAAGAGCGTGGATTTGCCCGCCCCGTTCGGCCCCAGAAGCGCGCAGAACCGCCCCGGCGGCACCTCGAAAGAGATGCCGTCGAGCGCTGTTTTCGCCCCGTAGGCATAGTGCAGATCGGCAACGCGCAGCCCATGTGTCATGGGCCTAGGCGCGCCTTATTCGATGGTGATGTCAAGGCGTTGCGTCTCACCGGTGCTGCCGGGGATCTTGAGATAGTAGCGCCCGGGCTTGATCGCGACAAAGCCGATCTCCATCTCGCCCGCCTCGTCGAATTCGATGCTGTCGAGGCCGAGGGGGCGGATTTCCAGCCCTTCGACCACGATTTCGTCCACCCAGATGGCGCGGAAGAATTCGGGGCCGACCAGCGCCAGTTCCTGGCTGCCGTCGCCCTGGATTTCGAATTCGTAATACTTGCCCGATTTCAGCACCCAGGGTGCCGAGGTCAGCGGGATGCCCGCGCCCAGCTGGATCGGTTCGAGGTCTTCCTTGTTGCTGGCCGACAGGATCCCGGCGAGGCCGAACCCGGTGTCGTCGTCATCGGCCAGGATCGGTGTTGCGCAGATCGCGCAGGCCAGTGCGGTGGCCATAATTCTGCGGATCATCTGTATTCCTTTCGAACGGTGGTTTAACGATATGATTTCACGACAAAAAATCTGATGCACAGCCCGTACACATGACGTGCACAACCTGTGCACCGCGATGTGCACGGGAGCGGGTTAATCATTTGTCGGGCGGTAGGCGGCCCCCCATGGAAAGCGGCCCACCTTGATCGACTTGACCGCCTCGCGCCGGGCCACGTCGATCACGGTCACGTCGCCGGACACACCGTTGGTGGTGAAGGCAAGGCTGCGGTCCGCGTTGAAGTCCATGTGCCAGACGCGACGCCCGACGAGGATGTAGTCCTCGACCTCGTAGGTTTCGGCATTCACCACGGCCACGTGGTTGGATGGCCCCAGCGCCACCAGCGCGTGAGTGTCGCCCGCCGTCATCTCGAACCCCACGGGCTGGACGCGGTCGGGGTGGACGCCATCGACCTCGAAGTCGATCTTGGCCGTTTCAGCCTGAGTTGCGACATCGAACACGGTGATGGTGCCGCCGATTTCCGAGGACACCCACAGTTCGGTTCCGTCCTTGATGAATTCGGCGTGGCGCGGGCGGCTGTCGACCAGCGTGTTGGCAAACAGCGACTGGCTTTCGGTGTCGATCCAGTGGGCCATGTTGGTGGTTTCCGACGTGGTGATCGCGATCTTGCCGTCGGGGGACACGGCCATGCCCTCGGGTTCGATGCCCACGTCGATCTGCGCGACCACGGTGCGGGTTTCGGTGTCGACCACGGTGGTGATCGCGTCATCCTCGTTCGCGATATAGAGGTGCCGGTCATCGGGATGCAGCACGAACTGTTCCGGATCCTCGCCCGAGGGCAGTTCGTGCAGGACACGGCCCGTTTCGGGGTCGATCACCTGCACCGTGTCGCTGTCCGACGCGCAGAGATAGAGCACCGAATAATCCTTGGAAAAGGTGATGCCGCGGGGCCGTTCACCAACGTCGATCGTGCGCACCACTTCGAGTGTTTCGATGTCGATGACGCTGACGGTGTCGTCCTTTTCGTTGGATATCCACATCTCGTCGGCCAGCGCGGGCGTGGCCAGCAGGGTGGTGGCAAGGGCGGTCATCAACTTCATTCGGGTTCTCCCCTGGTGGATGTGGGAGCGAGGGGCCAGCCCCTCACACTCCCCGGGATTTTTTCGGGACAGAGACGGTCAGTCAAAGGCGGTGCAGGTGCTTTCGGGTTCATCAAGGCCCAGCGTGTCCAGTTCGGTGCGCTGGTGCAAGTAGCCGGGCAGCGGGGCCTGGGCCACCAGGGCGGAGCGTGTGACGAGCGGGATCGGTTGGCGCAGTTGCCCGTTCCACGACCGGAACGACAGTGGCCGCCCCTTGAACCCCGCCAGTTCGAAGTCGTCCGACAGCAGGTAGGCGCGGATCGTGGCGGGGTCGTTGGATTTGGTCCGGGTCACCGCCTCGCCCACGGCGCGGACGGCGGCCCAGGCGGCGTAGTCGCGCGGCCACATCTCGCGCCCGGTTTCCTTTTCGAACCGGCTGTGCAGTTGCGCGGCCCCCCATTGTTCGACCACCGGTGCCCAGGACACTGGCCGTAGACCTTCGGACCCGGCCAACGGGCGCGGTGTCCAGGTGTTGAAGGCGAGGTAGCGGGCAAAGTCATTGGCCACATCCGCCACCAGCATCAGGTCGTGATCGGCCATATCCTGGGTGAACAGCGGCACCTCCTGGCCCGCGTTACGGCGGATGTCGGCATCGGTCAGCCATGGTTTGGTTTCCGCGATTTCCAGCGCGAACTTGTTGGCGCTGTTGCGCAAGGCGTCGGCAAAGGCGGCATCTTCGGGCGCGCTGCCTTCGATCAGCACCAGGTCGGTCCAGCGTTTGAACCGGACGAATTGCATCAGGGCGTCCGCCTGTTGCGCGTAGCTGGATTTGGTGTGGAACAGGTTGGCACGGCAGTCGGCGCTGCGCAGCGACACGTCCGAGGATGAGGCATTGAAGAGGAGCGCACCCGCAGCCTTTGGCAGGTCGGCGATGGCAAGCTGACTGGCGGCGGGGGCGTCGAGCACGACAAAGGGGCTGCGTGCCAGCGCGTCACGCGCCGCCGGAAGCGGGTCGTCGTCGGCGGCCACTTCGATCACGTCGAGTGTGTAGGTCTGGCCCAGGAACTTGCCCGTTGTCAGGTTGTCTTGCAGGGCGACCAGCGCCCCGGCCTGTCCGCGGTCCTCCGGGACCGGGTCGAGGTTCGACAGCACGGGCCGTTCCGGTTCGGCATGGCGCAGCCAGATCAGCGGCACGTCGAGCGTTTGTGCAGACAGGGCCGTGCCCATGACACAGCTCAGGACAGCGGCGCACAGCTGTCGCATTCGGCGTCCTCCCATGTTTTTGTCTACGGTATCCGAGGTGCCGGCAGGCGCCATGCGACCAAAGTCGGATGCTGCGATGCGGCAGGCTGCCACGGCAGACCAAGGTCGCATTGGCGGGGCGGGTGCGCGTGGTCTAGGACAGGGCAACCACCCGAGGGAGGACCCCGAGATGAAAACACTTGTTTTGACCGTTGGTGCGTTGGTCTGTGCGACGACACTGGTGCTGGCCCACGGTGACGTTGCGCCCCAACCCGTGAACACCGATGCCCTGCCGGATGTGGGCGAGGAGTGGCTGATCGAAAACCCCTATCGTGCCGAGACCGCGGGGGTCGAGGTGTGGCAGGCGGCAGTCGAGATCGGCGCATCGGGCTACAACCAGAATTGCGCACGTTGCCACGGGCTTGAGGTGATTTCCGGCGGGTTGGCCCCCGACCTGCGGTTCATCGAGGCCGAGGAATACGGCGACGAGTGGTATGTGGAACGCTTTGTACATGGCTACACCCAGAACGGCATCACCAAGATGCCGGCGTTTGGCGATCTTTTGGGTCAGAAGGCCGCCTGGGCCATCCGCACGTATATCGAGACACGCCCCGACGACGAGATGGTCAATGAACGCAGTGACGAGTTGAAAGCCATGCGCGACCAGTTCGCAGCCTGGGCCGATGACACCGCCGGTGCCGACCCGGACGCGGCCAAGACCCGCCTGAGCGAATTGGCGGACGAGATCGAGACCCTGTCGGGTGCGCCTGTCGCCGACAGCGTGGCGTTCCGTGCCAGCAAGGTGATTGACGGCACGCCTGCCGCCTACAAGAGCGCTGCCGAAATCCTGACAATCGGCTTGTCGGCGGCGAACTAGGAGACAAAGACTGACGGCATGAAAACCCTCTCCCTGTTATTGGCCATCAGTCTCGGGGTCGGTCTGTGGACCGGCCCCGTTTTTGCGCAATCGAACGACCCCTGTGCCGATTACGTGCCACAGCCCAAGCCCCAGAACGCCGGGCGTGATATCGTCGGCCAAGAGCTGGATCAACTGATCGAGCAAGGGCACATGCTGTTTGCCGTCTACGAGGAATATCCGCCCTATTCCTGGCAGGAGGCGGGCGTGCCGCGCGGCGTCGATATCGAGATTGCCCGCCTCATTGCCGAGGATCTGGGCGTCGAGGCCCGCTTCAACTTTGTGGCCGCTGGCGAGAACCTGGATGCGGACCTGCGCAACAACCTGTGGAAGGGCGCGTTGATCGGGGGGCGCATCGCCAACGTCATGATGCGCGTGCCTTATGACAGCGCCTTTGCCTGCCGGGTGGAGCAGGTGGTGTTCACCGGGCAGTACCAGACGGAAGGTATCGCGATTGCGTATGCCAAAGAGGCCTATCCCGAGGACAAGCCGATCCCGGCCTATTTCCGGTTCGACACGGTGGCGGTGGAAAACGATTCAATCGCGGATTTCTACCTGTCGGGGCTTGCAGGCGGCCAGCTCAAGGCCAACATTCGTCGCTTCCCGGACATGGCGGCCGCGATGCAGGCGCTGGCGGATGGGAAAACCATGGCCGCGATGGGGCCGCGTGCGCAACTGGAACACGGGCTGACTGACGCGCTGGACCTGCACCAACCCCCTTTGCCGGGGTTTTCCGTGGGCCGGTGGACCTTGGGCGTGGGCGTGAATTTCCGCTATCGCCCGCTGTCCTATGCGGTGGACGACGCGATCCGCTATGCGCTGGAGGACGGGCGTATCGCGCAGATCTATGCGGATTACGGGCTGAGTTTTGTGCCGCCGGAACGCTGATCCCGAGCGCTGATCCTAGTCCATTGGTCTAATACCGCGCCCCGCCCCCAGCCACTAACGTCAGTCTGAACATGAAACGAGGTGCGCCTTATGCAAATGTCAGGATCGATGGAAATCGCAGCCGACCGGGCGACCGTTTGGGCGGCGCTTCTGGATGCGGACGTGCTGAAGGAATGCGTGCCGGGCTGTCAGGAGATGGCGGGCAATCCCGATGACGGTTTCGAGGCGACCGTGGTGCAGAAGGTCGGGCCGGTGAAGGCCACCTTCAAGGGTGCCGTGCAGTTGCTGGACCGCGTACCCCCCGAAAGCCTGCGGCTCGAAGGCGAGGGCAAGGGCGGTGCGGCAGGGTTCGCCAAGGGGGGTGCGGCGGTGTCGCTGCATGACAGCGATGGCGGCACGCGGCTGGACTATGTGGTCGAGGCCAAGGTTGGCGGCAAGCTTGCGCAACTGGGCAGCCGGATCATCGACGGATTTGCACGGAAAATGGCGGACCAGTTCTTTGAACGGTTCCGCACGGCGGTCGAAGGGCCGCAGGAAGAAATCGAGACGGCAAATGGCGAGGCCCCGAAAAAGGGCTGGTTCAAATCGCTGGTCTCGGGCTGAAGGAACAAAGGGAGGTCGGGTTTCATGACTGAAATATCAATGACGGTGAATGGTCGTAATGCGTCTGGTTCGGTTGAGGGTCGGACGTTGTTG
>JBCBFX010000013.1:0-54675 GCA_038527345.1 Pseudomonadota bacterium | reverse complement strand
AACACCTGGCCCGCATCCGTGATGTCACCGATCCGGTCGTCGACGCCGTCCAGCCCCAGCGGCACCTTGTCGAAGTTGACGACCCGGTGTCCCTGATCCCGCAAATAGGCCACTGCGTGTCGCCCCGCCTTGCCGCTGCCGCCCGTGAACAGAATACGCATGTCCCGTCTCCCTTGCCATTGCCCCAGACTTACACCCAAGCGCCGCGTGGACCAGCCCCCATCCGGCCCTATGGTTCTGTAGATGCATGATCTGCCCCGCCTTGCCCTGTCCGTGCGCCAACCTTCGGCCTGGGCCATCATTGCCGGACACAAACCGATCGAGAACCGCAGCCTGGGGTCGATCCGGGCCGGGCGCATGGGACCGGGGCGCATCGCGCTGCATGCGGCGGCTGGCCTGACAAAGGAAGAGTTCCGCTATCTCTACTGGCGGCTGGAAAAGCATGGCGTGCAATGCCCGCACCCGCTGGACCTGCCGCGCGGGGCCATTATCGGGTCGGTCGAGGTGACGGGTATCATCACGGAATCTGACAGCGAATGGTTCGGCGGCGCCGCGGGCCTGACCCTGAAAGACCCCGAACCCTGCGATCCGATCCCCGCCCCGGGCGCACTGGGCTATTTCGAATGGACCCCTGGCGGCACCCTCGCCCCGCCCGCGAAGTGGATGCGGGAATGGGGCACGCCGGACCCGCACGCGGGCCGCGACGATCTTTTCCCCGATGCGCCCATCGCCTTTGCGACACCGCCGAAAAAGCCATGGTCCTGAGCGCGACATCGCGACCGCTCACACCGCTTTCATTTCATGGCAATCTGCTGTATGCGCGCACAATCTGAAAGCCTGGCGCCCGGACCTCAGCGCCCGACAAAAGAAGATACCGGGGTCAGGGGGAATACGCCCCCTACGCAAATGGCCACCCGGCCAACACAGGAAATAGCATGTTCAACGAAGTGAAAAAATCGATGCAGTGGGGCGAGGAAACGCTCACACTGGAAACCGGCAAGGTTGCCCGTCAAGCGGACGGGTCGGTCATTGCCACGCTGGGCGAAACCAGCGTCATGGCGAACGTGACGTTCGCGAAAAAGCCCAAACCCGGCCAGGACTTCTTTCCCCTGACCGTCCACTACCAGGAAAAATACTATGCCGCGGGCAAGATCCCCGGCGGCTTCTTCAAGCGTGAGGCACGGCCCACGGAAAAGGAAACCCTGACCGCCCGCCTGATCGACCGTCCGATCCGGCCCCTGTTCGTCTCTGGCTTCAAGCACGAAGTGCTGGTGATGTGTACCGTTCTGTCCCACGATCTGGTCAACGACCCCGACATGGTCGCCATGATTGCGGCATCCGCCGCGCTGACCATTTCCGGCGCACCCTTCATGGGTCCGATCGGCGGTTGCCGCGTCGGTTTCGAGGATGGTGAATACATCCTGAACCCCACCGTCGACGACATGCAGGACCTGCGCCTGAACCCCGACCAACGCCTTGACCTGGTTGTGGCCGGCACCAAAGACGCCGTGATGATGGTGGAATCCGAAGCCTACGAACTGTCCGAAGCAGAGATGCTGGGCGCGGTGAAATTCGCCCACGAACAGATCCAGCCGGTCATCGACCTGATCATCGATCTGGCCGAAGACGCCGCGAAAGAGCCGTTTGACTTCCAGGCCCCCGACTATTCCGATCTTTCCGCTGCCGTGAAGGCCGCGGGCGAAGACCAGATGCGCGCGGCCTTTGCGATTTCCGACAAGCAGGAACGCACCACCGCCGTTGCCGACGCCCGCGCCGCCATCATGGAGGCGCTGAGCGACGAGCAGAAAGAGGACCCGAACCTCGGCTCCGCCATGAAGGGGCTTGAGGCTTCCATCCTGCGCGGTGACGTCGTCAAGACAGGCAAGCGCATCGACGGCCGGAAAACGAATGAAATCCGCGACATCGTCTGCCAGACCGGCCTATTGCCCCGGACGCATGGTTCCGCCCTGTTCACCCGTGGCGAAACCCAAGGCCTGGTCGTGACCACGCTGGGCACCGGCGATGACGAACAGTTCATCGACGCGCTGCACGGCAACTTCAAATCCAACTTCCTGCTGCACTACAACTTCCCGCCCTATTCGGTCGGCGAAGCGGGTCGCGTGGGCCCTCCGGGACGGCGCGAGATTGGTCACGGCAAACTGGCGTGGCGCGCGCTGCAAGCCGTGCTGCCAGCCAGCACCGACTTCCCCTATACCGTGCGCCTGGTGTCGGAAATCACCGAATCCAACGGCTCGTCGTCGATGGCATCTGTCTGCGGCGGGTCGCTGTCGATGATGGACGCGGGCGTGCCGCTGAAATCTGCCGTCGCCGGTGTGGCCATGGGCCTGATCCTCGAAGACGATGGCAGCTATGCCATCCTGTCCGACATCCTGGGTGACGAAGACCACCTTGGCGACATGGACTTCAAGGTGGCTGGCACCGAAAACGGTATCACCTCTTTGCAGATGGACATCAAGGTCGCAGGCATCACGCCCGAGATCATGGAAAAAGCCCTGGCCCAGGCCAAGGACGGCCGGATGCACATCCTGGGCGAGATGAGCAAAGCCATCACAGGTGCTGCCGAATTCTCGGTCCACGCGCCGCGGATCGAGACGATGAACGTGCCCACCGACAAGATCCGCGAAGTCATCGGGTCGGGCGGCAAGGTCATCCGGGAAATCGTCGAAGTGTCGGGCGCCAAGGTCGACATCAACGACGACGGCGTGATCAAGATCGCGTCGCCCAACGGTGACTCGATCCAGAAAGCCTATGACATGATCCACGCCATCGTGGCCGAACCCGAAGAGGGTCAGGTTTACACCGGTACCGTGGTCAAGATCGTGGACTTCGGTGCCTTTGTGAACTTCTTCGGCAAGCGCGACGGGCTGGTGCACGTGTCACAGATCGAAAACCGCCGCCTGAACCACCCCTCGGACGTCCTGAAAGAGGGCCAGGAGGTCAAGGTCAAGCTGCTGGGCTTTGACGATCGCGGCAAGGTACGCCTGTCGATGAAGGTCGTCGACCAGGAAACCGGCGAAGAGATCAAGAAAGAAGAAGCGGCCGACTAAGCCGCTCGATCCACAAGCAAACGCGGCCCCGGCGGAAACGCCGGGGTTTTTTTATGGCTTGTCCAGCACGTCCCACGATACGGGGCTGGCGAATTCCACCGCTTGGGTCAGGGTACGGCCAATCACGTTCGGCAACTCTTTGGGCGGCAGGCCAAAGCCCGGGCGCACGCTGCCCACATCTTCGGGCCCGATCCGGTGACCGGCGTCCAGATCCCGCAGGAAGTACAGGGACCGGCGGAACGTGGCGTTGCCCAGTTCGCTGGACTTGCGCCCGTAATCCACCTGACCCAGCGCCTTCCACGCTGTTTCGGCGCCCGTAACCAACGCGCCGAATTCCGCAGGCTCCAGCGAAAAGCTGTCGTCTGGGCCGGCCGCGCTGCGGTCCAGTGTGAAATGCTTTTCGATCACGCAGGCCCCAAGTGCCACGCTGGCAATCGCGGTGGTGTTGTCGAGCGTATGGTCGGACAGACCCACGAGCGTGCCAAACCGCGCCGCCATGTCCGGCAACGTGCGCAGGTTGTAATCGCCGGGCGGTGCCGGATACCCGCTGACGCAGTGCAGCACCACCAGATCGGTGCAGCCATTGCCGCGGGCGGTGTCGATGGCCTCGGCGATCTCGTCGGCATCGGCCATCCCGGTCGAGATGATCATGGGCTTGCCCGTCGCGGCCACACGCGCGATCAGCGGCAGATCCACCGCCTCGAATGACGCGATCTTGTAGGCGGGCGCGCCCAGTTCCTCCAGCAATTCCACTGCCGTGGCGTCAAAAGGCGACGAAAACAACGTGATCCCCCGCGCCTGCGCCCGCTCGAACAATGCGCTGTGCCACTCCCACGGGGTGTGTGCTTCTTCGTAAAGATCGTACAGGGTGCGACCGTCCCACAAGCCACCCGTGATCCTGAATTCCGGGCGTTCGCTGTTCAGCGTGATCGTGTCGGGCCGATAGGTCTGTATCTTGATGGCGGATGCCCCGGTGCCCACCGCAGCGTCGATCAGTTCCAGCGCGCGTTCGAGGCTGCCATTGTGGTTGGCCGACAGTTCGGCAATGACATAAGGCGGCTGATCCGGGCCGATGGCGCGTCCGTCAATTTCAATCTGCATCGATAGGCACCTGTCAAATCATCTGCGGCAGCGCGGCTTGGCCGACCCGCGCCGTGTATAGTCCGAACGCGCCGTCTGTGCCATGGCGCACAAAACCAAGCTGCATAAAGACCGCGATAGAGCCCGCGTTCCGGTCATGAATTTCAGCCGCAAAGCGACGCAACCCGGCGCGCTGGCCCGCCATCAGGCCGGCGCACAGGGTCGGCGCCCCCAAGGCCAGGCCCCGCCGCTGCGGGGCAAGCGCGATGCTGACCCGTGCTGTTGCCTTGCTTGTTACGTCAAGGCGCACGTGACCGACGGGACCGGCCTCGTCTTCGATGATCAGCATATGCCGGGTCCTGTCCTGCACGGCCTGCTCGAACCACGCGATGTGATCGGACAGTGACGGTGTGCTTTGCTGCCGGTTCATCCCGGGATCCACCCCGATGCTGCGCCAGTCGAACACCGCCTGCGCATCCGCCGGGGTCGCCCTGCGACAACGCATATCCAGCGCTGACATGGTGGTCGCAATGCGCTTGCACCCCAGCCCGTCCACCAATTGCCGCGCACTGTCCGACATGTCGCGGCGCGCGTTCGGCTGGGCCAGCCGGTTCAGCGCTGCGGGCAGTGCCGTCTGCCAATCGCGGGGCAGCAGGTCGATCGCACCTGCGTGCCGTGCGGCGCTCAGCCCGTTGCGCTGATTGTCCGCAAGGCACATCGCCACCGTCGGCAGCCCAAGGCAACAGCGCTCCCACAGCATCGTACCACCCGCGCCGATGGCCAGATCGGCCCCGGCCATCAGGTCCGCCATGTCCGGGACTCCGACGTGAAGTGTGCATGGGATGCTGCGGGCCCCGATGATCTGGTCCAGCGTCGCCCGCACACGGTCGAGATGCGGTGCCGTGGCACCCAGCGCGACATCGAGTCGGCGCAACCCGACACTGGATGCAAGCGGACCCAGCGCTTCGATCACGGCACTGGTCACGTCGTCCGCGTCCATACCGCCCAGGGCCAGCAAAACCGCCCCGACCCCGTGCGTACCTGCCCGATCCGGCATGGACATCGCGCGCCGGGCAAAAATCGGATGCAGCAGGGCAAAGGGTGCTCCGACAAGGATTGGTGTGCCGGCGGGCCACAGGTCCGCATAATCCGCCGGCTTCCGCCCCAGCGTCTGATCCACCAGCAGCGCACCCGCATGGGCACGGTTCGCCAGATCGTCAATCACCAGCGTCTTGCAGCCAGCCGGAACAGCCCCGCGCACCCAGTCCGCGCCCAAACCGTAGTGGTCCAGCACCACCCACTCCGGTGATAGGTCCGACAGCAAATCGCGGGCCTCGGTGATCTCGACCCCTTGTGCAACACCAAGCCAATCCTGCGGTTCAACCTCTGGCTGCGGCAACAGATGAGCCGCGTGGCCCCGCGCCTCGACCAGGTCGGCGGCGTGGCCTGCGAAGGCACGCATGATAAATCCGCAACGCCAGCCCGCGTCCCTCAGCACATCGGCCAGGGCCAGGCAGCGCATGACATGACCCATTCCGATATGCGGCGCAGCGTCGGCGCGAAGCACAACGTGGCGGTCCACCTCAGCCCGCGCCATCGGCCGCGTCCATGGCCTTGCGCATCCATTCGGCGCGGGTCCAGTCCGCTTCGGTGTCGATGTCCTGAACAAGATGGCGCGGCAGCATGTACGCGACGGAATCGGAACTGAAGATCGGGCGGCCAGCGTGCCATGCCTCAGCCGTGCCCCAATAGAACTGGCCCGCGTCATGCACCACTTCGTCCAGATCCTGCGAACGGGTTTGTTCCTGCGCGGGCTGCAACATCTCGACACGGTCCCGGGCCTTCAGCCGCAGCGCGCGGGCGGGCGGAAACGCAAAGGTGGTCACGGAAAACACATAATCGCAGGGCTGCGCCTTGAACTTCGCCAGGCTGGCCCGCAAGTCATCGGCGCGGACAAAGGGGGCCGTGGCATACAGGCAGCAGACGGCATCGAACGTCCCGCCTGCCTTCTCCGCTTCGCCAAGCGCATGTGCGGTGACGGGCCCCGTCCCGGTAAAGTCGTCGGACAGGGTCGCGGGCCGCAGAAAGGGCACCTCGGCCCCCAGATCACGGGCCACTTGCGCGATGTCTTCGTCGTCTGTCGACACGATGATCCGGTCAAAGCAGCCAGCCTCGTGCGCGGCGGCGATGGACCATCCGATCATGGGTCGGCCACCGAAGGATCGGATATTCTTGCGCGGGATGCGCTTGGACCCGCCCCGCGCCGGGATCACGCACAGCTTCATGCCGACAGCGCCGATGTCAGGGCGGCGACCACCTGATCCTGATCCGCTTCGCTTAGGCCGGGGTACATCGGGATGCTGATGGCTTGGGCGTAATAGGCTTCGGCCTCGGGGAAGTCCCCAAGGGCAAAGCCCATCGCCCGGTAATAAGGCTGCAAATGCACCGGGATGTAGTGCAGGTTCACACCGATCCCCTGATCGCGCATCGCCTCGAACACCTGGCGGTGCGGCGGCGTGCCGGGGTTCAGGCGGATCACGTACAGATGATAGGCCGAATAGGTACCCGGCGCCTGATACGGCAGGGTCACGGGCAGGTCGGCAAGCCGTTCGTCGTAGCGGGCCGCGATCTTGTGGCGCTTTGCGACGAAGGCCTCCAGCCGGTCCATCTGTGCAACACCCAGCGCGGCCTGCAGATCGGTCAGGCGATAGTTCAGGCCCAGTTCAAGCTGCTGGTAATACCACGGCCCGTCCGTTTCGTGCGTCATCAGCGACGGATCGCGGGTGATCCCGTGGCTGCGCAGACGCGCCATACGCGCGGCCAGGTCGGCGCGCTGGGTCATGGCCATGCCGCCCTCGGCGGTGGTCACGATCTTGACCGGGTGAAAGCTGAAAACAGCGATGTCGGAATGCACGCAGGCACCGATTGCCTGCCCCTGGTCAAATCCGCCGATGGCGTGCGACGCGTCCTCGATCACGGCGATACCGTATTGCTTGGCAAGCGCACCGATGGCCGCCATGTCGCATGGCTGCCCGGTCAGGTGAACCGGCACGATCACCTTGGGCAAGCGCCCCTTTGCCGCGGCATCTTCCAGCTTACGCGCCAGAGCTGTGGGACACATATTGTAGGTGGCGGGATCAATGTCGACAAAGTCGACATCGGCCCCGCAATACCGCCCGCAATTGGCCGATGCCACAAAGGTGACGGGGCTGGTCCAAAGCAGATCGCCCGGCCCAAGATCAAGCGCAAGGCACGCGATGTGCAGCCCCGACGTGGCGCTGTTGACGGCCACGGCATGTGCGGCACCCACATGCTCGGCCACGCGCGCCTCGAACCGGGGCACCATGGGACCCTGTGTCAGAAAGTCAGAGGTCAGAACCCGAACGACCGCCTCGATGTCAGCATCGTTGATGTCCTGTCGTCCATAGGGGATCATTCAAAAGGTCCCGACCTTGCCGCGGTTCGTTTCGATCCATGCCGCCAGATCCCCGTCCTGCATCCAGTCCGTATTGTTGCCGCTGGTATAGGTGAAATCCTCGGCCACCCGAACCCCGTCCTTGATCCGTTCGGGGCTGTTGGACCAGTTGTTGATCATCGGCAGGATCTTGAACATCGTCTCGTATTCATAGGTATAGGGCGCGTCCTCGGACCCGACCATCTGTTCATGCAACTTTTCTCCGGGGCGAATGCCAACGACCTCTTGCGCGGCGTCCGGTGCCACGACCCGGGCGATATCGCAGATGTTCATGGACGGGCTCTTGCGCACATAGATCTCTCCGCCCTCCATGTCCGCAAAAGCGTGCCACACCAGTTCGACACCCTGGTCGAGGGATATCATGAACCGCGTCATGCGGGTGTCGGTGATGGGCAGGGTGCCTGTGTCCCGGATCGACATGAAGAACGGAATGACCGACCCGCGCGACCCCATCACGTTGCCGTAGCGGACGACGGCAAAGCGGGTGCCATGTTCCCCGGCATAGGCATTGCCCGCCACGAACAGCTTGTCCGAGGCCAGCTTGGACGCACCATACAGGTTGATCGGGCTGGATGCCTTGTCGGTGGACAGGGCGACCACGCGCGACACGCCCTTGTCGATACAGGCGTCGATGACGTTCATCGCACCGTTCACATTGGTCTTGATGCACTCAAAGGGGTTGTATTCGGCTGTCGGCACGATCTTGGTGGCGGCGGCATGCACCACGAAATCGACGCCATCCATGGCCCGCATCAGGCGGTCCTTGTCGCGCACATCACCGATGAAGAAACGCACACGGCTGTCATCGGTAAACAGCTTGGCCATCTCCCATTGCTTCATCTCGTCACGCGAAAAGATGATCAGCTTGCGTGGATTGAAACGATCCAGCGTCATACGGGCAAGCGCATGGCCGAAAGAGCCCGTGCCGCCGGTCACCAGAATGGTCTTGTCGTCGAACATCTCAAATCCTCGCTTTATTCGGTCACCGCCCGCGACCACAAAAACACGGCCGCGGAATTTTCGACCAACGTGAATCCAAGCTGTTCCAACCGGGCGCGCATGCGGTCGACAACGGCGTCGCCGTCGGGGTGCAGATGCGGGTGCAGTTCCATCAGGATGGTGCCTGCATGGGCCAGCGTATCGGCATCTTTCTCGACCATCGCCACCTCGGCCCCTTCGATGTCGGCGACCAGCGAAAAGCCCTCGGGCGCGCCCATCCGCTGCCACAGTTCCGCCAGCGTCGTGGTGTCCACCTCGACAGTTTCGATGCCTGCTTCAGCCCCGGTCGACAACATGCTGGCATGGGGGTTCTCAGCGATTTCGAACCGCACGACAGGCCCGTCATAGGACACCGCCTTGCACAGCACTTCGGCCCCGCCCGCATTGCTGGCGCACAGATCGACAAGGTGGGGATTGGCCTCGACGATCAGGTGTGGGGTGCCCGGGTCCAGTCGCGACCGGATAAAGCCCGACACCACCCCAAGCGAACCGCCCAGTTCCAGGACCGGCCTGCCCGTCGGCAGATGCGCCCCGATCAGCCGCGCCTCTTCTGCCTCGTACTTACCCTTGATCAGCGCATTCGCAACGGCAAGGTTCGTGTCCGGAGGCAGGGACACGGACGTGCCGTGAAAGTCGAACGTCCAGCCGTGTTCGGCAAGGTGACGCGCCAGTCGGCGGCGGCGGAAAAAATCGCGGATCAACGTCATCTGGACTGGTAAGTTCCTGTGTCGCGGCGCGCGGACCACGCCCCCTGGATTTGCCCCACATACTTTGCCCTGCGCCGCTTTGAAAGCAAGTTGATCGGCGCAACGAACCCCAGGACCGCTGCCAGCAAAACCCGCGGGAGCGGCGCGAATTTGCCCTCCTTCGACAGCACATGGACCGCCGAGCGGGCCATCTGGTAGCCCTTGAACCGGGCCGCGTCCGGCGACCGGGCCGTTCCCGTGCCGCCGATATGCGTCACGACCGCCCCGGGCACATGCCACAGACGCCCCTGCGTTCGGGCAAGGCGCACCGCAAGATCGTGATCCTCGTGATACAGGAAAATCCCCGGATCAAAGCCACCCACAGCTTGAAAGGCGGCCGTTTTCACGAAAAAGGCCGCCCCCGACAGCACCGGCATTTCGCTGAACGCATCCAGGCGCGGTGCGGGCAGGCCATTGGGCAGGCGCAGCTTCGAGCTGGTCTTGAGCCGCCCGCGCCCCTTGGCATTCAGGATCATCGGGTTGGCGGCAGCAAAGTCGGGCGTATCGCCGGCCGCCTGTTCCAATGCGTCGATCGCACCGGGCTTCAGTGCCGCATCCGGATTGAGAAACAGAAGAAATTCGGTCTCCGCATCGGCAGCCCCTGCGTTGCAGGCCCGGCCAAAGCCGCGGTTTTCCGGCATCCGGATCACGGTCGCATCGGGCCGCGCCGCCTGTGCCACGGCAACGGTATCGTCGGTGCTGGCATTGTCGACCACGAAAACGGGCACCCCCGCCGGAACGCTGCGCAACATGGTGCCGATCACCAGCGCGCTGTTATAGCCCACGGTCACCACCGTCGTGTGCGTACCCGGGCTCATGCGCTGTGTCCGGTCATGTCAGTTACAGCGTCAAAGGTGGGGGCGACACTACCGCTCATCAGGTCGGCAAACAGCTTCGGAATGGCCGCCTGATTTTCGGCAGCATACGCGGTGCTCTGATCCTTGAAGAACGCTTCGTAAATCACGCCATCATGGGCCCGCGCAATAAGCGACGACAAAAAGGCGTCGGTGCTGTGCGGGTCGGGGTATTCCGTCATGGCCCGGGCCACATCGGTCTGTGGCGTAAATTGTGTGACGCCGGTGCAATCGCGATACCAGCTGTATCCGAAACACAGACAGGGTTTGCCGGCCTTGATCGCTTCCCACCCCACGGTGCCGGTGATGGTGGCCACCATTTCGGATTTCGCCAGCAGCGCCTGCGTGTCCATCTGCGGGTGCGCCACGATCACGTTCGGACAGCGCGATACCCTGTCGATGAACTCCGGCCCGCGGTTGGATGCGGCCTGCAACGGGTTTTCCTTGGCCACAAGTGTCACGCCCTGGGGCAACCGCGCCGACAACTCCTCGATCAGCAAAGCCTGGTCCACATAGCGCCCGCCCTGCGGGGACGATGTCATCTCGGGCTGGTAGTGCATGGCAAGATAGACGATCCGCTCGGGCAGGGTGTCGATGTCACGTTCCAGCCCGCCGATCCATTTCAGGAAGATCTCGGCCCGTCGTCCCGCACCGATTTCGCGTTTCGCGCGACGGTACTTGCCCAGACTGTGCCGGATGCGATGCACCTCGCCCAGCGCCTGGCGGAACGCAAGGGGCTGGCGCAACAGGCGCGGGCATTTGGTTAGCAGGATCGACAGCGCGCTTAGCGTCTGTGCGGTGCTGCGGGTGCCCTCCCGCATCCTGTAGGACCCGCCCATGTAGATGCTGACGGCCGACCGCAGTTCTTCGTCCAACCGCTCCGCAATGCCCTTTTCGGGGGCGACGGCATGGTGCTGCAACAGCCCGAACCCCTCCAGACTGCGGGTCGAGAAAAAGCGATGCCGGAACAGCGAAGTCACCAGCATGATCACCGGCAGCCCCAGCCACTCCGCCACGCGGTAGAACATGTAATCATCGCCCATATGCGGGATGTTCATGTACAACACCGTGCTCACCTTGTTGCGCTGCAGGTACGCCAGCACCTTGCGCGCCGTCAGGTGGAAATGATCGCGATACTCGTAAAAACGTTCAAGCCTGTGGGCGCGGGTGGCAATTCCGGGCGCATAGCGGGTCATCTGGTCGACATAATCGCTCAGATACCTGTCCTCGAAACCCTGCGCATCGCGCAGCATCGGCAGGTCGCCGTCGGGTTCGAACACCGGAAACCCGCGCAGCGACCGCACCGACGGCGCGGCCAGCGGCTTGGTCCGGCGCCCGATATGTAACACCTCCTGGCCCAGGTGTGTGGCAATGTCGGGGATCAACGTCGCCTGCCAGTCGGTGTAACTGAAAACCAGCCCTGTCATGCGCCTGCCTGTCCGCCTTGGTCTTGGTGTTGCGGCGCGAGCCCTAGCACAGGCGTATTCGCGCTGAAAGAAAGGGACACGCTTTTTGCGGTTTAAGTCGTGATTTCCAGCAGGTAGATCACGTGCAACGGAGGGTGCAATGTCACAAGAGCCAACCTGGGAACGGATTTACGCAGCTGGCCAGCAATTGAACCGGTTTCCCTACAGCGAGGCTGTTTCGTATTTCATGCGGCGCTGGCCGCACGGGGTGCCCGCGGACTTCACCGTGCTGGATATCGGCTGCGGATCGGGGGTGCACGCCAACCTGTTTGCCGATTGCGGCGCGTCGGTCGTGGCGTTCGACTACTCGGCCTCGGCGATCCAAAGCGCCAGACAGACGTATCCCAACCCGAATATCACCTTTGAAACCGCGTCTTTTCCCGAATTCGACCCGAATGGCAGGCGTTTTGACATGGCATTCGACCGCCTGTCGACAACCAATTCGTCGCGCAGCGAAACCCGGAACTTTTACCAAAGACTGCGCCACGCGCTGAAACCCGGCGCGCATCTGTTCTGGCAAGGCTTCGACATGGAAAACACGGGCCGTGACTTTGGAACCTACATCCCGGAAAAAGAGCATTGGGACCATTTCACCGGTGGCGTCTTCGAACCGCTGGGTCAGACGGTGTTCTATTCCGAAGACGACCTTGATCGCATTTTCGACGGGTACGAGGTCGAGGGAAAGCGGATCATCTCGGACCAAAACCTGCAAACGGGCTACCGACACAGCTTCTGGATGCTGGAGCTGCGCGCACCGTGACGAAATTGGAACTGACCAAATTCGATGACATCTCTGGCTGGCAACACCTGCTGACCCGGTCGCCCCAGGGCACGCGCTTTCTCGATCCCGCTGTTCTGGATCTGTTCGGACAGGATTACCGGCTATATGGCGTGGTCCGCGGCGGCGTGGCCATCATGGGCCTGCCGGTGCTGGATGGCGCACCCCTGCCCTGGTGCTATCGCCAGGGGCCGATCTTTCTGGACGAGATCTGGAATGCCGCGCCCGCCAAGCGCATCCAATACGAGATCGAGTTGGCGGAATTCGCCGTTACCGAACTGGCCAAGGTCGAACCCCGCTTTCGCCTGACCCTGTCACCGCAGCTGACGGACGTGCGCGGCTATGACTGGGTGCACTACCACGATGCGGCCCTGCCCCGCTGCAGCATTCTGCCCCGCTACACCGCCATCGTGCCGCTGGACGGGGCCGATACAGCCCGGTTGCGCGCAGGCGCCCGATCCGCCCGACGGCAGGAAGAGCGGTACGCGACCGAACGCGAGGGGCTCCGGGCTACGAATGACGGCACGGTGGAAGAGTTGTTCGCGCTCTATCAAACCACCTTTGCCCAGCAAGGCGCAGCGGTCGAAGGGGCCGAGGCCGCGCTGTTCGCGCCCTATGTCACCCATTTCCTACAGGCCGGGTGCGGCCATATTCTGATGGTGCGGAACGACAGCGGTGACGCGGTCGCGGGTGCCTTTGTCTTTGGCGACCACGACGGCGTCTGGCACGTGCCGATCGTCGGCACGGGGCAAACGCGCTATGGTGGCACGCTGCTGTATTTCCACATTCTCGACCACGCGTTGAACCACGGGGCCGGGGCCGTGGATTTCGACGGCGCAAACTCGCCCAAGCGCGGGTATTTCAAGCATTCCATCGGCGCCCGGCCGACACTGTATTTCGAAGTGCGCTATGATGCCGGCCGCTGAATTGTTCGATTTCTCCAGCGATGACGCGCTGGGCCAGTCCGCCCATGACCTGGCGGCGCGGCTCTGGCCCATCAACCGGTCGCTCACCGGTCCGGGCGTGGTCGAAACCCTGAATATTCTGGCCGAGGATCTGCCAGCGCTGACCCTGCATACGGTTCCGTCGGGCACACAGGCTTTTGACTGGATCGTACCGCAGGAATGGCGGGTCAATGCGGCATACCTGATTGCGCCGGACGGCACGAAACTGTGCGACTTTGCCGAAAACAACCTGCACCTCGTCGGGTATTCGCAACCGATGCAGGGACAGATGTCGCTCGATGATCTGCAACCGCACCTGCATTCCCTTCCCGACCAGCCAGACGCGATTCCCTATGTCACCAGCTACTATGGCAAGGCGTGGGGCTTCTGCCTGAACCAGAAGCAGCGCGATGCGCTGTCCGACGGCACCTATCAGGTGGTAATCGACACCGAACATTTCGACGGGGTGCTGACCTATGCCGATCTGGTCCTGCCCGGGGAAACAACGGACGAGGTTCTGATATCGACCTATATCTGCCACCCGTCCATGGCGAACAACGAACTGTCCGGTCCCGTCGTGTCCCATGCACTGGCTCGCATCGTGGCTGCACAGCCCCGGCGGCGCTACACCTACCGCTTTGTCTTTGTGCCGGAAACCATCGGTGCGCTGGTCTATCTCAGCCGTAACCTGCAGCATCTGAAAACGCACGTGAAAGCCGGGTTCGTCATGACATGCGTCGGGGATGAACGGGCGCGGTCCTTTCTGCCGTCCCGGGCGGGCCATACGCTGGCGGACCGCGCAGCCCGCACTGCGCTGCGCGGCACGGCACACGACGTCTATTCATTTCTGCAACGCGGCAGCGACGAACGGCAGTATTGCGCGCCGGGCATCGACTTGCCGGTCTGTTCCATCATGAACAGCAAATACGGCACTTTCCCCGAATACCACACGTCGCACGACGACCTGAATTTCGTCACGCCAAGGGGGCTTGCTGCCGCCATTGGGACGCATCGGTCGGTGTTCCGCATATTGGAACAAAACAGCTTTCCCCGGATCACCGTGCTGGGTGAACCGCAACTGGGCCGCCGGGGGCTGTATTCCAACCTGTCCAAGGTCGGATCAGCCGCAGGGGCCATGACCATGCGCAATCTGCTGGCCTATGCAGACGGTCAATCGGATCTGATCGACCTGGCAAACCAGCTTGACGTGCCCTTTGCCGAACTGGCGGCGGTGTGCGCGCTTTTGTCGGAACACGGGCTGATCCGCTTGTCGCCCGAACCCTGCGATCCGCAGGATATCGGCTGACCGATACGCAACAACACGGAAAAGTCAGGGGCCATGCGGCCTTTTGTGACCTGACCGGTACCGGCCGATGTGATAACGCACGGCACAGTTTTCAGGGGACCGGGCCGTGAACATGTCAGACAGAACAGACTACGACTGGATAGTCGTCGGGGGCGGCTTCAAGTCGCTTGTGGCCGCCTATGCCTTTGCCAGGTCCGGCCATTCCGTCCTGCTGCTGGAACGCGGCACATCGCTGGGCGGCTTCATGTCGCCCATCAAGTGGGGCGACTTCTACATCGACAAGGGCCCGCAGTTCTTTGACAACTTCGAAGAGGCGGACAAGGAGTTCATCACCGAAATGGTCGGCGATGACGTGTTCGAGGACATCGGGTTCAAGTACGCCTCTTACATCAACGGCACCAAGACCGACGATTTCGCCATCCCGGATTGGCGGACCATGGGGTCCGAATTCAGCGCGGATGTCTTCAAGGACCTGGTGCAGCGTCGCGCCCGCCAGAACGGGACACCGTATCAGGCGCAGACCTTTGACGACCTGCTGGATGTGGACGGCGGCGCGCTGCTGACACCCGCCCTGCGCGACCTCACCCGCAAGTTCCTGCGGCAGGACCCCGAAACGCTGAGCGTACATGCCCGCAAGATGGTCACGTTCATCGGCCGCAAGCTGCTGTTCGATCAGAACACGTCGCTTGATCTCAAGCAATCGCCGATGCTTGACGGGTTGCTGGCAGCACAGAAGGTGAGTTTGGGGGACGGCCGCTACAACCTGTACCCAAAGGGCGCGAACCTGGAAAAGGTCCGTGCCGCGATGGAACAGGCGGTGCGGGATGCCGGTGTTGTGTGCGTGATGGAGTGCGGCGAGACGCGGTTCGATACGGATGCGCATCTGTGCGAATACGCCAGCGGTTCGGCCCGCTATGACCGGGTGTTTTTCGGCTGCGACGCGCGCGAGGCCGAAACCTGCCTGTTCGGAACGGACACCCTGGCAAAGACCACGCATTTCCTGCCCGAGATCTTCCACTGTTTCAGCGTCCCGGCGGACGCGCTGGACCCGGCCTATTATCTGGTGGACTACGATATGGGTCACAAATCCACGCGCATGACCAACTTCACCAACTTCATGATGGAATATGACGCCGACGGCTTCGGCGTGTTTTGCGTGGAGCAGGCGATTGACGCCGGCAGCGCTGACTGGAATGACCCGTCGGCGTTGCAGGACGAGATTTTCCGCGAAGCGCAAGAGGCCGGAAACGTGTCGTGCGACAGCTACAAGACCGCGCAATCGTTCCGCATTCCGGTTACGTACAAGGTGCCGCGCGTGGGCTTTTCCGAAGCGGCCAACAGCCTCGCGGAACGGACCCAGGCCAAGGGCGGGGGCAGCATTGTGATCCCGAACCCCATGTCACTGACGCGCAAGGAATCCCTGGACGATCTGCGCGCGCTCGAACTGCTTTGATCATCAGCCATGCGCTGGTGGCAGCGCATGGCAACTGTGAACCCGTGCTTAACCAGGCGCCTTGGTCGTGCGCAGATAGGGCAGCACGGTGGTAAACTCACCGAACTTGGCCTTGGCATCTTCGTCCGACACGGCGGTCGGGATGATCACGTCATCACCCACATTCCAGTTGGCAGGCGTCGCCACGCCCATGCCAGCCGACGTTTGCAACCCGTCCAGCGCGCGGACGACTTCGGCAAAGTTGCGACCCACGGTCATCGGATAGGTCATCGACAGCTTCAACTGCTTGTCTGGCCCGATGATGAACACGGACCGCACCGTGGCGCTGTCGGCAGGCGTGCGGCCGTCGGGCAGGTACGCTTCGGCTGGCAGCATGTCGAAGGCTTTCGACACTTCCAGCCCGTCATCGGCAATGATGGGGAACGTGGCCGCCGACCCGCCCACTTTCTCGATATCGCCCTTCCACTTCTTGTGGTCCTCGACCCCGTCAACGCTGACGCCAATCACCTTGGTGCCACGTTTTTCCCACTCGTCCTTCAGCTGCGCGACGGCCCCGAATTCGGTGGTGCAGACGGGGGTGAAATCCTTGGGGTGCGAAAACAGGATGGCCCAGCTGTCGCCAATCCAGTCGTGCAGGGAAAAGGTGCCCTGATCCGTCGTGACCGTCAGATCGGGGATGGTATCGTTGATGCGCAGGCCCATGGTAATCTCCTTCGGGATGGAATGCGGTTGCTGCCTACTTAAGGGATACCGCACCCTCTTGCATCCCCGTTCACGCCGGTGTCAGGTTCTGAAACACACGCAGAGGAGGGTTCGACATGCTCGAAAAACGCGACTTCTACATCAACGGACAATGGGTGGCACCACAGGACGGCACCGACCACCACGTGATCGACCCCTCGACCGAGGAACCCTGCGCCGTGATATCCCTGGGCGGGCAAAAGGACGCCGAGGCGGCGATTGCCGCGGCCAAGGCCGCATTCCCGGCATGGATGGCCACCGACCCCGCCGACCGCATCGCCCTGATCGAAAAGCTGATCGACATCTACAAGACCAGGGGAGAGGACCTGGCCCGCGCCATGTCGGACGAGATGGGCGCGCCCATCGACATGTCCCGCAGCCAGCAGGTGGGCGCGGGCATCTGGCACCTTCAGAATTTCGTCAAGGCGGCGCGCGATTTCGACTTTGTCGCGCCCTTGGGCGACCACGCTCCGAATGACCGGATCATCCACGAAGCCGTGGGCGTCGCCGCCCTGATCACGCCGTGGAACTGGCCCATGAACCAGATCACGCTCAAGGTTGGGGCCGCCGCCATCGCAGGCTGCACCATGGTGCTGAAACCGTCCGAGGAATCGCCGCTGAACGCCATGATCTTTGCCGAGATGATGGACGCGGCGGGCTTCCCCCCGGGCGTCTTCAACCTGGTCAATGGCGACGGACCGGGCGTGGGCACGGTGCTGTCGGGGCATCCGGATGTGGACATGGTCAGCTTTACCGGCTCGTCCCGCGCCGGCCGACTGATTTCCAAGAATGCCGCGGACACGCTCAAGCGGGTGCACCTGGAGTTGGGTGGCAAGGGCGCGAATGTCATCTTCGATGATGCAGATGACAAGGCGATCAAGCGTGGCGTGCTGCACATGATGAACAACACCGGCCAAAGCTGCAACGCCCCCAGCCGGATGCTGGTGCAGCGCAGCAAATACGACGCCGCCGTGGAAGAGGCCGCAGCCGTCGCCAACAAGGTCACCGTCGGCCCCGCAACCGACGAAGGACGGCACATCGGCCCGGTGGTCAACGAAACCCAATGGTCCAAGATCCAGGACCTGATCCAGAAAGGCATCGACGAAGGGGCACGGCTGGTTGCCGGCGGCACCGGCCGCCCCGAAGGCTTCAACAAGGGGTTCTACGTCCGCCCCACCGTCTTTGCCGACGTCAACAACGACATGACCATCGCTCGGGAAGAGATATTCGGCCCGGTCCTGTCGATCATCCCGTTCGAGACAGAGGCAGAGGCGATCGAAATCGCCAACGACACGCCCTATGGCCTGACAAACTATGTGCAGACGCAGGACGGCGCGCGCCTGAACCGGATGGCCATGGCGCTGCGGTCCGGCATGGTGGAAATGAACGGCACCAGCCGCGCGGCCGGATCCCCCTTTGGCGGGATGAAACAATCCGGCAACGGGCGCGAAGGCGGCACATGGGGGATCGAGGATTTCCTGGAGGTCAAGGCAGTGTCCGGCTGGGCTGCCGAGTAGGCGCAAGGTTCCGGTGACGGCGCGGGGGCTCTGCCCCCCGGCCTGCGGCCTCCCCCCGGGATTTTTTGGGAACAGAGACAGGGACGGTCAGGTCGTGCGCGACCCGGACGTCACGCGTTTGTACAAATGCCAGGTCGCGTGCCCCAGCACGGGCAGCACCAGAAACAGCCCCAGAAAGCCCGGCAACATCGCCACCAGCGTGACCACGGCGATGAACGCCCCCCACGCCAGATACGTCAGCGGCGTTTCGGCTACGGCGGCAATCGACCGTGTGAGCGCGGTCATGAAATCCACGTCGCGGTCCAGCAGCATCGGCATGCCCAGCACGCTCATCGCAAAGGTGAGCGCGGCAAAGATCGCGCCCACCACCGACCCGAATGCCAGCATCGTCAGACCATCCATTGTCAGGTACACGTCGAGCGAGGTCGACACATTCGTCATCGGTGACAGCCCCAGAAACAGGGCAAAGATCATGTGCCCCAGGAAGAACCAGAACAGGAACAGCACCACCACCATCACCGCCAGCCACGGCAACTGCCCGTTCTTTTCGGCCCAGACCACGCCCATGATCTCTTTCAGGTTCAGCGGAATGCCCGCCTGCCGTCTGCGGCTGGTTTCGTACAGCCCCAGCGCCGCAAAGGCCCCGACCAGCGGAAATCCCAGAACCGCCAGGATCAGCCAATAGGTCGTGCCGGTGGCATAGGTGATCGCAGCCATGATGATCCCGCCCAGCACATAGACGCTGGCAAAGAACAGGCCCGGCAGCGGGGCCGAAACAAAGTCGCGCAGGCCTGCCCGCAAGCTGGCGGCAAGGTCCGCAAAAACAGGCGGCCGCGTGTCCGGCGCACCATGGGGTCGATCCGTCATGCAGCAAGTCTAAGGCCGTGCCCCGGCCCGTCGCAAGTGTCAGAGTATTTTTAACGTTTGGCACCGGCCGCACCGTTAACCCGGCTCCGGTGCATGGGGCGGTGTATTCCCGGTGCACAGGCGGTGCACGCCCCGTGCATCGCGGAACCCCTGCCTGACATGGCGTTAACGCCGATTCGCATGAAATGCTGGTGTGCAGGCACCGTGCGTTGCGTCTCAGAACGGGGCGGGGCTGCGGAACCGCAGCATCTTGCCGCTGTCGGGGTGCTTGATCCTCAGCTCTTCGGAATGCAGCATCAGCCGCTCGAAGTCGCGGGCGGGACCAGTTGCATAGAAAGGATCCCCGAGGATCGGATGCCCCAGTTCCAGCATATGCACCCGCAACTGGTGGCTGCGTCCCGTCTGCGGCATCAGGCGCACCCGGCTTTCGGTTTCACTGTCCCGCAGCACCCGCCAATCAGTGACAGCGGGCTTGCCGTTTTCGTGATCCACATGCTGTTTGGGCCGGTTGGGCCAGTCCACGCAAAGCGGCAGGTCGACCCGCCCAGTCTTGGGTGTCAGCCGCCCCCAGACCCTTGCGACATAGGTCTTTTTCGCCGCCCGCAACTCGAACTGCTTGCCCAGGAACCGCTGCGCATGAGGCGTAAGACCAAAGATCATCACGCCACTGGTATCCCGGTCCAGCCGATGCACCAGCAGCGCCTGTGGCCACACCGCCTGCGCCCGGGCAATCAGGCAATCGGCCAGATGTTCCCCCTTGCCCGGCACGCTCAGCAGGCCCGAGGGCTTGTCGACCACCAGAACCTCGGCATCGTCGTGCAGGACGTGCAGCGGAACATCGGGGGGCTGGTAGATGTCGGTCATCTGCTCCGCCTCTCAGATGTGCGGGCCGCTGGCAAGACCCTTCACGAATGTGCGAGAGCGCGCATTCGCACTTTTCTTTGCCGCGGCAGGGCCCACAGTCAGCCCCATGCGTTTTCTGATTGCCCTGCTCCTGTGGACCCTGCCCGCCTTTGCCAATGGCCAATGCGGCCCCGACACCCCGTGCCAGATCGAAAATGGCAGCTATCACATGGACTTGCCCGCCTCTGCCGATGAACCGCTGCCTGTGCTGATCTTCTTTCACGGGCACAATGCCACCGGAAAGATGATCTTTCGCGGCGGGCTGCAGTCGGACTTCAAGGACAAGGGGTACGCCCTGATCGCGCCGAACGGCACCATGATCCAGGGGCGGCAGACCCGGCGTTGGGCCGGGCGGGTCGGCACCGCGCGCGACGATGTGGCCTTTGCCCTCGACGTGCTGGCGGACGCGGCCACGCGCGCCGATCTGGACCTGGGCCGCGTCTATGTCGCGGGCTTCTCGGCTGGTGGATCGATGGCGTGGCTGATGGCCTGTCGGGCGGCGGAACGCTTTGCCGGCTTCGTGTCTGTATCGGGCGCGCTGCGCCGCCCCAACCCGACCGACAACTGCCCGAACGCGCCCGTCCGCTTCCTGCACATCCACGGTTTTTCCGACGCGCAGGTCCCGCTCGAAGGGCGCAATATCCGCGACTGGCATCAGGGGTCGGTCTGGGACAGCCTGAGCCTTGCCCGCACCGCCAACCAGTGCCGCAGCAATCCGGACGCATTCGACATGGGCGATATGTTCCGCTGCCGCACATGGGCCGACAGTTGCGGGGCTGGGGCGATCCGGTTCTGCGGCCACGACGGCGGCCACGGCCTGCCGCGCGGCTGGACCACCCTCGCCCGCGACTGGTTCGAAGGGGGCTAGGCTGCCCGCATCTGCCGCACCATCGACACCGAATAGACCACAAGCGCCGCCCAGATCATCGGAAACGCGATCATGCGCGCCTGTCCGAACGGTTCCTTGAACACCAGCACGGCGCACAGAAAGATCATCGTGGGCGCGATGTATTGCAGGATGGCAATGGTGGTCAGGCGCAATCCTTTGGCCCCGTTGGCATACAGGATCAGCGGCACCGCTGTGACGATCCCGCAGCCCAGCAGCAGCCACGAGGTCTGCATGTCCCCGGTCAGGAACATACCCTGCGGACCCAGCCAGATCACATAGCCCAGCGCCGGCAGCAACAGGATCAACACCTCGAGCAGAAAGCCCTGGTTGGGGCCGATGGGCAGCTGTTTCTTGGCCAGCGCATAAAATCCCCAGGACACCATCAAACCGATGGCCGCCCAGGGCAGCGCTCCTGCGGACATGGTCAGCACCGCCACCGCTCCGGCGGCCAGCGCAATGGCAATCCACTGCATCCCGTTGGGCCGCTCGCCCAGGAATATCGCGCCCAGCGCTACTGAAAACAGCGGGTTTGCGTAATACCCAAGTGCCGCATCCAAGGCCCGCCCATCCGCAATGGCCCAGACATATATGGCCCAATTGATCGAAATCAGCGCCGCCGTCACGCATCCCATCGCCAACATGCGCGGATTGCGCAAGGCCGCCCACAGGTCGGACGTCCGGCGCAGCAGGATCAGCAGCAGTGCAGCCACCGGCACCGACCATATGATACGATGTGCCACCACCTCGACCGGGCCGACATGGTCCAGCGCCTTCATGTAAAGCGGCAGGAACCCCCAAAGGGTATAGGCCCCGATGGCAAAGCCAAGGCCCGCAGGCGTGTCACCGTTTTGCGTGTTCATGGGCCCGCGGTATCACGGTGCTCGGGCAAGGTCACGACCTGTCAACCCAAGGCCCGGGTGCAGGATCAAGGCCGCAGGCCGCCGCGCCAGCGCCTGCCCGTTTCGGCGGGCTAGCGCTTTGGCCAACCATGGCGTGACAGGCATGTGGAAGATGTACTTGGCAACCATAAAGCGCCGGGGAAAACAGAGGACTAAGCGCCATATCACAGGCTGACACCGTCGCGGCTGACGCTTACAACCCGCCGGAAACGGTTCAAGCCTTCGCCCGCTCCCCCTTCGGATCATACATCGGCTTCAGCGACGCCTCGGCCCGCACCCGCGTGCCCGCCACGTCAATCTCGTAGGTCGAGGCCAGCACATCCGCCGCCGCCTCGCCCTTGCACGGCACGTATCCCAAGCCCATCGCGGCCCCCAGATGGTGGCCATAGCCGCCCGAACTCAGGTATCCCACAATCTCGCCGTCCCGCAGCACGGGTTCGTTGTGATACAGCAGCGGTTCGGGGTCGGTCAGTCTGAACTGCAACAGCCGCGCATCCAGCCCCGTATCCTTTTTTCGCAGCACCGCGTCACGGCCGATGAACGCAGGTTTGTCCGTTTTCACGGCAAACCCCAGCCCCGCCTCCAGCACATGATCCTCGCAGGTGATGTCGTGGCCGAAGTGGCGAAAGCCCTTTTCGATCCGGCAGGTGTCCATCATGTGCATCCCGCACAGGGTCAGGCCCATGTCCTGCCCGGCCTCGTGCAGAACCTCGAACACGTGGGCGGCCATGTCGGAGGATACGTAAACCTCCCACCCCAACTCGCCCACATAAGTCACGCGATGCACCCGGGCCAGGCCCATGCCGATCTCGATGTCTTGCGCGGTGCCGAACGGGTTCGCATCGTTGGAAAAGTCCGCCGGGCTGACCATCTGCATCAGTTTGCGCGCATTCGGCCCCATCACGGCCAACACGCCTTCGCCAGCGGTCACGTCCGTGAGGACCACGCGCATGTCGCCCACATGGCGCTGCATCCAGGTCTGATCCGCCAGCCGCGTGGCGGCGGGGGTGACCACCAGATAGGCTGTCTCGGACAGGCGCGTCACGGTCACATCCGCCTCGATCCCGCCACGGTCGTTCAGGAACTGAGTATAGACGATCTTGCCCACCGGAACGTCGTACTGCCCGCCGCCCACATGGTTCATAAAGGCACAGGCATCCGGCCCCTCGACCCGGATCTTGCCGAACGATGACATGTCGTACATGCCGACGTTTTCGCGGATGGCCCTGTGTTCCTCGGCGACGTTTCCAAAAAAGTTCTGACGTTTCCACGAATACTCATATGCTGGTGTCTGACCGTTGCGTGCAAACCAGTTTGCCCGTTCCCAGCCCGCCAACTCGCCCATGACGGCACCGTGTTGCACAAGCTGCGCGTGAAACGGTGTCCGCCGCACACCGCGCGCCGTTGCTTTCTGGCGATAGGGAAAGTGATCGGCATAGAGCAGGCCAAGCGTCTCGGTCGAGCGTGCGGCCAGATAAGTCTTGTTGCCCTGAAATGGCTGCATCCGCCCGATGTCCACGTCGCCCAGATCGAAGGGTTTCGCGCCATCGGTCATCCACTGCGCCAGCGCCATACCCGCGCCGCCCGCCGACTGGATCCCGATGGAGTTGAAGCCGCAGGCAACCCACGCATTGTCCATCTCGGGCGCTTGCCCCAGGTGATAGGCATCGTCGGGCGTGAAGCTTTCCGGCCCATTGAAAAACGTGTGAATGCCTGCTTCCGCCAGCATCGGCATCCGGTTTACGGCCCATTCCAGGATCGGCTCGAAATGGTCGAAGTCCTCGGGCAGTTGGTCGAACTCGAAGTCCTTTGGGATCCCGTCCAGCGCCCAGGGCTTGGCGTCGGGTTCGAACGCGCCCAGCATCATCTTGCCCGCGTCTTCCTTGTAGTATGCGCATTCGTCCGGCACCCGCAGGACCGGAAGTTGGGTCAGGCCCGCGATGGGTTCGGACACGATATAGAAATGCTCGCACGCCTGAAGCGGCACGTTCACGCCCATCATGCGGCCCACTTCGTGCCCCCACATGCCGCCGCAGTTCACCACGTGATCGCAGGTGATGTGGCCGCTGCTGCCATCCTCGCCCTGCCAGTCCACGCCCGTCACACGGCGCCCCTCGCGGGCGACGGCTGTGACCGCCACACGCTCCTGCACCCGTGCGCCCCGCTGCCGCGCGCCCTTGGCCAGCGCCAGCGCGATGTTGGCCGGATCACCCTGCCCGTCAAGCGGCAGGTAGACCCCGCCGGTCACGTCGCTCACGTTCAGATGCTCGTATCGGTCCTTGACCTCATTGGCCGAGATCTCCTCGACTTCGACGCCAAAGGCGCGGGCCATCGCCGCCTGCCGATGCAGTTCCTCCAGCCGTTCGGATGTCAGCGCGGCAGTGATCGACCCCACCCGCTTGAACCCGGTGGCAACGCCCGTTTCAGCCTCCAGATCGCCGTAAAGCTCCTGGGAATACTTCGCCAGCTTGGTCATGTTGGCTGTGGCCCGAAGCTGCGCAATCAGCCCCGCGGCGTGCCATGTGGTGCCCGAGGTCAGCGCCTTGCGTTCCAGCAGCACCACGTCCTGCCAGCCCAGCTTGGTCAGGTGGTACGCGACCGAACAGCCGATGACGCCGCCACCGATGATGACGACGCGGGCGTGGGGGGGCAGATCGGGCATGGTGTGTCCTCAGACGATGGTATGGCCCGCAGCGCGCAGGCGTTTGGCGATTTCAGCGATGTGTGTGGGGCCGACCTCGCAACAGCCACCGATGATGGTGGCCCCGTGGTCCAGCCACGTCATGGCGTGATCGGCATAGGTGGCGGGTCCCATGTCGCGGCGGGCCTGCAGGTCGTCGGCGGTGGTCCCACCTTCGAGAAAGGCCTTGGTGATCATGGTAAAGGCGTTGGCATAAGCCCCGGTGGGCACTCCGGCCGCTGCCAGAGCGTCAAGCGCGTCGCCCATTGCTTCGGGCGCGGAACAGTTGGCAAGGGCAGCATCCGCATCGGCCGCGATCCGCGCGGCCTCTGCCACAGGCTCGCCCGACCGCAGGCGTGTGCCATCCTCGTCATCCACGGTAAAGGCAAGCCAGACGGGACGGTCGGTCTTGCGCCCCGCGGCCAGACAGGACCGGGCAGCATCCAGCGACGCAATGGTTTCGAACAGCAGCAGGTCGGCACGCGGGGCAAGCACCTGCGCCACCTCGGCATAGATCGGAATGGCAGTGTCGACATCCGGGTGCAGGTCCGACCGGTAGCTGGCGCCCAGTGGCCCGATGGCCCCGGCCACGCGGTTTCGGTCGCGCACGGTGTCAGCTTCGGTCAGGGCGCGGTTCAGCAGGTCCTGGAATTCGCTCTCGCGATCCGGCAATTCCACCCCGGCGGCGGCATAGTGGTTCCTGTCCCCGGCGCGCAGCCGGTCGCGGTGGATGGCATAGGTATTGGTGGTGGCCACCGTCGCCCCGGCGTCGGCATAGTCCGCATGGACCTGCCCCACCAGATCGGGGAAATCAATCATCACCTGTGTCGACCACAGCGGTTGGGCCGGTTGACCCGAGCGGCGGATCAATTCCTGACCCATGCCACCGTCAAGAAGGGTAATGTCAGTCATTCACTCTGCCTTTTGCGTCATCGGAAACCGACACGGTTTCCGGGCCGTTTTCCGTGCCGGAAAACGGTCACGCGCGCAACCGTTCGTTTTGCGGATCCCACAGCGGGCCGTCAGGCTGCACCACGGCGCGACGCTTGTGGCCAAAGATATCTACCTCAAGCTCGGTGCCCGGTGTTGCCAGATCGGTGCGCAACACGCCCAGTGCAATGGACGCATTCACACGGTACCCCCAGTCGCCCGACGTCGTCTCGCCCACCACTTCGTCCCCGTGCCACAGGGTCGACATATAGGGCGCGTCCTGCTCGCCCGCGTCCACGACCAGTGTGACAAAGCGTTTCTTGGACCCTTGCTGCTTCTCGTTCATCAACGCAGCCTTGCCCGGGAAATCCTGCGGCTTGTCCAGCTTGACGAACCGGTCCAGCCCGCCCTCGTACAGGGTGTAATCCGATGACAGGTCCCCCTTCCACGTGCGGTAGCCCTTTTCGATGCGCAGGGCGTTCAGGGCATACATGCCGAATGGCGTGGCCCCGGCGCCCAGGATCGCCTCGTAGATGGCCGGGATATCCGCATTGGCAGCGTGCACCTCCCATCCCAGCTCTCCGGCAAAGGACACACGCAGCATGGCGCAGTCCTTGCCAGCGACCTGAGCCCTCTGATGCGTCAACCAGCCCAGGGTCAGGTCCGCCTCTGCCCCGATACCTTCGAACAGGGCGCGCGATTGCGGGCCTGTCACGATCAGCGTGCTGTATTCGGTGGTGTGATCCGTCAGGCTCAGCCCCTCGGGCAAGCCGGTCTTCAGTACGTCGAAATCATGCCATTGGGCCGTGGCGGCAGTGATCAGGGTAAAGTGATCCTCGCCATGCCGTATCACCGACATCTCCGTCAGGATGCGGCCCCGCATGTCGGCGAAATAGGCCAGGTTCATGCGCCCCACCTTGGGCAGCCCACCCGTGATCTTGCCGCGCAGGTATTCGGCCGCGCCCTCGCCCGACAGGTTGAAGCGGGAGAACCCCGGTAGGTCCAGAACGCCCACGCCGTCGCGCACGGCCTCGCATTCCTCTTTCACACGCTGCGACCATGCGCCGGCGCGGTCCCATGTCTGGGTCGAGTCGTGGGACAGGTCATCACCGTCCTTTGCGAACCAGTTGGCACGCTCCCAGCCGTTATAAGCGCCCATCACGCCGCCCAGTTCCCGCATGCGTGCGTCCACCGGCGACAGCTTGCGATCCCGGCCCGCAGGCCATTCATGGTGGGGGAAATGCATGGCGTATTCGTGGCCGTAAACCTCCATCGCCTTCTGATTGCAGTAATCCTGGTCGGTGTAGTCGGTGTAGCGGCGCGGATCGACGGCCCACATATCCCATTCCGTCTGACCTTCGGTGATCCACTCGGCCAGCACCTTGCCTGCGCCACCACCCTGGGTGATGCCAAAGGTGAACACGCACGCCTCATATGCATTCGGCACGCCCGGCATCGGGCCGATCAGGGGCAGGCCATCAGGGGCGTACGGGATAGGGCCGTTGATGACCCGGCCGACACCGGATGTACCCAGAAGCGGCACACGCGCCATTGCATCCTCGATATACCATTCCAACCGCTCCAGATCGTCGGGATACAGTTGGAAGCTGAAATCCTCGGGCATCGGATCGTCCGGGGTCATCCAGTGGCCCTTGCAGTTGCGTTCGTAGGGTCCAAGGTTCAGGCCATGCTTGTCCTGCCGCAGGTAGTAGGAGCTGTCGACGTCGCGCAGCAGCGGCACCTTGCGCCCGTTCTCTTGCGTCCAAGCCTTCAGTTCGGGGATTTCCTCGGTCAGGAAATACTGGTGGCTCATCGTGGCCATCGGCACGGTGCGCCCACCATAGGGCTTGAACCACTCACCGACCCGTTGGGCATAGTAGCCTGCCGCGTTGACGACCTTTTCGCAGCGAATGTCGCCCTTGGGCGTGTGCACGATCCACTCGCCCTTGTCCCGGCTGACACCGGTCGCGGGGCAGAACCGTTCGATCCGGGCCCCCATCTCGCGCGCGCCTTTGGCCAGCGCCTGGGTGAGCTGTGCGGGGTCGATGTCCCCGTCGTCAGGGTCCCACAGCGCCCCCTCAAGGTCATGGGTTTCTATAAAGGGGTACGCGTCCTTGAGGTCGCTCACCTGCATCATCTCCAGATCGAGACCCTGATACCGCGCCATCGACCGCGCCCGCTCGAACTCCATCACCCGTTCCTTGGAATGTCCCAACCGGATCGAGCCGGTGACATGGTAGTTCATCGGGTAATCAACCTCGTCCGCGAGACCAGCATAAAGGCCCAGCGAATAACGCTGCATGTTCATCACGGCCCACGAGGTCGAGAAGCTGGGACAGTTGCCCGCTGCGTGCCACGTGGACCCTGCCGTCAGCTCGTTCTTTTCCAGCAGCACACAGTCCGTCCACCCGGCCTTGGCCAGGTGATACAGGCTTGATGCCCCCACGACGCCGCCACCGATGATGACCACCCGGGCCGTTGTTGGAAATGCGCTCATGTTCAGTCCTCCCGCTGCGGCACGTTGTCCGCAATGTCGTAATAATCGCCCTTCTGGGCGGTGAAGATGTGTTTGTGCAGACGCAGCCCGGTGGGACCGTCAATCGCGCCGAGGGAAAAGCTCATGCCGTCTTCGTCATGTGCCTTCCAGAACAGGAAACAGCCGCAGGTCGGGCAGAACCCGCGCCTGGCCGCAGGCGTCAGGTCGAACCACCGGACTTCGCCCTTGATGTCGAATTTGGAAACATCGGTGTAGCCGGATGCCCAGTGGTGCCCCGATTGCTTGCGGCATTGGCCGCAATGGCAGGCGGTCACGCTTTGCCCGCCATCCCTGACGGAAAAGGTCACGCCACCGCAATTGCACGATCCGTTCAGCACCATAACCATCCCCGTCAATACACAGGCGGCGCGATCACCCAGATCGCAACGGCAGGCAACGGGTTGGGGTTGGACCACAGGAACGGCTCGCCCCGGATGCGGAAACTATCGCCCGGCTCGACGGTAAAGCGGTGATCGGCGATCACCAGATCCAGACGCCCGGACAGCAGGTAGCCCACCTCTTGCGTGGGGCGGGTGACCGTTTCGGTGATCTTGCTGAACGGCTCGAAAGTCGAATGCACCACCTCGAAATCATCCGTCAGGTCGGGCGACAGCAATTCTTCGATCAGGCCGGCGGCGCGCGATCCGATGGGCCGGCGCGCGTTGTGTCGGACGATATACCCTTCTTCGTCCGCCGGCGCCGCGCCGTGTTGAAACAGCGTGGACACCGACACATCCAGGGCCCGCGCCATCAGCTTCAGATCAGAGATGGACGGCTCCGACAGGTCCCGCTCGACCTGGCTCATCCAGCCAACAGACCGCCCTACGGATGCGGCCAACTGGTTCAACGTCAGGCCCCGCGACCGGCGCAAGGCACGCAGGTCAGCGCCCAGACTGTGGGCCGTCATCGAATCCGTTTCCAACATCACGTGAAAATTCCTCTCTAATTTTCACGAAACGCGAACGGGCGTGAAAAATCAAGTGGTTTTTTCAGCGGCCGAACACATCAGCCAAAATAGCCGCAAGCGCGTCTGCATCCGACTGGGCAAAGGCATCAGCCTGGTCACTGTCGATGTCAAAGACCGCAATCAGGTCGCCATGTCCGTTCCATACCGGCAACACCAGTTCGGACCGCGTGGAACTGGCACAGGCGATATGCCCGGGGAACGCCTCGACATCTGGTACAAGCTGCACTTTTCCGGTCCGGGCCGCCGCCCCGCAGACTCCACGCGAAAACGGGATCTGCAGGCATCCGTGCCCACCCTGATACGGCCCGATCTTGAGCATCTTGGGGCCGGTGACACGGTAGAATCCGGTCCAGTCGAAGCGGTCGTCGGAATGGTGCACTTCGCAGGCGACCGTTGCCATAAGGGCAACGGTGTCATCCTCGCCCTCGGTCAGGGCGGCGATGGTCCTGGACAGTGTGGAGTAGTCAGGCACGCGTCGTCCTCGGGTCTTGGTTCAGAGCCGTTCGATCGCGATGGCCGTGCCTTCGCCACCGCCGATGCAGATTGCCGCCACACCCCGCTTGAGCCCGCGTTTTTCCAGCGCATTCAGCAGTGTCACCATGATCCGCGCACCCGAGGCACCGATGGGATGACCCAAGGCACAGGCCCCTCCGTTCACATTCACCACGTCGCGCGGCAATCCCATTTCCTTCATGAAAGCCATGGGGACTACGGCAAAGGCCTCGTTCACTTCCCACAGATCGACGTCGGTCTTTTTCCACCCGATACGGTCCAGCAGTTTCTGCGTCGCCGGGATGGGGGCGGTCGGGAAATCCCTGGGAGCCTGCGCGTGGGACGCGTGGCCCAGGATGCGGGCGCGCGGGGTCATCCCGGCTGCATCCGCCGCGTCCCGGCTGGACAGTACCATGGCCGCCGCCCCGTCCGAGATCGACGACGAGTTGGCGGCCGTCACCGTGCCATCCTTGCGAAAGGCAGGGCGCAATTGCGGGATCTTTTCGGGCCGCGCACGGGCCGGTTGTTCGTCGCAGGTGATGATTTCCTCGCCGAACTTGGCGTGGATGTTCACCGGCGCAATCTCACGGCCAAATGCCCCGTTCCGTTCGGCATCAAGCGCATTGTCGAGCGAGGCGATGGCGTATTGATCCTGTGCGGCGCGCGTGAATTGAAAGGCTTCGGCACAGTCGTCGGCAAAAGTGCCCATCAGACGGCCCTTGTCATAGGCGTCCTCGAGCCCGTCGAGGAACATGTGGTCCACCACCTGCCCGTGGCCCAGCCGGGCCCCGCCCCGCATCTTGGGCAGCATGTAGGGGGCGTTTGTCATGCTCTCCATCCCGCCGGCGATCATGCTGTCGGCATGACCCAGCGATATCTGGTCAAAGGCCATCATCGCAGCCTTCATGCCCGATCCGCACATCTTGTTCAGGGTCGTGGCTGGCACCTCTTCGCCCAGACCGCCGGCCAGGGCCGCCTGTCGCGCGGGGGCCTGCCCCTGCCCGGCGGGCAGCACGCAACCCATCAGCACTTCGTCCACGGTCGAGGTTCCGGCATCTGCCAGCGCACCGCTGATGGCCACACCCCCAAGGGCAGCCGCCGTCATGTCGGACAGGGCGCCCTGAAATCCACCCATGGGCGTGCGTACCGCCCCTGCGATCACCACTGATGTCATGCGAATTCCTCCGTCTTCGGTCAGAAGCAACCGATTGGTAAGGATTGCATTTTAAACACGTATGCACTGCAGGCAAGCAAAGGGTCACCCATGGAACTGATCAGCAACACGAATGGCGAACTGCAGGTTGTCGCCGTAAACAGCCCGCGAATCGACGCCGCCCTTGCCATCGAATTCAAGGAAGCGATGCGAAATGCCACCGATACCGACCGCCCGACCGTGATCCTTGATCTCAGCAATGTGGATTTTATCGATTCCAGCGGCCTTGGCGCGATTGTCGCGTCGATGAAGCATATGGGCAAGGATCGCAGACTGGTGCTGGCCGGTTTGACCCCCACCGTAGACAAGGTGTTTCGCCTGACGCGCATGGACAGCGTGTTCGGCGTCTTCCCGACCCTGGAAAGCGCGATTGATGCACACGCCGCATAAAGCGCAACACCCGGAAACCGGGACATCGGCAGCGTCGTCTGCCGTTACGGATTTTCAACTCAGCCTCAACTGTTCCTTTCTGTCCGTGCGTCGCGGTGTCGAAGCCGTGATGCAGGCGCTGTCGCCTCTCGATCTCGATGTCGAAGAATGCGGCACCGTTGAACTGGTGCTGGCCGAGGCCATGAACAACATTGTCGAACATGCCTATCCGCCAAGCGATGAACCCGGCCTGATCCATCTGTCCTGCACCCATGCGCCTGACGGGTTGCATGTCAAAATCCGCGATGCCGGGCGGCCAATGCCCGATGGCGCAACGCCCATCGGTGCCGCCGCCCAGGTCGACGTCGAATTCGATGACCTGCCCGAAGGCGGGTTTGGCTGGTTCCTGATCAAGGATCTGGCCAAAGACGTCGAATACCGCCGCATGAACGACGAGAATCACCTGACATTCCGGCTGGTCGTGGCGATCTGAGCCACGGAAACCTCTGACGATCTCAACGACAAATCGGCCCGGGCCCCGATGCCATGGCCGCAATCGTGGTCTGGCAAAGCGCCACAAGTCGGCAATTTTCAGCCACCGCGGCAGAATTCCAAAAACCGCCCAGACCTGACCACATTCCTGCCCAGATCGGAGGTCATACCTCTCCCTGTAGCTGCATATGGCTTCCCTCGGTGCCGCGTGTAATAGCCCCCACCCAGTGCGCGGCACCGAGGACTTCTCCCCCACATCTCTGGACATGCTGGTTGCTGACGATACGTTGCGTGGCACGCAATCGATCCAAGGACCCCCACCATGCGCGACTTTCACCTGCCCGGGCGCTCGCCCGTTTTGGCGTCCTCTGCCATGTGCGCCACATCCCATCCGCTGGCCGCGCAAACCGCCATCGAAACGCTGAAAGCCGGTGGCAACGCAATGGACGCCGCCATCGCGGGTGCGGTCCTGCTGGGCTTGTGCGAACCACAGATGACGGGGATCGGCGGCGACTGTTTCGTGCTGTGGTCAACGCCCGACGGCAAGATACACGCGCTGAACGGATCCGGCCGCGCCCCGGCCGCCGCGACCGCGCAAGAGCTGCGGGACGCCGGCGAAACGACCGTGCCCCCGTACAGCGCACACGCGGTTACGGTGCCCGGCGCGATTGACGCGTTCTGCCACCTGTCGGACACCGTTGGCACGCTTGGCCTTGACCGCCTGCTCGCCCCCGCCATCCACTATGCCGAGGTTGGGATCCCGGTAGCCGGTCGCGTGGCTTTTGACTGGAAAAACGACTCAGCAGTGCTGCAAGGCACTGCGCGCGATCGGTATCTGGTGAACGGCCAGGTGCCCGCGTCCGGTGCCCTGTTCACCGCCCCGGGCCAGGCCGAAGTGCTGCGCCGTCTGGCCACGGACGGGCGCGATGCATTCTATACGGGCGAGATCGCCGAAGACATGGTCAGCAGCCTGCGCGCCCATGGCGGTCACCATACGCTCGATGATTTCGCGGCCACCGCCGCCAACCGCACACAACCGATCAGCAGCGACTACAAAGACGTCACCCTGGTCGAACACCCGCCCAACGGGCACGGGGCAACGGCCAACCTGATGCTCAACATCCTGAGCCATTTCGACATTGCCGCCATGGACCCTTGGGGGGCTGATCGCGCCCATATCGAGGCCGAGGCCGCCAAGCTGGCCTATGACACCCGCAACCGGTTCGTGGGTGACGCGGATCACATGACCCGGCTGGACCACATGATGGCCCCCGAAACCGCCGCCGCGCTGGCCGCACTGATCGACCCGGCCAAGGCGATGGACAACGCCACGGCCATCAGCGAAGCCGTCCACAAGGACACGATCTATATCACCGTGATCGACCGGGATGGTATGGCCGTGTCGCTGATCTATTCCATCTTCCACGGCTTCGGGTCGGGCATCGCGTCGGACAGGTTCGGCATCCTGTTCCAGAATCGCGGCGCGGGCTTCACGCTCGAAGCCGGGCATCCGAACGAATTGATGGGCGGCAAGCGCCCCATGCACACGATCATCCCGGGGATGCTGGCAAAAGACGGCAGGCCCATCATGCCCTTTGGCGTGATGGGCGGGGCGTATCAGCCCAAAGGCCATGCCCGCTTTGTCACCAACGTCGTCGACTTCGGGATGACGCCGCAGGACGCCATCGATGCGCCCCGCGCGTTTTCGGACGCCGGCAACATGAAGGTCGAACGCGGCTATTCCGATGCCGTGCGCGCCGATCTGGCGGACCGCGGGCACAGGGTCACTGTGCCCGACACGCCCATCGGCGGGGCACAGGCGATCCTGATCCGGGACGATGGCGTGCTGGAAGGGGGAAGCGACCCGCGCAAGGACGGCTGCGCCCTGGGTTACTGACAGGCGGGGCGCACCATCAGGTGCGCCTTACGTAAGGCGGACGTGTCGTCCGCCCCGCGCCTCAATTCAACTGGAAGTGCAGCGGATAGGCTCCATCCTCGAACGGACCGAACAGATCCGGGATGTCTGGATGATCCACCGGTTCGCCGGAATAGTCCGCGACAAGGTTCTGTTCGGACACATAGGCGACATAATAGCTTTGGTCGTTTTCCGCCAACAGGTGATAGAACGGCTGCGCCTTTTTCGGGCGGCTGTCCTCGGGAATGGCTTCGTACCATTCGTCCGTGTTGGAGAATTCGGGGTCCACATCGAACACAACGCCCCGGAACGGATGCTTCTTGTGCCGGACCACTTGCCCCAGATGATATTTTGCGCGTGTTTTCAGCATAACATTGCGCCCCCTATCGTCCGTGATTACACGGTGCAAGGGACAATTGTCCAACAATTGCGTGCGAATTCGCTGGAAACAGTCTGTGAACCTCACCGTAACAGTGCTTCAGATCGTTGCCCCTGTGTTCCTTTTGGCGGGCATCGGCTTTGCCTGGGTGAAGGTCGGGCTTGAGTACAGGATACAGTTCGTCACGCAACTGGCGATGACGCTTTCTTTGCCCTGCCTGATCTTTGTGTCGCTGATGGAAACGCGGATCGAGGCATCGGCCCTGGCGGCGCTGTCGCTGTCGTCGGTCGTGGCCTATGGCATCGTGACCGTGGTGATCCTGCTGCTTGTCGCCGTGACACGGCTGAACAGCCGGACCTATGCCGCGCCGCTCATCTTTGGCAACACAGGAAACCTGGGCCTGCCGCTGGCGCTGTTTGCCTTTGGCGAGGTGGGTCTGAGCCATGCGATCATCGTGTTCGCCATCATGGCGCTGTGGTCCTACAGCTTTGGTATCTGGCTGGTTGCGGGCGAAGGTGCGCTTGGCAAGGTGCTGCGCGAACCGCTGGTCTGGGCCACGGTGCTGGGGGCGCTGTTCATGTGGCAGGACTGGCAAACGCCCGAGTTCCTGACCAACACGCTGCAACTGACCGGGCAGATGGCGATCCCCATGATGCTGATCACGCTGGGTGTGTCTGTCGCCCGCCTGTCGCCAAAGGGGCTGTTGCAGGCCGTTGTGCTGTCGGCTGTCAAACTGGCGTTGTGTACGGTCATCGCGTGGGGCGTGGGTCGGTATTTCGCGCTGGAGCCGGTCGCATTCGGCGTTCTTGTTCTACAGGTCGCGACCCCGGTGGCTGTCACATCCTACTTGCTGGCGGAAAAATACGGTGCCGGGGCCGAAGCGGTGGCCGGCCTTGTCGTGGCGTCAACCCTGATGTCCGTCGCCGCACTGCCCCTGATCCTGGCCGCGGTCCTGTAGTCAAAACGTGATTTCCAGATCGCGCATTTTCGGATAAACTATGAAAAAAAGAAAACAAGGCGAGTGAGGCAGATGAGCAAACTCTTTCGCGCTTTGGCGTTGGTACTTTTGGCGGCCAGTTGTGGCGGCGGGTCAGGCACGTCCCCCCGCAACCTCGACAACGCCTGTTCCATTATAAAAGAGCGCCCAGAATACCTGCGGGCATTTCGCGCGGCCGAACGCAAATACGGCGTGCCGGTGCATGTGCAAATGGCCACGATCTACCAGGAATCCAAATTCAAGTCGGATGCACGGACACCTTTCCGTTATGCCGCCGGGGTGATCCCGGTGGGTCGCCAATCCAGCGCATTCGGCTACAGCCAGGCCCTGGACGGCACGTGGAAGGAATATGTGCAGGAGACCGGAAAGCGCAGCGCACGACGCGACCGTATCCGCGATGCGACCGATTTCATGGGCTGGTACATGGCTGAAACGCAATCACGGCTGGGCGTGCCCACGTCCGATGCGCGCAACCAGTACCTGGCCTATCACGAGGGGCGCAGCGGGTATGCGCGGGGCAGCTACCGGTCCAAGGCATGGCTGATGCGTGTCGCGGGCGAGGTGGACGCTAGGTCCGTCATGTATGCAAGACAGCTGCAAGGCTGCCGCGTCCGCGGCTGACGTAAGGCGGAGTTAACTCCGCCTTGCCCTCACTTCTCAATTCCCGCGCTTGGGCGGCTTGAACAGGCGGTTGGGCGGATTGCCACCCTCGGTCAGGTCGCCCAGCACGACCTTGGTCTGGCCGCCGCCACTGTCATTGATCACCCATTGCCGCAACCGCACGGGGTTGTCGGTGAACATCATCTGGATGGTGCCGTATTCCGGGTTCTTGGGGTCCTGTGCCGTCACGATAGTGGCTTGTCCGTCGTAGGAATGGCCCGTCACCATGTTGGCCTGCGCCAGATCGACCTTGCGCGCCAGTATCAGGGACAGGGGCGTCCGTCGCAGCGGATAGGTTTCGGGCACCTGGTTGGATTTGGGATCCACGATATAGACGGCATTCGCACTGGCCACGATCAGGGCGGCGTTGGGATCGGCATATTCGAACCGCATTCGTCCCGGGCGCTTTATAATCACCTTGCCGTCGCCAATGGAACCGTCATCATTGGTCTGCCGAAACGGGGCCTGCACCGTCTTGAGACCGTTGAGATAGGCCGAGATTTCGGACAGGGACAATTTTTCCGCCCACGCCGCCGGTGCCATCGTCAGGCACAATACACCTGCGGCCACGCGTTTCAAAAGTACCATAGAACCTGTCGCCCTCTGCGTCGTTGAATACTACGCTGATATAGGGCTATGCCTGTCGATATGCGATAACAAGAGGCAAAGACCCGCGGAAACACGCGCTTGGAGAAGCCGCATTGACCAAGGCAACCGAAGAAGAGCAGTTCGAGCAGATCAAACCATTGGCCGAGGCCATGTTCGGCATGTCCATCGAACTGGTAACCAAGAATGGGAATTTTCTGCCACACGGTGGCGCGTTAAGCATGACGCACAGCGTCAGTTACATCGCCGGCATGCCTGACAATGAAATCACCAATTCAACCGAGGTCTTGCCGCTGGTGCACGAGGCGCTGCGCCAGGAGACCGCGAAGTTCACGATACGCGCGGTTGCCGTATCCGAAAATGTGTTCATTGGCAAAAACCGCACCCCTGCGATCAAGGTTCTGATTGAACACCGCGACGGCTTGACGATCGCGATGTACCAGCCATTTCGCAAGCGTTTCTTGCGCAGTCCCGTTTTTGACGATGTTCAGGTGATTTCGACCGAGGCAGAGATCGGCGGCTGGTCGTAATCAAACCGTCCGCCGCATGACGCGCGTGACATACGTGCCGCACTACTGCTCGGGCACGAGGATCTCGCGTTTGCCCACGTGGTTGGCGGCACTGACGACGCCCTGGTCCTCCATCTGCTCGACCAGCCGCGCAGCCTTGTTGTAACCGATGGCCAGCTTGCGCTGGATATACGAAGTCGAGCATTTACGGTCCTTGATCACGATGGCCACGGCCTGATCATACAGCGCATCCTCGCCATCGGTGTTGCCGCCAAGGCCCAGCACCGCGTCGATGTTGTTTTCCTTGTCCTCGTCCGGCCCATCAACCACGCCCGACACATAATCCGGTGCGCCAAAGGCCTTGAGGTGGTTCACGATCTCTTCGACCTCTTCGTCGGACACAAACGGCCCATGACAGCGCGTGATCTTGGCCCCGCCCGCCATGTACAGCATGTCACCCATGCCCAGCAGCTGTTCGGCCCCCATTTCACCCAGAATGGTGCGGCTGTCGATTTTCGAGGTCACCTGGAACGAAATCCGCGTGGGGAAGTTCGCCTTGATCGTACCGGTGATCACGTCGACCGACGGCCGCTGCGTGGCCATGATCAGGTGGATGCCCGACGCCCGCGCCATCTGTGCCAGACGCTGGATGCAGGCCTCGATCTCCTTGCCGGCGACCATCATCAGGTCGGCCATCTCGTCCACGATCACCACGATATAGGGCATCGCCTCGGGTGCGAATTCCTCGGTCTCGAAAATGGGGTCGCCGGTGTCGTCGTCAAAGCCGGTCTGGACCGTGCGGCTGAACATCTCGCCCTTGGCCAGCGCGTCCTTGACCCGCCCGTTGTAGCCGTCGATATTGCGCACGCCCATCTTGGACATCTTGCGATAACGTTCCTCCATCTCGCCCACGGTCCATTTCAGCGCCACGACCGCCTTTTTCGGATCGGTCACAACGGGGGACAGCAGGTGCGGAATGCCGTCATAGACGGACAGTTCCAGCATCTTGGGATCGATCATGATCAGGCGGCACTGTTCCGGCGTCAGCTTGTAAAGCAGCGACAGGATCATCGTGTTGATCGCCACCGACTTGCCCGATCCGGTGGTCCCCGCGATCAACAGGTGGGGCATCTTGGCCAGGTTGGCAACGACGGCGTCCCCACCGATATCCTTGCCCAGGGCCAAGGGCAGTTTCATGTTGCTGTCGCCAAAGTCACGTGCGGCAAGGATTTCGCGCAGCAGCACCTTTTCGCGGTTCTCGTTGGGCAGTTCGATGCCGATGACGCTGCGCCCGGGCACGGTCGACACACGGGCCGACAGCGCGGCCATGGACCGCGCGATGTCATCGGCCAGGCCAATCACGCGGGACGCCTTGAGGCCCGGGGCCGGCTCCAGCTCATACATCGTGACAACGGGGCCCGGGCGCACGCTGACGATATCGCCCTTGACGCCGTAATCATCCAGCACGGTTTCCAGCATCCGCGCGTTTTCCTCCAGCGCCTCATCGCTCAGATGGTGACGCTGGATTGCAACCGGATTTTCCAGCAGGTTCAGGGGCGGCAGTTCAAAGCCGGGATGCGTGTCTTCGAACCTCAGATTGGGTTGGGCTTCGGCCTTGGCTTGAGTGCTGGGTTGAACAGGCTTGCGGACAGGCTGCTGGACCACCTTGCGCGGTTCTGAAACGGGGATCGTGGGTGCCATCGGCTCGGGCATTGGCGTATCGAAAAGTGGCTCATCCTCGATCACGGCGTCATCAAACTGCGGGGCCGCCTCAAGTGGTGGAACGGCCCGTTCCAGCGACGCACCAGCCGTCAACGGCGGTTCCGGCGGCAATGTCGTGCGCGGCATGGCATCCGCGATCAGCGGATCGGGTCCACGGCCGCGACCCTTGGTCAGCGGTGCCACGGCTTCGACCTGCACGGCGGGGTTCGACCGGACGCGCGATTTGATGACGTCGGCGATCTTGGCGCTGATCCGCTCGTCACCCGGTCCGTCGCCGACATCAGCAGTGCTCTGGTGGTCCACCAATTCGGGCGAGGGCATGTCTTCGGGCAGCGGCTCTGGCCGCTTGATCAGTGCGGGCATCCGCGACAGCAGGCTCGGTTTCGCGGGCTCTTCGGCCACTTGCTCCATATGCTCAGGCGTCGGCGGCACCGCCTGTGCATTGGCTTCGGCCTCTGCCGCCGCCGCCGCGCGGGCGGCACGCCGTTCGGCCTGACGGGCCTGCATCGTGCGTGCCAGTTGCACACCACCGCTGGCTCCGCGGCCCAGCACAGTCATCAGCGCGGCATAGGCTACGACCAGACCCACCAGCATGAAACGACCCAACCGCAGAAGCTCTGGCCGGGTAAAGCCCAACACAAATGCGCCAAAGACAACGATACCGACCGCCATCAGCAACGACATCAACTTGACGGCAAAACTTGAACCGATGGGAAGAACGGTCAGGATCATCGCCATGACGGTGTCACCGCCCAAACCGCCCAAACCAAAGCCGTGGGTGGCCTGCCAATCGGCACTCGGTTGCAGTGTCGCTGCATAAATCGATCCAAACGCAATCGCGATGGGGGCAAAGATCAGACGCCCCAACGCCCGTTCAGTCCCAGAATGCAGGATGAACCGCCCGCCCCACACCATCAGGACAATCGCGATGCCAAACACACCCCAACCGCCGATCATGAACAGCGGTGCAGCGATGGATGCGCCCGTGCGGCCCAGCCAGTTCTGCACCGGCGCATCGGTCGACGCCATCCAGTTCGGATCGGACGGCGTATAGCTCAGCATCATCGCGGCACACAGCAGCCCCGCGACCAGCAATCCGATCCCGACCAGCTCGCGCCCGCGTTTTTCAAGCGCAGCCGCCATGTTCTGATCGAACAGCGGATCGCGTCGTGTTTGATATGCCATGCCTCGTCCCTCGTTTTATTGGGCATAGAGTACGTCGCGAATGGCCGTCAGGCCCCGTTCCGTCTCTGCCTTTGGGGCGACCAACGCCACCCGAATGTAACCTTGACCGGGGTTGAACCCGTCGATCTCACGCGCCAGGTATGCCCCCGGCAACACACGTACGCCCGTGGTCTTCCACAGGGCCAATGCCGCGGCTTCGCCGTCCGGCACGGGCAGCCAAAGGAAAAACCCCGCCTCGGGTGCCATGTACCCCGGCACATTGCCCAGTATGCGATTCGCAAGGTCGTACTTTTCGTGATATTGCGCGCGGTTGTCGGCGACGTGCGCCTCGTCCGCCCAAACCGCTGCTGCCGCGTGTTGCAACGGCGTGGGCAGGGGCGTGCCAGCGTAGGTGCGCAATTGCTTGACCTCGCGCATCGTCTTGGGGCCACCGACGATGAAACCGGACCGCAAACCCGGCAGGTTCGACCGTTTTGACAGGGAATGAAACGCAACCACCCGCTCAGGGTCGGCAGAGCTTACGCATTCCAGCACCCCTGTGGGGGGCGTGTCGCGGTAAATCTCGGAATAGCATTCGTCGGCGAAGATCTGGAAATCGTATTGCTTGGCCAGCGCGATCAGATCGTGCCAGTAGTTGGCATCCGCCACGGCACCCTGCGGGTTGGCGGGCGAACACATGTAGCACGCCACCGTGCGGTTCAGGATGCCAGGATCAACGGCAGCGAAATCCGGCAGATGCCCCGTGTCGGCCGTTGCGGGCACAAGCACAGGATCGGCCCCCGCTGAAATCGCCGCCAGCATATAGACCTGGTAAAACGGGTTCGGCATCAGCACGACAGGGCGCTGGCCGTTCTTTTCCTCGGGGCACAGGGCCATGCCCGCATTGTACAAACCCTCGCGCGTGCCGTTCAGGGGCATGACGTGCACATCGGCGTCCAGCGTGACGCCATACCGGCGTTGCACCCAGTCACAGAATGCGCCCCGTAGCTCGGGAATACCCTCGTTCGGCGGATAGTTGTTAAAGCCCGCCGCATGTTCCGTGATCACGTCCGTGACCCACGGAGGAAAGGCATGTTTCGGCTCACCGATGGTCATATGCACAACGTCGCCGCCCGGCTGATGGTGATCCAACAGCGCGCGCAAACGCGGAAATGCATAAGCCGGTAGGTTCGAAAACCGCTCGGGAAACTTCATCAAACTGCCTCAGGTTCGGGGTCATTCTCGCCCCGTTTGCAGCAGAATACCCAAGCCCCGTTGCCCCGTCCAGAAAAACAAAGCCTTCCTCGCGGGTTGTGGCAAATCCGCCAACCGGCTTCTTCTGGCCGGAAATATCCTGGGGGGAGGCCGCAGGCCGGGGGGCAAAGCCCCCCCGAAACATGTCGTCGCGCCAGCGGCCTTTGGATCAGGCCAGCGCCACCTCGGCCGCCGCACCCATGCGCAAAAGGGCAGCCTCGCCATCCGGCACACCCATCAGCATGATGCCGCAACTCGGAACACCGGTGGGCAGGGTCAGCGCGCACAAGCCCATCAGGTTGCCCACCCGCGTGTTGCGCAGGGCCAGCAGGTTTTCGGTCTTGTAGTACGCGCTGTCAGTCGTCAGCCGCTCCACGTTCGGCGGCAGGATCGGTGCGGTGGGGGCCAGCACAGCGTCGTATTTGGAAACCGCCGCATCCCAGACACCGCGCACGGCCTCCAGCTTGGCCCAGGCCGCAGTGTAGTCGGGCGCGCTGAAACTCTTGCCCAAACGGAAACGGGCAAGGATTTCCTCGTACATTGCATCGGGATCGGCTTCGATCACGTCGCGCCACAGGCCATAAACCTCGCCTGGCATCAGCGGTCCCGACAGGGCCATGGCCTCGTCCAGTTCTGGCACCTCAATCGGCTCGATCGACGCCCCCGCCGCCTGCAACCGCTCCACCGCGCTTTGGTAGGCCGCCAGCGGTGCGTCGCGGATGTCATCCAGCACCGCGGTCTGAAGCGTCGCAAATCGCCGTCCCTTCAGCGATGCGCCCCGCAGATCCGGGGCCGCCCCCCCTTCCATCACTGCCATCAGCAGCGCCGCATCCTCGACCGACCGGGTCAGCGGCCCCACCGTGTCGAATTTCAGGCTCAGCGGCACGCAGCCTTCCAGCGACAGGCGACCCGACGTGGTCTTGAGCCCCACCAGATCGTTCCACGCCGCCGGAATGCGCACCGATCCGCCGGTGTCGGACCCGATGGCCGCAGGGGCAAGGCCGAATGCAACCGACGCCGCCGCCCCGGACGACGACCCCCCCGGCACCGCACCCGCGTCATGCACACATGGCGGCGTCGCCGTGGACGGGTTATAGCCCAGCCCGGAAAACGCCAGTTCGCTCATATGCGTCTTGCCCAGACACACCAGCCCCATCCCCGAAGCATTGGCCAACACAACCGCGTCCGCCTCTGGCACGCGGCCTTTGAGCAGCTTCGATCCCGCCTCCGTTCCGTCGCCCGCGGTGTCGAACAGGTCTTTCCAGCTGATTGGCACACCGTCCAGCGGCGACAGGCGTTGCCCGGCCCCGGCCCGATCTGCCGCCGCCTGCGCCTCGGCCAAGGCACGATCCGCCGTCACGCGCGCATAAATGCGGTCGCGCAAATCATGCGCTTCGATCCGGTCCAGAAACGCCTGTGTCAGCGCAACAGGGTCCACCTCGCCCGCGCCAATCAGGCGGCCAAGCTCCGACGCGGTCTTTCCAAGATGTTCCTGCATGTGCCCTCCGCCCGTTTCCGCAAACGGTAGCGACGTGCTGGCGCATGGACAATCCCATGCAGCCATCCATATTGCCGGGCATGAGCGATGACAGCGATATCCTGATCGTCGGCGGGGGATTGGCCGGGCCGGCGCTGGCCCTTGCCCTGGCGCAGACCGGGCAGCAGGTCACGATCATCGACGCGCTGGAAGAAAAGATACGCAAGAACGCAGGCTTTGACGGTCGGAGCTATGCCGTGGCCCTGACATCCGGCCGCTTGTTGCAGGGCATCGGCATCTGGGACGCCATCGCGGATCATGCCCAGCCCATCCTTGAAATCATGGTGTCGGACGGCCGCGCGGGTCAGGGGCCCGCGCCGTTCTTCATGCATTTCGACCATGCCGAGATCGAGGAAGGGCCGATGGGCCACATGGTGCAGGACAGGCACCTGCGCCGCGCCCTGCTGGACGCGGTCAAGGCGAATGACAACATCACCCACATCTCGGGCACCAGCGTCGCGGACCAGCAGATCGACGCCAGCGGTGTGACCGTGACCCTTGACGATGGACGGGAACTGCGCGGCACCATGCTGGTGGGTGCTGATGGCCGGACCAGCGGCACCGCGATCCGCGCAGGTGTCAAACGTACCGGATGGGGCTACAGCCAGACCGCACTGGTCTGCGCCATCGCCCACGAAAAGCCGCACAACGGCGTCGCACACCAGTTTTTCATGCCGCCTGGCCCGCTTGCCATCCTGCCGCTGCCCGGCAACCAAAGCTCCATCGTCTGGAGCGAAACGGACGCCAATGCCAAGGCATTCAACGCCCTGTCCGATGCCGATTACCTGACCATGCTGCGCCCCCGCTTTGGTGATTTTCTGGGCGAGATCAGCCTGGTCGGGCGGCGCTTTTCCTATCCCCTGTCCCTGTCGCTGGCGCACAACCTGGTTGCGGACCGGACCGCACTGGTGGCCGATGCGGCCCACGGCGTGCATCCGATTGCCGGGCAAGGACTGAATGCCGGGATGCGCGATATCGCGGCTCTGGCCGAGATCATCACAGATGCAACCCGTCGGGGCGAAGACCCCGGCAGTCCCGCCGTGCTGCACCGCTACGAAGAATGGCGGCGGTTCGACAACACCGCGCTGGCCATGGCCACCGATGGGTTCAACCGACTGTTCTCGAATGACAATCCGCTGCTGCGGTCGGTACGTGATATCGGGATGGGCGTGGTGAATGCCCTGCCCGGCTTGCGCCGCAGCTTCATCCGCGAGGCGGCGGGCCTGACCGGGACCGTGCCCCGACTGATGCAGGGCCGCCCGCTTTAGCCGTCAGTCCAGGCTGCGCGCCTCGTCCACCAGCATGATCGGAATGCCATTGCGGATGGGATAGGCAAGGCCCGCACCCTCTGAGATCAATTCCTGCTTTTCCGCGTCATAGCGCAGCGTGCCATGGGTCTGCGGGCAAATCAGCGCCTCCAGCATGTGGCGGTCCGCCTCTCCGGTCATTGCAGCATCTCCCCCTCACCGCCGCGCAGGGTGAACTCGATCAGGGTGACCAGCGTTTCGCGCCGGGTGGACAGGGACGGCGCCTCGAGAAGGGCCTGTTTGTCCTCGGCATCGAAATCCAGCATCATCGACAGCGAGTTGATCAGCAATTCGTCATCCGCCTCTTTCAGCGTATCCCAATCGGCGGACAGTTCCCGGGCATCAAAGTACCGGCCTAACAGGTCCAGAAACGCGGGCCGATCAAAGGTGTTGTCGTTCTCGGTATTGCCCTGATCGCGGTCGAACCCGTCCCAGTTCACGTCGCAACGGCGATAGGGGGTAAAGCCTTCGACTTCCTTGACCACCCGAAACCGGGAAATGCCGGACAGGGTGATCAGATACCGGTTGTCCTCGGTCTCGGAAAACTGGGTGATGCGGCCGGCGCAACCGATGGTATGCAGGCCATGACCATTGCGGCCCTCTACCTCGTTCGGCTGCACCATGCCGATCAGCCGTTCCGGCGTTTTCAGCGCGTCGTCCAGCATCTGCAGGTAACGCGGTTCAAAGATGTGCAACGGCAGCCGCGCGCGTGGCAGCAGTAACGCCCCGGGCAAAGGAAACACCGGGATGGTTCCGGGCAGATTCGATACCTTGATCATGTCAGGTCAGCTAGCCCGCCCACGCGTTCAGGCAAATATCATCGAGCTGAGGCGGCGGCGACCGTTCAGGACAATCGGGTCATTGGCCTTGAGGGCATCGAAAATCGTGAAAAGCTGCGTCTTTGCAGCCCCATCGTTCCACTCGCGATCACGGCGGAACAGGTCCAGCAGCGTGTCCACGGCACCTTCGGTATCGCCTGCGGCCTGCAAGGCCTGTGCAAGGTCGAACCGCGCCTGGTGATCGTCTGGATTGGCCTCAACCGCTGCTTTCAGATCAGCCACCGGGCCAGCATCCGCGGCCTGACGGGCTAGTTGCAATTGCGCGTGCGCGGCCTCGAGTTCGGGACTGGCGGATATTTCAGCGGGGGCACCGTTCAGGATCGCCTCGGCCTGATCCAGATCGTCCATGGCCACGTGGGCGCGCACCAGCCCGCCATAGGCCGCAGCGTGGTTGGGGTCCTCGCCCAGGATCGCGGCAAAAGTCTGGGCAGCGTCCACGGCGGCCCCTTCGCCCAGCATCTCTTCGGCAGCGGCCACGGCGTCGTTCAGGTCGTCACCCGGCGACTGCCCGCCCGCCGCCTTGATCACCCGGTCCACAAATGCGGTGATTTCGGAGCCGGGCAGCGCGCCTTGAAAGCCGTCCACGGGCTGGCCCTTCCAAAAGGCATAGACCGTCGGGATCGACTGGATCTGCAACTGGCCCGCAATCATCTGGGCCTCATCCACGTTGACCTTGACCATCTTGACGGCACCTTTGGCCGCGCGCACCGCGTCCTCGAGCATGGGGCCCAGGGTCTTGCAGGGGCCGCACCACGGTGCCCAGAAATCCACGATCACCGGCGTGGTCTGGCTGGCCTCGACCACGTCCTGCATGAATGTCGCTTCGGACCCGTCCTTGATCAGGTCGGCGGCGGTGTCGGTGGGCGCTGCGCCCAGATTGAGATCCATCATGTCCTGCGCTCCCGGGGGATTCCATCGTCGCGGGTTATATGGACCCACGGGCCGGGTATGAAAAGGGGGTTGGGCGTGTCCCAGGCTGGGGCAGGCTGGGCCCCACGGAGAATCAATGGGTTACAGAGGCGTATCCGGGCGTTGTCTAGGGTTCGAAGCGATCAGGCGTCCGGTTATCGGGCCCCGGTTCGGTGATCGGTCGGGTGGACTACGGCCATCTATGGCTGAGTTCACATCTTCCGCTCATGCAGCACGCGGCCGACTGTCGTATCATCGGGCCGTGTGGGCGACCCGGTAATCGCGCGGCGTCCTGGGGCCTGGATTCCGCGCTGGGACGTTGCAACGGCGGCGGTAAGGTGCGCGTGAACGCGCACCCTACGGTGTATCGCGGGGCCGTTCGGGCCCTGTGTCAAAGGTCGAACGTGGCGAAGACCGGCGCGTGGTCGCTGGGCTTTTCCCATCCCCGCGCGTCGCGCAGGATGCGGCTGGAATGGGCGGCGTTGGCGATGTCACCCGTCGCCCAGACGTGGTCGAGGCGGCGTCCCTTGTCCGCGGCGTCCCAGTCCCTAGCCCGGTAAGACCACCAGCTGTAGAGCAGCCCCTCGGGGATGTCCTGCCGGGTGATGTCGACCCAGTTGCCCGCCTCTTGCACCTGGCCCAGGTGATCGACCTCAACCGGCGTGTGGCTGACGATTTTCAGCAGTTGCTTGTGGCTCCAGACGTCATCCTCGCGCGGGGCGATGTTCAGATCCCCGACCAGTATGGATTTCTCGGGCCGGTCGTCGTGCAGCCAGTCGCGCATGTCGGTCAGGTAATCGAGTTTCTGGCCGAATTTCTCGTTCTTTGCCCGGTCCGGCACGTCGCCGCCCGCAGGGACATAGAAGTTGTGCACCGTCACGCCGTTTTCCAGCCGTCCGGCGATGTGGCGGGCGTGGCCCAATCCGGCGAAGTCGTGTGCGCCCACCTCTTCCATCGGCATCTTCGACAGGATGGCGACGCCATTATACCCCTTGTCGCCACGCGCCACCATGTGGGTGTAACCGAGGGCTGCAAACCCGTCACGCGGGATCTTGTCCACGGGGCTTTTGCATTCCTGAAGGCACAGGACGTCCGGCGCCTCCTCTTCCAGCAACTTCAAAACGATCGGTTCGCGCAGGCGGACCGAGTTTATGTTCCATGTGGCAAGGGTAAAGGGCATGGGCTAGCGTCCTGATCTGAGGCGCGGCAAACCTAGAACGGTATGCGCGTGGTCGCCAGTGTGAAAGGGATGCCTGTGCTTATTTCCCGGAACCGGAATTACCGTCTGCTGTTTTCGGCCAGCGGCATCAGCAATCTGGGTGACGGGATATCGATGCTGGCCTTTCCGTGGCTGGCGTCGCTACTGACCCGTGATCCGTTTCTGATTGCCGCTGTGGCCGCCGCCGGGCGATTGCCATGGCTTCTGTTTACCGCGCCTGCGGGGGTGTTGACGGACCGGATGGACCGGGGCCGCCTGATGGTGTGGTCCGACGTGATGCGGGCTGTGCTGACGGGGTGCGTCATCCTGCTGATCCTGTCGGTGCCGCAGATCGAGGCCGGAGCGTCATCGGTCACCGTCTGGGCCTTGGCCGCGCTGGCGTTTCTGCTGGGCATGGCCGAGGTGGTGCGCGACAACGCGGCGCAGACGGCGCTGCCGTCCATCGTGGCCAAGTCCGATCTGGAAAACGCCAATGGCCAGATGTGGAGCCTGGAACAGGTGATGGGCCAGTTCATCGGCCCGCCGCTGGCCGGGGTGCTGATCGCCTATGCGGTGCCGCTGCCGTTCTTGTTCGATTCAGTGAGTTTCGCGCTGGCCGCCGGGCTGGTCGCCTGCATCACCTTTCCCGCGCGGGCTGTGCCCCAGATCACGCAAAGCCTGTGGCATGATCTGCGCGACGGAGTGCGATGGTTGTGGGGCCACAGAACCATTCTGCAACTGGCGGTGCTGCTGGGCTGCATCAACGCGGCGTCCACGGGGTATGCAACGCTGCTGATCCTGTATGCCCAAGAGGTGCTGTGGCTGGATGCGTTCGGTTACGGAATGCTGATGATGCTGGGGGCGGCGGGCGGTGTGGCGGGTGGCCTGATCGGCCCAGTGTTGGTGCGCCGCTTTGGCGGGCAGGCGATGTTTCTGGGCACGCAGGTCCTGTTCCTGGCGGAACCTTTGGCGGTCTGGGCCACGTCGTCGGTGGTGGCTGTGGGTGCGGGCATGTTCGTCGCGATGTTTGCCGCCGTCACCTATAATGTGGTCACGGTCAGTTACCGGCAGCGGATGATCCCGGATGCGATCCTGGGGCGGGTCAACAGCCTGTATCGTCTGTTTGGCTGGGGGATGATGCCGGTGGGCATTCTGGCGGGCGGCGCGCTGGTGTCGGTGGTCGAGCCGTCGATGGGGCGCGAGGCGGCTTTGCGGTTTCCGTTCATCGTGGGTGCGGTGATGCTGTTTGCGCTGTTCTGCTACAGTGTGGCGCGAGTGCGGCTGCGGGATACGTGAGAAGGCTGTGTCGCTAGATCGTATTGATCGGCTTGAGCTTCAAGTGAACACCTGACCATTTTGCCCTGGCCCGGAAGCAAGGCGCATCGCGCCGCCGGGCCGCGCCCGACCTCCCCCCGGGAGGGCGGATTTGCGAGCCAATGTAACCAGCAAAACCCAAGCGATTTGCTTGGTGACTACAAAGTGCATCGAACACACGTCATATGCGCCCACCCGGGGTCGGGCGTAGCCTGCCGTTTCAATGCTTGCAGATGTCCGCTTCAGACAAAAAATCCGCCCCACCACGCCAAAGCAAAAAAACCCGGGCACGAAGGCCCGGGCAAGTCCAACAGGGAGGTGCATGTATTGCCGACACGCGGCCCCGACATGCGCGGGGTGTGCTGATAACGTCGCAAAACGCGGATGGTTCCGCTTTGATTCAAATCAAGATCAGCTGACCAGACGATAGCCGCCGGATTCGGTCACAAGAAGGCGCGCATTCGACGGATCTGGTTCGATTTTCTGGCGCAGTCGGTAGATATGCGTCTCAAGCGTGTGGGTCGTGACCCCGGCATTGTAGCCCCAGACCTCGTGCAGCAGCACGTCGCGGGCCACCACGCCGTCCGTCGAGCGATAGAGGAACTTGAGGATGTTGGTTTCCTTTTCCGTCAGACGGATCTTGCGGTCGTCCTCGGTGATCAACATCTTGACCGATGGTTTGAACGTATAGGGCCCAAGCTGGAACACCGCGTCTTCGGACTGTTCGTGCTGGCGCAGTTGCGCGCGGATGCGGGCCAGAAGCACGGGGAACTTGAACGGTTTGGTGACGTAATCATTGGCCCCGGCATCCAGACCCAGAATGGTATCTGCGTCGGTGTCATGCCCGGTCAGCATCAGGATGGGTGATTTCACCCCCTGTTTGCGCATCACGCGGCAGAGTTCGCGCCCGTCGGTGTCGGGCAGCCCCACGTCGAGGATCACGAGGTCATAAATCGCCTCTTTCGCGCGGCTCAGCGCGTCCTGGCCGTTGGCGGCCTCGAACACGTCGAAGTCCTCGGTCATGATAAGCTGTTCGCTCAGCGCCTCGCGCAGGTCCTCGTCATCGTCGACCAGAAGAATTTTTTTCAGTTGCGCCATGGGGTTTGCCCTCCCGTTGTCTTGAGGAATAGATGTGCAGGGCGGGCTTTCCCAGCAAGATTGCGCCCGGGTTTTTCACGCCCATGTGTGGGTTTACCGCCAAATGTTTCAATTCGGACGGCTTTTGCGTATGTCCGGGGCGACATGACAGGAAGATTGTAACATGACCTTGGGGCCCGACATCGTCGAACGGCTGGCGCGCGCGCGCAGTGACCTGCGGATGGGGGTGCCCGTGGTTCTGGACGGTCCGGTGCCGGTGCTGGCGATGGCGGTGGAAACGCTGGGGCCTGCGCGGCTGGCGGCAATACAGGCGTTGCCCGCAGCCGCGGCGCTGGCGATTACCGCGCGGCGGGCGCACACCCTCAAGGCGCGGGCCTATGACGGCGATGTGGCCCGGCTGGCAGTGCCTGCGGATGCGGGCGTGGCGTGGTTGCAGGCCGTCGCAGACCCGGCCGACGATCTGGCGATGCCGATGAAAGGGCCGCTGACCAGCCTGCGCGATGGCGATGCCACGGCGCACCGCGCCGCCATCCAGCTGTGCAAGGATGCGCGCCTGCTGCCCGCCGTCTTGTGCGTGGAACTGGAGGGGCCGGTCGAGGATGGCCTGACCCAGGTACCGCTGGACGCCGCCATGCCGTTCTTGCAGGGTCACCGCAGCCCGCTGCACGCGGTGGTCCAGGCCAGCCTGCCGCTGGAAGTGTCCGAGACCGGGCGGCTACATGTCTTTCGCCCCAAGGATGGGGGAGAGGAGCATTATGCCATCGAAATCGGCCGCCCCGACCGCGCGGCCCCGGTGCTGGCGCGGCTGCATTCGGCCTGTTTCACCGGCGATCTGCTGGGGTCGCTGAAATGCGATTGCGGCCCGCAACTGCGCGGGGCCCTGGCGCAGATGGGGGCCGAAGGTGCGGGGGTGCTGCTGTACCTGAACCAGGAGGGGCGCGGCATTGGCCTGGCCAACAAGATGCGCGCCTACGCCCTGCAGGATCAGGGGTTCGACACCGTCGAGGCCAATCACCGGCTGGGGTTCGAGGATGACGAGCGTGATTTTCGCCTGGGCGCGGATATCCTGAAGGCGCTTGGCTTTTCCGCGGTCCGGTTGCTGACCAACAACCCGGCCAAGGTCGCGATGATGGAAAGCTGCGACATTGCAGTGACCGAACGTGTACCGCTGAAAGTGGGCGAGACGCGGTTCAACAGCGATTACCTTGCCACCAAGGCCGCAAAGTCTGGACACCTGCTTTGAGCGGAGGAAAGATGAAGGGCGGATGCTATTGCGGCACGCTGCGCTATGAGGTGACGGGCGATCCGGTGATGAAGGCGCAATGCCATTGTCGCGAATGCCAGTACATCACCGGTGGCGGGCCGAATTTTTTCATGATCGTGCCGAGCAACGGGTTTGCCATAACCCAAGGCACGGCCGCCGCATTCGAACGCAATGATATTCCGAACCCGCGCCTGCGCCAGTTCTGTCCGACCTGCGGCACCCACATCACGACGGTGATCCGGGAACGCGGCCTGACGGTGGTCAAGGTCGGTACGCTGGATGACCCGGCGGGCGACTATGGCGGGCCGGCCATGGCGATATTCATGAAGGACACGCAGCCCTATCACCTGGTTGCCGAGGGCCTGCCCTGTTTCCAAGATCTGCCGCCCCGCAGATGACACCGCTTGACCTGGTTCTGACACCGCGTGGTCTGCGCTTTGCCGGGCGGATGTTTCCTTGCACGATCGGGCGCGGCGGCGTCCGCCACGACAAGCGCGAGGGCGATGGGGCCACGCCGCGCGGCGTGCATCGGTTGGTGGGGATGCTGTATCGCCCCGACCGGATGGCGCGCCCTGCTGACTGGGCAGTACCGATCCGTCCGGGCGACGTGTGGTCCGACGATGGCACGGCCGAGGATTACAACCACATGGCCCGCGCGCCCTACCCCTACAGCCACGAGCGGCTGCGGCGGGCGGATCCGCTTTATGATCTGGTGATCCTGACCGATTGGAACTGGCCCTATGCGGTGCCGGGGCGGGGGTCGGCCATATTCATCCACCGCTGGCGGCGGCCCGGATACCCGACCGAAGGGTGCATCGGGTTGCGACCGGATCACCTGCGCTGGATCGCGCCCCGGATCAGGTTCGAAACCCGGCTGATCGTGACCTAGCGGTTTGGCAGGCCCGCGGCGCGGCGCTGCGCGCGCAATTCGGCTTGGGACGGAAGCGCGTCTATCAACTCTTCAAGCCCCGCCAGCACACGGGCATGTTCCGCGCCATAGCGCCTGCGCGGATAGTCCGGGTCGTCATTTTCCGCAGCCCACTGGCGAGCGCATTCCAGCACAGCGATCCAGTCGTCCCGGTCCCCGCCCAGCCATTGGTTGATGGGGCGGGCGACCATTTCATTCAGCGATGCAAACAGCGCGGGTGCGCCGTCAGGCGGCAGGTCGGGATCGGCCATCATCATCAGGCGCGCCCGGAATTGCCCGCGATACATCACGCAGCCCGCCTGCAACCTGGCACCGCCGTTGTACAGCTCGGCGGCGCGCTTGTAATCGTCCCACGCCGTTGGCGTCATCGGACCGGGGTCAAGATCCTGCCCAAGGGCAAGGCCGGGCCAGAGCAGGATCAGAAACAGCATGCCGCGCATCATGTCGCCACCCGTTCGCCAAAGATGGCAGAGCCGACGCGCACATGGGTGGCCCCCAGCGCGATGGCGCTTTCGAAATCCGCGCTCATCCCCATCGACAGCTGGTCCAGCCCGTTGCGGTCCGCCAGCTTGGCCAGCAGGGCAAAGTGCAGCGACGGTTCCTCGTCCACGGGCGGGATGCACATCAGGCCGATGATCGGCAGGTCCAGCGCACGGCAGTCGGCGACAAAGCTGTCGGTGTCGGCGGGCATGATCCCGGCCTTTTGCGGTTCTTCCCCGGTGTTGACCTGGATGAACAGGTCAGGGCAGTGCCCAAGTTCCTGTGCCAGGCGCGCAATGGCCTTGGCCAGCTTGGGCCGGTCGACGGTGTGGATCGCCTGAAACAGCTGCATGGCGGCCCGGGTCTTGTTGCTTTGCAGCGGCCCGATCAGGTGGACGTCGATATCACCATAGCTATCGCGAAAGGCGGGCCATTTGCCCTCGGCCTCTTGCACACGGTTTTCGCCGAACAGGCGGTGACCCTGGTCCAGAACCTGCGCGATACGGTCCTGCGGTTGCACCTTGCTGACGGCAATCAGCTTGACCGATCCGGGTGCGCGTCCTTCGCGCTTTTCGGCGGCGGCAATTTTTCGGGTGATGGCGTCGAGGGACATGGGCGCGGGTCCTGTTTGGGCGTTGTGCCCTTAAGATATCAGGATCGCACAAAAGAAAAGGGGCGCGCCCATGGCACGCCCCGAAACTGTCGGAATGATCAGCGCTTAGAAGTTGAAGATCACACCCACGTCGGCAACCGTGTTGCCGCCGGTGTTCTGGCCGATACCGCCTTGCAGCGACACACCACCACCCAGCGCGTGACGGAAGCCGATGGCAACGGTTTCGTCGTTGGCGTCGATGCCATCGTCTGCAAAGGCGAACCGGATTTCGGTTGCTGCGCCCACGTCGTACTTGACCGAGAAACCGTAGCGGGTGTCGCGACCGGCCGTATCGTCGTCAGCCACCAGGACCGAGAACGCAAACGCGCCGATTTCACCGTCGAAGGACGCCGCCCAGAAGTCGTTGTCTACGGAGGCAGCGCCCGTCGCATTCTGTTCTTGATTGCCGAAGGCAACGCCGACCGAATAGTTGCCGAAGCTGTAGCCAACCCCGACCTGGTACTCTTCGAGGGTCGTGGCGGTTGTTGCCGTTTGCGCAGACGTGCCGTTGGTGATCGACGCTGCCAAGGTCAGGTCACCCGCAATGTAGCGCACTTTGACCGTCGGCAGGATTTCGGAATCGTCGGCGGACGTACCGAAGCCATTCACGACGTTATCATTGGCGGGAACCGCGCCCAGGCCAAAGCCCGACGACTGTTCAGCGAAAGATGTCAGACCAACGCCGTAGCCGTAATAGTTGACCACGTCACCCGAATCCAGAACGTCGGACACATGGCCCACGTCCAGGCGGAAGCCGCCGGTCGAAACAGCAAAGCCAGCAGCCGAACGGTTGGCAATGTTCGAGTTGCCGTTGGCTTGGTCGTCTGTTTGGAAACGGATACGACCTTCGAATTCCAGACCGTTGTCGGAAGTCGCGGTGCCGGTGGCCGTCAGGCGGAAACGCTGCTCAATGCGCGTGTCGCTGTTGCCCACGGTTGCGTCGTTGTTTTCCTGGTAGAAGAGGCCGAAACGGCCAAAGCCACCAAACGTCACTTCCGCAGCTGCCATGCCCGATGTGGCAATCAGCGCGGTCGTAGCGAAGAGAACTTTTTTCATGAGTTTTCCCTCGGTTTTCAGTCACACGCCCTAACCGGGGAATCCGGCGAGGGGATGCAGGGTGTGTCACTCATTTGATTGTCCATCTCAAGCGAGGGGTCCGCAAATGCCATAATTGAGGCCCATAATGGTGCAGCTTTGCCACAGTTACTTTTGGCGCCCAAACCGGCCCGCGTCGTGCTCTGTCTTGCGAGGGGCCTGCAACTTGTCTATCAGAAGCGTCAAACAACTCGGGCCGGGACGTATATATGGGCATTCAAGATAAACCTGTGCACAGGCTTGCGCGCGTGGCTGTTTTCGGTGCCATTGTGCTGCTGGCCGGATGTGGTCTGCGCCTTGGTAGCGGATCGACCGGGCCGGTTGAAAAGGACCCGGATATCGCGCGACAGCAGGACGGCGTGGGTGGCACCACCATTCAAGAAGCGTTCCGTGCCCGCCGCAACGAAGAGCGTGTCGTTCAGGTCAACCGCTACATCTGGTCCGCATCGTTGCAGGTGCTGGATTTCCTGCCGATTCAATCCGTTGACCCCTATACCGGCGTCATCATCACCGGGTTCGGCACGCCCCCCGGCGGCGGCAATGCCTATCGCGCGACCGTGCTGATCCAGGACCCGGCCCTGGATGCCCGGTCGCTGAACGTATCGCTTCAGACCCGCCGCGGTCCGGCCAGCGCGGCCACCGTGCGTGCAGTCGAAGATGCCATTCTAACCCGCGCGCGCCAGTTGCGCGTGTCGGACGGACGGCTCTGACCCCTTTCAGAGCATTCCATTCCGCACTAAGACATGCGCCGGGCCCCACCGCCCGGCGTTTTCATTTGCAAGACCAGGATCCCAATCCCCATGGCCACCTACACCCCGTCCGAGATCGAAGCCCGCTGGCAGGCGGCATGGGAGCAAGCGGACACGTTCAAAGCCCGCCGCAGTGCCGACAAGCCCAAGTACTATGTGCTCGAGATGTTTCCGTACCCATCGGGACGCATCCACATGGGGCACGTCCGCAACTACACGATGGGCGACGTGATTGCCCGCTACAAAATGTCGACGGGCCACAACGTGCTGCACCCGATGGGCTGGGATGCTTTTGGAATGCCTGCCGAAAACGCCGCCATGGCCATCGGTGGCCACCCCAAGACATGGACCTACGACAATATCGCCGACATGCGCGCCCAGATGAAGCCGCTGGGCCTGTCCATCGACTGGAGCCGCGAGTTCGCGACCTGCGAC
>JBCBFX010000012.1:0-56445 GCA_038527345.1 Pseudomonadota bacterium | reverse complement strand
GGCCGGCAGCAACCACAGGATCAGATCGCGCACATGGGCTTCGAAATCCGAGGCACGCGGGTCCGACGCGATATGGTCCCTGACCCCCTGATCCGTTCCATTCAGATGCCGCAGATCGGGATCCCAATAGGGGTTCTTCAGGAACCGGCAGTCAAACACCATGTCAACGGCACGCGGCAACCCGCGCTTGTAGCTGAAGCTTTGGACAGACACCGACAGGGTGGCGTGGTCATCGGGGGAAAACCAGTGTTCGACCTCGGCCCGCAACTGGTGGACGTTCAGGTTGGATGTGTCGATCAGCACGTCGGCCTGCGCACGCAGCGGGGTCAGCATGTCCAGTTCGCGTTGAATGCCTGCCTCGACCCGATCGCCGGTGGCCAGCGGATGCCGGCGGCGGGTTTCGGAAAAGCGGTTCAGCAGGACATCGGTCCGGCAATCCATGTACAGAAGCTCGGGCACCAGCCCCGGCACAGCGGCCATTTGCCCCAGCGCGTCGGTGACGGCCGTCACGGAAAAATCGCGGGTGCGCGGGTCGATACCCAGCGCCAGCGGCCTGTCCGCCTCGGGGTCATCCAGCAGCGTGTGGACCAGGCGCAAGGGCAGGTTGTCGATGGCCTCGTATCCCAGATCCTCAAGCACGCGGATCGCGCTGGTCCGCCCGGCTCCTGCGGGGCCTGTGATCAGCACGGCGCGGCGCGCCTTGGTTTCTGGGTCGCTCATCCGGGTGCGCTCCTTCCGCGCTTGAGATATTGCAGGATGCCCGCGGGCCAAGCATTGCTGTCGACTTTTTGAAACAGCGGCAGCGTGACGCCCAGGATATCGAATTGGCGCAACGGGGGCAGTCGGTCCGGCTCAACCTGATCCATGTCGATGACAAGTGCAATCGGAGCCGGGGCCGCATCGGCCCGCAACAGCCCGATCCCGCGCGCCTCGATCAGGCCGTGCAACGGGTCCGGCGCACTGGCCCAGATGGCATCGCCGCGCCGCTCCAGTTCAGTCTGGTCGTCGGAAGTCAGCAGCGCGCCAAGTGCCATCAACTGCAGGCACAGGCCGGACTTGCCGCTGCCCGACGCGCCCTGGATCAGGACCCCCTTGCCGTCATATGCGACTGCGCTGGCGTGAAGACGCATCATCCGCGCCTCCCGGGCGTCAGACCGGCAGGCCCACCACGAACCGTGCGCCCAGCGGTTCAGAGGTGATATCGGCGTCCGTGGGGCGGATATTTTCGGCCCAGATCACGCCGCCATGGGCCTCGATGATCTGCTTCGAAATGGCAAGGCCAAGGCCCGAATTGTTGCCGAAATGCTCGTCCGGGCGCTGGCTGTAGAAACGTTTGAATATCTTGGTCAGCGCCTGATCGGGGATGCCGGGGCCGGTATCCTCGACAACGACCAGCACGCGGTTTTCACGTTTGCGCGCCCAGACGCGGATCGCATCACCATCTTCGCAAAAGGAAATCGCATTGGTGATCAGGTTGACGAACACCTGCGCCAGCCGCGCCTCGAGCCCATGCACCTGAATCGGGCCTTCGGGCAGATCGGTGATGAATTCGACGCCTTTGCCACGCGCATCCTCGCCCAGGTACTGGCTGAGGTTCTCGATCATTTTCATGAGGTTGAACGGCTCTTCCTCTTCCTTGACCAACTCACTGTCAAGCCGCGAGGCGTTCGAGATGTCGCTGACCAGACGGTCAAGACGGCGCACATCGTGTTCGATCACGTCCAGCAGCTTTTCGCGCTGGTCTTCGCGCTTGATCATGCGCAGCGTGCCGACGGCAGAGCGTAGCGAGGCAAGCGGGTTCTTGATCTCGTGCGCGACGTCGGCGGCAAACTGTTCATTGCCATCGATGCGGTTATACAGCGCCGAGATCATGCCCCGCAGCGCGCCCGACAGGCGGCCAATTTCGTCCGGGCGGGCGGTCAGGTCGGGAATACGGATGCGGCCGGGGTTCACCTTGCGGGCATTCTTGTCCCGGCCCAGTTCGGCAGCGGCCGCAAGGTCGGCCAGCGGGTTGGCGATGGTCGAGGCCAGAACAAGGCTGAGACCGATGGACACCAGCGTTGCGATCACGAACATCTGCAACACGCGTTCGCGTTCGCTGCGGACAAACCTGTCGATTTCGCCTGACGCGCTGGTCAGCGCGACGGCACCGACGATCAGGTCCTGCTGCACGATGGGCGTGACGACACCAAACAGGCTGCTGCCTGTCACATCCCGCAGATCCGCGACCTGCGTGCCCTCGGACCGGCTGAGTTCGACCAAGGTCCGCAATTGCTCGTTGATCGGGACCTGCGTGGCACCGCCGCCCGAGCCAAAGGGGGACGATACAACGCCCCACAACCACGTCAGCCCGTCCGTCAGCAGCGCAGGGTCCGACCGGTCCCGCGTGCTTTCGTGCAGTGGTTTCAAGGTACCCTGGCTTTGCGCCACGATGGCTTCGGCGTTGTCGAACACATAGATGTCGTGCCCGACGCGCACGTCCAGACCCGCAAGGGTGCTTGCCAGATCAACCCCATCACCGGTGGCCAGATTGACCGGCGCACCGGCAGGCAGCCGCGCCTCGATCACGTCGGCGACCAGTTCCGCCTGGGCGACAAGGGCCGAAATCCGTTGCACGGCAAGGCTGTCGCGGGTGGAATTCAGGTAAAGGATCCCCGCCACCAACACGTTCAACGCAATCAGGTTAAAGGTTATGATCTTGCGGGTCAGGGGCGACGCGCGCAGCGAAAACAGCCCGCGCCGCGCGCGGTCGTCCCGCATCTCGGAAGGGGCCACGCTGTCCGGCGCGACCCAGTCCTCTCCCAGCACGACATCGCCGTCGCGCGCGGGTGGGGTGCTCATATCTCGCACGGCACTTCCCTTGCCTGTTTGGCGGGGGCCCTGATCAGCCCCGGCCCATGTACCATTGGCGGCACTGCTTATTCTTCGTTGTACCGGTAACCGATGCCATACAGCGTCTCAATCGCCGAGAATTCCTGGTCCGCGCTGCGCATCTTCTTGCGCAGGCGCTTGATGTGGCTGTCGATGGTCCGGTCATCCACATAGACCTGATCGTCATAGGCCACGTCCATCAACTGGTCCCGCGACTTGACGAAACCGGGCCGTTGGGCCAGGGCCTGCAACAGCAGAAATTCGGTGACGGTCAGGGACACGTCCTTGCCCTTCCAGGTCACCGCATGGCGCAGCGGATCCATGCGCAGGTCACCGCGTTCCATCACCTTGGTTTCTTCGGTGACGCCGACCTCGTCGGTGGCAACGGCATCCTGGCGGCGCAAGAGCGCGCGAATGCGTTCCACCAGAAGACGTTGGGAAAACGGTTTCTTGACGTAGTCGTCGGCCCCCATGCGCAGGCCCAGCACCTCGTCGATCTCGTCATCTTTCGATGTCAGAAAGATCACCGGCATCGTTGTCTTCTGCCGCAGGCGCTGCAGCAGGTCCATGCCATCCATGCGCGGCATCTTGATGTCCAGCACGGCCATGTCGGGCAGGCGCTTGTTAAAGGCGTCCAGCGCCGCCTGACCATCATTGAACGTTTCGACCTCGAACCCTTCGGCCTCAAGCGTCATGGATACGGACGTCAGGATATTCCTGTCGTCGTCCACCAATGCAATTTTAGACATTGCCTGTTTCCTTATACTGCTCGGACTTGTTGTTGTTTTTTCCAGTCATTGTTTCGGTTTTGCCCTTCCGAATCAATCCATAACTGCGAATCACACGCCGAAAGCACCGCCACTGTCGCCAGAAAATGGTTAGGAATGGCTAAATTGCCGCACATTCAACGGTTGCGTACACCTATCGGAAACACTGTTTGCGCAACCGGGTGCCATGATGGCGCTAACTGGGGCAAAGCCGCCTGTTCACTGCGGAATCCGACATGCTAAGACCGTCGGGCGCGCATCAGACCTCAGCGCTTCTCAGCAGTTCACCGCACTGCGGCAACAGGAGACACAATATGACATTTGGACGGGTCAACCCGCAGTTCCGCCTCGAAGATCAAGGGATCGAAGGGCTGGGCGATGTCTATTACAACCTGATCGAACCCGCGCTGATCGAACGCGCACTTGCCCGCAAAGAGGGCACGCTGGGCAAGGGCGGCACCTTTCTTGTCACCACAGGCAAGTTCACCGGCCGGTCCCCCAAGGACAAGCACGTGGTCAGAACCGACAGCGTCGCCGACAGCATCTGGTGGGAAAACAACGCCGAAATGTCGCCCGAAGGGTTCGACGCGCTGTACGACGACATGCTGGACCACATGAAGGGCCGCGAATATTACGTGCAGGACCTGACCGGCGGGGCCGACCCCAGCTATTCGATCAATGTGCGCATGGTGACGGAAATGGCCTGGCATGGGCTCTTCATCCGCCATATGCTGCGCCGCCCCGACGCCGAGGATCTGGCCGACTTCATCGCCGACTTCACGGTCATCAACTGCCCCAGCTTCCAGGCGGACCCGAAAAAGCACGGATGCCGGTCGGAAACCGTCATCGCCATGAACTTTGACCGCAAGCTGATCCTGATCGGCGGCACCGAATACGCGGGCGAGAACAAGAAATCGGTGTTCACGCTGTTGAACTACCTTCTGCCCGACCGCGGCGTGATGCCGATGCACTGCTCGGCCAACCATGCCCACGGCAACCCGGTGGACACGGCGGTGTTCTTCGGCCTGTCCGGCACGGGCAAGACGACGCTGTCGGCCGACCCGGGCCGCACGCTGATCGGCGACGACGAACACGGCTGGTCTGATCGCGGCACCTTCAACTTCGAAGGCGGGTGCTACGCCAAGACCATAAACCTGTCGGCCGAGGCAGAGCCCGAGATCCATGCCACGACCGAGAAATTCGGGACCGTGATCGAAAACATGGTCTACGACCCCGACACCAAGGAACTGGATTTCGAGGATGACAGCCTGACGGCGAACATGCGCTGCGCCTACCCGCTGCATTACATATCAAACGCCAGCGCAAATGCGCTGGGGGGACACCCCAAGAACATCATCATGCTGACCTGCGATGCCTTCGGCGTACTTCCGCCGATTGCACGGCTGACACCGGCGCAGGCGATGTATCATTTCCTGTCGGGCTTCACGTCAAAGGTGGCCGGAACCGAACGCGGCGTGACCGAACCCGAACCCACATTCTCGACCTGTTTCGGCGCACCCTTCATGCCGCGGCGGCCCGAGGTCTATGGCAAGCTGCTGCAGGAAAAGATCGCCAAGCACGGCGCGACCTGCTGGCTGGTGAACACCGGCTGGACAGGCGGGGCCTATGGCACCGGATCGCGGATGCCGATCCGCGCCACCCGCGCCCTGCTGACGGCGGCACTGGACGGAACGCTGGCGGCGGGCGAGTTCCGCAAGGATGCCAGCTTTGGCTTTGATGTGCCGGTGTCGGTGCCGGGCGTGGCGGACATTCTGCTGGACCCACGCCGCACCTGGGAAGACGGGGCCGCCTACGACGTGCAGGCGGCGAAACTGGTCGACATGTTCTCAGGCAACTTCGAACAGTACCTGCCCTATATCGACGAGGACGTGCGCGCCGCAGCCATCGGCTGACACCACGGCGCACCTCGTTCAGGCGGCTTCTGCCATCAGGTCCTCGGCGGGACAGTCAAGGACATAGTCCAGGTCTTCCCGGGCCATGTACCCCATCGTGCCCTCAAAGCACTGGTCGCTGCCTTTCAGCAGGTATTTTATGGCGTTAGGTTCGCTATGCATGAACCCGAACCGCGCCGAGAACCCCTTGAACGCGAGACGCTTGGCGATGAAACCGAACGTGTAGTCGGGCCGCCAGCAGCGTACGGCGGTCAGGAACGCGTGACGCCCCAGCGCAGGTGACAGGACCGTGCCCTGGCGCGCCGATCCGCCCACCCAGAACTCGCCGTGGTACACGATGGTGCCGCTCATCCGCTTGGCCGCAGGACCCGGACGATAGGTCGAGCGGTCATAGTCGATGTCCATCCCGGACGGCTCGAACTGGCGCAGGTTGCGGCCCAGATATTCACCAAGGGTCATGTTCTGCAAATTCAGGCAACGCATCGCCTGCGTATGGATGATCTTGCCGTTGGAATCGTGGCCGACCATCCACAGCGAATTGGTCCGGTTCAGGTTGTATTTCGTCGGCTCGAACGGCTCGCCCAGCGTGTGGTCCGGTCGCGCCTCTGCAAGCAGACTGCGATACTCTTCAAAGTCGTTGCCGACCTTCAGTGTCACACCCATACGCTGGATTACGTCGTTGCTGGTCGCGTAAAGAAAGTCTTCGCGCGTTTCGTAGTGGATGGTCATCGCATGTCTCCGTTAGCAAGTTCTACGCTAACGATAGACCAAGATTACACTTTCTGCTCGAATTTTAACCTTAACGGGTTGGCGGGCATCACTACCTCAGAGGGCATCGCGTCCGCGAGGGCCGGATCGAGACCTGCGATTTCGATCCCGTGATGACGATCCACGACTGAGATAAGGGCGAATGTACCGTCCGGGAACCGCCCACCAAGCAGCAACCTACGGTAGCATATGGGCAAATAAGGGCCGTCTACCTCGCGTTGCAGCTGCGTAAATACATGATCCAGACGGGAATGTTGGTGAATCTCGGTATCTTCGAAAGGTTCAATCATAAGGTGCGCAAATTCGTCGCCCCCCGGAAGGACGGTCATGTTTCGCCCGATGCTGGACCGGGCCGCAGCCCAGCCCGACCACGAGACATAAGACGATTCGTCGCCGATTTCCGTACAGATCCAACCGTTGGGCGAATCACGGTAGACCATGAAGAAGGGGCGCACATGCGTCATGATTTCCGATTCGAGCTCGCCCCCCGCCATGGCCCAGGCCCGGAACGATTCGCGCAACAACGGGCGCGTGCAGGTCCAGATGTCGCCCAGCGGGCGCTGGTGCAACCAAAAGCTGCGGCCCTCGGACAGGGTGGCGCGCACGTGTTGCAGACCATTGATATGCGTCACGTTCCCCATCAACCACGACCGCCCGCGGGCCAGCAGATCCAGCGCCTCGGGCAGGGCGCGTTGCCCCGCTTCGGTCAGGCGATACTGGCGGTCCACAACGTCAAAAAGTTGTTCCCCTTTCGCCTCTTCCAGTTGCGCGATATGGCGTCGCACCGTCTGTCGGGTGCTTCCCAATGCCTCGACCGCGTGGCTCAGGTTCAGCGTCTGGGCCAGGGTCGTGAACGACCGCATCATCTCGAACAAAAGGGGCTGGTGGTTCTCGGACAATTTCACAACGGGCGCGTTCAAAGGGATACCTCAATGTATGATCTATAATACTAGATAGTTAAACAAATCATACATCAATGCAACATTTACGTGTATTTCACGCGCACAACTGGTCAATTGAAACAAGCGCGCCAATCTCGGAGTTTGCCTCCATAACAACAACCGGAGGTAATCATTGATGTCACACCCAGTCGACATCCACGTTGGAAAGCGTCTCAAGCAAATCCGCACGCTGCGTCGTATGTCGCAGACGGATGTTGCCAAACGCCTAAACCTGTCTTTCCAGCAAATTCAAAAGTACGAAATCGGTTCCAACCGGATCGCCGCAAGCCGGCTGTTCGAACTGTCGCGCATCCTTGATGTGCCCACGTCCTATTTCTTCGAAGGCCTCGCCGAAGACGACATCATGCCGCGCAATGATCGCGGTCTCGATATCGTGAACGCGCTGGCCGCCATCGAAGACGAAAAGATCAAGTCGCGCATCGTGACCTTCATCGAGGACGTCTCCGGTCTGACAGTCGCGCGCCGCGCGTCCTAACCGACCACAGCACGCCGGATCAGGTTGAGACCCACGACCAGAAGGAAGACAAGCGTGATGCGTTTGAACCTGGTCTGATCTATCCGGTCGAGCACTTTACCACCAAGCCATTGGCCCAACAGGGCCGGGGCAATCAACACAAGGCTCAGCGGCAGCGTTTCCGCCCGCAATACACCCGATGACATATGGGCGGCGACCAGCGCCACGGACCCCAGCCCGTATATCACCCCCTGCACACGCATCTGTTCGGCTTTTTCGGTGTCGAGCGCGGTCAGATACAGCACCGTGGGCGGCCCCCACATCCCCGATACGCCGCCAAGCGCACCGGCCACCGCGCCCACGCCAGCCTCGACATCCACGCGCTGTCGACGCAGCGTCAGCCGCAGGACCGCGATCTGCATCACCACAAACAGCGTCACCGCCCCGCCGATCACGCCGAACAACACCGGCGTCGGCAAGACCGGCACCAGTTGCGCGCTGATCAACAGCGCCACCGCCCCCACCACCAAGTACACCCGGAACCGCAACGCGGACCGCCATGCCGGCCCGATCCCCTGCCGCAGGGCCTGGGTCACATTGGTCACCAGCGTCGGCAGAATCAGCCCTGCCAGCGCCAGTTCCGGCGAAATGATCGACGACAGCCCCGAAATGATGACAGTGGGCATGGCAAAGCCGACCACGCCCTTGACCAGCCCCCCCAGCACGGCAATCACACAGGCAAAGGCCCAGACCGACGGCGACAGCAGGCTGAAAAATGTCTCCATCCGGCTGGTTTAGCGGCATTAGCGCTGCACCGCAAAATATCAACGCGAAAGAATAGAACAAAACCAAATATTCAAACGTATTATTGTTGCGCTGCACCTGCGAAATAGCTAGAAGGAGCCGACCGACGAGATGAGGGATAAGACCATGGCACATGACGGACAGGATTTGGGCGACACGCGCCCTGTATTGCTGAATGATCTGCTGGCACTGACTGGCGCTGCGATCGCCCCGGTCGAGGGTATTCTCAAAACTGCCCGCAGCAACCTGCGCGCGCAGCTTACCGTCGATGGCCGCATCTCGGGCGCGCTGGTCGAACAGCACCAGACCGCAGCACACGGGCTTGCATGGCTGGCCACCTATGTCGAAAGCCTGCGCCAGATGCAGAACTGGGCCGAGGCGCTGAACGCCCAGTCCAAATTCGGCGAGGTCGAGGCTCTGATCCACCAGATCGCATTCGGCGAATACCTCTGGCAGATCTATGGCGGCATCCAGATGAACCAGGGCGAAATCCTGCGACTTCAGGACATGGGCCTGACCCAGGACGACATGCGCGGGATGATGGAACCCGCCGTCATGACGCTGACCCAATCCGGCAACACCCAGGCCGCGCGCCTGCGCCTTGTTGACCTGATGCAGGAACGCAGCGCCGAGATCACGGTGGGCGCCTCCGGCCTTGATGAAGAGCTGGAAATGATCCGCGAACAGTTCCGCCGCTATGCCGTGGAAAAGGTCGAACCCTTTGCCCATGACTGGCACCTCAAGGATGAACTGATCCCCATGGAGGTGATCGAGGAACTGGCCGAGATGGGCGTCTTCGGCCTGACCATCCCCGAAGAATACGGCGGCTTTGGCCTGTCCAAGGCGTCCATGTGCGTCGTGTCCGAGGAACTGTCGCGCGGCTATATCGGCGTGGGCTCCCTTGGCACCCGCAGCGAAATCGCGGCCGAGTTGATCATCGCAGGCGGCACCGAGGAACAGAAACAGAAATGGCTGCCGCAACTGGCCAGCGCCGAAACCCTGCCCACAGCCGTGTTCACTGAACCCAACACCGGGTCCGACCTCGGGTCACTGCGCACCCGCGCGGTCAAGGATGACAACGGCGACTACAAGGTCACGGGCAACAAGACCTGGATCACCCATGCCACCCGCACGCAGGTGATGACGTTGCTGGCGCGGACCGATCCCGACACGACCGACTACAAGGGCCTGTCGATGTTCCTGGCGGAAAAGACGCCGGGCACGGACGAACACCCCTTCCCCACGGATGGCATGACCGGCGGCGAGATCGAAGTGCTGGGCTACCGCGGAATGAAGGAATACGAGCTCGGCTTCGACAACTTCCACGTCAAGGGCGAGAACCTGCTGGGCGGGGAAGAGGGCAAAGGCTTCAAACAGCTGATGGAGACGTTCGAATCCGCCCGCATCCAGACCGCCGCCCGCGCCATCGGCGTGGCGCAATCGGCGCTCGATATCTCGATGCAATACGCCATCGACCGCAAGCAATTCGGCAAATCCCTGATCGCCTTCCCCCGGGTCGCCAACAAGCTGGCGATGATGGCGGTGGAAATCATGGTGGCGCGTCAACTGACCTATTTCAGCGCCTTCGAAAAGGACGAGGGACGGCGCTGCGATGTCGAGGCCGGGATGGCCAAGCTGCTGGGCGCGCGCGTGGCATGGGCCGCCGCCGACAACGGGTTGCAGATCCACGGCGGCAACGGCTTTGCGCTGGAATACAAGATTTCCCGCGTGCTGTGTGACGCCCGCATCCTGAACATCTTTGAAGGGGCCGCCGAGATCCAGGCACAGGTTATCGCGCGGCGTCTGCTAGGCTGACGCAAGCCGCCGCCCGCACCCATCACCATCAAAGAAAGAGGCAGGCCGGGCTTCAGCCCGGCACCCCACCCCCCCTTTAACGGTCTGTTCACACTCCGCACCGCACGCACAGTTCATCATGGGCTTTTGCCCATGTGGTGCACCTGTCGGTGCACGTTGTGTGCACGGATTGTGTACGCGTGGTGCATCGGCCGTTTCCCAACACACACAGGGGTTAACGCGCCTCTGGCGACGTTGCGTCCCGCGGCGCCCGTTAACCGTTGCGCGCACGGTGCCGGCTACGCCATTCTCACGCCATGCTGACCTTTGCCGCCGCCGTCTTCTTTCTGATCGTTACCCCCGGCCCCGGCGTTCTGTCGGCGGCAGGTGTCGGCGCGGCGTACGGCATGCGCCCGGGGCTGCGCTACGTGCTGGGCCTGTTTGTCGGCAACAACCTCGTGATCCTGGCCGTGGTGACGGGCCTGGCCGCACTTGTTCTGGCCAACCCGTTGATCCGAAACATCTTGTTCGCGGCCTCCACGCTTTATCTGCTGTATCTCGCCCTGCGCATCGCCCTGGCCGGATCCCAACTTGCCTTCGTACAGGCCCACAAGGAGCCCGGCGTGCTGGCCGGTATCCTTCTGCAACCGATCAACCCCAAGGCCTATGCGGTCAACACCGCGCTCTTTTCGGGCTTCGCCATCTTTCCCGACGCCCTCATGGCCGAGGCGATCTGGAAAGTGCTCGTCGTCAACGCGATCTGGGTGCCGATCCACGTGTTCTGGGTCTGGCTGGGGGCCCGTCTCAAGGCGCTGGACCTGCCCCCCGCACACCAGCGTCGGATCAACATCCTGATGGCCGGACTGATGCTGGCCGTCGTGACTCTTGCCGTTGTATCTGCATTCTAAGTCACTGTCATACCGCCAAATTGTCGGAAACCTGCGCATACAACCACTGCGCGTACGCAACATCGCGCCTATTCGCACCGGGCCGCACGGTTCCCCTTGAAACTCCAAATACGCGGTCGTACGCCTGCCTCATGCCCAAGACACCCCTCTCCCCCGCCGCATGGATCGACGCAGGTTTGCAACAGCTGGCCGCACTCGGCCCCTCAGCCCTGCGCGCCGAGCCTCTGTCGCGTCACCTCAAGACGTCCAAGGGATCATTCTACTGGCATTTCAAGGATGTGCCCGCGTTCCAGGCGGCCCTGCTGGACACCTGGAAAACCACCGCACTGGAGCGGCTGACCGAAGACGGGGCTGATGACGGATCGTCCACCGACAAGCTGATCCGCTTCGGCCAGATGGTCCAAAACGACGCCGCCGACCCGGCCCTGCGCTCCTGGGCCCAGGCCGAGCCGTCCGTGGCCAAAACCCTGGCCGAAGTCGACAGGGCGCGCATGACGCGGCTCGAGGCGCTGATGGGCGATATCGGCATCTCGAACGATGACTTTTCCAAGGCCGCCTATGGTGCGCTGATCGGGCTCAAGCAGACACATCTGGATGACGGCGACGGGCTGGTGGCCTTTGCCGCATTGATCGATCTGGTGCTGGCCCTGAAATGATCCGCCTCGCCCTGGCGATGCTGATGACGGGGCTGACGGCCTGTCAGGCGCAGACCGTCGCAGCCACGGTGTGGCAGCTGGCCCAGATCGACGGCACGCCATATTCGGCCAATGCCACGCTGACGATTGCTCCGGACAGTCGCGTCTCGGGCCGGGCACCCTGCAACAGCTATGCAGGCGGCAGCGGCGCACAGTACCCGGCATTTGACGCGAGGCGCCTGCGCGCAACCAAGCGGGCCTGCCCGAGTCTGCGGGCGGAAACGGCGTATTTCCAGGCACTTGCCGCCATGCAAACAGCCAAACGGGACGGCGACAGGCTGATCCTGCGCGGTGACGGTCGCCAGATGGTGTTTACAGCGTCCGAGTGAACGCCGCCGCGAACCGCCCGCGCGCTTCGGGCAGCGGCTTGTGGCCCAGATCTGGCGCCAAATGCGATTCGAGGAAGTACCCCGTGGTGCGCAACCCTTGGGCGACCTCTTCGTCCGGTGCCTCGCCCTCGCCCCGCAGCACGGGCGGCAGGGGCAGCAAACGGTCCACCCACTCCCCCGCCCCCGCACGCGACACCGCCCGGCCGGATTTGGGCGACACATATGCCAATCCCTCGGTCGCCCCGGTCACGGCACAGACAGACAGATCAAGGCCAAAGCCCATGTCTTCCAGCAGCGACAATTCCCAGCGCAAGTAAGCCAGCGGCCAGACCTCGTTCTGGCCTAGCAGATCCAGCAACTGCTCGGTCCGGCGATACAGCGCGCGATGCGGCTCGCGTTCCGGCAGGCAAAAGGCCAGAAGCGCGGTCACGGCATTCAACCCCGCCAGCGCCAGCCGGTCATCCATGACCAAGGCCGCGCGGCTGCGCACCGGCTCCACGGCAAAGGTGCCGATGTGATCCTCAAGCCGCGCGCGCCACGCCACGTCGAGTTGCGCACCGGGTTGCAGCACGGGAGCCACCTTGCGGCTGGTTCCGCCGCGCACGACCCCGGCATGGCGGCCCCTTTCCTCGGTAAAGACGTCGATGATGGCGCTCGTCTCGCCATGGCGGCGGGCGGTCAACAGGATGCCGGTGCCGCGCCACTCCATCTCAGGCCAGCCCCTCTTGGTCCAGCAGATGTCGGCCCAGGCGGTCCTCAACCTCGATCACCCACAGATCGGGATCGAACCCGCGCTGTCGGGTCACGGCGGCATCCACGTCGGCCTCGTCCCCGCTGGCCAGTTCCGCCCAGACCCTTTTATCGTGCATCAGATCGAAACTGCGCTGAAACAACACCGCCTGCCCGTCGAGCGTATTCACCTTGACCAGAACAGCACCACCTGTGTCATCCCCGTGGGCGACGACAAAGCCGGGGATGTCCGCAAAACGCAGCCGGGCCAAATAGGCATCCACCCAGAACCGTGAGGTCAGCCGCGCCACGGTCCACCCGTCTCTGTCCCGAAAAAATCCTCCCCGAAGGGCCGGCCCGCAACCTGCACCCCTCGCCCGCAGCAGCGCTCAGGCATTGCCGTCCCTGAAGTCCAGACCCATCTGGTCATAGCGCTCGGCCTCCTCCTGCCACTTTTCGCGCACTTTGACCTGCAGGAACAAGTGCACCTTGCGCCCCAGGAATTCCGTCAATTCGGCGCGCGCGGCCTGAGATACGGCCTTGATCGTTTCGCCCTTGTGACCCAGAACAATGCCCTTGTGGCCATCGCGCGTGACATAGATGATCTGATCGATCCTAGCCGACCCGTCCTTGCGTTCTTCCCAGTTCTCGGTTTCCACGGTCAACTGGTAGGGCAGTTCCTGATGCAGGCGCAGGGTCAGTTTCTCGCGGGTCATTTCAGCGGCGATCATGCGCATGGGCAGGTCGGCGATCTGGTCCTCCGGATACAACCACGGGCCTTCGGGGACTTCACCCGCAAGCCACGCGCGCAACTCGTCTACACCATATCCCTTTTCGGCCGAAATCATGAAGGTTTCGGCAAAGCCGTAGCGATCGTTCAGGTCCCTCGTCAGGCCCAGCAACACAGGGGCTTCGACCCGGTCGATCTTGTTGATGGCCAACGCCACGGTGCGGCCCTGCCCGATCTCCTGCAACCCTTCCAGAATGCGCTCGACGCCCGGGGTCACGCCCCGGTGCGCCTCGACCATCAGCACAACCACGTCAGCATCCGCGGCCCCGCCCCACGCGGCGGCGACCATGGCGCGGTCCAGACGGCGGCGCGGTTGAAACAGGCCGGGCGTGTCGACAAAAACGATCTGGCTGTCGCCCTCCATCGCCACACCGCGGATACGGGCGCGGGTGGTCTGCACCTTGTGGGTCACGATGCTGACCTTGGCCCCGACCATGCGGTTCAGCAGCGTGGACTTGCCCGCATTGGGCTCTCCGATCAGGGCGACGAAACCGGCGCGGGTGGTCATGGGCATGGGTCCTTGATGCGTGAAGGGTGCAGGTAGCGCATAAATGGGCGGGATGCCAGATCACAGCGCCCGCAGTGTCGCGTCGCTTGTCCTAACGCTCCATCCGGTCCAGCAGCGCTTTGGCCGCCGCCTGTTGCGCCTCGCGTTTGGACCCTGCGGTCGCCTCGGCACGGGCGCCGTTGTCCAGTTCAGCGGCGATGGTAAAAACCGGCGCGTGATCCGGTCCCGACCGGGACATTTCCACATAGGCGGGCGGTTTCAGCCCGCGGGCCTGCGCCCATTCCTGCAACGCGGTCTTGGGGTCGCGGGCGTCGCTGTCGACACGTGTGATCCGGTCGCCCCACAGCCGCAGGATCAGGTCCCGCGCCGTGTCAAACCCTGCGTCCAGGTAAACGGCGGCAATCACCGCCTCGACCGCGTCGCCCAGCAGCGCCTGCTTGCGTCGGCCACCTGACACCATCTCTGACCGGCCCAGCCGCAGAACCGCGCCCAGATCAACCTCGCGCGCGACGTCGGCGCAGGTTTCCTTGCGCACCAGAGCGTTGAAGCGGGGGGCCAACAGGCCCTCGGCCGCGCTTTCATCTGCCTCGAGCAGCGCCTGCGCCATCACCAGACCCAGCACGCGATCACCCAGAAATTCCAGCCGCTGGTTGTCGCTGCGCGTGGGCGACGACATGGAGGCGTGGGTCACCGCCTCGACCAGCAGATCGGGGTGGGCAAATTCGTGCCCGATGCGCGCGGCAAAAGCCCGAAGGTCTGCACCCAGTTTCATCTGACCCCTTTCATCACGCGATCAAGGTCGCCGGAAAACGAAAACAGAACCAACGTCACCCGGCCCATCACGTTTTCGACCGGGACGAACCCCATGCCACGAGCCGCCTGCGCGATGCGACTGTCAGCGGAATTGTCGCGGTTGTCACCCAGCACAAAAAGATGGCCCACAGGCACGGTGAACATCCGGGTGGTGTCCAAAGGTGTTTGCGCAATGTCCAGAACGGTATAGCTGCGACCCGATGGCAGCGTTTCGACCAAGGCGCGCTTTTCGCAGCGCTGGCCCATGCCGACCGCGCCGTTGGCACAGCGCGGCAACAGGCCCATCGCGCCCTGCCGTTCAAAGGTTTCGACGAACAGACCCGCGTCATCCTGCGGCAACGGAACGCCGTTCAACAGGACCTGCCCGGCCTCAAGCGCAACGGTATCCCCCGGCAACCCGATCACGCGTTTGACGAAATCGGTCCCCCGCACCGGGTGACGAAACACGATGACATCGCCACGCGCAGGCACGGTCGATGACTGGCGCACCACGATAAAGTCATTGACCTGCAAACCCGGTTTCATGTTGCCCGAGGGCAACCAGTAAGGGGCCCACCAAAACCCGCGCGTCGCAAAGATCACGCACACTGCCAGTGCCAGCATCCACCCCGCCCGCCGCAGGATCGCGCTTTCACCGACCTGTCGGCCCTGTCCCTTGCGGAACAACAGCACCAACTGAGGGATCAAACCGACATAGGGAATGACGCAAACCCACATCCACGCCCCATGCCACCCGGCATCCCGCATACGCCGACGCATCTGGCCGAGAAAGGCAAAAAGCAGCAGCGCGGCAACGCCAAAGAACAACAGCGGTGCCGTATCGTGCCACCCCAGTTCCATCCCGAGGCCGATAAAGATCGTGGTAATCAGCAGAGCGACCGCGAAGGTCAGGCGCCCGGAATTCCCGCTCCAGTCAAAGGACCCTGCCAATGCAGTCAGGATGCCGGGCGTTGTCGTTGCGTTCTTCACTCAATCCCCTTGAAGAAGCGGTCGCCGCGCCAGGTCCAGAAAAACAGCATCGACCGACCCGCGCTGGAAAACATGATGCGGTCGGCGCGACCGATCAGGTTTTCATATGGCACGAACCCGACGCCGCGGGCCAATTGCGCCAACCGGCTGTCGGCAGAGTTGTCGCGGTTGTCACCCATGAAGAAATATTCGCCCTCGGGCACGATATAGGTGCCGGTGTTGTCTGGGCTGTCAGGGCCCTGATCGCCGACATTCAGGACCACGTATTCGGTTCCACCGGGCAGGGTTTCCACGAACCGCTGCTTGTCACAGGTCGCACCGCGCCCGACCGGGCCGTTTGAGCACCGCGGCAACAGACCCTGCGGGCCCTGCGCGTCAAAGACTTCGGTAAAGGTACCGTCGGGATCCTGCGGTACCGGGGCACCGTTGAGAAAGATCTGCCCGTCACGGACCTGCACCGTATCGCCCGGCACGCCAATCAACCGCTTGATGAAATCGGTGCCGGTGACGGGATGGCGAAACACCACCACATCGCCACGCTCGGGTTCACCCGCCAGGATACGGGTGTTGTCACCATCGATAAACCCGCAAAGCTTTTGCGCATCCAGCCCAATGAAACGCAAGGACGGGCACGATGCATAGCTGTAGCCATAGGCCATCTTGTTCACGAACAGGAAATCGCCGATCAGCAGCGTTTCCTTCATCGAACCGGACGGGATCCAGAAGGGTTGAAAGAACAGGGTGCGGAACACGCCCGCAATCAGAAGGGCATAGACAATGGTCTTGATCGTCTCGACCACGCCGCTGTCTTTCTTGGTTTCCTTGGTCGCCATGCGGCACTCCTGCTCGGGTCGGTGCGGTTTCAGGCTACATGCGGCTGCGGTCGCACAGTGTCAAGGCAGCCGGGCGGACGACACGTCCGCCTTACGCGACGACCCGCTGCACGTAAGGCGCACCCTGGTGCGCGGTGCTGACAACATGCGCGCCTTGTACTGGGGTTATGCGCCCGTAAGGCGGACGTGTCGTCCGCCCTAAAGCGGCCGCGCCTCGATCACGACAAAGGCCTGCGCCCAGGGGTGATCGTCGGTCAGGGTGACGTGGATGATTGCCTCGTGCCCCTCTGGGGTCATTTCGGCCAGTCGTTCCGCGGCCCAGCCTGTCACGTGCATCACGGGCTGGCCCGTGCGCAGATTGCTGACGGCCATGTCCTTCCAAGCGATGCCCATGCGCAGGCCAGTTCCCAGCGCCTTGGAACACGCCTCCTTGGCCGCCCAACGCTTGGCATAGGTGCCCGCAGTATCCGCCCGCCGCTCCGCCTTGCGCTGCTCGACATCGGTAAAGACACGGTTGCGAAAACGGTCCCCGAACCGGTCCAGCGTGCCCTGGATCCGTTCGATATTTGCAAGGTCCGTGCCGATGCCCAGTATCATTGCAACCGCGCCGTCAGGATCTTGTAGCTGGCCACGCCAAAGAACCCGGCAAAGGCCAAGTCAAACCAACGGCGCGCACGACCGTACGCCTCGACCATCCGGCGCGACGAGAACAGGAACGCATAACCGACGAAGATCAGGATCGACCCAGCATAGAGGATGCCGAAATAGCCCAGCAGCGTGGTCACGGTGGCATCGTTGGGGGCGATAATGGCAAAGATCGATCCCCAACTCAGGATCGCCTTGGGATTGGTGATGTGGATTGCGGCCCCCTTGGCAAAAAGCGCGCGCGCGCCACCCGAAAACGGTGTACCCAAGGCCGCCGACCCCGGTGCCGCCGCCCGGCGCAAAGCCTTGAACGCCAGCCAGCTCAGATAGGCCACGCCCACATACCGCACCACCTCGAACACCCAGGCATTGGCCAGCATGATCGCCGACAGGCCAAGGGCCGCCGCAATGCCCCAACTGGCCGACCCCGCAAGAATGCCAAGGGCAAAGGCCAGGCTTGCCGCCCGCCCCGACGCCATGGCCGTGCCTGCAATACCCATGGTCGCAGGCCCGGGCGAACCACCCGCCATGATCCACGCAATCCAGATGGCGACGAATTCAGGTGTGATCATGGGGACACCTCCAAATCATAGACCACGATCCCATCAGCACCGTCCTGACAAAAGTCCACCAACCTGGAGCCCAGTATTTTGTGTTCGGGATGCTCCGCATAGGCCGCGAGCGCTGCCACATCCCGCGCATCCAGCGTGAATCCATAAGAGAAACCGGGCGACTTCTGTTCATAATCCCGGTTCGGCCCGGCATGGAAACCCGAACACCCGTCCAGCCGATCCACAATGTCCGCCAGCCCGTCCATGACCGGGACAAGCGCCGTCAGCCCGACCCCGGCACGCAGGCGCAGCATGACGCAATGTCGGATCACGGACGGCTCCTCAGTTCAGGCGTTGCGCGGCCAGTGTGCGCAGATCGATGCGCCAGCGGGTGACCTGCGTGGGACAGCAGCGGGGGTCGTTTGGCCCCGGCATCATCGTCGACACCTCGGCATGGGTCGCGGAAAACTGCGGTGCGCTCGGCGACTGGCCGAACAGGCCCTGCACCTGGCCCGCGAACTGCCAACCTTGGACACCGCGGACGTAGATGCCCACCGCGATGTTGGTGTTGCCCGCAGATCCGGGAATGTATTCATAGACGATCCCCATGGCACGGGTCGCTTGCGCCGGGTCGGGCGTATCGGGCAGCCAGAACGACGCTTCGGCTGTGCCGGAACGGGTCAGCGTGGAAAACAGCAGGCGGTCCAGGTCGGGCCAGCCCTGCGCAACCGCGCTGTCCGCCAGCAGCCACAAGGCCAGTGCCAGCCGGATCATATGCGCGCCTCGTCCATCAGGCGGCGCATTTCACGGATCGCTGGATCCAGCCCGCGAAAGATCGCCTCGCCAATCAGGAAATGGCCGATGTTCAGCTCCATCACCTCGGGGAAAGCGGCCACAGGGGCGACGGTGTCATAGGTCAGACCGTGGCCGACATGGACCTCCAGGCCAAGGTCGTGGGCAAAGGTGCTCATCTCGCGCATCGCTTCCAACTCGCGGTCGCGATCGTCGATGCGGCCCTCATGGTGGGCGTCGCAATAGGCGCCGGAATGCAGCTCGATCACCTGCGCACCGATGCGGTGCGCGGCCTCGATCTGGCGCTTGTCGGCGGCAATGAAGATGGACACGCGGCAGCCGGCATCGCGCAGGGGTGCTATGAAATGAGCGAGGCGATTTTCCTCGCGCGCGACCTCAAGCCCGCCCTCGGTTGTCCGTTCCTCGCGCTTTTCCGGCACGATACAGACGGCATGAGGCTTGTGGCGCAAGGCGATGGCCTGCATCTCGTCCGTGGCGGCCATTTCGAAGTTCAAAGGCACCTTCAGCACGTCCATCAGCCCTTCGATATCGGCATCAGAGATGTGACGGCGGTCTTCGCGAAGGTGGGCGGTGATGCCGTCGGCCCCGGCGGCTTCGGCGATCTTGGCAGCGCGCAGCGGGTCCGGCGTGTCGCCGCCCCGCGCGTTGCGCACGGTGGCCACGTGGTCGATGTTGACGCCAAGGCGCAGGTGTCCAAACGGTTCTGTCATCGCACGCTCCTTCTTGCGGTTGCGGCATACCTAGCGCCGGGCGCACCGATAGGAAACGGCAAAAGGGCGCACATGCAAGTGCGCCTTACGGCACCGCCCCGGCACGTAAGGCGGACGTGTCGTCCGCCCCGCCCTTGGCAGCAGCACCCTATTCAACCTTGTGCTTGATCTCGGCGGCCTTGGCCGCCGCCTTGGCCTTGAGCGTGTCGAACTTGGCCTTGATCGCGCCCTTGCGCCGCTTCTGATACGCGCGGATCAAAGGCACCGACAGGTAATAGGCGATGGTGCCTGCGATGATCCCGGGCAGGATGCCGCCAATCAGGAAGGGAAAGAACACCTCGTCGTAGAAAAGGCGCAGGTTCGACCAATCCGCCGTGTCGGAGGTGAACATCGCCTTGAAATTCTGCCACAAGGCAGACGACGCATCGGTGAACCGCTCCCCCACCGTCGGTTCGTCATCGCCCTGATGTGGTCGGAACCGCAAACGTGACGGGTCCATGCCCAGCAACCGATAGCCGGTGAACATCGACGTGGCGATAATAGGAATATAGGTCAGCGGGTTGCCGAAAAAGGTCGACAGCATCGCGGCAAACACATTGCCGCGCATGATAAAAGCCAACACTCCCGCCACAACGAAATGCAAACCATAGAATGGCGAAAACGTGGTAAACACACCCGCCCAGATACCTCGGGCAATCCGTTCGGGACTGTCGGGTATGCGCCGCAGACGGTGGCGTACATAGTGAAACGCGCGCGCCCATCCGCCGCGGGGCCAGAGCAATTCCAGCGCCCCACGCAGAAACGGTTTGGGATCACGGCGTTTGAACACCAACGGCTTCGTATCTCCCCTTGCGCTCAGACCGCGGCCTTTTGCGCGGCTTCCGCAACCGGCCGACGGTAGCGGCGGATCGCGGCAACGTCACTTTCAGCTTCAAGGGCGCCCATCAGCGAATGCAGGTGCTGGGCGTCCCGGAACTCCACATAGATCAGCAACCTGTAAAAGTCAGGTTTCCGATCGATGAATTCCAGGTTTGAGATATTGGCAGCACTCTCGCCAATCAATGTGCAAATACGTCCCAACACCCCTGCATCGTTGCCGATCGTCACGTCAAGCGTCGCGCCATAGACGGCAGGGTGCGAACCATCGTGCCAATGCAGGTCCAGCCAGCGGTCGGGTTGGTTCTCGTATTCGATCAGCCGTTCGCAATCGATGGAGTGGACAACCACGCCTTCGCCGCGAAAGGTGATCCCCACGATCCGTTCACCCGGCAACGGCTCGCAGCAGGTGGCGCGCTGGAACGACTGGCCGGGGCGCAGACCGATGACGGCACGGCCCGCATCTACCACTTTGCCGGTCTTGGGCTTGAGATCGGGATAGATCGCCTGCACCACATCACGGCCCGTCAACTCGGCCGACCCCAGCCGGGCCAGAACCTCGTCGGCGTCCTTGAGCCGCAAATGCTTGGCCGCGGCCTCAAGCGCCTTGTCGGTCGCCTTTTTCTGAACGTGGGAAAAGGCGGAGCGGGCCAGTTCACGGCCCAGCGTGATGAACCGTTCGCGGTCGGCCTCGCGCAGCGACCGGCGGATGGCGGACTTGGCCTTGCCCGTGGTCGCGATCTCGAGCCATGTGGCCTGCGGGGTCTGCCCCTCGGCGGTGATGATTTCGACGGACTGGCCGTTCTTGACCCGGGTCCACAGCGGCACGCGGCGGCCATCGACCTTGGCCCCCACACAGGCGTTTCCGATCCGGGTGTGAATGGCATAGGCAAAGTCGATGGGCGTCGCCCCGCGCGGCAGCTTGACCACCTCGCCCTTGGGGGTGAAGCAGAACACCTGGTCGGAATACATCTCCAGTTTGACCGCTTCGAGGAACTCGTCGTGATCCTCTTCGGCATCGAACTGTTCGGTCAGTTGGCTGATCCACTTGGCCGGATCCACGGCAAAGGGGTTCTGCGACCGCACACCATCGCGATAGGACCAGTGGGCCGCCACGCCGGTTTCGGCCACGTCGTGCATCTGGCTGGTGCGGATCTGCACCTCGACCCTTTTGCCATCGCGGCCCGACACGGTGGTGTGGATGCTGCGGTAGCCGTTGGTCTTGGGCTGGCTGATGTAATCCTTGAACCGGCCCGGCACCGCGCGCCAGCGCTGGTGGATGGCCCCCAGCGTGCGATAGCAGTCCTCTTCGGTGCCGGTGATGATGCGAAAGCCGTAGATGTCGGACAGACGGCTGAAGGATTCATCCTTTTCCTGCATCTTGCGCCAGATCGAATAGGGTTTCTTGGCGCGGCCGAACACTTCGGCCTCGATCCCGGCCTTTTCCAGCTCGTGGCGCATGTCGCCGGTGATGCGCTGGATCACGTCGCCGGTTTCGCGCTGCATGGTGATGAAGCGGCGCATGATGGACGAGCGGGCATCGGGGTTCAGCGTCTTGAACGCCAAATCCTCAAGCTCTTCGCGCATCCACTGCATCCCCATGCGCCCTGCAAGCGGGGCAAAGATGTCCATGGTTTCGCGCGCCTTCTGCACCTGTTTGTCGGCGCGCATCGACCGGATCGTGCGCATATTGTGCAAACGGTCGCTGAGCTTGACCAGGATCACGCGCATATCCTTGGACATGGCCATGAACAGCTTGCGGAAGTTTTCCGCCTGCTTGGTCTCGACCGACGACAATTGCAGGTTGGTCAGCTTGGTGACGCCATCGACCAGCTTCGCGATTTCTTCGCCGAATTCCGCGGCGACAATGGAGTAGCTGGCCTTGGTGTCTTCGATCGTGTCGTGCAGCAGGGCGGTGATGATGGTGGCATCATCCAGCTGCTGTTCGGTCAGAATGGCCGCAACGGCCACCGGATGTGTGAAATACGGCTCACCCGAGTGGCGAAACTGCCCCGCGTGCATACGTCCGCCAAACTCATAGGCATGGCGGATCAGCGCTTCGTTTGTCTTGGGGTTGTAGTTGCGGACCAGCGCGATCAGATCATCGGCAGATATCATGCGGTCCACATCCCGTGGCTCTTAGCCCTGGCCCTGGGCCGCCATCAACTGGCGCAACAGCATCTCTTCGGACATGCTGTCCTCGTCGGGCTTGTCCTGCTCGGCACCCATCAGCAGGGCCATGGCATCCTCTTCGGCCTCGTCGACCTCGATCTGGGTCTGGTTCGATTCGATCAGACGCTCACGCAGTTCCTCGGCGCTTTGCGTTTCATCCGCAATCTCACGCAGCGATACGACGGGGTTCTTGTCGTTGTCGCGATCCACGGTGATCGGCGCACCCGACGAAATCTCGCGCGCACGATGCGCGGCCAGCATCACCAGTTCGAAACGGTTCGGAACCTTGTCAACGCAGTCTTCGACGGTCACGCGGGCCATGGATGTGCTCCAGATCAGGCAGGAATAAGTAGAAAGCCGTTATTTAGGCCCGATTGCACCAAATGACAACCCGCTATTCCAGGTATCGGGTAGCGGTACGACCTCGTCCCGTGCGTCCTGCGGCAAGGCATCGAGCATCTGGGAAACGGACCTGCGCAGCACCGGGTGAACCCAGTCCGGCGCCACATCCGCAAGAGGCACAAGCACAAAGGCGCGTTCGTGCAGGCGGGGATGCGGCAGGATCAGTTGGCCGGGGGCTGTCTGTTGCTGCTCCGCCAGCGGCAGGTTCATCCAGGTGCGCACGGTCCTCATGTCGGGGCGGACATCGGAACCTATGGCCAACAGATCCAGGTCGATCGGGCGTTTTCCCCAGCGTTCGCGGCGGCGGCGCCCCATGTCGGCCTCGATCCCGTGCAGACGGATCATGGTGTCACGGGCAGACCACGGAGCATCGACCGCGATGACCGCGTTTACAAAGTCGGGACCCGCACCGGGCGGAAACGCCGGGGTCCTGTACAGCTTGCTTCGGCTCCGAATCAGTGCGCCCTGCCGAGACATCGCTGCAACCGCAAATTGAAGGCTTTCCGTCGGGTCACCTGCCTCCGAATTCATATTTGACCCTAGGGCAATAAGCAGAATTGACCGGTTTTGAGGCAGGAATCCGCCGCTTTTCCCGTTATGAATGTCTTGCTCCATTCGCAAAATCGCCTATTTTCTTAAGACCGCCAATTAGCAATTTACTGCGCACACTCACGGAAACAAATGGCGGCACCCCGAATTATTCGGAAGGACATTTCATGTTTTACAAGGACGAACGGCTGGCGCTGTTCATCGACGGTTCGAACCTTTATGCCGCTGCCAAAGCGCTTGGGTTCGACATCGACTACAAGCTTCTGCGACAGGAGTTCATGCGGCGGGGCAAACTCTTGCGGGCTTTCTACTATACCGCTTTGCTGGAAAATGACGAATATTCACCCATCCGCCCACTCGTTGACTGGCTAAATTACAACGGGTTTACCATGGTGACGAAGCCAGCCAAGGAATATACAGATTCCATGGGCCGCCGTAAGGTCAAGGGCAACATGGATATCGAACTGGCCGTGGACGCGATGGAACTGGCCCCCCGGGTCGATCACATCGTTCTGTTCTCGGGCGATGGCGATTTCCGCCCGTTGGTGGAAAGCTTGCAGCGCCAGGGCGTGCGCGTGTCCGTCGTGTCGACGATCCGCAGCCAGCCGCCGATGATTTCGGATGACCTGCGCCGCCAGGCCGACAACTTCATCGAACTCGATGAGCTCAAGGACGTGATTGGCCGTCCCCCGCGCGAAGCACCGGCGGAACGGGCCGAACGGGTCTCGGCCGCACAAAACTGAGACGAATGATGGGGCGGCCACCGGGCTGCCCCTTTCGGTTCTGGCTATTGCGACACCGACATGCGCGCATTCATTTCATCGTGCCGCGCGATGATGTGATCAGGCCATGTGCTTTTGATATAGGCCATGACCTCCTTTATTTCGGTGTCGCTCAGCACACCGTCATAACCCGCCATATCGCTTTCATATCCGTTGCCGACAAGAGCCGCGGTGCCCCATTTGACGATGTCGAACAGTTGCGCATCCGGATGGTGCCACGTGTGCCCCGTTTCGTCATGCGGCGGAGCGGGCAGGCGTCCGTTGGCAAGACGCACACGCCAGTTCGGCTGCCCCTCGAGGTTTGCGCCATGACAGGACGCGCAGTAGTCGCCATAAAGTGATGCACCCCGTGCAACCGCTGCGGCATCGTTATGGGGAAACAGACCCGCCTGCGGCCCGGCACCCGCCTGCATCATGGCGGCCCCTGCAAACGCGACGGCAGTGGCGGCCGCCAGACCGAGTAAAACTGAAGCTTTCATGTCACCTCCGTTCAGATATCCGGGTCGGGATACCGGGTTCCCGCTGCTGGAACGCAAGCGCTATTTACGCGGCGCAAACAGCGCGCCGATAACGATTTCGACACCGCGCAGGCTGGACGCGGCGTGGCTGGGCCAATATGTCAGGACGGGATGACACATGATCCACTTACTCTGTATCTCGCCGCCCCGCGCGGATTCTGCGCCGGCGTCGACCGCGCGATCAAGATCGTGGAAATGGCGCTCGACAAATGGGGTGCGCCCGTGTTTGTGCGGCACGAAATCGTTCACAACAAATTCGTGGTCGACAATTTGCGGGCCAAGGGCGCGGTGTTTGTCGAGGAACTCGATGAGTGCCCCGATGACCGCCCGGTGATATTTTCGGCGCACGGCGTGCCGAAATCCGTCCCGCAAGCGGCACGGGCGCGCGAGATGATATATGTCGATGCCACCTGCCCGCTGGTCAGCAAGGTGCATATCGAGGCGCAGCGCCACGCCGACAACGGCCTGCAGATGATCATGATCGGCCACGAGGGCCATCCCGAAACAGTGGGCACCATGGGACAACTGCCCAAGGGCGAGGTGCTGCTGGTCGAAACGGTTCAGGATGTGGCCAAGGTCGACGTGCGCGACCCCGCACGGTTGGCATTCGTCACGCAGACCACGCTGTCCGTCGATGACACGGCGGACATCGTGGCGGCCCTGCAGACCCGCTTTCCCAACATCGTCGGGCCCCACAAGGAAGACATCTGCTACGCGACCACCAACCGGCAAGAAGCGGTCAAGGCCATGGCCCCCAAATGCGACGCGATGCTGGTGGTGGGTGCGCCCAATTCCTCGAACTCCAGGCGGCTGGTCGAAGTCGGGGCACGCGCAGGATGCGCATATGCCCAACTGGTGCAACGCGCAGATGATATCGACTGGCGGTCGCTTGACGGGATCACTTCGGTCGGCATCACCGCCGGGGCGTCGGCCCCCGAGGTGCTGATCAACGAGGTCATCGACGCCTTCCGCGCGCGCTATGACGTGACGGTCGAGATGGTCGAGACCGCCGTCGAAAACGTCGAGTTCAAGGTGCCGCGGGTTCTGCGCGAAACGGCCTGATGCAGCCAAAGTCTTGTGAAGACTTTGCGACCAAATCCTTTTCAAGGATTTGGATCCAGACTTTTCAAATGTCTGAATTCCACCGAACGCAGGCACCAAACCCTTTGAACTGGAGGGCAAACGGGGGATAACAGCGCGCAGGACCAAGCGTAGGGGGGACACATGCGCGCTGCTGTCATTCAGAATTTCAACGCCGACCTTTCCATCGAAACCGTCCCCGATCCGGCCTGCCCGACCAACGGTGTGGTGCTGCAAGTCGCGGCCTGCGGCGTCTGCCGCTCGGACTATCACGGTTGGGTGGGCGGACACCCAAAGGTCCGACAGGGCGACATTCTGGGCCACGAGTACTGCGGCACCGTGGTCGAGGCCGGACCGAACGCAAAGCACCAGGTCGGTGACCGGTTGATCGCCCCCTTCATCCTTGGCTGTGGCAGTTGCACCGAATGCACCACGGGCGTGTCGAACGCCTGCGAACGCGCGATTGTCCCTGGCTTTGGCACAGCCGGAGCCTATGCTGAATTCGTCGCTGTTCCCTTTGACCACAACCTTGTTCATCTGCCCGACAGCCTGTCCCCTGCCCTCGCCGCAGGCCTAGGATGCCGGGTCACGACTGCGTGGCACGCGCTGACGGACCGCGCCAACCTGCGGGCGGGCGAGTGGATTGCGATCCATGGAACAGGCGGCATCGGCCTGTCGGCGCTGCTGTTGGCCAAGATGCTTGGCGCGCGTGTTGTCGTTGTCGACATCGTTGCGGAAAAGCTGGCCCACGCCACGGCGCTCGGGGCCGATGCCGCCGTCAATGCCGCCGACACCGACGCGGCCGCCGCAATCCGAGAGATCACGGGCGGCGGTGCGCAGGTGTCGATGGAAGCACTGGGAATCGCCACGACCACCAACGCGTCGGTCGAATGCCTGGCCACGCTGGGGCGGCACATCCATGTGGGCATGCCTGCAGGCGACGGCCAGATGCAGATCAACATGCGCGCGATTTATTCTAAGCAACTGGCCTTTTACGGCACCCGCGGCATGCCGTCGTGGAAATACCCGTCCCTTCTGGCGATGATCGAACGGGGCGCGGTGGACCTGAGCCCCATGGTGGCGCGCGAAATACCCCTGTCCAGCGCCAGCGCGGAACTGCGCGCGATGCAAGGCCCCACCCCGCCGGGCACCGCCGTGATCACCGACATGACGGGCTAAGGGAACGCAGCGCCACCCTTTACCAGCGCTGCAACTGCGCCTAGCCTCGCGACAAATCACGAGGTGTCCGATGTTGTTTTTTCAATTCCTGCTCACTGCTTTGGTTGTGGTGATGGCACCTGGAACCGGGGTGATCTATACGCTTGCCCTCGGTCTCGGGCGCGGGCGTACAGCGGCGATCTGGGCGGCTGTGGGCTGCACGTTCGGGATCGTGCCGCACCTGCTTGCAGCCACGCTCGGGCTGGCGGCGATCCTGCACACCTCGGCCGTGCTGTTCAACATCGTGAAATTCGCGGGCGTCGCCTATCTGCTCTATCTCGCCTGGGGCAGCCTGAAATCCGACGGCGCACTGGCCATCCGGTCCGACACATCGACCGAGGCAGGCTGGCGCATCGCGCGACGGGGGGCGCTGATCAACATTCTGAACCCCAAGCTGTCCATCTTCTTTCTTGCACTTCTGCCGCCGTTCCTGTCGGGCAACGCTGCCACCGCCACGGTCGAGATGACGGCGATGGGAGCGGTGTTCATGGCCATGACGTTCGCGGTTTTCGTGCTTTACGGCAGCTTCGCTGCCGCCGCCCGGCGCTGGATCCTCGGGTCCGAGCGGGTGATGAAGTGGCTGTCGCGCAGTTTTGCGGGCATCTTTGCCGCCCTCGCCGGGCGGCTTGCATTCGAGCGGGCATGACCGACTGGATCGCCTTCGATGCCCGGATCGAACCGATGGAATGGGGCAAAAGGACCTACACCGTTGTGCGCCTGCCAGACACCGTCGTGAACGCCCTGCCAACCGGAACCAAAAGGGTCGAAGCGGAGTTCGGGAGTTTTCCGGTCAACCTCGCGCTGACCAGGGCACCGGTGATCGAAGGGGTATTCGTATATGCGGGCAAACAGTTTTTGCGCGAAAGTGGAATAGAACCTGGCGAGGGTTTCGAGGCGCGGATCAGACCTGCAGACCCCAATCACGTCGATATGCCCGAGGACGTCGCCGCAGCCTTGCGGGTCGCCGGGCTCAGCGCACAGTGGGCGGCGCTGACGCCTGGCCAACAGCGCGGTAAATTGCACCTTGTCAACTCAGCCAAAAGGGCCGACACCCGCACAAAACGCATCACGGAACTGATCTCCACGCTATGACTTCCATCCCCCGCGCTCCTTTGTTGTTGGGCCTTGCCGGGCTTATCCCGTTTGTCTGGGGTGCAGCGACGCTGTTCAGCGACGCCTTGGCAACGTTCGGTGCGCAGTGGCTGGGGCCACGGTTTGTCGGCCCTTACGTGCAGCTGTTCTATGGCTCGGTGATCCTGTCGTTCATGTCTGGAGTGCTGTGGGGCTTTGCCACGAAAATCAGCGGCGCACAGGCAGCCACGGGCTATGCACTGTCGACGCTGCCGGCGCTCTGGGCGTTCTTCATGACGGGCGGCGGCCCGACAAGTGCCGCGATGAACCTGATATTCGGCTTTGCGGGGCTGCTTTTGCTGGACTATGCCTTTGCCCGCTGGGGCCTGACCCCGCCTTGGTGGATGGCGCTGCGTCTGCTGCTGACATCCATCGTGATCCTTTGCCTTGGCCTGACGGTGATCTGACATGAGCGACCGCGAAACCCTGAACGTCTATGCCGCGCGCGCGCAGGACTACGACCGAAACTTCAGCCGCGACACGCCGGACGCTGATCTTCAGCGGTTCATTGATGCGATGCCGGTGGGCGCACAGGTACTGGACCTTGGCTGCGGGCCGGGGGCCGCGTCAGGGTTCATGGAGCAGGCCGGGCTCAAGCCCGAAGCCTGGGATCCGGTGCCCGAAATGCTGGCGCTGGCTGCGGCCCGTCCCGGTGTCATTGCGTTGCAGGCGGGTTACGACGATCTGACGGCCACACACAGCTACGACGGCATCTGGTGCAACTTTTCCATGCTGCACACGCCACTTGCCCAATGGCCCAACCAGATCGCGCGCATCCGGGCGGCCCTGAAACCCGGCGGGCTGTTCCACATGGGCACCAAGCTGGGCAGCGGCGAGGTGCGGGACAAGATCGGCCGGCTCTATTCCTACATGACCGAACCGGACCTCACGGCGTTGATCACCGACACCGGGTTCACCATCGAACACAGCCGCACCGGCGCCGAGGCTGGCCTGTCGGGCGAGGTTGCACCCTTTATCATTCTGCAAGCGCGTGCCTGAGCTGTTCGCCTATACTGACGGCGCATGCAGCGGCAATCCCGGTCCGGGGGGCTGGGGCGTGCTGCTGCGGGCGATGGACGGCGAAACAATAGTGAAGGAGCGCGAGTTGAAGGGTGGTCAGGCCAGCACCACCAACAACCAGATGGAACTGATGGCCGCCATCTCGGCGCTGGAAGCGCTGGAACGGGCCAGTACCATCACGGTCGTGACCGACAGCAACTACGTCAAGAACGGAATTACATCGTGGATCCACGGCTGGAAACGCAACGGCTGGAAAAACGCCGCCAAAAAGCCGGTGGCCAATGCCGAGCTGTGGCAACGTCTGGACGTGGCGCAAGCGCGCCATGACGTGACGTGGAAATGGGTCAAAGGCCATGCAGGCCACCCCGAAAACGAGCGCGCGGATGAACTGGCCCGGGCGGGCATGGTCCCATTCAAGGACAAAAAGGCCGTATGAACGGCCGGTCTCACGCCGATTGTTACAAGTCTTTCAGCGTGCAAGATATTGGTGAAATTAGATTAATTTCCGTTTGGTCAGGATTTCCCGACCTCGTTTCGTGGGTTCCGCCAACCAATTCGTGACCATTCGGTCCCTTATTATTACAATCCAGGTACGTTATCTCTCGGTCATCGCAACGCACACACCGCCGATACCGGAGAAAATGCAATGACCCTGAAATTCTCGAAAACCCCGCTTTTGATCGCTGCCATGGCCACGGCCGTCACACTGACATCGTTTGGTCCCGCCAATGCCAACGCCCATTGGGCCAGCGCCGACGCGCAACAGGCCCGGATCGTGCAGGCCGATTTCCAGATCAGCGTCCACCAGTTCAAGGGCTTCAAGCATCACGGCGTGAAAAAACATCACGGCTTCAAAACGAAAAGCTTCCACAAGAAGAAAGTCGTCAAACCCAACGTGAAAAAGAAGGTGATCCTGAAGAAACTGTTCTGACCGGCGTCCACCACTCACATTTCACACGACCCGGTACGCGGTCCGGAGCCACTGGCTCCGGGCCGTTTATCGTTTGCGCCAGTGGGTCGGGATGATGATCAGCGCGCCGATGGACGACACAATCGCATTCAGTCCCGGTGATCCGAAACCCACGTTGAACATGATCGTGACGAAGTAAAACAGGAACGCGCCACCCACGCAGATGACGATGGACGGCACCACGCCGTTGCGTGTGAACCCGGACCGTTCCGAAACATAGCCGACGATACCCGCAATCACGACGGTGCCGATCAGGGTGGGAAACATGGCGCTACTCCTGCAATTGCGTGCCCGCAGGCAACGGGTTGCCGCGCAGGAACGTGACCGCATCCTGTGGCCCTTTGCCAGCCCGTTGCAAGCGCGTCAGACGCACGGCCCCTGTTCCACAGGCCACGGTCAGCGCATCATCCAGCACAGTGCCGGGCAAACCCTGCCCCGCCGCCAGTTCTGAAGCCAGGACCTTGATCCGCGTGCCGTCCCGTTCGAACCACGCACCGGGAAAGGGTGACAGTCCACGGATCAGCCGATCCACCTCGACCGCCGCGCGGGTCCAGTCGATGGCCGCTTCGGCCTTGTCGATCTTGTGGGCATAGGTGACGCCGTTCGCGGGCTGCGGTTCCGGCTGAAGATCGGACAGGTGTGCCAGAGCCTGTACAATCAGACGGCCACCCATTTCCGACAGACGGTCGTGCAGGTCGGCGGTCGTTTCGGTCGCACCTATTGGCGTCGCCGCGCGTAGCAGGACCGGGCCGGTATCCAGACCCGCCTCCATCTGCATGATGCACACGCCGGTTTGCGCATCACCTGCCATAATGGCGCGGTGAATGGGGGCCGCGCCGCGCCAGCGGGGCAGCAGGCTGGCATGGATGTTCAGACAGCCATGGGTCGGAGCGTCCAGCACAGCCTGCGGCAGAATCAGACCGTAGGCCACGACGATTGCGATGTCGGCCTTCAGTTCGGCCAGCCCGGCCTGCGCGTCGGCCGCTTTAAGCGACACCGGGTGGCGCACCGGCAGGCCCAGGGCCTCGGCGCGGCTGTGCACGGGGCTGCGCCGGTCCTTCTTGCCCCGGCCCGCGGGGCGTGGCGGTTGGGTGTAGACGCAGGCAATCTCGTGCCCGGCGGCGTGCAGCGCGTCCAGCGCAGGCACCGAAAAATCGGGCGTTCCCATAAAGATCAATCGCATTTTTGCTTCCTCGTAAGGCGGAGGTGCCCTCCGCCTCGCGCCCCTTCTTCGATGCGCCGGTGACACCTGACACCAGCAGGCGCCGCACACACCCCGTAAGGCGCACCTGTGGTGCGCCCTAGCCTGCCTTGCGTGCCTTGCGCAACAGCATGTCCCGCTTCACCCGACCCAGGTTGTCGAAATACATGCGACCCGCCAGATGGTCGATCTGATGCTGCACGCTGCGGGCTTCCAGCCCCGAAAAATGCCGGCGGTCCCACTGACCCTGATCATTCAGGAACCGCACAACGACAGTGCCCGGGCGCGCAATATCGGCGGACACACCGGGCAAACAGGGGCTGGCCTCGGTCCCCTTGTCCATCTCGGATCCCGCAGACAGCACCGATGGATTGGCCAGCAGGATGCGGCGGCTGCGGTCGGGCGTGGCGTCCACCACGGCCAGTTGCAGCATCACGCCGATCTGCGGCGCAGCCAGCCCGACGCCGGGCATGTCATCCATTGTTTCAATCATATCGGCCCATATGGCGCGAATGTCGTCGGTGATCTTGTCCACAGGCCCGCAGGGCGTGCACAAGCGCTTGTCGGGCCACCGCAGGATCGGGCGAACGGGCATCAGGCCGCACCAAGGGCAGTCAGCAGGGCCGTCCGTTGCGCATTGTCGACGCGGTCCAGGGTCGTCACGCCCTCAAGATGATCCATTTCATGCTGTGCGCAGCGCGCCGCAAAGCCGTCCAGCCAACAATCCTGCACCACCCCTTCCAGGTTGGTCCAGACGAAATGCGCGCTGGCGGGGCGTTCCACCTGTGCCGCGACACCAGGGATCGAAAGGCACCCTTCTTCGCCGATGCTGACCTCGGGCCCGTATTCCACGATTTCGGGATTGATCCAGACGAGCGGATCGGGCTCGCCGTCTTTCCACGTCGCGTCCATGACGAACAGGCGGTACAGCACCCCCACCTGCGGCGCGGCAAGCCCGCGCCCCGGGGCAGCATACATCGTTTCCAGTAAATCGGCGGCCAGTGTCCGGATCTCTTCGGTGATTTCCGGCACGGGCAACGCGACCTGGGACAAAACAGGGTCAGGCCAGGTCACGATATTGCGCAGGCTCATGCCTTTTCCCGCGCAAGTTCCCGTTTCAGTTTGACCATCTTGCGGGTGATCATCTGACGTTTGAGCGGCTTGAGGTAGTCGATGAACAGCTTGCCATCCAGATGGTCGATCTCGTGCTGTACGCAGGTGGCCCACAGGCCATCCATATCCTCGGTCTGTTCGTTTCCGTCGCGGTCGATCCAGCGCACCGTGACCCCCGCCGGGCGGGTCACGTCAGCGAATTGTTCGGGGATCGACAGGCACCCTTCTTCGTAGGTGTTCAGATCGTCGGACGCGGCCACGATCTCGGGGTTGAACATGATCAGCGGGCGCGGGGCCTCGCCCTCTTCCTTGACGCAATCCAGCACGACCAGACGGGCCAGTTGCCCGACCTGTGGGGCCGCCAAACCGATCCCCGGCGCGTCATACATCGTTTCCAGCATGTCGTCGGCCAGCGCGCGCAACTCGTCCGTCAGGTCCGCCACGGGGGCCGCCACCTTTTTCAGGCGCGGGTCAGGATGCAATAGGATCGGTCGTTTCATGGGGCCGATGTAATGTGCAAATGTTGCGGCTGCAATGTCCCCTTGCATGTCGCCCGCGTCCCGCTAGCTTGCGCCGGTATCCGAACCGGAGACCCAAATGAGCTTTGATGAAATCATCGACCGCCGCGGCACCCATTGCGCCAAATGGGACAAGATGGAGGCGATCTATGGCGTGCCCGCCGCCACCGGCTTGGCGATGTGGGTGGCCGACATGGACTTCCGGCCACCGAAATGCGTGCTGGACGCGGTGCAGGCGCAGGCAGATCATGGCTTTTTCGGGTATTTCGGTGACGACAGCGCGTATCTCGAAGCGATCCGCTGGTGGATGGACACGCGGCACGGCTGGCAGTTGGACCCGGCCCACGTCTTCACTACCCACGGGCTGGTCAATGGCACCGCCATGTGTGTCGACACCTTTACCCAACCCGGCGACGCCGTGGTGCTGTTCACGCCCGTTTACCACGCCTTTGCTCGTGTCATCAAAGCCGCGGACCGGCGCGTGGTGGAATGCGAGATGGTGCAGCGCGATGGCCGCTACGAAATGGATTTCGACACCTATGACGCGCAGATGGACGGGTCGGAAAAGATGCTGATCCTGTGCTCGCCCCACAACCCCGGCGGTCGGGTCTGGAGCCGTGGCGAACTGGCTGCCGTTGCCGCATTCGCCAAGCGCCACAACCTGCTGATCGTGTCGGACGAGATCCACCACGATCTGGTGATGCCCGGCCACAGTCATATCCCCATGACCCAGATCGACGGGATCGAGGACCGGCTGATCATGATGACGGCGGCATCCAAGACATTCAGCATCGCGGGCGCACACGTGGGCAACGTGACAATTGCGGACCCGGGCCTGCGGGCACAATTCGCGCAACGGATGGCGGCACTGGGCCAATCGCCCAACTCATTCGGCCTGTTCATGGTCACCGCTGCCTATTCCCCTGAAGGTGCGGCCTGGGTCGATGACCTGATGCAATACCTGGACGGCAACCGCCGCCTGTTCGACGACGCGGTCAACGCGATCCCCGGACTGCAAAGCATGCCGCTCGAAGCCACCTACCTGTCGTGGGTCGACTTTTCCGGCACCGGCATGGCCCGCGAGGAATTCACGAAAAGGGTCGAACAGGACGCCTGCATCGCCGTCAACCATGGCCCCACCTTCGGCAAGGGCGGCGAAAGCCGACTGCGCTTCAACATCGCGACCCCCCGGGCGCGGGTGCAGGAAGCGGTGGAACGGCTGGCACGGGCGTTCAGCGACCTGCAATAACGGGTTCAGGCATCATACGCGCGACAACAGATAGACTGCCGTCCACAAAACCGCCGTTTCGGCCAGCAATCGGATCAGCCCCCTGGCATAGAAACGGCGATAAGCGATATCCTCGGGCGTCTTTGAGGTGCGCGGGGACGGGGGCGGAATGAATATGTGGTCCACACCCGTTTCGACCGTACCATAAAGCCGGTTGCGCTCTGATATCACGGCCTTCCAGAAGCGGCCGACGCAGAGCATGAAATGGACAAGCAGCGCAATGATCGCGAGCGGGATCCAGACGTTCTGGACATCAAACAGCATCGCGCCGCACGCTATGGTGTCTGGGCGCGCAAACCAACCCGCAGGACGATCCGCTCAGCATTGCCTTAGCGCAAGCCTGGCTCCAGCAGGGCCACGGGGGCATCGGTTGCGCGCTCGAAGTCCAACGCAGCCTTGTCCGCAACTGCCGTCAGGCGCTTGAACTCGTACCGCATCTCGCCTGCGTCTTCCTCTTCCGAGGCGACGATCAAACACTGGAACAGGTGCACCGCGCCATCATACAGATCGACATAACCCCGCAGATGCGGCGCGGCGTCCACCTCGACGGCAAAGCCGGTTTTCCACATGCGCAGCACGGGATAGGTTTCGTCGCCCACCCGCAACCGCAGTCGCGACGCCTTCTTCATGGCGGCAACCCGGGCCCGGTCCAGACCGGCCTGCACTTCCTTGGGTACGAATGTCGTCATGGCAGCGTCTCCGAATGTCGCATGCAAAGGTTGGCGTATCAGCCGTTTACGTCCAGTAAATTCAACCGGTGACAGGAAAATTCCCCAAATTCGGAAACCCGGGCCGCACCTGCGGATGTGCGCCGATGCAGGTCACGTGCGCGGCCATCTGGCCTTAATCTTTGCTTCAACATGCTAAATGTTGACGACGCGCTACAAGGAGACGCGATATGGGCCTCTTGGTTGACGGTGTCTGGCAGGACCGCTGGTATGACACGAAGTCCACAGACGGAAAATTTGAACGCAGCCAGGCCAAGTTCCGAAACTGGGTCACTGCCGATGGCAGTGCGGGTCCGTCCGGCGTGGGTGGTTTCCAAGCCGAATCAGGGCGGTACCACTTGTACGTGTCTTTCGCGTGTCCCTGGGCGCACCGATGCCTGGTCTTTCGCGCGCTCAAGGGATTGGAGCCGCATATCGACCTCTCCGCGGTGCATCCCGACATGCTGGGCGATGGCTGGACGTTCGAAACGGATTCGCATGGCGCAACCGGCGACCAACTCTTTGGACTGGCCTATGCCCGCGATCTCTACACCCGCGCAGACCCGAAATTCTCGGGCCGGGTGACAGTTCCGATCCTGTGGGACAAGCAGCAGAACACGATCGTAAGCAACGAAAGCTCGGAAATCATCCGCATGTTCAACAGCGCGTTCGACGCGATCACGGGCAACACAGACGACTACTGGCCCGAAGACCTGCGTGACGCCATCGCACCGGTAAACGACCGGATCTATGACACGTTGAACAACGGGGTCTACAAGTCCGGCTTCGCCACCACGCAAGCCGCCTATGACGCGGCGGTGCATCCGCTGTTCGACACGCTGGATTGGCTTGAGGATCGTCTGAGCGGATCACGCTACCTGATGGGGGACCGCCTGACAGAGGCGGATTGGCGGCTGTTCACCACACTGGTGCGGTTCGATGCGGTGTATCACCTGCATTTCAAGTGCAACCGCAAGCGCCTGATGGATTACCCCAACCTCTGGGCCTATACGCGCGAACTGTACCAATGGCCCGGCGTCGCGGCGACCGTGAACATGGACCACATCGTGCGCCACTACCACTACAGCCACGAAAGCATAAATCCGCACCGCATTGTGCCGATCAACCCGATGCTCGATTTCGACGCGCCACACGGGCGGGATCAGGTCACCGCGTAATGCTCGACCATCGCGGCCAGATCGTCCGGCGGCGTGGTTGACGGCAGGAACGCGCAGGCATTGCTCGAATGGGCAAAGATCGACCCGTCCGAGAAAAAGCTGGTGTCCGTCACAAAGATGACACGCGCATCGGGATACCTGTAACTGGCGAAATCCGCCACGGCGAGGGCGCTGCCCTCGTCAAGCACCAGATCCAGCAGGATGATATCGGGCGCAGTGCGCCCGAGAAAGGCCACGGCCTCATCCTGATTTCGGACCCGATGAACGTCGATCCCCTGCCGTTCCAAGTGACGCCCCCAGAGCGTCGCGAGTTCGACTTGGCTTTCCACAATCAATACAATCATAGTCACTCCGGGCCGACCCAACCTCGGCCTGTAATTACTAGTGTTAGGCAATCCATTAACAAAGTATTAAAAGTGTTTCACATTTCTTAACAGATGCTAACGCCCTTGTGTTTTCGGCAATGATCCGCTCTTTGCCGGGGGGATTTGGCTAAAACACATGCGCATTTGGGGACAGGTTTGAACAAGGCACCTCGTCAGGCACGTGACCATGGTGGCGCTTTGGATGCCGCAATCGACTCGTATGGCGGCACCCGTGCCACCTGGCTTGACCTGTCGACAGGTATCAACCCGGACGCCTACCCGATCCCGCCCGTCACCGCCGATGCGTGGACGGCACTGCCGGACCGCAATGCCCATGCCGCGCTGGTCGCGCACGCACGGCGGTTCTGGAATATCCCGGACGCGGCGGCCGTACTGCCGGTGCCCGGCGCGTCCGCCGCAATCGCGCAGATCCCGCGCCTGAAACCTGCCGCGCGGGTCCATATCCCGACGCCTACCTACAATGAGCATATGGCCGCCTTTGCCTTGGCAGGGTGGACCGCGACCAGAGCGGCGGATGACGCACAGGCACAGGCTGTCGTCCATCCCAACAATCCCGACGGCCGGTTCTGGACTGCGGCCGACCTGACCGCGCCGATGCGGATCATCGACGAAAGCTTTTGCGACGTCAGCCCGGATCGAAGCCTCGTGCATGTGACAGACCAGCCCGGAACACTCGTGCTCAAGAGCTTTGGCAAATTCTGGGGGCTGGCGGGGCTGCGCCTGGGCTTTGTGATCGGGGATCCGGGCCTGGTCGAGCAACTGGCGGAACGGCTTGGACCGTGGCCCGTGTCAGGCATCGCTCTCGAAATCGGGGCGCGCGCCCTGGCCGATACCGGTTGGGCGGAACAGACCCGCACCCGGCTGGCCGCGGACAGCGACCGGGTCGATGCAATGATGACGGCCCGGGGCGCAACGGTTGTGGGCGGCACGCCCCTGTTCCGGCTTTATGACGTGCCGGATGCCCGGGTCTGGCAACACGGTCTGGCGCAACAGCACATCTGGACCCGCACCTTTCCCTATTCCGACACATGGGTAAGGCTCGGACTGCCTGCGGCGACGGGGTGGGACAGGTTGGACGCCGCACTGTGAGCACGCCAACCCTGCTGATACTGGCGCTGCTGCTGGACGCCGCGATGGGCGAACCACGCTGGCTGTGGGCACGGGTGCCCCATCCGGCGATTCTGATGGGGCGGATCGTGGGGTATCTGGATGCGCAACTGAACCACCCACCCGCGCAACGGATGATGGGTGTGATGGCAGTATTGATCCTGATCGCGGGGGCCGCAATCACCGGCTGGGTCTTGTCCCATTTGGGGGCCATCGTGACAACGATATGCGCCGCGATCCTGCTGGCCCACAAATCCCTGATACAACACGTGCGCGCAGTGGCTGACGGCCTGCGTCTGTCCCCCGCTGCCGGACGACAGGCCGTATCCATGATCGTCAGCCGCGACGTGAGCAACGCCCCGCCCGGCGCGGTGACCCGTGCTGCCATCGAAAGCCTGTCGGAAAATTTCAGCGACGGTGTCATCGCGCCCGCTTTCTGGTTTCTGATTGCAGGTCTGCCCGGCATCGCCGTCTACAAGGTCGTGAACACCGCCGACAGCATGATCGGATACCTGACCCCGAAACACGCCGCCTTTGGCTGGGCGGCGGCCCGTACCGATGACCTGCTGAACCTTGTGCCTGCGCGCCTGACAGCAGCCTTCATCGCCGTGGTCGGCGGCGTCATCCAGGCCTGGCCGCAGATTGTGGCAGATGCACGGCTGCACAAGTCACCAAATGCGGGCTGGCCCGAAGCAGCCATGGCCCGCGCGCTGAATGTGGCGCTGGCCGGACCGCGCAGTTATCACGGATCCGTTCAGGACCTTGCATGGGTCAACGGCAGCGGCGATCGTAACGCAAGCCCCGCCAGGATCGACGCCGCCATCACCGTGATCTGGCGGGCCTGGGGACTTGCCGTGATATGCATTGCCCTTGCGGGAGGAGTGATATGGATATTCTGAAATGCACCGGTCTGGCGATCGGGCTGACCCTGCTGCCCCTGGCCGTTGCGGCGCAGTGCGGTGGGTCCTTTGCCACGTTCAAGAATGGCCTCGTGCAAGAGGCCGCGCAGCATGGCATCGCGACGAAAACGGCACAGACGTTCCTGTCAGGTGTGCGCCAAGACCCCGCCGTGCTCAAGGCCGACCGGGCGCAGGGCGTATTCCAGCGCCCCTTCATCGACTTTTCCCGCCGCCTGATCTCGCAAAACCGTATTAATACGGGCCGGGCCATGGCGCGGCAGCACGCAGCCACGTTCAACCGGGTCGAACGGGACCATGGCGTAGACCGCCACGTGCTGTTGGCATTCTGGGCGTTCGAGACGGATTACGGCGCGTTTCAGGGCAACTTCAACACCGCAAACGCGCTGGTCACGCTGGCCCATGATTGCCGTCGGCCCGATCTGTTCCGCCCACAGGTCTTTGCCGCGATGCAGTTGTTTGCCCAGGGCGGTTTCGACCCCGCCCGCACGACCGGCGCATGGGCGGGCGAGATCGGGATGGTGCAGATGCTGCCCGCCGATATCCTCGAAAACGGTATGGATGGCGATGGCGACGGGCGCGTATCGCTGAAGTCTTCGCCCGCGGATGCCCTGATGTCGGGGGGCAAGATGCTGCAACACCTTGGCTGGCGCGCAGGCCAGCCCTGGCTGCAAGAGGTCACGGTCCCCGCACAGATGGATTGGAGCCTGAGCGGCCTGCACACCAAGCGCAGCGTGCAGGATTGGCAGGCCATGGGCGTTCGCGCCCGCCAGGGACAGTTGGCAAAGCTGCCCGCGTCCCTGATCCTGCCGCAGGGGCACAAGGGGCCTGCTTTCCTCGCCTATCCGAATTTCGATGTTTATTTTGAATGGAACCAGTCCTTTACCTATGTCCTGACTGCCGCCTATTTCGCCACACGTCTGGCGGGGGCACCGGTCTATGACGCAGGCAACCCGGATGCCGGGCTTGGCCCCGACAAGATGAAGCGATTGCAGTCGAAATTGCAGGCGCGCGGGCACGACGTGGGCAAGATCGACGGGATCCTGGGCGCAGGCACCCGCGCCGCGGTGCAGGCGGAACAGAAGCGCCTTGGTCTGCCTGCGGATGCCTGGCCGACGCCCGCGTTGCTTAACCAATTGTGAGACGCGATGTTTGTAAATTGGTAGGGTTTGGGGATACTCATCGCTACGGAAGGTCTGTTCAGTTTAATCACCGAACAATCGACCCGGCAGAGCGGCTACTCTGCCTGGTCACTCTTTTTCATGTCAGAGCCCGATCAAGAGTTTGCTGATCGCAACAATCAGTGTTCCCACGGCCACCACGACCATCCATCTGCGGAAGTTCTTTTCCGTCAAAGTTTGAGGGTTACGGGCGCAGCGGGAAGCGTTCGCCCTTTTGCGTCAGCATCACCACCCGCGCGCCGCTGGCCACGTAGCGATCACAACGGCCGAAGCCGTTGCGGAACTGGATGCATACGGTGCCGTCTGCGCCGACCTCATACGTGCCAAACGCCGTGCCGCCCCCATTTGCATAGGTGTAGGAATAGCCGCCACCCACCGAAAACTTGGACTGTCCATCGTCAAAGAAAACAAGGGTCTGGCCGTCGATCAAGGCCATAACCTCGGCCCGGGTCAACGGGGTGTCATCGGACCGCAGCGCCCAATCCTGAGCGGCGGCGGGCATGGCGGTGAGCAGGAGCAACAACAACAATCGCATGCCCCTGTCTAGCACGGGGCCGCTTGACGCACGTTGACAATCACGCGACCAGCGTTTCCGCCTTTTTCAGGTCCACGCTGACCAGCTGGCTGACACCCTGTTCGGCCATGGTCACGCCGAACAACCGGTCCATGCGCGCCATCGTCACAGCGTGGTGGGTGATGATCAGGAACCGCGTGTCGGTGCGGCGGCACATCTCGTCCAGCAGGTCGCAGAACCGCGTCACGTTGGCATCGTCCAGCGGCGCGTCCACCTCGTCCAGCACACAGATGGGCGCGGGATTGGCCAGGAACACGGCAAAGATCAGGGCCATCGCAGTCAGCGTCTGTTCCCCGCCCGACAGCAGCGACAGGGTCGACAGCTTCTTGCCCGGCGGTTGGCACATGATCTCAAGGCCGGCTTCCAGCGGATCATCGCTTTCGACCATGACGAGGTTCGCCTCGCCCCCGCCGAACAGGTGGGTAAAGAGCAGCGAAAAGTTGGAATTGACCTGCTCGAACGCGGTCAGCAACCGTTCCCGGCCCTCGCGGTTCAGGCTGGCGATGCCGCTGCGCAGGGTCTTGATCGCCTCTTCCAGATCGGCCTTTTCATGTACCAGCGTGTCGTGCTCTTCCTGGACTTCCTTGGCATCTTCCTCGGCCCGCAGGTTCACGGCTCCCAAAGCGTCGCGCTGACGTTTCAGGCGGTTGACTTCGGTCTCTAGCGCCTCGGCCCCCGGCATGTCGTCGGGCGACACGTCCAGCGCGGTCAGCAGCTGGTTGGGCGTCATCTGCTGCTCTTCGGCGATGCGTTCGGCGGTGGCCAGCACGGTTTCGCGGGCTGCCTCGGCCCGCGCTTCGGAGCGGGCGCGCGCCTCGCGGGCCTCGGACGCGGTCCGTTCGGCATCGCGCTCGGTCTGCGTGGCGGTGCGCAACACGCCCTCGGCGGTGCTCAGCGCGTCAGAGGCATGAACCTTGCGGCTTTCGGCGCGGGCGATCTCGTCGCTCAGGGACTCGCGCTTTTCTGCCAGCTCACCGGGCAGCGCCTGGGCCGTCTCCAACTCAGCCTCGGACGTCGCCTTGCGTTCGGACAGTTCGGCGGTCCGGCGTTCGGCTGTCTCAAGCCGGTGCTTCCAGCCGCTGACTTCCTTGGTGATCTCCTGCGCGCGCTTGGTGCGGGCCTCGCCCGTGCGGCGCAGATCGTCATGGGCGGACCGGCGCGACATCATCATGATGCGGGCCGCTTCGACCGTCATGCGCAGGTCGTCGACCTCGGCCCGGGCGGCGTCCAGATCGGGCAGATCCTTGAGCGCTGCCTCGGCCTCGGCCACCCGGGTGCGGGCAGCCATGGCGTCTTCCTCGTGGCGGGCGACGGCCAGCCCCAGGGATTCCAGCCGCCCCTCGGCCAGGTTGCGATCCGCTTCCGCCCTGGACAACGCCCGCGCCGCATCGGCGACCATACGGTCGGCTTCACGGCGGGCGGCGCGGGCCTGTTTGTCGGCCTCGGTCAGTTCGGCCATGCGGGCGGTCAGCGCCTCGTGGGCCTGGCGCGCGCCCTGTGCCCGCGCCTCGGCGCGTTCAAGGGCCTGCTTCAACTCTTCCAGCCGGTTCAGCTGCTGCAGGCGCAAGGCCGCGGCACTGGGCGCATCCTCGGCCCAGGCGCGGTAGCCGTCCCAACGCCACAGATCCCCCTCGGGGGACACAAGGCGCTGGCCGGGCTTCAGCAGGGGCTGCAAACGCGCGGCATCCTCCGGGTCCGCAAGGCCGATCTGGCTCATCCGGCGTACCAACACGTCCGGCACCGACACATGCTGGGTCAGCGGCGTGACACCGCCAGGCAGGGGCTGGTCGCTGTCATAGGCGGGCAGCAAGGCCCACCCCGAGGGACCGTCCTCTTCGACTTCGGGCGCGCGCAGATCGTCGGCAAGGGCCGCGCCAAGCGCCTTTTCAAAGCCCTGCTGCACCTGCAAGCGATCCAGGATCTGCCCGCCTTCGGCCGTGTCGCGCTCCACCAGCTTGGCCAGCGCTCCGGCTTCTGCGCGCAGGGCGTTCATCTCGCCCTCGGCTTCGGAGCGTTCGGCGCGGGCATCGGCCTCGCGGGCCTGGGTTTCGGCACGGGCCTCTTCGGCAGCCAGCAGGGCGGCGTCGGCGCGGGTCGCGGTGGCCTCGGCCTGGGTAGAGGCCACTTGCGCAGCCTCTGCATCCTGCGTGGACTTGGCCAGTGCGGCGCGGCTGGTTTCGACCGCCTCGCGGGCCTTGGCGGCCTCCGCCTCTGATTTCGCTTCGACCTTGCGACTGTCTTCGAGCAGACGCTGGGCCGACCCGTGGCGAGCGGCCAGACGGGCCACATCCTCGGTCTTTTCGGACTGATCCTCTTCGCGGGCCTGCAAGACCTGCGCGGCCTCGCGCGCGGCGGCAGCGGCCTCTTCCAGCAAGGCGTCATGACCCTCGCTCGCCTTGGCGATTTCGGTCGCTTCCCATTCCAGCCGCTCAATCGTCTCGCCGGCATCGCGGTTCAAACCGCCTTCGCGGTCGATGTCGTGGGCCAGTTGGGAAATGCGGTTCTGCAAGGTTTCGATGGCCTGTGCGGCCTGACGTTCCTGATCGCTGAGCGTGTCGCGCTGTACGGCAAGTCGTTGCAGCACGGCGGCGGCTATGGCCTCTTCCTCGCGCAGCGGGGGCAAGGCCTCTTCCGCCGCAGCGCGGGCCTTCAGGGCCACCTGAACGGCGCTTTCGGCCTGGGCTGCGGCCGAGGTCCGGGCACGCAGTTCATCCTCTGCGCCGGCACGGGCGTCGTCAGCTTCGCGCCAGCGACGGTACAGCAACTGGCCTTCGGCGCGGCGAAGATCCTCGCCGATGGCACGATAGCGCGCCGCCTGACGGGCCTGCCGGGCCAGTTGCGCCAGTTGCGTGGCCAGCTGTTCAATCACATCATCGACGCGGGCCAGGTTCTGTTCGGCACCTTTCAGCTTCAGCTCGGCCTCGTGGCGCCGCTGGTACAGGCCGGAAATCCCGGCCGCCTCTTCCAGAATACGACGGCGGTTCTTGGGCTTGGCGTTGATCAGCTCGGCGATCTGCCCCTGCCGCACCAGCGCGGGGCTGTGCGCCCCGGTCGAGGCGTCCGCAAACAGCATCTGCACGTCGCGGGCGCGCACATCCTTGCCGTTGGTCTTGTAGGCGCTGCCCACGTCGCGCGTGATCCGGCGCACGATGTCCAGCGTGTCACTGTCATTGAACCCCGCAGGTGCCAGCCTGTCCGAGTTGTCGATATGCAGGCTGACCTCGGCAAAGTTGCGGGCGGGGCGCGTGGCGGCCCCGGCAAAGATCACATCCTCCATCCCGCCCCCGCGCATCGCGGTGGGGCGATTTTCGCCCATGACCCAGCGCAGCGCCTCGAGCAGGTTCGACTTGCCGCAGCCGTTCGGCCCCACGACCCCCGTCAGACCATCGGCGATGATCAGGTCGGTCGGGTCCACAAAGGATTTGAAGCCCGTCAGTCTGAGTTTCGAAAAGCGCAAATGGCCTGTCCCACGATGAGTCTCTTGGCTGTGCATGGTGACGGGGCATTGGGCAATGAGTCAACGGCTCACCCCCATAAACGGGGGGTCAGATGGGGTTATCCACAAGATATTGCGGGTTTCGGCCTCAGATCAGGGTGCAATCCACGTCCAGAACCAGTTCATTGGTGGCCGGGCTGACATAGCTGTCGAGGGTAAGGCACTCATATTCGCCCTGCGGCCTCTGGAGGTCGATCTGCGGGCCACCGTCGCCGCAATCAAGGATGCCCGTGGCCACCGCCTGATCCCCCCGCACCTCCTTGACATTGCATCCGCTGACCATCTGCATCGCCTGTGCCGCGCGGTCGCGGATGGGGCCGAAGCGCGGGGCGTATTGCGTGTTTGTGCGGATCGCCTCGGCCAGATCGCCATTGACCCGTACGTCAAATGTCGACCCGTCGACAGTGACGGTGGTGGCGGGCAGGCCACGGAAATGGGGACCAGCGGTGTTGCAAGCGGTCAGCAAGAAAGTACAAAGCAAGAGGCATCGCATCCCGGTACCTTGCGCGCCTGTTGGTTAACGCGCGCTTAACGTCACACGCCATTCCTGCGGCGAAGGCGAAGGTGGGTGAAGGTGGGCGAAGGCGAAGGCGGAGGACACCTCCGCCTTACGGACAGATTGCACTGGCCGCGCATTGGTCATATCACTTTACCAATTCCACAGTGGAGACCACATGCCCTTTCGCCCAGTGCACCCCGAAAAACTGTCCTCTGTCGTCGTCCAACAGATCGAGCAGTTGATCCTGCGCGGCATCCTGCGCCCGGGCGAACGGCTACCCCCCGAACGGGACCTGGCCGAACGCATGGGCGTATCGCGCCCATCGCTGCGCGAGGCCATCGGGCATTTGCAGGACAGCGGGCTGCTGACCGCACGGCCGGGGGCAGGGGTCTATGTGGCGGATGTTCTGGGATCGGCCTTTGCGCCTGCGCTGACCGAACTTTTCGCCCGCCATGACGAAGCGGTGCTGGATTACCTCAGCTTTCGCCGGGACATGGAGGGGCTGGCGGCGGAACGGGCCGCGCGACTGGCGTCAGATACCGATCTGGCCGTGGTGCAAACGGTGTTCGAAAAGATGGAGGCCGCCCACCCCAAGCGCAATTCCGAGGAAGAGGCACGGCTGGACGCGCAATTCCACATGGCCATCATCGAAGCCAGCCACAACGTCGTCATGCTGCATATGATGCGGTCGATGTACCAGTTGCTGCGCGAGGGCGTGTTCTACAACCGCCAGATCATGTTCAAGCAACGCACAACCCGGCAGGCGCTGCTGGACCAGCACCGGGCCATCAACAGAGCATTGCAAGCACGCGATCCAGATGCCGCACGCGAGGCGGTGCATGCCCATATGGATTATGTCGAACGGTCCCTGCGCGACCAGCAAAAGGCCGAGCGGAACGAGGATATCGCCCGGCAACGGCTCGATCACGAGACCGAGGACTGAGCGCACAAGCAAAGCGCACAATGGCCGGTGACTTCGGGATCAACCCAACCAATGCGGCAGCGCGTTCGCCCTGCGAAAAACCCAACCTGCACCTGCGCTAAGTCTGCACGCAGCAACGGGCAATGTGGCGGCATGTTCATCGCGCATCTTCCCGCCGGATACCTGCTGGCCCGCGCATGCCCCCGTCTGCCCAGCGGGCCCCTGATCCTTGGGGCGGTGGTTCCGGATATCGATCTGGTGCTGGTCTACGGTTGGGGCACACCCATGCACCATCACGACCTGCTGACCCATCGCCCGATGCTGTGGCTGGTCCTCTGGGCCATGGCGGCCGCGACGGGGCTTACGCGGCTGGCGGCGCTGGCCCTTGGCGCAACAGTGCATGTGATGCTGGACAGTTGGGCGGGCCGGATCGATTGGGGTTGGCCCGTTGCAAGCCTGCCGGTCACCGTCGTGAATGTGCCCGCGCGCTTTGATTGGTGGGTGCTGAACTTTCTGCTGCACCCATCTTTTTTGCTGGAACTCTGTTTGGTTGCGGCGGCACTGCTGCTTTGGGGCAAAGGCGCGCCGCAACCCTTCGCCCAACCATGAAAAAACGCCCCGGGCCGTCGGCAAGGGGCGTTGGTTTTAACTGCGGGTCACATGGGCCGACGCTTAGTGCAGCTTGGCGTCCACTTCACCGATGGCATCGTCGATCAGCGCATTGGCGCCGTCGGCAGTCATCTGCTTGGCGATCACGTCGCGGGCGGCCTGTACGGCCACCACGGCGGCGGTGTCGCGCACCTCTTTGACCGCACCAGCCTGGGCCGAGGCGATCTGGTCTTCGGCGGCAACCAGACGGCGTTCGATCGACGTTTTCAGGTCGGCGCGGGCCTGTTCGGCGGCGGCTTCGGCGTCGACCTTGGCTTGCGCCACGATCTTGTCGGCCTGATCCTGCACCTCTTTCTGCTTGCGCTCGTAGGACGCCAGCAGGGTCTGTGCCTCTTCGCGCACGGCGCGGGCCTCGTCGATGTCGGACTTGATGCCTGCGGCACGGTCATCCAGCATCCTGCCGATCATGCCGGGCACCTTGAAGTAGAACAGCACGCCGATGAAAAGGATAAAGGCGACCGACACGATGAAGTCGGTGTTGCTCAGCTTCCAGAACTCGGCCGAAAACGGGTTCTTGCTGGCGGCCATGGCGGGGCCGGCGGCCAGCAGGGCCAGGGACGTCAGGGCAAATGCACGCATGGCTTATCCTTTCATCCGGGCGGTGACGGCGGCGGTGATGCTGCGCGCGTCGGCCTTGCCGCCCATGAGGGCGACGATGTCCTTGGCAGCGTCCTTGGCCACCTCCTTGATCGCGTCCTGGGCACCGGCGCGAATGTCGGCAATGGCCTTTTCGCTTTCGGCGGCCTTGGCGGCGATTTCGGCATCGGCCTTGGCAATGGCGGCGTCCAGATCCGCCTGGATGGCAGCCTTGGTTTCGCCCGCGATCCGCTGGGCTTCGGCCCGCGCATCGGCCAGCGCCTTTTCATAGGCCGCCTCGGCGTCCTTGGCCTTGGCCTTCAGGTCCTCGGCGGCGGCGATGTCGTTGGTTATGGTCCCTTGCCGCGTGGCAAGGATGGCCGCGATCCGCGGCAGGGCCACGCGCGACAGCACGAAGTAGATCACCACAAGCGCAACCAGCAGCCAGAAGATCTGGTTGCCAAAGGTCGTGATGTCCAGCTGTGGCATGCCGGGCCCGGCGGCCTCGGCGGCTGATGAGGTTTCGGTTGCCATGTCGGTCGTTCCCCTGGGTTGGCCCCGGTACAGGGCCGGAATGCGAAGCCGTTACTTCGGGCAGCGTGAGCCTATCACGCCGCCCGACCGTAAGGAATGCGCCTCAGAGAGACTTAGACGGCAAACATCAGCAGCAGAGCGACGAGGAACGAAAAGATCCCCAGAGCTTCTGCAAAGGCGATGCCGATGAACAGGGTCGCGGTCTGGCCGGCGGCGGCCGACGGGTTGCGCAGTGCGCCGGCAAGGAAGTTGCCAGCCACGTGGCCCACACCGATTGCGGCTGCGCCGGAACCGATTGCTGCCAGGCCTGCGCCGATGTGTGCGAGTTCACCTTCCATGAGAATTCTCCTTACGATTGGAAGTTGGATGTATTGCGGGGCACGCCCCGCGATGCATTAGTGATGCGGGTGCAGCGCGTCCTTCAGGTACACGCATGTGAGGATCGTGAAGACATAGGCCTGGATGGCCGACACCAGCACTTCGAGGCCGTAGATCGCCATGACGCCGATGATGGCGACGGGGGCGATGGCAGCGACCTGCGCAAAGCCCGCGAACACTTTCAGAACGGCGTGACCGGCCATCATGTTGCCTGCCAGACGAATGGAGTGGCTGACCGGGCGCACGAAGTACGAGATGATTTCGATGATGGCGAGGATCGGGCGCAGCGGCAGCGGCGCGCTCGACACCCAGAACAGCCCCAGAAACGATGCGCCATTCTTGACAAATCCCAGGACGGTCACGGCAAAGAACACCCCAAAGCCCAGCACGGCCGTCACAGCGATGTGCGACGTGGTGGTAAAGGACGTCGGGATCAGGCCCAGGAAGTTGGCGCACAGGATGAACATGAACAGCGTCATGATGTAAGGAAAATACTTGATCCCATCCTTGCCGGTCACATCCTCGACCATCTTATAGACAAAACCATAGGCCAGTTCGGCAATCGACTGGCCGCGGCCCGGTACGACAGCGCGCTTGGACGTGGTCAGCACCATCAGGCCGATGACCGCCAGAACCGCCAGCGCCAGCCACAGTGTCACGTTCGTCAGCGTGAATGTGCCGATCTCACCGCCAAACAGCGATTTGACTTCGAACTGATCCATCGGGTGGAAAGACAGGCCACCGCCGCTCTTTGCTTCGTCTGCCATCCGGCATTCTCCGTCTTATGGGCCGTGCGGCCCGTCATCTTCGGCGGCATCGGCCGCCTGCTGCTTTTCCTGAACCTCTTTCGCGCTGCGCATCATGGTCTGGATGCCGGCCGCGAAGCCCAGAAAGACAAACACGATCATGAGCCAAGGAGAGGTGCCCAAAAGCGCATCCAGCCCGTAACCCATGCCAAATCCGATCCCCAGACCGGCCACCAGTTCGATCACCATGCGCCAGGCCAGCTGGGCCTGGGAATGATGATCTGACGTGCGGGGTTTCGGCGCCTGCGCCTCCCTGATCTCGTCGAGCCGGGCCTGAAGGGCCTCCAATCGCTCTTTGTCGTCAGGGTCGGTCACGTTGCCGTCGTCCCACCTTTGGCTTGTAGGGTGGATATGTCGGGGAAGTGCGCGAGTCAATGTGGCGGGCGCTACGCACAACAGACTGATATTAAACATCTTTCAATGGCGCCAGGTTACAGCGACACCCCGCCGCAGGCGGCGGAAACAGCCGTTTCACCGCTTCTGCCTTATTCAACCATACGGTTGATCTTGGCCCGTGCGCAGCGCCACCGTCACCTCCAGCAGCCACGACCGCACGGTGCGCACCGCCCTGCGCCGCCCCGCCTGCCCGCTGGTCAACAGATGAAAGGACCCGCGCCGGAACCCGACATCCGACACGCGCACCAACCGCCCTGCATCCTCGTCCGGGCCGGTGCAGTCGGAGGCACCCAGAAACACGCCCGCGCCCTGCACCGCCGCCTCCAGCGACAGCGCCGCCCGCATGCGCCAGGTGTCTTTGGGCAATTCCATGTCGAACCCCGCCCGCCGGACCCAATCAATCCAGATGTTCTCGCCCCGGTCGCGCAGCAGTGTCACAGTCTGCAAATCGGCCGGGCGTAGCGTGTCGTTGCGCAACAGGCCCGGTGCGGCAAAGGGAAAGATCGGCGCATCGCTTAACAGGTCCGATGGCGCATCCAGATGTCCTGCCTTGGCATAGCGGATAGCCAAGTCTGCCTCATAGCGGTCAAGGTCGGCCAGGTCATTGGACCCGATCAGGCGCAATTCGATCTCGGGAAAGTCCCGCTGGAACTGTGCCAGATGGGGCAGCACGATCTTCCGGGCAAACAGCGGCTCGCTGTTCAGCACGACCCGGCCGGCAGGCGCGCCGGCCAAACCTTCGGTCGCGGCACCGATGACGTCAAAGGCCGGCGTGATGCGAGACAGGTAATGGCGCCCCTCCGGCGTCAGCGCCACGCCGCGTGATGCATCGCGGAACAGCGCCACGCCCAGCCGTGCTTCCAACCCCCGCACATGGCGGCTGATGGCGGAATGGCTGACGGACAACTCCTCGGCCGCGCGGCTGAAACTTTCGTGGCGGGCCGCCGCCTCGAACGCACGCAGGGCATTGAGCGGGGGAAGGCTGCGCACGGGCATCACTCCTTATGTGCCAAAAATGCACATATGCTGTCAGGGAACTCTGTTTGTGGCAACCGTGTCGCTTGCCTAAATTCCCATATATCAACCTGAAAAGGTCCTCACATGCAGATCACATCCACCAACGCGCTTCTGCGCGGCCTGTCGACCTGTGCCAATATTTTGCGATATCAGCACCGCAAACCCGCCATCAAGGGCAGCGCTCTGCCCCCGATGACGGACCATATCGCGCGCGATATCGGCCTGACGCCACATGAACAGGCGCTGATGGCGCATCACTGGCCGTCCCGCGATACCCGCCACCCCTTCCTGTGACAAACTTCCCCTTGGCCCATGCAGTCGATATGACAGGCCCATGGCCGATACACTCGACACCGTCTTTTCCGCCCTCGCCGATCCGACCCGGCGGGCAATCCTGACCATGCTGCTCGAGGATGACATGGCCGTCACCGACGTGGCCGAACCGTTCGAGATGTCGTTGGCCGCCATCTCCAAGCACCTCGCGATCCTGACGCGCGCAGGGCTGATCAGCCAGGAAAAGCGGGGCCGGGTGAAGTGGTGCAAGCTGGAACCGGACGCGCTGAAATCCGCCTCGGTCTGGATGCAGGGGTTTGGTCAGTTCGAGCCTGTGAACCTGGACGCCTTCGAAAAATTCCTCGAAACGGAACTGGCCCGCGAGACCTAGGATCGGCGGGCGCCGTTGAAGGCGCGCCGACACGCCGCCACACTGGTCAGGTGACGCGCCTGTTCCGCAGACGCCGAGGCCCATTTGCCGAAAGGCAGACAGGGCGGCCCGACGCCCTAATCGTCCCGCAACAGCATCATCAGCGCAAGCCCTGTCAATGCGACTCCGGCCCAAACAACAGCAGGCGGCAGACCATTGCCCAGCGCCACCTCCCACAAGATCACCCAGCTGGGTGTCAGATAGGTGTAGGCCATCACCTTGGCCGATGGCAGCCGCAGTGTTGCAAACTGAAGCAAGACAAACGTCGCCGCACTGGCAAAGAGTGAAATGTAGATAAGCGTAATCCACACGATCCCCGGCAGGCCGGTCCAATCCGTCGCCATCAGATCACGCCATCCCCACACCGTCAGCAGCAGCGCCCCGGCCACCAACGTACCAAAGGTAAAGACCAGCGGCCGTTCGCCCCGGTTCAACTTGCGCACCATGGGCGTGTAGATGGCGTGGCTCAGACAGCCAAAGAAATAGATCACCTCGCCCCGCCCCACCTCAAAGGCCAGCAGCGCATCCATGTCGGCGCGAAAGATCACCCACAGCGCGCCCGCCCCGCCCACGGCCAGGGCCAGCGCCATGCGCGGTGTCGTGATCTGGCGCAGCAGAAAGTATCCCGCCACCCCCGCCGTCATCGGGGTCAGGGTAAAGACGGCTGCCGCACTGACCGGCGGCGCGGTCTTCAGCCCCTCGAACATCAGCACGAAGTAAATGGCAAACAGGCCGCCCAGCACCCCGTAACGCCAAGGCGCTGCCGCCGCGCGGCGCGGCGCGCCACCCGTGGCCAGCATCGCCGCCCCGATCACTGCCCCCGCGATCCAGAACCGCGCAGCGTTCAGGGCCGCGGGCGCGATCTCGTTTGCCGCCTGCGCGCCCAACGAAAACGACCCGGCCACAAGGGCCGAAAAAGCCAGCATCGCCGCATGGCCCTGAAGGGAAGGGCTCAAATGACCTGCCAGCTTTTCGACGCATCCTTCAGAAAGCTCAGGAACGCCTGCACCTTGTTGGTGCGGTGCAGGTCCACATGGGTGACCAGCCACAGCGGTGCCGCCCAATCCTCCTGCGGGGTCTGCATCTCGACCAGGTCGGGGTTGGCGCGGGCCTCCAGCACCGGCAAGAACCCGATGCCCGCGCCCGACAGCACCGCCTGCTCCATCGCCCGCACATCCGTCGACCGAAAGGTAATGGCGTCAGCGGGTGCGTTGCTGCGCAGCCATTTGTGAAAGGGGGCGCGGTTGTCTTCGTTGTCGTGGCTGACAAATCGGTGGCCGGTCATCTCCTTGTGGATGGTGTCGGGCACACCGTGCGCCTCCACATAGCCCTTGGTTGCATACAACCCCATGGACTGGCGGACAAAAGGCTGCACCACGTTGTCGGGCTGGTCCGGTGCGGTGCCGGCACGGATGGCCACATGCGCTTCACCATATTCCAGTCGGAACAGACGCTCGCCCGTCAGATAGCGCACCACCACATCCGGATGCGCCGCCTGAAACGCAGTCAGCACCGGCGCCATGCGCGGGGCCAGCGTGACGAGGGAGGTGACGACCAGTTCGCCCGACACCTCGGTCCCGCGCCCCTTGATCCGCCCCACCAGTTGGCTGAACTGATCATCGGTGGCCTGCGCCACGCGAAACAGGTCGTCGCCCGCCTCTGTTGCGGTATAGCCGCGGGCGTGGCGCTGAAACAGTTTCACACCCAACCGCCCCTCAAGCGCGTCGATATGGCGGATCACGGTGGCGTGGTGCACGCCAAGAACCTCGGCCGCCCCGCTGACCGTACCCATCCGGGCCACCTGGTAGGCGGTCTTGATCTCATCCCAGTTGTCCATGAAAACCCTTTGTGCAAATCCAAACACTCGGTGTTATTTTTCAATGATTGCGTTCGGATTTGCAAGGGTCATGTTGGGGGCACACAAAACGTTTTCCCGTTCCACACAGAGGACCCCGACCATGACCATCCTGCATATCGACAGCTCCGCCCGCACCACCGGCTCAGTCACCCGTGACCTGTCCGCCCGCATTGCCGGGAAACTGGGCGGCGACGTGATCCGGCGCGACCTGCAAAACGCCCTGCCCCAGATCAACGAGGCCTGGGTGAGCGCCAATTTTACCCCCGCCGATGAGCGCGATGCGGCACAGCGCGACACGCTGGCCCTGTCCGACCAACTGGTGGACGAATTGCAGCGCGCCGACACCATCGTGATCGGCGTGCCCGTGTACAATTTCGGCGTGCCCACCGCGCTCAAGGCGTGGATCGATCTGGTGGCGCGCGCGGGCCTGACCTTCAGGTATACTGAAAGCGGGCCCGTCGGCCTGCTGAACGGCAAACGCGCCATCCTCGCCGTCGCCACGGGCGGCACGCCGGTCGGCAGCGACATCGACTTTGCCACCGGCTACCTGCGCCACGTGCTGGGGTTCATCGGCATCACGGATGTCGAGGTGATCGCCGCCGACCGCGTCATGGCGCAGGGCAAAGAAGCCGTGGCCGCCGCGCACGGGGCCATCGACGCGCTGGCCGCCTGACAACCAAGTGGCAACGCAGGACAACACCGCGTTGCCACCCGCCCCCCCGAACGCCTAGCTTGGGCGCATGACCATCGTGCGCCACCTGCCCAGCCAACTGATCCTGGCCCATGCACCCTGGGTGCTGGGGGGCGGGCTGATCGTGTGCATCGTGGCGTGCAGCGCTGCGGGCCTTGTCCTGCTCTTTTCGGGCGAAACGGCCGGATTGCTGACCATCCTCGCGGGTGGCTGCGTGCCGCTCGCCATCTTCGGCATCGCCGTCAAACGGGACCAGGCGATCTTTGACGCGGCCAGCGGCACCGTCACCCTGCAACGGCGCAGCCTGTTCCGCTATGGGCAGGTGATCCACCCCCTCAGCGCCGTGCGACGGGTCGAGATCGAGGATTTTTCCGACACCGCCCGCCCGGTCCTCACGTTCCACGACCGTACACCACCCTATCCCATGGTGGACGCCTTCGTGTCCGGCAATGGCCCCCGCCACGCGGCAAAGGCCGTGAACGACTGGCTGCGCGACGCGCGGCGCGCACCCACGCAAAGTTGAAAAATTCCCGTATTTCGGATAGTCTGCCGCCATTCACACAAGTGTCTTTTCATCCGTTTTTAAGGGGGAGGTCTTCATGGACCCGCGACATATTCAGATGCTCATGGCGGCGACCAACGACTACACAGGCGGGATCGACGGGGTCCTTGGGGCACGGTCACAGGCCGCCTTCGCCGCGATCGAGGCACGGCACGCCGCGGCCTACACGTTCGATCCCACAACCACGACCGACGCGCGGCGGCGCGTGGCGGTGGCACAGGCCTGCCTCAACCAGCTTGGGTTTGATGCGGGTGCCGTCGACGGCTGGAACGGGCTGAACACGACCGAAGCGCTGAACGCCTTTCTCTTTCGCACCACCAACGGCCAGGACGAGGTGATCCCCCGCGTGCCCAACGCCAATTTTGCGCCGTCGGGCAGCATCCCGACCCAGGCTCAGGTCCAAAGCGTCTATGGCAAGCCTGGCGACCAGATCAAATCGCGGCTGAAACGGATCGAACTGCCCTTCAAGCTGCGCATCGACTGGAACCTGCGACAGCGCACAAACAAGATCACCGTGCATCGTGACTGCGCCGACGGGCTGAAAGCCGCGCTGGTCGCCGTGCGCAACCACTATGGCGCGGACGCCATGCATAGGCTTGGCATCGACCGCTATGCCGGGGCCTACAATCACCGCAAGATGCGCGGCGGCAACAAGTGGTCCATGCACGCCTATGGCTGTGCCATCGACTTTTACGCCCAACCCAACGGGCTGCGCATGGCATGCCCCGAGGCGCTGTTCTGCGGAGCCCAGTACAAGCCCTTTCTCGACATCATGGAAGACCACGAATGGCTGCCCGCCCTGCGGCTCTGGGGCAAGGATGCCATGCACTTCCAACGCGCGCGGTTGTGAGGGGATTGTAGCGTGTTTCGAGGGCCGGTTTGCCGGACGAACCCGCCATCCGATTTTTGTGCTTTGCTCACACAGCAACCCTTCGCGCATGAGGCAATACTGTCGCGGGGGTGCAGTGCATGTCGCCAGACCGGTCGTTTACATACGCCGATTTGGGCACACAACTTGTGGCCATTTTTTTCGACAGCGAAATTGTCTTTTGATAGATAGAAAGCACCCCCTTACCTTGGCACGCGGGTCCCTGCGTTAAAAGACACAAATGAATATCGCAGTTACAGTGGAAGCATTTCTTTCTATTCACGATCACAAGATCGAGCAAGCTCACACCGGCGACGGGCTTAGTTGGGATGGAATGCCTGCGCACCTAGTCCCGATATATGCGACTGCTCAGTGCAGTCCGTCCTTGCGCACATATATGGTGATCGATCCAAACTTGGGACGTGAGCACACCAAACTGTTTGATCTGGACGTAGTTGACGTTCCTGTCATGTGCTTGTTCAGCGGTGCCGCAGCCGAGGACTATGCTTAGGCCGCACCGTAAATAGCGGATGTAACTCTGGAAGGGGCGGGCCCACCGCCCCATTTCATACACGCTCTGAGCTTGCCATTGGCAAAGACGGGTATCTTTGTGCAAAGTGAGGGTTCACTACCGGATGTGCGTGCACATCTACGACACTTCACTTTGCTAGCTCGGGATGGGCACGAAGGGCGGTTCTTTTTCCGGTTTTGGGACCCGCTCTTTGTCGAATTATATCTCACCTGTTTCCGGGAGGATGCAGCACGCGTGACAAACTGGTGCGCCGGTCGAACTTGTACACTATCGTCGTTCTTCGCCGTTGTGACCGATAATCGAGCCTTGCGTCAGGCAGTTCTTCAAGCAGGTGTCCCGCTTAGATCAAATGCACAGCCTGCGTTCAAATTGACCGAACAGGACCAGGACCCATATCGCGCGCACCGCTATCACGACGAAATCAATCGTATTGCAGCAACGCTTCATTGCAGCAACGCTTCGCCGGGATTTTAAGGACGAGACGCACGCCCAATCTGATGCGAGGCTCTGCCAATTGGTGTCGGCAGCCATCCGGCAAGCTTTTGCACACCGCTTGGGCCGACGCGAAAGCATCTACTACTGGGCGGTTTGGTCTGTGTTGTTCGGAGCGACCTTCGAGCGCTATTTGCTAGGTGAACATGTTCAGTCGATCCTGTCTGCGAACGAAAGCGAAGAACACCGCATCACTGCATTGAAACACCACTTGAGCACCGTCGGATGACACATATCAGCAATCCCGCGTTCGAAAACGCCACAGCATGTGCCGAGCCAGGTTCAGCTGCAATGGCTGGGACACTTGGCGATCTGTGTCAAACCTGTTCCGCGCCGTTTCGGGTCCAATTGTTCTACGACGACCCATTTCAAACGCCAATCACCGAACTGAAATTGCGGTTGTTTGACCGTAATCAAAATCTGATCGCAAGCAATGCGCGCACGTTTCATGCCATGAACTTTGGAGCGGAGGACGCGACCCCAAGCATTGTTCCGATTCAGCAAAACCTGGGCCTATACGAACACGGTGACGTACCTTTGGGTCCCGTTGACTTTGACACGGGCGAGCTTCCCGACATCGAAAGTGCCGCCGACGAAGCATGGGAGATCGAAAACGAGATCGTAGGCGGCATTTGGGATTACGAACTTGAGATGAAAGCGCTGTTGAGCCCAATTGCCGCAGAATAGAATGCCAACGGTTGGATGGGCGTACCGGGCGCGTTTGCCTTCGGGTTTCAGCGTGCCGTCGCCAAGTGGTGGCAGGGCGAAAAGGACTTCTGGGGCACCACGTGGGGCTGGCTCAAAAGTACGACCGCTGGAGTCGCTCGGGAAATATGGGACCGCGTCACATCGCCCTTTGAAACGCTTGAACAGATGGGTCGCGCAGGGTGGGAAGGTGCTCGAAAAGCCTACGAGATGCTCACCGACATCAC
>JBCBFX010000011.1:0-56639 GCA_038527345.1 Pseudomonadota bacterium | reverse complement strand
AAAAGGCCATGCAACGTGGCATCACGGTCATTTCCTGGGATTCCGGCGTGGCCGAAGAGGGGCGTCAGGTGCACCTGAATCCGTCCTCCAACGCACTGATCGGCAACATGATCATCAAGCTGGCCGCAGATCACCTGCCGGAAGGCGGCAACGTGGCTGTCCTGTCGGCCACCACGACCGCCACGAACCAGAACATCTGGATCGAGGAAATGAACAAGGTGATGGGCAACTATCCCGGCATCGACGTGGTGGCGACGGTCTATGGTGATGACCTGGCCGACAAGTCCTATCGTGAGGCCACCGGGCTGATGCAATCCTATCCGGATCTTGACGCAATCATCGCGCCGACATCGGTCGGAATCGTTGCGGCAGCGCAGGCGGTCGTGGATGCCGGCAAGGTGGGCGAGGTCAACGTAACCGGCCTCGGGCTGCCGTCCGAGATGGCAGGTGCCATCGAAAACGGCGCGTCGCAGTCCTTTGCGATCTGGAATCCGATTGATCTGGGCTATTCGGCGACCATGATTGCCCATGCGCTGGCGTCCGGTGCTGCAACGGCTGAACCCGGTGCCGAGATTTCGATTGGCCGGGTGGGAACGATCACGCTGGATGACACCAATTCAGCCGCCATGGCCGATCCATTCGTCTACGATGCGTCGAACATCGACCAGTTCAAGTCGATCTTCTAGGTCGTCCGAACGCGTCTTCGGCGCGGCCCGCTGGACCGCGCCGAAGAACCTACCCCGTTCCAGAAAATCGAGACTGTCGATGCTGAAGAAATCGGACACCATCTTGCCGTTTGAAGGCACGACCGATGCGGCGGCGGTTCTGGCGCTGGACCGGATCACCAAGACCTTTCCGGGGGTCAAAGCCCTGTCCGAAGTTTCGCTGCGGCTGATCCCCGGCAAGGTCACGGCCCTGATCGGGGAAAACGGTGCGGGCAAATCCACGGTCGTGAAAATCCTGACCGGAATCTATCAGCCGGACGGCGGTACGATCCTTGTGGGCGGACAGCCGACCGCCTTTCCCGTGCCACAAGCGGCAGCCGACAACGGCGTGACGGCCATCCACCAGGAAACGGTTCTGTTCGATGAACTTTCGGTCGCCGAAAACATCTTTCTCGGGCATGCGCCGCGCGGGACGTTCGGCCTGATTGATCTGAAGACCATGGCGCAAAAAGCGCGCGATATTCTTGAGAGCATTGGCGCGCAGATCGACCCCGAACACAAGCTCAAGGACCTTGGCATCGCGAACAAGCACCTTGTGGCCATCGCCCGGGCGCTGTCGATCGACGCGCGCGTTGTCATCATGGACGAACCGACCGCCGCGCTGTCGCACAAGGAAATCGAAGAACTGTACGAGCTTGTCGAAAGCCTGAAGGCGCAGGGCAAGGCGATCCTGTTCATCAGCCACAAGTTCGACGAAGTGTTCCGTATCGCGGACAACTACACCGTCTTTCGTGACGGCCAGTTGATCGGCGACGGCGCGATTGCCGATGTCACCGAGGCGGAACTGGTCAAGATGATGGTGGGCCGTGATGTCAGCCAGATCTTTCCCGAACGCACGGCCAATCCGGGCGACACCATCCTGACGGTTGCGGGGTACTCTCATCCCACGGAATTCGAGGATATCGGTTTCACCCTGCGCAAGGGCGAGATCCTCGGCTTTTACGGTCTGGTCGGCGCCGGTCGGTCCGAGTTCATGCAGGCGCTGTTCGGCATCACGCGCCCCTCTGCCGGAACGGTTCAGATTGACGGCAGGCCCGTGCAGATCAAGTCCCCCGCGGATGCCGTCGACAACGGCATCGTCTACGTGCCCGAAGATCGCGGCAAGCAGGGCGCGATCCTGGATCTGCCGATCTTTCAGAACGTCACGCTGCCCTCTCTGGGGCGCATTTCCGGCAAGGGCTTTCTGAAGCTGGCAGAGGAATTCAGGCTGGCCCGCGAATACACCGAACGGCTCGACCTGCGCGCGGCGTCACTGGACACCCATGTCGGCAACCTTTCGGGTGGCAACCAGCAAAAGGTCGTCATCGCAAAATGGCTCGCGACCCAGCCCAAGGTCATCATTCTGGATGAACCGACCAAGGGCGTCGACATCGGGTCCAAGGCTGCGGTGCATGAATTCATGGCGGAACTCGCGGCACAGGGTCTGGCGGTCATCATGGTCAGTTCGGAGATACCGGAGATCCTGGGCATGTCCGACCGTGTCATCGTGATGCGCGAAGGGCGGATGGTCGCCGAACTGTCCCACGGCGATCTGCAACCCGAAACCCTTGTCCGGCACGCCGCCGGAATCTGAAGGAACATGCCATGCTGAACCGGTTCATCAGATCGCGCGAGGCCCTTTTGGTCGGGGCGATTGTCCTGTTGCTGGCCCTGATCTCGTCGCGCTTCCCGGCGTTTGTCACGCCGGCCAACCTCGCCAACGTGTTCAACGACACCGCGCCGCTGATCCTGCTGGCGATTGGGCAGATGATCGTCATCCTGACCAAATGCATCGATCTGAGTGTGGCCGCGAACCTGGCGCTCACGGGCATGGTTGTATCCATGGTCAACGTCGCAGCACCCGGTATGCCGATCATCGTGATCCTCGCCATCGCCATCGGCCTTGGCACGCTGCTGGGCATGGTCAACGGCCTCCTTGTCTGGAAACTCGCCATTCCGCCCATCGTCGTGACCCTTGGCACGATGACCATCTTCCGCGGCATCATCTTCGTGATTTCCGACGGCAAATGGGTCAACAGCCACGAGATGAGCCCGGCCTTCAAGGCATTTCCACGGACCGAGGTTCTGGGCCTGCCGATCCTGGGTTGGATCGCCGTCCTGGCTGTGATCGTGTTCACGGTCGTCATGACCCGCACAACGCTGGGGCGGGCCTTTTATGCTGCGGGCGGCAACCCCCATGCGGCGACCTATGCTGGCATCAACGTGGGCAGGACGCAGTTCTTTGCCTTCACGATCTCGGGCGCGCTGGCGGGGCTGACGGGCTATCTGTGGGTGTCGCGCTTTGCCGTGTCCTATGTCGACATCGCGGGCGGGTTCGAACTGGACGTGGTGGCGGCCTGCGTGATTGGCGGCGTGTCGATCATGGGCGGCATCGGCACGGTCGCGGGCGCGCTGCTGGGTGCCCTGTTCCTGGGCATTATCAAGAACGCCCTGCCGGTCGTCGATATCTCTCCGTTCTGGCAACTGGCCATCTCGGGCGGGGCCATCATCATCGCCGTTGCCCTCAATGCGCAGGCCAACCGCGAAAAGGGCCGCATCATCCTCAAACGCGCGGAGCAGGCAACATGAACACCACCGACCGTCTTGTCCCCGACCGCCTGCGGTCCCCGCTGGAACAGCGGCTGAAAAGCTGGGAAACCCTGCTGCTGCTGGTCGCTGTCGGGATTTTCATCGCCAACAGCTTTGCCTCTCCGTACTTTCTGAATGCCTGGAACCTGAGCGATGCGACGTTCAATTTCACCGAAAAGGCAATGATTGCCTTTGCCATGGCGTTGCTGATCATCTCGGGCGAGATTGACCTGTCCGTGGCCTCGATCATCGCGCTGGCGTCCACCGCGATGGGGGCTGCCGTGCAAATGGGGGTCGGGACACCCGGCCTCGTGATGGTGGGTCTGGGGGTCGGACTGCTGTGCGGCGCCTTCAACGGCGTGCTTGTGACGCGGATGGGGCTGCCATCCATCGTTGTCACCATCGGCACCATGAGCCTGTTTCGCGGCATCAGTTTCATCGTGCTGGGCGACCAGGCGTTCCGCGGATACCCGGCCAGCTTTTCGTGGTTCGGGCAGGGCTATGTTTGGTGGGTGATTTCATTCGAATTCGTGCTTTTTGCGATCGTCGCGTTTGTCTATGCGGTCCTGCTGCACAAGACGAACTTCGGGCGCGCGGTCTATGCGATTGGCAACAATGCTACGGGTGCCATGTTTTCCGGCATCCGGGTCGCCCGCGTGAAATTCATCCTGTTCCTTCTGACGGGGGTGATGTCCGGCGTTGCGGCGATCTGCCTGACGGCGCGGCTCGGGTCGACCCGGCCGTCCATCGCGACGGGGTGGGAGCTTGAGATCGTGACCATGGTCGTGCTGGGCGGTGTCAGCATTCTCGGCGGGTCAGGCACGATAGTCGGGGTCGTCATTGCGGCCTTCGTGATGGGGTTGGTGACCTTTGGGCTGGGCCTGCTGAACGTGCCCGGCATCGTCATGTCCATTGTCATCGGCGCGCTTCTGATCGGGGTCATTGCGTTGCCGCGCCTGTGGTCCATGTGGCGGGCGCAATGATGGAGAAATTCGCGTTCAAAATGCATCTGAACCCGGGCTGCCGGGCAGAGTACATCAAACGCCATGATCAGATCTGGCCAGAACTCGTCGCCCTGCTCAAGCAGGCTGGCGTGTCGGATTATTCGATCCATCTGGATGCGGAAACCGACACGCTGTTCGGCGTTCTTTGGCGCACCGACGGCCACGCAATGGATGATCTGCCGAACCATCCGATCATGCAGAAATGGTGGGCGCACATGGCCGATATCATGGACACGCACCCCGGCAACGAACCGGTGGCAATACCGCTTGAAACCGTCTTTCACATGCCATGACGCAGCATGTTGCCGTCATAGACATCGGCAAGACCAACGCCAAACTCGCGCTGGTCGACAGGGACACCCTGACCGAGATTGCGGTGATCACGCAGGCCAATACGGTGCGACCCGGGCCACCCTGGCCGCATTTCGATGTGGAGGGGCATTGGACGTTCCTGTTGGACGGGCTGCGCGATTTCCATGCGGCGCATGGCATTGACGCCATATCCGTCACCACGCACGGCGCCTGTGCGGCACTTCTGGACAGAACGGGGGACCTTGCCGCGCCGATCCTCGATTACGAACACGCCGGACCGGATGATCTGGCAGTTGCATATAACGCCATCCGGCCGCCATTTTCCGAAACGGGTTCGCCGCGACTGGCGGGCGGGCTGAACATCGGCGCGCAGCTGTTCTGGCAGTTCCAGGTCGATCCCGACCTCAAGGCCCGGACGCATCAGATCGTGACGTATCCGCAATTCTGGGGCGCAAAGCTGACTGGCGTGACGGCCACCGACGTCACATCGCTGGGATGCCACACTGACCTGTGGAACCCGCATGCGGGCAAATTCTCTGGACTGGTTGCGTCACTCGGGATTGCCGACAAAGTCGCCCCGGTTCGCAAACCGTCGGACATATTGGGGCCTGTTCTGCCGCATATCGCGGCACGGACGGGCCTGCCGCCGGATACGCCCGTTCTGTGTGGTATTCACGATTCCAACGCCTCGCTCCTGCCTTACGTCCTTGGGCGCACACCGCCCTTCAGCGTCATATCGACAGGCACCTGGGTGATTGCCATGTCCATCGGCGGCAAACCTGTTCGGCTTGACCCCGATCTCGATACCCTGATCAACGTGACGGCCCTTGGGCAGCCAGCCGCGTCCGCACGGTTCATGGGGGGGCGGGAGCATGACTTAGCAACCGGCGGCACGTACCCTACGCCAACTGCGCAGGATCTGGATCACGTATTGTCAAACGGGATCATGCTGATGCCCGCTGTTGCCGCGGAAACCGGGCCGTTCAAGGGGTGCCGGTCCGGTTGGGTGGGCGCTGAGCCGGGGGTCGGCACCGGCGCGCGGGGTGCGGCAGTTGCGCTTTATCTTGCGTTGGTCAGCGCGGCGTGCCTGTCCAATATCGGCCACGATGGGCCAATCATTGTCGAAGGTCCGTTTGCGGGCAACCTCCTTTATCTAGAGATGCTGAGTGTAGCATCCGGGTCTGACGTGTTTCGAGCATCCGGCACCACGGGAACGAGTTCCGGGGCGGCGATGCTTGTCGGAAACGTCAACACGGCGCTCCGCGTTGACGACAGTCTTGTGTCCGTCAGTGACAACACATCCGCTTCTCTTCACGACTATGCAAATCGTTGGCGGCGGACGGTACAGCAGCGATCCAAATAATCAGGCGTAACAGAATTGATCTAGGGGCGAGCGGCTGTCCAAGGCTTGCTGAAAACGCGCAGCCGTTCCCATCAAACCGCACCGCAATCGCGACACCACGCTTGGCCTGATGCTGCGGGCTGTGACTGTCAGCGGACGCCACCACAGCCGATATCGCCTTTCTTGCTGTTCACACCGACTTTTGGCGCGTGCAACAGTGATGGACGCGGGGCGCGTTCCCTGTTGTTGCGCCGGAGCCGTGAGCGGAAACCATCCTGCACATCGGGCACCAACGCGCCAAAGCGTGGGGCCCCCGAATTCGCGGGACATGTGAGCAGGGCAGATAACGCCTCTGTAACCCATTGTTCTTTTGTTCTAAACCTGTTCTGCCGTGGGACACGGCTCAGAGGTCCTTGGCCACCTTTCGCAGCTCGAACTTCTGGATCTTGCCGGTCGAGGTCTTGGGCAACTCCTGAAACACCACTTTTTTCGGGGCCTTGAATCCCGCCAGCGTTTCTCTGGAAAAGGCGATCAGATCGGCCTCGGTCGGGGCCGTGCCGGGCTTGAGCTCCACGAAAGCGCAGGGCACCTCGCCCCACTTTTCGTCCGGTTTGGCAACCACGGCGGCCAGGTTCACATCCGGGTGCGCCATCAGCACGCCTTCCACCTCGACCGAGCTGATGTTTTCGCCCCCCGAAATGATGATGTCCTTGGCCCGGTCCGCGATCTGGATGTAGCCGTCGGGATGCTGCACCGCGATGTCGCCGGAATGGAAATAACCACCCGCAAAGCTCTCGGCCGTGGCCTCGGGGTTTTTCAGATACCCTTTCATAACCGAATTGCCCCGGATCATGATCTCGCCCTGTGCGGTGCTGTCCATGGGGATCTGGGTCATGTCGGCATCCATGACGGTGATGTCCTCCATCATGGGAAAGGCTACACCCTGCCGTGCCTTGATCGCGGCCTTGTCCTCGGCCGCGTCCCAATCCGATTGCCACAGGCATTCCGTGACGTGACCATAGGTTTCGGTCAGCCCGTAGACCTGCGTGACGTTGAACCCCAGCGCCTCGATCTTGCCCAACGTGGCAGGGGCCGGGGGCGCGCCTGCGGTAAAAACCTCGACCGTGTGGTCGAATGGGCGGCGTTCGGCATCGTCCGCGTTCACGATCAGGTTCAGCACGATGGGCGCGCCGCCGAAATGGGTCACCCCCTCGTCCGCGATGGCGTCATAGATCGTCTTGGCCGCGATATCCCGGCAGCAGACCAGCGTGCCGCCGATAAGCGGCATCATCCACGTATGGTTCCAGCCGTTGCAGTGGAACAGCGGCACGATGGCCATGAACACCGGATGCAGCACCATGCGCCACGACACCACCGTGCCCATGGTCATCAGGTAGGCCCCGCGATGATGATAGACGACGCCCTTGGGCCTGCCGGTGGTGCCCGAGGTGTAGTTGAGCGCAAGGCTCTCCCATTCGTCCCGAGGCATGTGCCACGCGAAATCGGGGTCGGCACCCGCCAGCATATCCTCGTATTCGATGTGCCTGCCCGAAGCGGGGAACCCCGCGGCGGCATCGGCCACCTCGATCAGGGTGGGGGCCGGGCCATCCATCGCGGCCACGGCCGCCTCGGCCAGCGACAGGAACTGCGGATCGACCAGCATCACCCTGGCCCCGCCGTGGTCAAGGATATAGGCGACCGTGTCCACATCCAGCCGGGTGTTGATCGTGTTCAGTACCGCGCCACAGGCGGGCACGCCGAAATGCGCTTCGGCCTGGGCGGGCAGGTTCGGGATCAGGCTGGCCACCACGTCGCCGGGCTGCACGCCCATCGCGGCCAGGGCCGATGCCAGCCGCGTGCAGCGGTCGTGGTACTGCCGGTACGTCACGCGGTGCTCACCATAGATCACCGCCGTCCGGTCGGCAAAGACATGGGCCGCGCGCCGCAGATGCGACAGCGGCGTCAGCGGCACATAGTTCGCTTCTGTCTTGTCCAGTCCGGTTTCGTCTGCCATCCAGCCCATTGTGCCCTCTCCGTGCGCCGCAGGAATATTGCGCCGTTATGCAGGGATGCGCAGGATTTGGAAAGAGACGCGATGCACCCCGACACGCAAACACGCCCCGTGGCCGCCGCCGCCAGCATGGTGGGCGCGATGTGCGTGATCGGAGCCATCGATATCTATGTGGCGGTGATCGCGCAGACGCTGTCGGTCTGGCAGTTTCTGGTAATGCGCATGGTGTTGTCGGCCCCCATCATCCTGGCCCTGTCGGCCTTTGGTCTTGGCAGCGTGCGCCCGCGCCGGTTCCGCGCTGTTGCGGTCCGGTCCAGCCTGATCGCGGTTGGCATGTTCTGCTATTTCGGCGCGCTCGCCTTCATGCCCATCGCGATGGCGCTGGCGGGCCTGTTCACATCGCCCATCTTCGTGCTGCTGATCACTGCATTCGTGCTGAAGCAGCGGATCGGGCCGTGGCGTGTGGCGGCGGTGGCGACGGGCTTTGCGGGCATCCTCGTGGTGCTGGGGCCATCGGGTGCGGCCCTGGGCTGGGTGCTGGCGCTGCCAGTGCTGGGCGGTGTGCTTTACGCCTCGGGCGTGGTCGCGACCCGGGCGCTGTGCCAGGGCGAGGGGACGCTGACGTTGCTGCTGGGCATCTTTCTGGCGCAGGGGGCGCTGGGCACGGCCGTGCTGGGGCTGATCACGCTGATCCAGCCCGAGGTGGGGCAGGGCGGCATGGCGTTCCTGACGCGCGGGTGGGTCTGGCCCATGGGCGGGGCGTGGCCCTATCTGCTGATCCAGGTTTTTGGCTCGATCCTGGGTGTCGGGCTCTTGAACCGTGCCTATCAACTGGGCGAGGCGAGCCGCATCGCGGTGTTCGAGTATTCAATCATGATCTTCGGTCCGTTCTTTGGCTGGTGGCTGCTGGGTCAGCCGGTGACGGCGGGGCAGGGGGTGGGCATCGCGCTGATCGTACTGGCGGGGGTGATCATCGCGGTGAGCAGCCGGGCAGAGGCCGGGCAGCGCGCGGCCAATCCGGAAGGTCTCTGAGCCGGTGCCGTGATCATCGGCATGCGCAGCGGCCCATTTTGAGGTCGGGACACATCGGTGATGCGTGGACACTGGGCCCAAAGCCGATACTCTGCGTCCATGATCCTCAGCCCCGGCCGCAAATACGTGTTTGTCCATCCGCCCAAGACCGGGGGCACCGCGCTGGCACTGGCGCTGGAATCCCGCGCGATGAAAGACGATATCATGCTGGGCGACACACCCAAGGCCACCAAACGCCGGCGGCGGCTCAAGGGCGTGCAGACCCGCGGCAGGCTTTGGAAACACGCCACCCTTGCCGACATCGACGGTCTTGTCCCAAGCCTTGACGGTCTCTTTGCCTTTACCCTCGTGCGCAATCCGTGGGACCGCATGGTCAGCTACTATCATTGGCTGAAGGACCAGACGTTTGATCACCCGTCCGTAGCGCTGGCCCGGCAACTGGACTTTGACGCCTTTGCGCTGTCCGATCATGTCCGGGCGTCGATGCGCGCCAGCCCCGCGCGGCACTACATGACGGACGCGCGCGGGGCCGAGCGATGTGATTTGTATATCCGCATCGAAGCCTTTGATCAGGACGCGCAACCGCTGTGGGATCACCTTGGGTTCACCTTGGAATTGCCGCGAACCAATGCTTCTGACCGGCACCCGGATCATCGCAGATATTACACGGATGCCGCGCGCAAGGCCGTGGCCGAGGACTGCGCCGAAGACATCCGGAGATTCGGATACCGCTTCGACGGCTGCTGAACCTCGAACAGTTCCCTCAAATACATCTTCAATTTGAGACAAATCTTGCGCGCCTGCGGGATTGTTGCCGGATCGGGAAACAATGCCCCATTCATGCCCAGATCATGGCCCTTCTCCGCCCCGGGAATCACGGCAACTGGGTTCATCGAATGCAAACAGGCGCTGCTGCCAGCACTCAAAGCGCTGACGACTTGGGGACGATGACAATGTTTGGATGGAAGAAAGAAACCGCACCGCGCCGCATGGCCGAAACCTCGGCCGCCGCAGACGGTGGATTTGTCGCAACGCGCGGCCTGATCGCGGGCACCCGGATCGGGACGGCCATGGGCTGGCGCCCGGTCGAGGCGCTGGCCGCCGGCGACATGGTTCTGACCTTCGACAATGGCCTGCAACCGCTGGTGGACGTGCGGCGTGAAGTGTACTGGCTGTCCGACAGGCTGCCCGAACGCGACGCGCTGGTCGTGGTGCCGGCAGGGGCGATGGGCAACACGGTTGACGTGGCATTGCCGTCGGACCAGGGCGTGCTGATCGAAAGCGAAGCGGCCTGTGATGCGCAGGGTGATCCGTTTGCCGTGGTCCGTGCCAAGCATCTGGACGGGTTCCGCGGCGTGCATCGGGCAATGCCGCCGGTGCAAATGGAGGTCGTTACCCTGGTCTTTGCCAATGAAGAAGTGATCTATGCGGAGGGGGGCATCCTGCTGCACTGCGCGCGCATGGTGATGCATCTCGACGATCTGGTGCGGGCGGCTTCGGGGTACGAGGTGCTGTCGGCCCATGATGCCAGCTTCCTCGTGGATTGCATGGCCGTTGAATACGCGGGCGGCATGACCGCGGCGTCCCCGATGGTGGCCTGACGCCACGAATTCCGAACAGGCGCTTCAACTGGAGGGGGGCGCCTCATCTGCTCTGCACCCGGTTGTCGGCAACTCCGACGCTTTCGGCCCCCAACACCGGAAGCAGTCGCCGGGTGCAGGGACATGAGCCAGGCGTCCCACGCTGGGACATTGATAGTCCCTGTACACTTCACAGGGTTGAAGATGCGAAGCAACGCTGCGGCAACGCATTCGGGTGTGGGCCAAAGAGATTGGGCGGGGCTGTCGTGCTTCGGACCAGACGTTTGCCCGAGAGTGGACGGCGTCGTGGGTGCAGGTCGCGCGTGACGCGAACGGCGCTTGCTGCCGTTGGCAACAAAAGACTTGCGGCGTGCGGTTCCGCGCATCACCGGGGCCGGACGCATCGCAAGACTGGCCATGGTGTTCGCCCCACGACGCGGTTCGTCAAGATCAGGTCTTGAGGACCGGCAAGCGGTTCCTGCCATCCATCTTACGCGCAACCGCGTTGCCCCGCGGCACATCCGGGTCCTGAGCACAATCCGCGGTATCCAGCATGAGTTCGGTCCAACCGACTGGAGGTCAATGCGGTTTGAGCAAACTCTGCCGAACGCCGCGGCTTGCGGCCCAAGGCCCGTTCGACCCCGCGGCAAGGTTTACGCGCTCTCGCGGACCTGACTGACGAGGATCGACCAATCCATGCCAAGCGCGCCATAGACATCAGCAGCCTGATTGCTCGCGTTGTCGGCGAGGATTTCGATCATCAGGCTCGCGCCATCCGAGACCACGACGCCGGCCTGCGTCAGACGTACCAACGCGGTCTCACGCTTTGTCATGTTGAACGTCCCGCTGGCATCCACGGCGACATAGGCTTCGAACCCCTCGCGCACGGCCCGCATCGCGGGAAAGGCGGCGCAGACTTCAAGGGACAGACCGGCAAAGATCAGCTTGCTCCGCCCGGTTGCGCGGATGGCTGCTTCCACGCGCGGATCATCCCAGGCATTGACCGTTGTCCGGTCGATGAAGGTTTGGTCGGGCAATGCTTCTTGCAGCTCGGGGATGGCGGGACCCCAGAGTGTCTGGGAGGAGGTGGTGGTCGTGACAATCGGCAGACCCAGCGCCTTTGCAGCCTTGGCCAGTCCGACGATGTTGTGTTTCAGATCGGCGATCGAATAGTCGCGGATACCGGTCATCAGCCCGACCTGATTGTCGACAAGGACGAGGGCGGCATTTTCACGGGTCAGCGGTTCCGGGTTGTGCGAATTGGTCATGGTTTTCTCCTTGCTGGATGGATGTTCAGTGTTGGTGATTTCAGTCGATGGACCCGAGGCGACCGGAACGATAGGCGGCCTCGACCGCGTCAAGCTCGTCCGCATTGCCCATGGCGAATGGGCCCCGCTGGACAAATGCCTGACGAAGGGGTTGGCCCCGGAACAGGACGACATGCGCGCCCTCTTCCGAGGAAAATGAAATGTCAGGGGCATCGGCCAGTGCGATGGCCTTGCCGGGCGGCAAATCGGCAGACCCTGTGGTCCACGTCACGCGGGACGTGCCCCTGATGGCGAGGATCCAGGCGTGATGGTCCTTGTTGCCTGAATGCGCGAACCGGCCACCGGCCTTCATGTCGATATCAAGCAGCGTCAGCGGGTTGTCCGGCGCAATCGCTCCCCGAAGGCCGCCGCTTTCTCCAAGAACAAGTCGCGCGGTGGCCCCGTCGCCCGTAAGCCGTGGGATGTCCGCCGCCGCCACGTGAAAGGCAGCAGGGGCGTCATGCCGGTGCTTTGCGGAAAGGTTGACAAAGACCTGCAACGCGTGGGTTTTTGCGCCGGGGCGGGTGGCCTCATCGTGCAGCGCCCCGCGCGCCGCCTTGAACCAATAAAGATCCCCTGGTGCCAGATCCAGGTCATTGCCGAGGGAATCGCGGTTGCGGAACGCGCCCGTGCTGTCCTCGAACATGACCGTCACGGCAGACAGTCCCGCGTGAGCATGTGTTCCAAAGGTGGGCTGCGTCATGACGAAGTGATCCACCATGATCAGCGGGTCCATCAGCCCCCGAAAGTCTGCATGCTGGTAGCTTTGCGCCTTGAAACCGTCGCCGATCGTGATCGCGCGCCCGTCGCTTTGGGCATGGGGTTCGCAAGGGACGCCTGCGAGCTTGTCGATATGTTGCGTGTTCATGTCAGCCTCCTGCTTTTGTCAAATTGATAGTAAGGGCGAGACAATTGGGCGAAAATCGGTCAAAATCAGAACCTATCGTTCTATCAATGGGACAATGTGGGGGATCAGAATGGATCTGAACGACGCTTTCTACTTTGTTCAGGTTGTTGAAAAGGGCGGCTTTTCCGCCGCTGCGCGCGCGCTGAACATCCCGAAATCACGGCTCAGCCGCCGTGTGCGTCAGCTGGAGGATGACCTTGGCGTGCGCCTGTTGCAGCGCACATCGCGCATCGTTACCACGACCGAGATCGGCAAAGAGTACTACCGCCACGCACATGATGCCTTGGCCCGGTTCGAAGTCGCCGAAGTCGCCGTACGTCGCAAAACCAACACCATGGAAGGGACCGTGACGGTATCCTGTTCCGTGGGGATGGCGCAATTCGGCCTTGATCTGATCCTACCGCGTTTCCTGCAGGACAATCCCGGTGTTACCGTGGTGCAGCGGGCGTCGAACCAGATGGAGGACTTGATCAAGGGCGGGATCGACGTGGCCATAAGAGGGCATATGGACAGCCTGCCGGACTCGCGCCTGATCCAGATGCGGCTTGCGCGGGTGGAATGGCACCTGTTCTGTTCGCCTGAATTCCATGACGCTTTGGATCAAGGTGACGACCCGGTCGCGCTGGCGGGTCAACCGGCCTTGGTCCTTGGTCGACCCGGCGCAACGCACCAATGGGTGTTATCGGGCTGTGATGGGCAATCCGCATCGGTTCCGTGCCGAGTGCGTTTTGCCAGTGACGATATGTCGACGCTCAAAAATGCCGCAGCATTGTCGTTGGGGATTGTCGCCCTGCCAGCCTACGTTTGTCGATCAGAGATTGATGCCGGAACGCTGGTGCGGGTCCTTCCGGGCTGGACAGCGGGCAATCCCCAGATCAGCCTTTTGATGCCCTCGCGCCAAGGCATGTTGCCAGCGTGCGAAGCGTTCCTGAAATTCTTGAAACAGGAATTGCCGGCCGTTCTGGCGAGTGATCTACCAGCAGCAGCGTAGCAACCGGTCATTCGGGCGCAGTGCGCGCATTGCCCGCGTGCCCTGAAGCGGCCCAATTCATTTCATCGAGTGTCAGAGTATGTGGACGGCTCCGCCCAGGGCCGTCGCCCGACTGCCGGAAACAGATGCCGGGCAGGACGTTCGGGGGCTGATCCGGCGCGCCATGCAGGATTGCGATCCGTTGCGGGGGACCGGTTTGCGAAATACGTCGCCGCACAAGGCGGCACCATCCCGCAAAGGAGCCTGTTTCGCCTTGCCAGTGGACGCCGCGCCCTTATGCTTGTTCCTGTAAGGCTTTGGTTTTTGGGTGTGATGGGTCAGGAACCGTTCGACGAACTGGACAGGATCTGGACGCTGCATCCGTCGCCAGAGGCGGGGGCCGCGGCCGATGACGCGCCTGCGCTGACGATCGAGACCCTTGGCCCCATCACGCCGCTGGATGCGCAATTCGGCGTGGCGGCACCCCTTACGGTGCCGGAAACCCTTGGCCCCGCGATGTTCGGGCAAACCGGGGAACAGCCGCACAACACCTATGCCCTGATCGACGCGGCGCGGGTCATGCACCTGCTTGAAACGCTTCAAGACAGCCGCCTGGAGGCGCAGTGCCTGTTCAAGGGCCGTGCGCTGGACGAATTGGGCACGGTCGCGCCTTGGGTTGTCCGGCTGGAGGAGGGCGACGCCTTTGCCCGGTCGCTTTTTACCGACACCGACGCGGGCGGCGACCGCTGGGCGGACGAACCGGCCATCTATTTGCGCAGTCCGCTGGATATCGGCGATGTCGTGGGCCAGTTGCGGCGGTTCACGCGCCTTCAGGCATCGGACGGGCGCTGGCACTATTTCCGGTTCTGGGAGCCGTTTCACTACCACGTGCTGGCAGCGCGCAGGCCCGCCTTTCCGGAACTGGAGGCGCTGTGGCGCCGCGTCTTTGCGGGCTGTGATGTGCTGGTGCCGCAGGTCGCGACGGCGTCGATGCTGCGGTTGCGCGTGCCGCCCGGCGAAGTGAAACGCAAACTGGGGCTGACCGATGCGCTGCGCGCGGAACTGAAGCTGGCGGTGCTGTACCGCAACATGATGGGCGCGGCCGCCGACCTGTACGAATTGCACCCCGAACCGATGGCCCGCTATGGCAGCGCGCCGCCCGAGGCATGGCCGTGGTTTTTCGATTTCGCGGACGAGGTCCGGCGCGTGGGCCTGACCGACCCGGAATTGCGCGGCCGGGTGATGTTGCTGGCCTTTCTGACCTTTCCCAGGCCATTTCCGGCCTTTCTGGAACTGCCGTTCTGGCAAAGGATCCGACAGTCGCCCGGGCAGGCAAATGACCTGGTCGAGGATTTTTGCGCCCGGCTGAAATACCTCAGCCAGCAGGGGCGCACCGAATTCGAGGTGTGGTGGTAGATGGTGGCCATTGTTTATCCGATTGCCTGGGGCATCGCCATTCTGGTGGCGGCGGGCGCATCCACGGTGGCGCTGCAACGCTATCGTGAGGAAGAGCTGGAGCTTGGCCGCATTGAATTGCCCGAGGCCTTGCGTGGCAATCGTGATCCCGATCCCGAACCGCAACGGACCCCGCCCCGCGCGCCGCGCCCCACCAACACCGCGCTGCGCGAGATGCTGAACCAGATGGTGCAGACCCAGCGCCGGGTCCGTGACCGCTGTGACGACGAAGAGGGCGAGGATTGCCCCTATTGCAAGCCGGCGGTGGACGGCCGTCCCACCAGCCCCTGGCACATCTTTCAGGCCGGTCCGGTGCGCAAGCCGAGGCCCCGTGCGCGCGGGGCGCTGTACCAGCACTATGTCATTCCGTGGTTCGGCTTTTACGCCGAGGAAACGGGCGATCAGTTGACCGTGCATATCGAGGAATGGGAATGGAAGCGTGGCCGCGCGGGCAGTTGGGACGGGCTGCACTATGCCCAGTGCAAGCTGATCGAATGCAAGCTGGGCTATCGCGATTTCGTCGATGAATCCCTGTTGCGTGCCGCGGCGATGGGCGAGGCCGCGCCCGGCCAACTGCCCCACACGTCGCCGAACCCCGCCAAGCCGTGGTTGCCGCCCCTGTCCGAGGAATGGAGCGGTCAGATTGCGGCACAACACGCCGCTTTTGATCCCGACTGGCCCGTGGTCACGTTGGAATGGACATTCAGCGACAATGACGTGCTTTACTGTTTCCTGTTGATCCTGAGTGATATGGGCATTTTCAATATCGAGCCGCGCCACGTGCCCTATGACCTGGCCCCCACCGGGACCAACTTTGTGCGCGAGCTTTATGCCAGTGGCGAGGAAGACTATGGCTATTGGGAGGACAACTGATGGCGGATCGTGACGCCCTGCTGCGCGATGCACAGCGGAAACTGCAGGCGCAGATCCGCGACCGCACCCCGACCGAATATCCCGCGTGGCCCAGCCTGGACGCCTATTTCGAGCCTGTGCCGCAGACGTTGGAGGCTGCGGTCCACGGCTTCGTTCCGCTTTTGCAGGCGTTGCGTGGCCAAAACGATTATGTGCAAAGCTGGCGGGTGGTGCGCAGCCCGGAAGATGATGCACAAGCAACCGGGCTTGACGTGATCGCCGATCCGGAAGGCTATCTTCGTTTCCTGCGGGAAAGCCGAAACAAGAGCGATGCGTCGCGCACCATGTCTGTCCTGGGCTTCAGCGACCGGATCAACCCCGATGATCCGCGCCGGTACAGTGCACAGATCACATATTCCACGAGCGCCCATCCGAATGGGTCCGACCGGGTGCGTTTCAACGCATCCCCCGGCGGTGTCGCGCCCGTGATCGGCTTTGACCGATGGGTGGCCATGATCGAGACGATGGTGACCTGGCGCAAGGCGCGGTATGTGGCGGTGGGCCATCCGGTCTTTGGCATTCACTACAGGGTGTACGAACACCGCGAATGGATGGGGTATATGGGGTGGTTCCCGCAGCAGATCGCCGCCAGCGACCTGCCCGATTTTGCCATTCTGCGCCCCATTGGCGATGGCACGCTGGTTGCCACGCAGGCGGCACCATTTGGCAGCGACGATGCCGCCGCGCTGGACCGGGCCGCGCAGCTTGAGATGGCGCTGGCCGAACTGGGTGTGCTGCCGACAGGTCAGGCCCTGAAATAGCAAAAGGCCCCGGCGGTGCGGGGCCTTTTCAACGGTGCTTTGCCGGATCAGGCGGCCTGTGCCTTGTCCCCGCCGAAGCGGCCATAGAAGGTCTGGCCCTTTTCCGCCATTTCCCGCAGCAGGGCGGGGCATTTGAACCGTTCGCCGTATTTCGCCTCGAGCTGGTCGCAGCGTTCGGCGGCATAGGCCGCGCCGATCATGTCGAGCCAGGACAGCGGTCCGCCGGACCAGGGCGCAAAGCCCCAGCCCAGGATCGCGCCCACATCGCCTTCGCGGATGTCCATCAGTACGCCTTCTTCCAGTGCGCGCACGGCCTCGAGCGTCTGGGAGAACAGCAGGCGGTGCTGCACCTCGATCAGGTCGGGCTGTTCGTTGGCCAGCGGATACTTGTCATGCACGCCGCGCCAGATGCCGGTGCGCTTGCCCTTGTCGTCATAGTCGTAGAACCCCGCATTGGCCTTGCGCCCCAGGCGGCCCGTTTCCTCCATCCAGAAGATCAGGTCGTCGGCGGCACTGGCCGGGTAGTCGTCGCCCATGGCGGCCATGGTGGCCCGCGCGATCTTGGCCCCGAGGTCGATGGCGGTCTCGTCCGTCAGTTGCAGCGGGCCCAGCGGCATCCCCACCATCTTGGCCGCGTTTTCGATCAGCGCGGGTTCCACACCTTCGGTCACCATCCGCGCGCCTTCGTTCACGTAGGGAATGATGCAGCGGTTGGCATAGAAGAAACGCGCGTCGTTGACCACGATGGGCGTCTTGCGGATCTGGCGCACGTAATCCAGCGCCTTGGCCACGGCCCGGTCGCCGGTTTCGGCGCCCTTGATGATTTCGACCAGCAGCATCTTTTCGACCGGGCTGAAGAAGTGGATGCCGATGAACTGGTCGGCCCGCTTCGACGCCTTGGCCAGATCGGAGATCGGCAGTGTCGAGGTGTTGGAGGCAAAGATGCAGTCGTCGGGGATGATCGCCTCGACCTTTTGGGTGATCTCGGCCTTGACGGCGGGGTCCTCGAACACGGCTTCGATAATCAGGTCGCAGCCCTTGAGGTGGTCGAGATCGTCCGTCGGCGTGATCCGCGCCAGCAGCGCCTCACCTTTCTCGGCCGTGGTCTTGCCGCGCTTGATGCCGCCCTCGACATACTTTTCGGCGTAGTTCTTGCCGCGGTCCGCGCTGTCCTGGTCGCGGTCGACCAGCACCACGTCGATGCCCGCCTGCGCTGAGACCAGCGCGATGCCCGCGCCCATGAGGCCTGCGCCCAGCACGCCCAGTTTCCTGACCCGCTGGTCCTCAATCCCCGCGGGGCGCACAGCCCCTTTTTCCAGCGCTTCCTTGTTCAGGAACAGCGACCGGATCATGGCCCCCGACGACGGGTTCAAAAGCACGTTGGTGAACCAGCGCGCCTCGATCTTCAGTGCGGTGTCAAAGGGCACAAGCGCGCCCTCGTAAACCGCGCTCAGCAGGGCCTTGGCCGCCGGATAGACCCCTTGGGTCTTGCCGTTGACCATGGCGGCGGCGCCGACAAAGGTCATGAACCCGGCAGGGTGATAGGGGGCGCCGCCGGGCATCTTGTAACCCTTCTGATCCCACGGTTTCACCAGGTCTTCGTCCTTGGCGTTCAGCACCCATTCACGGGCGGCGGCAACGGGGTCGGCGACGACCTCGTCCACCAGCTTGCCCTTGGCCTTGTCCGGCGACACCATCTTGCCTTCGAGCAGGAAGGGCGATGCATCCATTGCGCCCAGCTTGCGGGCCAGACGGGTGGTGCCGCCCGCACCGGGGAAGATGCCCACGAGGATTTCGGGCAGGCCGACCTTGGCCTTGGGGTTGTCGGCGATAAAGATGCGGTGCGTGGCCAGCGGCAATTCCAGACCGATGCCCGCGGCGGTGCCGGGCAGGGCGGCGGCAATCGGTTTGCCACCCTTGTTGGTCTTGGGGTCCATGTTGGCGCGTTCGATCTTGCGCAGGAGACCGTGCATTTTCATCGTGCCTTCGAACAGGCCCTTGGCGGGGTTGTCGCCCGCCTCTTCCTTCATCTTGGCCAGCAGGTTCAGGTCCATGCCGCCGGCAAAGCTGTCCTTGCCCGAGGTGATGACGATACCCTTGACCGCCTCGTCGGCCAGCGCGTCGTCGATCAGGGCGTCGAGGGTTTCCAAACCCTCGAAACTCATGACGTTCATGGACTTGCCGGGCACGTCCCATGTGATGGTGGCGATGCCCTCGGCATCCTTCTGCGTGGTGAAATCGGTCATATCTGGGCTCCCTTCTGCGGAGTATCGCTTGGTATGTCTTCGATGTCAGACGGGGTGAGTGCCCGCCAGTTCAGGTGCCCGATGGCGCGCATGACAGTGGTCACGCGCCACAGGCCGTTTTCGCAGCGCAGGGTCATCGACGCGTCCCAGGGCGGAACGACATGGGTGGCCCCACGCAGGATGTGGGTGGTGTAGGTGCCGACCATCTGGTCGCCGTCGATGATTTCAGCGGTCTTGGCCTCGCGGATGATGTCGGTGATGCCGTGGATTTCGAACTCGCGCTGATACAGCGCAAAGTCGGCGCGTATGGCATCGGGTGTTTCGAACGCGTTCACCCCCTGGCGCGTCACCATCTGGAGCGGCAGGCACAGGCAGTCGAGCCACGCATCGGAATCGCCCGACAGAAAGGCGGTGCTGATCCGGTCGAGGATAAGTTGAAACAGGAACAGCCGCTGATCCCCGTCCGTTGCCGGGCACAGTGTGGACGGACGCGCCTGCGATCCGAACCACGCAGGCAACAGCGCCCAGTCGGCCATGCGCAGCGCGGTTTCGTTCAGCGCGACCTGCCACGTGTCGCCGCTGCGGCACAGGGTGGCGCGCGACAGGAACGGCTGCATCGCGTCGCCCGCCGCCGTCCAGACCCGCGACGTGTGATAGCCGGTGATCTGGCCGGGGTTCACGAGCCTTGCGGCATCACAGGTCCGTTCGTACCGGGTGACATCCTGCGCGGCCAGTTGATCGGCAAAGCCAAGCATGAATTGCGCCACCTCGTCCTTGGTCTTGCGGACTATGACGCCATCCACGGTGCGCACGTCGAACGGCAGGTGCGCCACCTGCAAAAAGGCGTCCGGATCACGGGCGACGATCGCTGCGGTCATGCAGTCGATCGTGTCCTGATAGATCTGGCGCGCCTCGGTCATGGTCGGTTACACCCGTTCGATGATGGTGGCGGCACCCATGCCGGAGGCCACGCACAGCGTCGCCAGACCGGTTTCGCGGTCGCTGCGCTCCATCTCGTCCAGCAGGGTTCCCAGGATCATCGCGCCGGTGGCCCCCAGCGGGTGACCCATGGCGATGGCGCCGCCGTTCACGTTGACCTTGTCGTGGTCGACGTCAAAAGCCTGCATGAAGCGCAGGACGACCGATGCAAAGGCCTCGTTGACCTCGAACAGGTCGATGTCGCCGATATCCATGCCGTTGTCGGCCAGGATCTTGTGGGTGACGGGCACGGGACCGGTCAGGTTGATGGTGGGGTCGGTGCCGATCTTGGCGGTGGCGCGGATGCGGGCGCGGGGTTTCAGGCCCAGCTTTTCGCCCAGTTCCCTGTTGCCGATCAGCACGGCGGCGGCCCCGTCCACGATGCCGGACGAGTTGCCGGCGTGGTGCACGTGGTTGATGCGTTCGAGGTGCGGGTATTTCATCAGTGCGACCTTGTCGAAGCCGGGCATGACCTTGCCCATCGCCTCGAACGCGGGGTTCAGCGACCCGAGGCTCTGCATGTCGGTTTGCGGGCGCATGTATTCGTCGTGATCCAGGATCGGCAGGCCGTTCTGGTCCTTGACGGTGATGACGGATCTGTCGAACCGCTTGTCGTCCCACGCGGCCTTGGCCCGGCGCTGGCTTTCGACGGAATACTGGTCGACGTCATCGCGGCTGAACCCGTATTCGGTGGCAATCAGGTCGGCCCCGATGCCTTGCGGCGCAAAATAGCTTTCCATAGCGATGGAGGGGTCGGCCGCGATGGCGGCCCCGTCGCTGCCCATGGCCACGCGGCCCATCATTTCGACGCCGCCCGCGATATATCCGTCACCGGCCCCGCCGCGCACCTGGTTGGCGGCGATGTTCACCGCCTCCAGTCCGCTTGCGCAGAACCGGTTGATGGCGATGCCCGGGATCGCCTCATCCAGGTCCGAGGCCAGCACGGCGGTTCGCGCCAAGTTGCCGCCCTGTTCCATGACCTGGGTCACGTTGCCCCAGATCACATCCTCGACCACATGGCCGTCGATGTTGTTGCGCTCTTTCAGCGCATTCAGGGTCAGGGCGCTCAGACGCAGCGCCGTCACCTCGTGCAGGGCACCGTCCTTGCGGCCTTTGCCGCGCGGGGTGCGCAAGGCGTCGTAGATATAGGCTTCGGTCATTGTGATGGTCCTTTCGGCGGGCGGTGGATCTTTGGTCTGGTCCAAGGTGGGGTAGACCGGTTGGTCTATTCAAGGGTGACGTTGCGGCGGTTTACGTAAGCGTTAAAAATTGTCATGGGCTGCAACTGCATGTATCGCAAGCGCTGCACCCGTCGCAGCCATCCAGCGGGTTGCTGCAATGCGTGCAGGTGCTGCTGCCGGTTTCGGTCGGGGATGTGTTGGCGCTGCTGCCGCAGGGAATGAGGCTGGCACCGCAGAACCCGGTGGCACAGGTATCGAACCAGTGTTCGCGGCGACGCTTGCGGCGACGATCCTTGTCCTGTTGTTCTTCGCGGTCGGCATACATCTGTTGCGCGGTGCGCTTGCAGGCGGCAAAGCGGGCGCGGATACCCGGCAACGCGGCAATCAGGCCGCGGTCGCGGATCAACTGCTTGGCATATCCCGAACATCCCGTGCCGCCATGGGCGACGCGATGGGCACAGGCATATCCCTTGCGCGGCGACAGGTACCGCTGATAGGCCCAGATACCGCCAAGCGCGACACGCCCCAGCATGGATCAGGTCCGATCTGCCGGGGACCCGGGCATCAGGTCATAGGGGGCCTTCCATCCGGGCGCTTCCGACAGGTTCGACAGCCATCGGTCGATGTTGGGCCAATCGCTCCGGTCAAAGCCGAACGGTTCGGGATAGTAAAGGTATCCGCAGCAACTCAGGTCAGCATTGGTCAGGCCATCCCCCACGATCCAGTCGCGCCCGTCGAGATGGGCATCGAGCACGCCATAGGCAGCCCTGAGCCGACCCTGGTTGAAGGCGATGACCTCGTTTGGCCGCTTGTCCTCGGGCAGAAAGTTCATGAGGAAGCGGGTCATGCCGCACATCGAGCTGAGCTTGTGATTGTCCCATAGAACCCAGCGCAGCACCTGGTAGCGATCGTCGCCTGCGCCGCCGAATTTGCCGGTCTTGTCGCTGATATACTGCTGGATCACACCGGATTGACTGAGCCGCATGTCGCCATCGACCAACAGCGGCGCCTCGCCCATCGGGTTGAGCGCGCGGTATTCATCGGTCCGCGCGGCGCCGCCAAAGAAGTCGACGAACACGGGCTCCCAGTCCAGGCCGCTGAGTTCCAGCGCAAGCGCTGCCTTGTAGCTGTTCCCGCTTTCGCCGAAGCAGTGCAGTTGGATGGTCATGTCGTCAGGCCCCTCCCGTGGCGCTGATGGACGGGGCAGAACCGGTGGGTTTCACACCCCCCGGACCCCCCGTGGAGTTTACTTTGCGAGATGAAGATGGATCGATTCACAACTCATTAAGGTTAACCGCGTTACCTTACCACTGCATGGCAGGCTGGAGAGCTGAGCCATGTGCGAGGTGAAGCCCCGTCGTCCCGCCCGCATGGGTCAACCCGGATTTGGAGCCGGGCGGTGGGGTGGATCTCGTCACTGATCCTGCCTTCATCTCGCCAAATAAACTCCCCCCGGAGGGCCGCTCTGCAAGAAGGCATGCACGCCTGCATCAGAACGCCCTCGCGATCAGCTCTTTCATGATCTCGTTGGTGCCGCCATAGATCCGCTGCACTCGCGCGTCCGTCCACATGCCGCCGATGTCGTAATCGTTGGTGAACCCGTAGCCGCCGTGCAGTTGCAAGCATTCATCCAGCACCCAGGCCTGGGTTTCGGTTGTCCAGTATTTGCACATCGCCGCCTTGTCGACGGTCAGCGCTCCTGCCAGATGCTCGGCCATGCACGCGTCAAAGAACGAGCGGCAGACCATTGTCCGCGTCTTGGCCTCGGCCAGTTTGAAACGGGTGTTCTGGAACTGCATCAAGGGCCCGCCAAAGGCTTCGCGCTCTTTGCAATAGGCGATGGTGCGCTCCACCGCCCCCTCCATCGCGCCCACGGCGGAACAGGCGATGATCAGCCGTTCCTGCGGCAGTTGCTGCATCAGTTGATAAAACCCCTGGCCCTCGTCCCCGCCAAGGATGTTTTCGGGTGCGATCTCGACATTGTCGAAGAACAGTTCCGACGTGTCCGAGGCGTGCATCCCGATCTTGTCGAGGTTCCGGCCCCGGGCAAAGCCTGTCGCCCCTTCGGTTTCCACCACCACAAGCGACACGCCCTTTGACCCCAACGACGGATCGGTCTTGGCCGCCACGACGATCAGGTTCGCGTGCTGGCCGTTGGTGATGAACGTCTTTGACCCCGTCAGCTTGTAGGCGTTGCCCTCGCGCACGGCGCGGGTCTTGATCGCCTGCACATCCGACCCGGTCGACGGCTCTGTCATCGCCAGCGCGCCGACCAGGTCGCCCGTGACCATCTTGGGCAGCCAGCGCGCCTTTTGATCGTCGGTCCCGTAGGCCAGGATGTAATGCGCCACGATGCCTGAATGGATTCCGTGGCCCCAGGCCGCCAGGTTCGCGCGTGCCGCTTCGATCAGGATCGCGGCTTCGTGGCCGAAGTCGCCTCCGGCCCCGCCATATTCCTCGGGGATGGACGGACAAAGCAGGCCCAATTCGCCCGCCTGCTGCCAGGTGTCGCGGTCCATCTCACCCTGCTTGCGCCAACGTTCGAAATGCGGTGCCCATTCGTTGGTAATGAACTGCGCCGTCATGTCGGCGATCATGCCGTGTTCTTCGGTCATCCAGCCGGTTTGGCCGTTTGGCAAATCCTTCATGTCTCTCCTCCCCGACAGACAGTCACCGCTTGCGGTCCTCCAGCTCTGAATTGAACAGCCGTAGCCGCGCGGTCAGGTTTTCCTCGTTCATGACGGAATTGAAATTCTCGAACAGGAACGACAGCGCCTCGCCCTCGTCCAGCCCGGCGTCGTTGGCAAACCGCTTCAAACGACGATACCCGTCCTCGGTCATGGCGACCGGGAAACGGCGGGTCAGGCGAAAGCGTTTGGGCATGGGCGAACCCCCGAAAAAGTAAGGCGGGGGTGTCCCCCGCCTCACCAGCTTAGAAGTTTGCCGCTTCCAGCGCCATCACGGTGTCGCCGCCCGACTGGATACGCGTCAGGTGCAGCGCGGTGGCGGGCAGTTGCCGGGCCATGTAGTACCGACCCGTTGCCAGCTTGGTCTCGTAGAACTCGGGGTCCGACGTGCCGTTTGCCAGCGCCTCTTTGGCCGCCTTGCCCATGCGCGCCCACATCAGGCCCAGGCAGACGTGGCCGAACATGTGCATGAAGTCATAGGAGCCCGACAGCGCGTTGTTGGGGTTCGTCATGCCCTGCTGCATGAAGTACATGCCAGCCGCTTGCAGGTCCTTGGACGCCGCTTTCAGCGGTTCCAGGAACTCCTTGTCATAGGCGTCGTCCTGACCGGCATTTTCCTTGATGAAGGATTTGACCATGTCAAAGAACGCCATCACGTGCTTGCCACCGTCCTGCGCCAGCTTGCGGCCCACAAGGTCCAGCGCCTGCACGCCATTGGCCCCTTCGTAGATCATCGCGATGCGGGCGTCGCGGGTGTATTGCGACATGCCCCATTCCTCGATGTAGCCGTGCCCGCCATAGACCTGTTGCGCCTTGATCGTCATGTCGTAACCGACATCCGTCAGGAACCCTTTGATGATCGGCGTCAGAAGCGAAACGATGCCGTCCGCGTCCTTGTCGTCCGCACGGTGGGCGGCGTCGATCATGGTGGCCCCCCACAGGATGAACGCCCGCGCGCCTTCGGAGAACGACTTTTGATCCATCAGGCTGCGCCGGATGTCCGGATGCACGATCAGCGGATCGGCCGGGCCATCGGGGTTCTTTGTGCCCGTCACGTCGCGGCCCTGAAGCCGGTCCTTGGCGTATTCCAGCGCGTTCTGATACGCGACCTCGGCCTGGCTCTGGCCCTGCATGCCGACGCCCAGACGGGCCTCGTTCATCATGGTGAACATGGCGCGCATGCCCTTGTGCTCTTCGCCGATCAGATAACCGACCGCACCGTCGTAGTTCATCACGCAGGTCGAGTTGCCGTGAATGCCCATCTTTTCTTCGATGTTGCCGACGGCGACGCCGTTGCGGGCACCAAGTGAGCCGTCTTCGTTCACCAGGTACTTGGGCACGATGAACAGCGACACGCCCTTGATCCCCTCGGGGCCGCCCACGATCTTGGCCAGCACCAGGTGGATGATGTTGTCGGCCATGTCGTGTTCACCGGCCGAGATGAAGATCTTTTGCCCGGTGATCCTGTAGCTGCCGTCGTCCTGCGGTTCGGCCTTGGTGCGCATAAGGCCCAAGTCGGTGCCGCAATGCGGTTCGGTCAGGTTCATGGTGCCGGTCCATTCGCACGACACCATCTTGGGCAGATAAGTGTCTTTCTGCTGTTCGGAGCCGTGCGCCAGGATGGCCGATGCCGCGCCGTGGGTCAGGCCCTGGTACATGGTGAACGCCATGTTGGCCGAGGAGAACATCTCGCCCACGGCGGTGCCCATGACATAGGGCATGTTCTGCCCGCCATATTCTTCGGGCATGTCGAGCCCGGTCCAGCCGCCTTCCTTCACCTGCTCGAACGCGTCCTTGAAACCCGTTGGCGTGTAGACCACGCCGTTTTCCAGGCGGCAACCTTCCTTGTCACCCACCACGTTCAGCGGCGCCAGCACTTCGGCGGTCAGCTTGCCGGCTTCCTCCAGCACGGCGCTGGTGAAATCGGCCTCAAGCTCATCGTAGCCGGGGATGTCGCTGGCAGTGACGTTCAGCACGTCATGCAGGACGAATTGCAGATCTTTGGTGGGGGGGGTGTAACTCGGCATGTCTCGCTCCCTAGACTAATTGATTTGGCCTATTCGGCCGCATTTTTGGTCGTGTTCATCGAGGCGATCATTTTTTCGCCCCACTTCAGTTGTTCTTTCAGTTCGTCGATGGCTTCGGTCAGCTCGTCACGCTGGCGCTCCATGTCGTTCAGCCGCTCGCGTGCAATGTCATAGGTGCGCGCCAGCTGCGTCTGCTGCTGGTCGCCCATGTCGTACAGGTCCAGAAGCTGGCGGATTTCCTCGAGGCTGAAGCCAAAGCGCTTGCCGCGCAGGATCAGCTTGAGCCGCGCGCGGTCCCGCTTGGTGAACAGGCGTTTCTGGCCTTCGCGGACCGGGAACAGCAGTTCCTTCGCCTCGTAGAAACGCAAGGTGCGGGGGGTGACGTCGTATGCGTCACACATCTCGCGGATGGTCATTGTTTTCTCTGTCATCGGATCATTCGCCTATCCTTGTCTGCAAAGCACATGGGCCGTTCCGGGATTCGATGCAACCGGGCCGACACGTTGACGTAGCTGATACGTTACGTCACTTCCAAGGTTTACGTAGTTGCGCCTCGCGTAAAGCGCGGAAAGACGCCTGTCAGGGCATCTGCGCGCGGCAGGTGTTGACAGCTTGCGCTGCCGCGTGCCCCCGCGTCAGGCCGCATTCCACAGCAGGCTTGCCCCCATCGCGATCAACATCAGCAGGACCCCAAGGCGGAACCGTTCCGGCGACATGCGATGCCGCACCCACTCTCCGGCTTTCAGCCCGATGAAGATGAACGCGGTGCCCAGCACGGACAGCACAGCGGCTTGGGTCGTGAACAGTCCCAGCCGGTTCAGCCCGATCGCCATGACCACGCTCGAAAGCGTGAACGAGCAGTTGATCGCCTGGATGAACAGATTCCTGTCCAGGTTCAGCATCATCAGGTACGGAACCGCAGGCATCACCTGCGATCCGGTGACACCGTTGATGGTGCCGGTCAGGAACCCGCTGAGCGGCCCCAGCGGGCGTTCCCAGCGCGGGGCGAGCCGGAGTTCCGGCCGGGCCAGCGTGAACACGCACCACAGCAGCAGCATCGCCCCCAGCACTCCGCCCGCCTGCGCCCCGTCGATCCGCGACAGCGCCCACAGCCCCAGGATCAGCCCCGGCACCGTCGCCAGAAGCATGGGCCAGAACCGTCCGACTGTTTCGGCGAACCGACCCGCGCCGTACATCACCACAAGGTTGGACGACACCGACGGGATGATCACCAGCGGCAGCGCGTCCTTGAGCCCCACGACAAACGCCAGAAACGGCAGGCATGTCGTGGAAAAGCCAAGGCCGGTGACCCCCTTGACCAGCGCCGCAAAGACGTAGGTGCCGAGGATCGCGGCAACCTGCCAGTTGGCATAGTCAAATTCCATGGGCGGCCCCGACCTGATGCGACGCGCCGTGCGATTGCGTATGCGCACCGATGGGCCAGAGGGCAGGCGCGGCCGCGCGCGCCCTGTCACGTGGGTCCGCCATCCGCAGAAAATGACCGTTTGATCGCATGTCGGGTGCCGTAAGCGATTGCTCTCCCTGACGCCAGAGGAGAAGATGCCCCGGTTGGGAGGTCAAGGTCCAATGGCGGATTACGAACGATTGCGGCAACGGATCGAGGGCGAGGTGCTGACCTCGGCCTTTGATCGGGGTCGCTATGCAACCGATGCGTCGATCTATCAGATCATGCCGCGGTCCGTGGTTGTGCCCCGGACATGGGCGGATGTGGAGGCGGCGCTGGACTTCGCCAAGTCCGAAGGCATTCCGCTGCTGGCCCGCGGTGGCGGCACTTCGCAATCGGGGCAGACCGTCAACGACGCGCTGGTTGTCGACTTTACCAGGCACCTGAATCGCGTGCTGGACTATGATCCCGACACGGGCCGCGTGCGGGTCGAGCCGGGGCTGGTGCTGGATGACCTGAACCGGAAGCTGAAACCCGATGGCTGGTGGTATCCGGTGGATGTGTCCACCGCGTCGCGCGCCACGCTGGGCGGGATGGCGGCCAACAATTCCTGCGGGTCACGGTCGATCCGCTATGGCAAGATGCAGGACAACCTGATCGCGCTTGAGGCCATGACAGCGGACGGGTCCGTCCGGACCTTTGGGCCGGAACCTGCTGATGCCGCGCTGGACGCCGACATGATCGCGCTGGCCACGCGCGAAGCCGATGAAATCCGCGCCCGGTTCCCCAGGGTGCAGCGCCGCGTGGGCGGCTACAACATCGATGCTCTGCTGGGCGATGTGCCCAACATGGCGCATCTGATGGTCGGCTCCGAGGGGACGCTGGGCCTGACCCGGTCGCTGGATCTGAAACTGTCCCCGACCCTTGGCACCAAGACGCTGGGCGTGTGCCATTTCCCCACCTTTCGCGCGGCGATGGATGCGGCCCAGCATATCGTGAAACTGGGGCCCATCGCGGTGGAGCTGGTCGATCACAACATGATCCGGCTGGGCCGCGACATCCCGCAGTTCCGGCCCATCGTCGACAGCTTTGTCCGTGGCGACCCCGAGGCGCTGCTGCTGGTCGAATTCGCCGAAACGCCGGACGAAAACCGCCGCCGCCTGACCGCCCTTGGCGGCCTGATGGCCGAGCTGGGCTATCGCTGGGGCGATGCAGGCAAACAGGACGGCGGCGTGGTCGAGGCAGAGGACCCTGCCTTTCAGGCGCGCATATGGGGTGTGCGGACCCAGGGGCTGAACATCATGATGTCGATGCGGTCCGAGGGCAAGCCTGTGTCCTTTGTCGAGGATTGCGCGGTGCCGCTGGAGCATCTGGCCGATTTCACCGACCGGCTGACGCGGGTGTTCCGCAACCACGGGACCGATGGCACGTGGTATGCCCATGCGTCGGTCGGATTGCTGCATGTGCGGCCTGTGCTGAACCTGCGGCAGGAGCTTGGGGTGAAACAGCTGCGCGCGATTGCCGAAGAAGCCTTTGAGCTGGTCGCGGAATACAAGGGATCGCATTCGGGCGAACATGGCGACGGGATCGTGCGGTCGGAATTCCATGAACGCATGTTCGGGTCGCGCATGGTGCGCACGTTCGAGGCGGTCAAGGACCGGTTCGACCCTGATGGCGTGCTGAACCCCGGCAAGATCGTGCGCGCGCCCAGGATGGATGACCGCAGCCTGATGCGCTGGCCGCCCGACTATGTGCAGGAAAGCCCCGACACCGTTTTCGACTGGTCCGACTGGCCCGGCGGCCTGACCGGTGCGGCCGAGATGTGCAACAACAACGGCGCGTGCCGCAAAAGCGTGGGCGGCGTGATGTGTCCGTCCTTTCGCGCCACGCGGAACGAGCGCGATCTGACGCGGGGGCGGGCAAACACCTTGCGTTTGGCCCTGACGGGTCGGTTGGGGCCGGGGGCCCTCGCCTCGGACGAGATGGCCGAGACGATGAAACTGTGCGTGGGCTGCAAGGCTTGCAAGAGCGAATGCCCGATGTCTATCGACATGGCGAAGATGAAGACCGAGGTGCAGGCGGCGCGCACCGCGCAACACGGGTTGCGCCTGCGTGACCGGGTCATCGCCAACCTGCCGCGCTTGGCCCCCTTGGCGTCGCGCCTGACCCCACTGTCCAACATCCCGCGCGCCTTTCCCAATGTGCTGGAGGCGCTGCTGGGCCTGAGCGCGCGCCGCAAGTTCCCGCCATTCCGCACGCCGTTTCGGGGTGCGGGCGATGGCGACGTGCTGCTGTTCGCCGACACGTTCAACCGCCATTTCGACCCGGAGACGTTGTATGCGGCCCGGCGTGTCATCGAACGTACAGGCCGGTCTGTCGGGGTCGTCTCGGCCCCGGGCCGTCCCTTGTGCTGCGGCCGCAGCTACCTGTCGGCGGGGCTGACGGACAAGGCGCGGGACGAGTTGTCCCGGACGGTCGCCGCGTTCGGGGCGGCGCTGGACGCGGGCAAGATCATTGTGGGGCTGGAGCCGTCCTGCACGCTGATGTTCCGGGATGAAGCCGTGAACCTTGTACCCGGCTGGACTGCAGAGATGGGCGCGCAGCTTCTGACCTTTGCCGAATACATGGCGCGGAATCCGATCGACGGGGTGGAAATGCCGGATACGCAGACCCTTGTGCACGGCCATTGCCACCAAAAGGCGATGGGAGTGGCCGATGCGACCGTGGATGCCCTGGCACGGGTCGAAGGGGTCAGTGCCAGTATGATCGACAGTTCCTGCTGCGGCATGGCCGGTCCATTTGGCTATCAGGCCGAGACCGAGGCCGTGTCCCGCGATATGGCCGAACTCAGCCTGGCCCCCGCGGTGCGCGCCGCGCCAGACGACACGCTGATCGTGGCGGATGGCTTTTCCTGCCGTTGCCAGATCAAGGACGTGACGGGGCGTCGGGCGGACAGTCTGGCCGTTGTGCTGGACCGGGCCTTGTCCCGATGATGGAAACACTCTCTGCCCTGATCGCAGGCTTTGATCCGGGACAGGCCCTGTTGCTGGTGGCGATCTTCCTCGGGGCTGCGATTGTCAAAGGCTTCCTGGGCATCGGCCTGCCAGCCGCAGCGATGGCGTTCCTGACGCTGGTCATGCCCCCGACCGAGGCCATTCCGCTGCTCTGGCTTTCGATCCTGGCGACCAATTCGCTGCAATTCGCCCGTGCGCCGGCGAAATGGGACATCGCGCGGGAATACTGGCCCTTTGCCATCGCCATCATGGTCAGCATCTTTGTCACGTCGATGTTCATTGCCGACTATCCCACGGCCCTGCTGACCGTGGTCATCGGCATCGCGATGGTGCTGTTTTCGCTGAACCTGCTGCTGGGCATCAAGCTGAACATCGGGCCGGGGCGGGGGTGGCAATGGGGCTTTGGCGTGCTGTCGGGTGCCCTGGGTGGTATCAGTTCGATCTGGTCGCCCACGGTGGCGATGTATCTGGTGGCACGCGATGTCAGCAAGGAGCGGTTCATCGGGGCCACCGGGTTCCTGTTTCTGTCCGGCGTGCTGCCGCTGGGCGCGGGGCAGGTGGTGGCGGGGGTGCTGACGTTTCCCGCCCTGCTGAAATCGGCGTTGGCGCTGATGGTGGTTCTGGTGGGTTTCCGGGTGGGCGAATTGCTGCGGGGCCGCGTGTCACAGGCATTTTTTCGCAAGGCGGTGCTGATCGCATTCCTGCTGATGGGGACGCGCCTGATCGCGATCGGGCTGATTTAGTTCCTGTCGCCGTACAGCAGCGTGTTCAGGTACAGGCGCTGGATCTTGCCCGACGGGCCCTTGGGCAACTCCGGCAGGATGTGCACGGTGTCGGGGGCCTTGAACCGGCCCACCCGTTCGATGCACAGCGCGCGCAGGTCGTCGGGCGTGGCGGATGAACGGTCGGTCAGCCGCACTGCCGCTTCGACCCGCTCGCCATATTGTGTGCAAGGCCGGGCAAAGGCCGCAGCCTCGACGACATCGCCATGCTCGTACAGCGCCTCGTCGATTTCGCGCGGGGCGATGTTTTCGCCACCCTTGATGATCAATTCCTTCAGGCGGCCCGTGACAAAGACATAGCCGTCGTCGTCCATGCGGCCCAGATCGCCGGTGCGCAGCCAGTCGCCGTGGAAGGTGTCGCGGGTGGCATCAGGGTTTTTCAGATATTCCTTCATGACATTGGGGCCACGGATCTGAAGCTCGCCCTCGGTGCCGCGGGGGCATTCGGTGCCGGTGTCGTCGGCAATCCGCGCCTCGTTGCTGATGGCCATGCCTGCAGAGCCGATCCTGTGCAGGGCCGGGTCCAGCGGATTGACGAGGCATTGTGCCGCCGTTTCCGTCAGGCCAAGGGATTCCACGATGGCCAGCCCGAACCGGTCCTGAAACGCGCGCTGGGTTTCGATGGCGAGGGCCGAAGACGCAGACCGCGCAAACCGCAGCTGTGACGCCAGCGCGGACGACGGGCTGGCCTTGCCATGCAGCAAATGGCTGATGATGGTCGGCACGACCGAAAACCACGTGATCCCGCCCTTTTCGGCCCAGTCCCAAAAGTTGCTGGCCGAAAAGCGGGACACCATGGCAAGTGATCCACCAGACACGAGCGCGCCCATCACGGTCACGCACAGCCCGTTGATGTGATAGAACGGCAGGACCCCAAGGCCGCGATCCTGCGGCGTCAGCTTGTGGGCCGTGGTCACGGTCCAGCCGCCCGCCAGCAGGCTGGCCTGTGTGTGCACAACCCCTTTGGGTCGCCCGGTGGTGCCGGATGTATACATCAGCAACGCGTCGTCGCTGGCAGTAATCTCGTGCAGCGGTGCCGCGCCACCCGACGGTGCAAACAGCGAAAGCCTGTCCGGTTTCGTCTTGGCGAACATCTCGAGCTGGTCGTCGTGCACAAAGGCAAACCGGGCATCGGAATGGTCCAGCGCATAGGCAATCGCGTCCGGCCCAGCGGCCAGATTGATCATGGTCGCGCGAAAGCCGCCGTAAAGGACGGCATACAGGGCCTTGATCCCCTCTTCGCCGTTGGGATGCATGATCGCGACGCTTTCGCCCTTGGCCGCGCCTTGGGCGGTCAGGTCTGCCGCCACGCCAGCGGCATGGGCACGCAAGTCCTGCCAACTCAGGGTCGCGCCGGTTTCGGGAAAGGTGACGGCGGTTCCGCCCCTGTCGGCACGGCGGTCAAGCCAGTCGCGTATGCTGCCTTTCGGGGGGGATTGCAGGGTCATTTCCCGGCCTCGGCCCAGTAGCCGTCAAAGATGTCTTCCAGCGTCGGTTCGTTGGCGGGGATTTCCCGCACGATCCGCGTCGATTGCAGAAAATGGCGGTAGTTCACGTTGTCATTGACCGAATTGCCGCCCCACGTGCCGCAGCCCATGGACAGCGAAAACGGCATGCCGTTGGTAAAGGACCCGCCGGTGGCAAAGGTGTGCGCCTGATTGACGATGACACGGCTGGTCGGGATGGCCAGCGCCAGCGTCATGGGCCGGTCAGCATCGGTCGAATGCAGGCCCACGGAATGGCCCGCGCCCTGGTGCAACTGGATGGCGCGGGTGGTGGCCACAGCCTCGTCAAAGTCGGACGCGCGGTACAGCGCCAGCACGCGGCTCAGCTTTTCCCCCGACAGGGGGTGTTCGGGGCCGATGCCCGATGTGGGCACGGCGATGAATTCGGTGTCTTCCGGCACATCCAGATCGAGCACGGCAATCATCTTGTCCGCGTCCTGCGCGATCACCGACCGGTTGAGATGCCCGTCGGGCCACAGCCTGGCGACGATGCCCGCCTCGTCATCGACCAGGGCACCGCCCGCCCGCGCCATGGCGGCGACAAAGGCGTCATGGACCGCATCGACCACAACCACCGCGTTTTCGGACGAGCAGGAGGTGGCGTTGTCGAAACACTTGGACGCGCGGATTTTTTCGGCCGCGGCGTCCAGATCGGCGGTTTCATCCACGATCACCGTCACATTGCCGGCACCGACCGCCACCGCTGGCGTTCCGGCGGTCTGGGCGCGGTGCACGTTGTTCTGGCTGCCGGTGCAGACGATCACGTCGCAGGCCTCCATCAGGCCTTGGGTCTTTTCCTTGGAGCCCGGGGCCGGGACCATCTGAACCAGGTCCGGGTCCTCTCCGATCTTGGCGAATTCGGCGTGGATGTATGCGATCAGTGTCTCGGAACAGGCGACCCCCTTGGGCGAGGGGGCCACGACGATGGCGTTGCCGCATTTCAGCGCGTTGATGATATTGTTGGCGGGCGTTGCGGCGGGGTTGGTCGACGGCACTATGGCCCCCACGACGCCCTTGGCCCGTGCGATTTCGGTAATGCCCGTGGCCGGGTCGTCAGAGAGCACGCCAAAGGTTTGCGCGTCTTTGATATCGCGCATCAGACCCAGCGTCTTGCGGTGGTTCTTGGTGATCTTGTCGGGCACGTTGCCCAGGCCGGTGGTGGCCACGGCCAGTTCCGCCAATGCGCGGTTGCGACCGGGTTCCATGATCGCCCAGGCCGCGGCCTGGGCCGCGCGGTCATACCGTTCCTGCGACCCGTTGCCCTCGTATGCGGTTTGGGCAACCCGTGCGCGGGCTACGATGTCACGGATGGTGTCGTCGCTCATGACGGCTCCTTTGTTTGAACCGCGTTTGCCCTACACGCTCTGTTTGCCGGGTGCAAAGGCGCGGTAAACGCTGGTCAGCAGCGTGACCGTCCCGGCAAAGATCAAGAGCGCGCAGATCGGGCGCGAGAAATAGGTGCCGAGGTCATAATGCACCATCTGCATGCCCTGGGCGAAGTTCTGTTCACCGATCTTGCCCAGGATCAGGCCCAGCACGATGCCCGGGATCGAAAAGCCCGAACGCCGCAGCAGGTAGCCGAAGATACCCGCCAGGAACATCACCATCACGTCCAGCACCAGACCCCGGCTGATATAGGCCCCGATCGTGGCCAGCATCAGGATCAGCGGTGCCAGGAACTGGAACGGGATCTTGAGCAGGTTCAGGATGGTCTTGGTCTCGACCAGCCCGATGATCAGGATCGACAGGTTGGCATAGAACATCGCCGCAAAGACGACCCAGATCAGGTCGGGCGAGGTATAGAAGACCAGCGGCCCCGGTTGCAGGTCGTGCATCTGGAACACGGCCACCATCATCGCGGTCAGCGCGCCCCCGGGCAGGCCAAGGGCCAGCAGGGGGATCATGGCCGCCCCTGTGGCCGCGTTGTTGGCGGTTTCGGACGAAATCACGCCCTCAAGCTTGCCGGTGCCGAACTCTTCGCGGTTCTTGGACCAACGCACCGCCTCGCCATAGCCCATAAAGGCCGCCAGCGTCGCGCCGATGCCCGGCAGGATACCGCAGAAAAAGCCCACGAGGATGGAACGGATCACGGCGATCTTGTGCATCCACAGTTCAAGGAACGTCGGGAACGACATGCTGACCTTGGGGGCCTTGTAGTTGCCTGCGGCCTTGCGCTCGGCCTGTACGAAAATCTCGGATACGGCAAAAAAGCCAAGGATGGCGGGCACAAAGGCAATGCCTGCGGCCAGATCCGTCAGGCCGAAGTTGTAGCGGTTGATGCCGCCCACGGGGTCCTGCCCGATGGTGGCGATCAGCAGGCCGATCAGGACGGACATCCACCCCTTCCAGATGGTGCGCGCGCCGACCGAGGACGCCACCGCGAGGCCAAAGAAGACCAGGGCGAAAATCTCGGGCGGGCCGATGTTCTGGATGGCCCAATTGGCCAGCGGTTCAGTCGCCGCCATCATCACAAGGGCGGATGCAACGCCGCCGATGGCCGAACACAGCACCGCCGCGCCGACAGCCTTGCCCGACTGTCCCTTTTGGGTCATCGGGTAGCCGTCGAATGCGGTGGGCGCGTTTTCCGGCGCGCCGGGGATGTTGAACAGGATCGCCGTGATCGCCCCGCCATAGGTGCCGGTGCAATAGATCACAGCAAACAGCATCACGCCCTGCGCCGGTTCCAGGCTGGCGGTAAAGGGCAGCAGGATCGCGGCAAGGGTCAACATGCTGACGCCCGGAATGGCACCGAACAGCATCCCGCCGATCACGCCAAAGACGAAAATGCCGATCGAAAACGGGTCACCGAAAAGCGCGGCGGTGCCCGCCATGAAGTTTTCGAGCATGTTTACCAAAGTCCCTGAAGTTGGGTGTTCATCTTCAGGATCCAGGCGCTGAAGTCATAAAAGGGCGAGGTATTGCCCTGCGGCAGGGGCGCGTTCAGGATGACCAGGAACAGGCCGATGAAAATGACGTAGATGATGCCGGTCATGATCAGGATGGCCTTGATCCGCCGTTCGCCGAACAGCCACATGATCGCCGCGATGAAGAAGGGCGCGCTGAAGTAGATGCCGACCGGTTTCAGCAGCCACGCAAATATGAACGGCGTGAACAGCACAGCGCACATCCGGAAAAAGGTGCGGCGGTCGCTGAAGTCTGTCTTGTCCTCGGTCGATTCCGACACGCCAAGCAGACCGGCCTGCACATCGGATCCGTTCTTGAACTGGTAGAATATGTTCCCGATTGTCGCAATCAGAAGCAGCCCGATGACCACGCGGGGCCATGCCGTTGCGCCGAACTTGTAGATTTCGATCGTTTGATTGAACTCGAACGAATAGGCGAAAAACACCACCACGATCAAAAGCCAGACAACGGCTTCGATCAGGTGGGCACGGTTCAGACGGCCCATGCGCATCCTCCCAAGTTTGCATGAGAAAACGTGGCACCCGGGGTGGGGTGCCACGTTCTGTGTCGTGCGGATGAATTACTTCACATCCAGGCCCATGGCCTTGTACACGTCGCGGTACTGGGCGATTGACCGGGTGATGAGATCCCGGGCGCCTTCGGTGTCGCGATAGCTGTCGATGACGGTCATGAACTTGCTTTCATTATACGCCTGATAGCTGTCTTCGCAGTAGGCGCGCTGGAATGCCCATTGCAGCCATTCCACGCGGTCGGCCGGTGCGTCCTTGTGCACATAAAAGCCGCGGAAGCGCAGCAGCGGATCGAAATCCAGACCCATTTCGCGGTGTGTGGGCACATCTGCGAACACGCCGGGGCGTTCGTCGAACACGGTCAGGATCGGCTTGAACTGGCCCGCATCAAGAAAGTTACGCACGTCGCCGGGCTGTTCGAACAGCGCGTCGACCTGGCCACCCAGCAGCGCGCCGTAACGCGGCGCACCCTTGTCGAACGAGATCTGCTGGATCGACATGCCCGTGGCGTCGGTGATGAATTTCATCGTCACCCGCTCCATCGAGCCCTCTTTGGACACGTTGGCGATGGTGGCCTTGCCGTCCTGCGCCTTGACCCATTCCACAAAGGACGGCCAATCGGTGAACCGTGTTTCGTTCGAACGGATATAGATCTGGCTGAAGGTGACCTGGCTGATGACCAGCGGGATCAGGTCTTCGGCCGGGTTCGGGGTCGAGGAATCGAGGGCGTGCGCGGACGATGCGTCGTCGATGTGTTCCAGGACGTTGTAGCCGTCGGCGGGGGACGCCATGTACGCCGTCATTCCGACCGTGCCGGACCCGCCGGGCTTGTGATCGCGGTTGATGGCAACACCGGTAAGCGAGGTCACGGCTTCGGCCATCGCCGCAGCAACCTGGCCCGATCCGCCCGCCGGGCCGTAGGGTACAACCATGGTCAGCGCCCGTTCCGGGAAGCCTCCGGGCTTGTCCATGGATGCTTCGCCGCGAACGCATTCGAATGCGAAAGCCGCGCCTCCAAGGGCCAGCGCAGCGGAAAAGACCGCTGTTCCAAGTAGTTTAGTCATGTCGTCCTCCCTGACGTGCCCTGCTGCGAGTGTGTTGCGCAGGGCAAAAGTTTTCGGACGGCTGAAGGGGTGTGGCCTTGTCTCGGCTCTTGTGCTTCAGCGCCCATCGAAAGTGGTAGGGTAACTAGGGTGCCGTGTCTAGCTTTCCAGATGACGGACCGTTTTCTGGGGCGCTGGCGGGACGCATCAGGTGTCGCGGCCCGACAATGCCGCGACATACAGATGCGAATGGTGCTGGTGTCGGGGGACCATCCGGCGAAGACCTGTGGCCGTCATTCCTTGGCCGGACGTCGGCCGGTCAGCGCAGGCAGATCGTTGGTCCAGACATATCCGGTGAAGCCATCTGGCACCCGCGCCAGCGCCGCGCGGCTATCGATACCGCGCACCCCGCCGCCACCCCGGTATGACCCCGCCAGGATGATCGTGGTGCCCGCCGCATCCAGCCGCTGCTGGAACCGGACCGGCCAGCCCCACAGGAACGGGGCCACGTTCTGCGGCACGATCACCACCGTGTTGCGGCAGGCGGGCGGGACGTGGCCGATCCATCCCAGCGCGGCGTAGCGCAGCAGGCAGGCGGACACCGTGTCCCTGTCAAAGCCGCGGATTGACGGAAAGGCGGCGCTGACCACCTGGCTGGGTCCGGGCGCGCCGTACACGCCGAACACCTGCGCCTGACGGTCCGGATCGTCCGTCAGCAGGTCGACCATCGCGCGCCCTTCGCTTTGGCGATCGCTTTTGAAGTTGATCAGGAAGCGGCGGTCCGGAAAGGCGGCAAACACCTCTTCCAGGCGCGGCATCAGCCCTATGCCCTTGCCGCGCAGGGGATGGTTTTGCCCGTCCACGCTGTAGCCGTGCCCGACATCCAGCGCGCGCAGGCTGGCAAAGTCCTGCTTGTTTGTCTGTCCCGTGCCGTCCGTGCGGCAGTCAAGGGTCCAGTCGTGAAAGACGGCAAAGACCCCGTCGGGGGTCAGATGCACGTCCAGTTCCACGATCTCGGCCCCGAGGGCAAAGGCCGCCCGCATCGACGGCAGCGTGTTTTCGATGTATGGATGCGTGATGGGGGCGACCGGATGGGCAGTGCAGGTGTCCGGCCCGGGCGTACCCCCGGCAAAGGTCTGATGCACGCCGCGGTGGGCAATGAAACGCGGCGGATGGTCGGGCGGTTCAGGTGCAAAAAGGCGGGTATTGTTGGCCCAGACAAGGGCCGCAACGATGCACAGACCCACAAGCAGAGCACGCAAGCGTCAGCCGCCCAGTTCCTCGGCCACGTTGTCGCGCAATTCGCGCAACTCGTCCCGCGCCTGGTCCAGTTGCTTGCGCTGCTCGTCCAGTTCCTTGAGCTGGTCGTCGGCCGCTTCAACCCAGGCGCGCATCTGCGCCTCGGTCCCTTCGTGTTCATACATCAGCAGCCACTGCCGGATCTGTTCCAGCTGAAAGCCGAACTTGCGCCCGCGCAGGATCAGCTTCATCCGGGCGCATTCGCGTGACCCGTAGAACCGCGACCGGCCTTCGCGGTCCGGCTGCAACAGCTCGATATACTCGTAATAACGCAGCGTGCGCGGCGTGACGTCAAAGCGCGCGCACATTTCCTTGAAGCTCAAGCGGTCGTCGGCCATGGCCACCTCGTCCTCCCTACGTCAAGGTTAAGCAAGAGAAGGGGAAGGTCAACAGGCGCTTGCCCCACCGGGCCTGCCGACACATAACTGTCGAACGACCCCGCGAAAGGCCGAAGATGTCCGACAAGACCCAGCTTGCCCGCCAGTTCATCGAGGCGATCCCCCATTCCCGCGATCTTTCCATGACGCTGGTCGAGATGACCGAGGGCGAGGCGACCATCACCATGCCCTATGACGACCGGCTGGTGGGGGACCCGGACACCGGCGTGATCAGCGGCGGGGCAGTGTCGGCGCTGATGGACACGTGCTGCGGTGCCGCGGTGATGAGCCATCCCGACAACGGTGGCGGCACGGCCACGCTGGATCTGCGCATCGACTACATGCGTGCCGCCACGCCCGGACAGCCCATCACCACCACGGCCACCTGCCACCACGTGACCCGGTCGGTCGCCTTTGTCCGCGCCACGGCGTGGGACGACGACCGCGACAACCCGGTGGCGACCGCCACGGGCGCCTTTACGGTGGAGGGCAGGCGATGAAACGGCCCGAGCCCGTGCAAGTGGTCAAGCAACGCCGCGATGCGGCGCTGTCGGCGCTGGTCGACCGGGTGCCCTATGTCCAGTATCTGGGCATGGCCGTGGACCGGCGCGGGGACGAGTTGACCGGTGTGCTGCCCTTTGACGACAAGCTGATCGGCAACCCGATGCTGCCTGCACTGCACGGTGGCGTCACGGCGGCGTTTCTGGAACTGACGGCGATGCTGACGTTGAGCTGGTCCTATCTGTGGGAAGACATCGAACGCGGCACGTTGGATTTTGACCCCGGTGGCGGCGCGCCCCGGCTGCCGCGCCTGCCCAAGACGGTGGATTTCACCGTGGATTACCTGCGGTCCGGTCTGCCGCGCGATGCCTATGCGCGGGCGCAGGTGAACCGGGCCGGTCGCCGCTATGCATCGGTGCATGTGGAAGCGTGGCAGGATCATCGCGGCAGGCTGTTTGCCCAGGGCACCGGGCATTTCGTCATGCCGCGGCACCGGTGAAGGGCACTGTCGACCTGTCGGCGCCGCCTGCGCCGCTGACCCACAACAGGGTCCTGAAAATCGCGCTGCCCATCGTGTTGTCGAATGCGACGGTGCCGATCCTGAGCGCGGTGGATGTGGGCGTGGTCGGCCAGATGGGCGAGGCCGCCCCCATCGGGGCCGTGGCGCTGGGCGGGATTGTCCTGACCACGGTCTACTGGATCTTCGGATTTTTGCGGATGGGGACCGTGGGCCTGGTGGGTCAGGCGGCCGGTGCGGGTGACGATGACGAGGTCACGGCGTGGCTGACCCGCGCCCTGATCGTGGCCGGGATCGCGGGGCTGTCGCTGATCCTTTTGCAATGGCCCATCTTTCGGGCCGCGCTGTGGCTGTCGGATGCCAGTGCCGAGGTCGAGGGGTTGGCCTCGCTGTACCTGACGATCCGGATCTGGAGCGCGCCCTTTGCCATCTCGGTCTATGCGCTGACCGGTTGGCTGGTGGCGATGGAGCGCACCAGCGGCGTGTTCTGGGTGCAGCTGGTGATGAACGGCCTGAACATCATTCTGAGCTTTGTGTTTGTGCTGGGCTTCGGCTGGGGGGTGGCGGGTGTTGCCATTGCCACCGTCATTGCCGAGGTGACAGGCGCTGCGCTGGGCTTCTATCTGTGCCGCAGCGCCTTTGATCGGCCCGCGTGGCGGGACTGGCTGCGCATATTCGAGCGGGCCAAACTGGTGCGTATGGCGCTGCTCAATACCGATATCCTGCTGCGGTCGGCGATGCTGATGATCATTTTTTCCAGCTTCGTGTTTCTGTCGACCGATTTCGGCGACGTGACGCTGGCGGCGAACGAGGTGTTGATCCAGTTCATGTATATCACCGCCTATGCCATGGATGGGTTCGCCTTTGCCGCCGAGACCCTGATCGCCCGCGCCTATGGAAGGCGCGACGTGGGCCGGGTGCGTCGCAGCGCGGTGATGACCGGGGTTTGGGGATTGGTGGTCTGTGCAGTGTCGGCGCTGGGTTTCCTTCTGGCGGGGCCTGCACTGATCGACCTGATGGCCAAGAGCCCGGAGGTGCAGGCCGAGGCCCGCACGTATCTGTGGTGGATGGTGGCCGCGCCGCTGGTGGGCTGTGCCGCATGGATGCTGGACGGCATTTTCATCGGTGCCGCCCGGGGCCGGGACATGCGCAACATGATGGCGGTGAGTTTTGTCATCTACTGGGCTGCGATTTTCCTGTTGCTGCCGCTGATGGGCAATCACGGGCTGTGGGCCGCGCTGCTGATATCCTTTGCCGCGCGCGGTGTTACGCTGGGCTCCCGCTATCCGTCGCTGGAACGTGGCGCGCGGCAGGATTTTGAAGGAAAATCCTGAAGGGGGCGCTGCCCCCTCGCGCTGGCGCGCTCACCCCCGTGGTATTTTCGGTCAGAAGAAGCCGTTACAGCCAGTCGGCGGTGCGTGTGCCCACAGATTCGGCGACCGATTGGAAACCGTCCTGTCGAAGTTTTGCGTCCAGCCCGCGGGCGATGCGCGCGGCCAGGCTGAGCCCGCCGTAGACGAGGCCGGTATAGAGTTGCACTGCCGAGGCGCCCGCCTGGATTTTTGCGTATGCGTCCTCGGCGCAGGAGATTCCGCCGACACCTACGAGCGGGATATCGGTCAGTTTGTGCAGTTTCGCCAGCACCCGGGTGGATTTATCGAACAGCGGCGCGCCGGAGAGGCCACCCTGTTCCCGGGCATGTCTGCTGTGCAGGCCCGTGCGGTCCAGTGTCGTGTTGGTGGCGATGATTGCGGCCACCCGCGCATCTTCGGCCACCTTGGCGATGTCGGCGAGGTCCTGATCCGTCAGGTCCGGTGCGATTTTAAGGAACACCGGCACGGTGCCCCGCACCTGCATCACCCCGTCGAGCAGGGCTGCCAGCGCCATCGGTCCCTGCAGGTCCCGCAGCTTTTCGGTGTTGGGGCTGCTGACGTTGACGGTGGCAAAGTCGATATGCGGCGCGCAGTGGGCCAGCACGCGGGCGAAATCCTCGGCCCGGTTGGCGCTGTCCTTGTTGGCGCCGAGGTTCAGGCCCACGGGGATGCCCCCCGTGCGGCGGGCAAGCCGCCGGGCTATCGCCTCCATCCCGTCGTTGTTGAACCCGAAGCGGTTGATGGCGGCGGCATCTTCGGACAACCGGAACAGGCGGGGTTTGGGGTTGCCGGGTTGGGGCAGGGGGGTGGCGGCCCCAACTTCGATCCAACCGAAACCGGCGCGGCTGAGCGGGGCGATGGCGGTCGCGTTCTTGTCGAACCCGGCGGCGAGACCCAGCGGGTTGGGCAGGTCCATGCCCGCCAGCGTCGTGCGCAGCCTGTCGCTGGTGACCGGGCCGGGCAGGGGGGCCAAGGGCGTGTGCAGCGCCCTGAGCGCCAGTCCGTGCGCGACCTCGGGGTCCAGTCGGCGCAGCGCCCGTGTACCGATCCTTTCCAGCAGCGTCATCATCCGAAGCGCCCCCCGGAGTCTGAGGGCGCGCAGCGGATCAGGCGCGAGGTGCGCACCGCCGCTTGCCGGTGCACCACCGCGCGCTGGTAGTCCGGATCGCTGATCATGGCGAGAAAGGCGTGGGCCGTGGGATAGCGGGCGATGAACATGACATCCCAGACTTCGTCCGCGGGGCCGATCAGCGTACCCTCGTAACGCCCGCGCCACAGGATGGAGCCGCCCACCTTGTCCAGCACCGGTCCGGAATGCTTGCCATAAAGCCCGTAGGCCTGCGCGCCGGTCAGACCATCACGGGCCAGTTCGTGATCGCCGGGATAGTTTGCCAGATCGTTGAAGGCCACGAGGTTCAGCATCTCGATCGGCTGGTCCCGGTCGAGACCCTTGAACGCATCGAACTGGGCCCGGGTCGGGTCGATATGGGTCATTCCATGCCCGCCGGAAACTGGTGCGTGCCGTCCTGCAGCGGCAGCGGTTGGGCCCAGTGCACGTCATCCAGCGCCATCTCGCGGTAGAGATGCGGAAAGAGCGCGCCGCCCCGCGACGGTTCCCACCTGAGGGCATCGCCGAGGCGCTCTGCCTCGACCGCGATCAGGAACAGGTCATCCTGACCCGCAAAGTGCCTGGCCGCGGTTTCGGCGGCCTGCTGGGCGGTGGAAAAGTGGATGTAGCCATCGGCCACGTCGATGGGTGCACCAGTCGTTGTGCCGTCCTGGCGCAGTGCGGCCCATTCCGGCGCGCGGAATATCTTGTAGATCAACATGCTGGCGTGATGCCGATTGCCCGTTTCATGGTCAAGGGCGCTTTGTCAACAAACTGACGCAGGGACAGGGCAAACACGCCTTTGACTCTGATCCCGATCTGGGGTCACGATATCACCACAACCAAATGGGGAGATCACATATGACCCGACTGCTTATGGGTTCCGCGGCGCTTGCATTGAGTGCCGGCATGGCTTCGGCCGAATACACGCTGCACATCCTACACACCAATGACATGCACAGCCGGATCGAGTCGATCAACAAGTACGATTCGACCTGCAACGCCGAGGGCGAGGCCGAGGGCGAATGCTTTGGCGGTTTTGCGCGGGTGAAGACCGCAATCGACACCAAGAAGGCGCAACTGGACAACCAGAATGTCGTGGTGCTGGATGCGGGCGATCCGTTCCAGGGGTCGCTGTTCTACACCACCTACAAGGGCGCTGCCGAGGCCGAGTTCATGGAGCAGATGGGCTATGACGCGATGGCCGTCGGCAACCATGAATTCGACGATGGACCGCAGGGTCTGGCCGACTTTATCGAAAAGGTCAGCTTTCCGGTGATTTCGGGCAACCTGGACCTGTCGGCCGAGGCATCGCTGAACGGCAAGGTCGAGAACCATGTCGTGCTTGAGGTTGGCGGCAAGAAGATCGGTGTTGTGTCGGCCCTTGCCACCGACACGGTCGAGACATCCAGCCCCGGTCCCAACGTGCTGTTCCAGGACGAGATCGAGGCCCTGACGCAGGATGTGGCGACGCTGGAAGCCGAAGGTGTCGACATCATCATCGCGCTGACCCATGTGGGCCTGCCCGTGGATCTGGCCATTGCCGAGGCCGTACCCGGTATCGACGTCGTGATCGGGGGCCACAGCCACACGCTGATGTCGAACGAAGACGGCACGCCCGCCTATCCCACCATGGTGGGCGATGCGGCCGTGGCGCAGGCCTATGCCTACACCAAGTACCTCGGGCACCTGACCGTCACCTTTGACGATGCGGGCGTGGTCACGGCGGCCTCGGGCGATCCGATGCTGCTGGATGCGTCGGTAGAACCCAACGCTGCCTTTGTCGATCGCATCGCGGAGATGGGCGCGCCCATCGAAGAGATGAAGACCCGTGTCGTGGCCGAAGCCGCCGATGCCATCGAAGGGGACCGGTCGGTCTGCCGGGTGCAGGAATGCGCGATGGGTTCGCTGATCGCCGACGCGATGCTGGACCGGGTCAAGGATCAGGGGATCGAGATCGCCATCCAGAACGGTGGCGGTATCCGCGCTTCCATCGACTCAGGTGAAATCACCATGGGCGAAGTCCTGACCGTGCTGCCGTTCCAGAACACGCTGTCCACCTTCCAGGTGAGCGGTCAGACCATGATCGACGCGTTGGAAAACGGCGTGAGCCAGATCGAGGAGGTGAAGGGCCGCTTTCCGCAGGTGGCCGGCCTGACCTATGCGCTGGACGTGTCCAAGCCGGTTGGCGAACGGATCAGCGACGTTATGGTCGGCGGTGCACCGATTGATCCAGCAAAGGTGTATGGCGTGGTGTCCAACAACTACGTGCGTAACGGCGGTGACGGCTACAAGATGTTCACCGACGCGCAGAACGCCTATGACTTCGGGCCAGACCTGGCGGACGTGCTGGCGGAATACCTTGCAGAACAGGGGCCATTCACGCCCTATACCGACGGTCGCATCACCGTGAAATGACGTATGGCGCACCTCAGGTGCGCCTTACCACGCTGCATCGGGGCGCATCTTTGGGTGCGCCCCTTTTCGTAAGGCGGAGGTGTCCTCCGCCGCGGCCGACCGGGGCGGATCCGGATGCGCCTTACGGGCGGCGCCGGAACGGTCTAGGCTGGTGGCCATGTGTGGACGATTTGCCGTGACCCTGCCCAATGACGCGATGGCGCAGCTTTTTGCTGCAACACCCGCCAATGACCTTCCGGATGTGCCAAATTACAACGTGTGCCCCACCAACCCGGTTCACGCCGTGGTCTGGGACGGCGAACAGCGACGGTTGGGGGCCATGCGCTGGGGCTTTATCCCGCATTGGTACAAGAAACCCAATGATGGCCCGTTGCTGATCAACGCGCGGGCCGAGACGGTGGCCGAAAAGCCCGCCTTTCGTGCCGCCTGTCGCGAGCGGCGGGCGGTTATCGTGGCCAGCGGCTTTTACGAATGGACGCGGGACGGCGATGTGCGACTGCCCTGGTACATCACCCGGCATGACGGTGCGCCATTGGCGTTTGCCGCAGTCTGGCAGGACTGGCGGGCCAAGGGCGGCGATGACGATCCGGTCCGCACCGCTGCCATCGTCACCACAGCCGCCAATGCGCCGATGTCAGCGATCCACCACCGGATGCCGGTGGTGCTGGATCCCGGCGATGTCGGTCTGTGGCTCGGCGAGCAGGGCAAAGGGGCCGCGCGCCTGATGCGTGCCGCCCCTGACGATGCGCTGATCTGGCATCGTGTGTCGCGTGACGTGAACTCGAACCGCGCCAGCGGGCCGCACCTGATCGATGCACTGCCCGAAGACGCGGACCCCGACGCCTAGTCGATCGGGGGCGGGGAGAAGCTCATCTTGCCTTCGACGGCGAAATATTCGTTGCCCTCGTCGTCGACGTTTGCGGATTCGGCATCATAGAACGTCTTTTGCACGCCCTGTTCGATAACCATCACCTCTTCGCCTTCGGTCGCGATCTCAAGCGTCCAGGTGCCGTTTTTGGAAACGATTTCATGGGTTGCATCGGTCTCGTTTATGAAACGGACGGTATCACCTGGATTGAGATAGGTGATGCGGGGGAAATAGGCATCGGGCAGAATCAGCACGGTGTGCTCGACCGCCTGGGCGATCGTCCCGATGGACATGGAAGCCAGCATGGCCCCGACAAACATTGTGCGCTTCATGGCAGCACTCCTTCGAACCTGCGGCCCCACCCGTCAGACAGAATCATGTCAGGCAGGTATGCGCCGTGATTGGGGCGGAATTGAGGCGGAACGACGGCGACAATACGCGGAGTGCGACGGATCGTTGCGATGGTCCGCGGTGACTTGCGGCCGCGCGGCAGGGGTCTATGGTTACGCGCGACGCAGGGACGTGTAGACTGTCCCTTGCCGCTTTGCCCCATTGCCGGAGACTGCCATGAACGCCGAAAGCAAAATCCTCAAGGCCAAGGACGCGCCCGATCTGGGGGCTTTTGACTGGGCCGACCCGCTGCGCCTGTCCGACCAACTGACCGAAGACGAACGCATGGTGCAAGCCTCTGCCGCCGCGTATGCCGCCGAAAAGCTGGCGCCGCGCGTCATCGACGCCTTTGCCGAGGAACAGACCGACCCGTCGATCTTTGCCGAGATGGGCGAAATGGGCCTGCTGGGTGTGACGCTGCCCGAGGCATACGGGGGGCTTGGCGGGTCCTACGTGTCCTATGGACTTGTCGCACGCGAGGTGGAGCGGGTCGACAGCGGTTATCGGTCGATGATGTCGGTGCAGTCGTCCCTCGTGATATATCCGATTTACGCCTACGGCTCCGAAGCGCAGCGCCAGAAATACCTGCCAAAACTGGCCAGCGGCGAATGGATCGGGTGTTTCGGGCTGACCGAACCCGATGCGGGCAGCGACCCCGCAGGCATGAAGACCACCGCGAAACAGGTCGATGGCGGATACGTGCTGAACGGGTCCAAGATGTGGATTTCCAACGCCCCCATTGCCGATGTCTTTGTTGTCTGGGCCAAATCCGAGGCCCATGGCGGCAAGATCCGCGGCTTTGTCCTGGAAAAGGGTATGGCGGGGCTGTCGGCCCCCAAGATCGGAAACAAGCTGAGCTTGCGCGCCTCGATCACGGGCGAGATCGTGATGAAGGACGTGGCAGTGGGTGAGGACGCCCTGCTGCCCGATGTGCAGGGACTGAAGGGGCCGTTCGGCTGTCTGAACCGCGCCCGATATGGCATTTCCTGGGGGGCGATGGGGGCCGCCGAATTCTGCTGGCACGCGGCACGGCAATACGGGCTGGACCGCAAGCAGTTCGGTAAACCGATTGCCCAGACGCAGCTGTTCCAGAAAAAGCTGGCCGACATGCAGTCCGAGATTGCGCTGGGCCTTCAGGCGTCGCTTCAGGTGGGGCGGCTGATGGATGCCGCACAGGCAGCGCCCGAGATGATTTCCATCGTCAAGCGCAACAATTGCGGCAAGGCGCTGGAGATTGCGCGCCATGCCCGCGACATGCATGGCGGCAACGGGATCAGCGGTGAATTCCAGGTGATGCGTCACCTGATGAACCTCGAAACGGTGAACACCTATGAGGGGACGCATGATGTGCATGCGCTGATCCTGGGTCGGGCACAAACCGGGTTGCAGGCGTTTTTCTGAAGCGGCCGGAAACCGACGCGGTTTCCGGTTCGGATTTCGACGCGAAATCCGACGCGCAACTCAGGCAAGCCCACGCCGTGCCATAATCCGTGTCGATATCAGGCCAGCTTTCCGTACCGGAAAGCGTCTTTTTGCACACGTGTGCAAAAATGTCTTGCGCGACTCACGATCCCGCCCCTAGGCTGCATCCTCAGGGGGACAGCATGGCCGAAATCCAACTGCGAAACATCAACAAGCGCTGGGGCAGCTTTGTCGGCGTCGACAATTTCGACCTGACCATCGCCGACCAGGAATTTCTTGTGCTTCTGGGCCCATCGGGCTGTGGCAAAACCACGACCATGCGCATGATCGCCGGGCTCGAGGACGCGACCGAGGGCGACATCCTGATCGATGGGACACGGGTCAACGATCTCGACCCCAAAGACCGCGACGTGGCCATGGTGTTTCAGTCATATGGCCTCTATCCGCACCTGAACGTCTATGAAAACATCCGCTTTCCGCTAAAAGTGCGCAAGGTGGACGCCAGCACCCATGACGAACGGGTGCGCCGGGCCAGCGCCATGGTGGAACTGGACGACTTCCTGCACCGCAAGCCCGCGGAACTGTCGGGGGGCCAGCGCCAGCGTGTGGCCCTGGCCCGTGCCATCGTGCGCCGCCCGTCGGTGTTCCTGATGGACGAACCGCTGTCGAACCTCGATGCCAAGCTGCGGGTCAGTACCCGCGCCCAGATCAAGAACCTGAGCCACGAGCTGAAGGTCACCACCGTCTATGTCACGCACGATCAGATCGAGGCCATGACCCTTGCCGACCGCGTCGTGGTGATGAAACAGGGCAAAGTGCAGCAGGTCGGCACGCCGACCGAGATCTACGACCGTCCCGCCAACACCTTTGTCGCAAGTTTTATCGGGTCGCCCGCCATGAACCTGATGGATGGGGCGGTGCAGGGCGGCACGTTCAGCGGGGACAACGTGTCGATCTCCGGCCTGTCCGTTCCGGACGGTCCCGCGACTTTGGGTTTCCGGGCCGAGGACGCGGCACTTGCCGAACAGGACGGAGAGATCACCGCCCCGATCTACACGATCGAGCTTTTGGGTGACGCCACCATGCTGACCGTCCGCGCGGGCGGGCAACTGGTGTCGGTCAAGGCGCACAAGGATTTCCGGGCCGAGATCGGCGATACGGTGTCCTTTTCGGTTCCGGCGGGCATCTGCCACGCCTTCGATACCTCGTCGGGCGAACGCCTGGCCTGAGGAAGACGTCCGCACCGGGAAAACGCCGGGCGGGCCAACCAGACCGGTGCAGGCTTGCAAGATGCACCGGCACACAATGCAACAGGGAGTTTGCACATGTATCTCAAGAAACTGGCACTTGCGGGCGCGGTCTCGCTTTTGGGCACGACGGCGTTTGCCGGCTGTGCCTTTGAAAACACCGTGCCCTTGAAGTCGCTGAGCGCGGGTTTCGAGGCGTGGAAATCGGCGACCGACGCGATGGCCGAGTGTGGCAATTTCGAAGCGGAACTGGATCAGGAATTCCGCACCAAGCAGCCTGCCGCGTTCGAGGCAAATCCGTCGCTGTATCACATCGGTGGCGTGTCGAACGGCACCATCACGCCGCTGCTGAACGCAGGCACCATCCGCCCGCTGGATGATCTGGTGGCCAAGTATGGCGGCAACCTCAAGCCCAACCAACTGATCAAGGTCGACGGCAAGACCATGGCCATCGCCATGATGGTCAACACCCAGCACCTGATGTACCGCGAGGATATCCTGTCGGATCTGGGCATCGACACGCCCGGCACGTGGGGCGAGGTGCTGGATGCCGCGGCCAAGATCAAGGACGCGGGCGTTGTCGACTACCCGCTGGGTGCCACGATGAAGTCGGGCTGGAATCTCGCCCAGGACTTCAACAACATGTATCTCGGCTACGGCGGTGATTTCTTCAATGACGACAACACCGCTGCCGTAAATGGCGATGCGGGCATGAAGGCGCTGGAGACCATGAAGGCCATGACCGCCTACATGGACCCCGAATACCTGGTGTCCGATTCCACCTACGTGCAGCAGCAGTTCCAGCAGGGCAAGATCGCCATGGCGAACCTGTGGGCCAGCCGCGGCGGTGCCATGGATGACGAAAACGAAAGCCAGGTCGTGGGCAAGGTCGCGATGGCCGGAGCCCCCACGGCCGTGGACGGCGGCGCACCCGCCACGACCCTGTGGTGGGACGGCATCGTGATCGCCGCCAACATCACCGACGAGGAAGCCGATGCCGCCTTCCGCGTGGCGATGGAGGGCCTTGACGCCGAAATGGTGCAGGGCGCCAACGAAGACGCCATCTGGCTGGTGGACGGCTATGCCCCGGGCAAGCTGGCGCAGGGCGCCATCGCGACCGCATCGGCGTCTCCGGCGGCTGCACCGTACCCGTCGACCACGCAGATGGGTCTGCTGCACACCGCGCTTGGCAACGAACTGCCCGCCTTTTTCACCGGCGAGCGTGACGCTGCCGCGACCCTGGTCGCGATCGAGGAAAGCTACACCACCGCCGCCAAGGAAGCGGGCATCCTGAAGTAAGCGATATGCGGGCTGGCCGGGGTCGTCCCGGCCAGCCCGTCCCCGCAGCCACGTCATGCAAACGGAATTCGATCATATGGGTATGGGTGGTGGTTCCGCCGGGTGCGCGGTTGCCGCGCGTCCGGCCGAGCGACCGGCGGGGCGCATCCTGTTCCGCGCCTGCCTGCCCCGCACCGATGGCCACCCGGCCGCATCAGCAGCAACCGAAAGGCAAACGGCATGAAATTCAGGACGTTCTTCTGGTTCGTGGCCCCGTCGGTCATCATGATGCTGGTATTCATCGCGGCACCGCTGGTGTCGGTGTTTCTGGAAAGCTTCAAGGTCACGCGCGATGTCCAGCAGATCGTCGAGGTCGAAACCTGCACGCCCGGGTTCCTGGCCCAGACCTGCGTGACCGAGCAAAAGACCGTGCCGGTCATCGACGAGGCCACGGGCAAAAAACTGACAAGTACCGAATGGGTGGGCCTGCAAAGCTATCGCAACGTGTTGCAGATGGACAAGGTCTGGGCCGCGATCGGGGCGGGACAGTGGCGCGAGATCCTGCAGATCGACTTTTGGAAGGCGCTGCGCTTTACGCTGACCTTCACGTTGCTGACGTTGCCGCTGGTGGTGGGGGTTGGACTGGCCATCGCGCTGGCCGTGAACAACGCGGCCAAGAGCCTGCGTGGGCCGGTGATCTTTGTCTCGCTTCTGCCTTTCATCATCACGCCGGTGATCGGGTCACTGTCGATCTACTGGCTGTTTGTCGGGGATGGCATCCTGACGGCGGCGCTGGAGCGATGGCTGGACCGCGACATCGCCATGTTCGCGCAGGCCTGGACGATCGAGCTTTTGATGTATTTCTACAGGGTCTGGCATGTGGCGCCCTTTGCCTTTGTCATCTTCTATGCGGGGCTGCAGACGGTGAACATGGACACGCTGGAAAGCGCCATCATCGATGGTGCAAACCGCTGGCAGCGCCTGCGCCATGTGATCGTGCCGCACCTGATGCCGCTGATCATCTTTATCGCGCTGATCCACCTGATGGACTGCTACCGCGTGTTCGAGGAAATCATCGGCTTCCGGTCCGAGGCGCACGTGATTTCGCTGCAATGGCTGACCTTTGATTTCCTGACGCCGGACGATGCGGGCAACCGGGCGATCAGCCGGGCCAGCGCGTCGGCCATGCTGACGATGATCGGCATCGTGTTCCTGCTGATCCTGCCACTGCGCCGCACCTGGCGCGACCACAAGGGGGGGGCACACTGATGGCTTCCAAGGCAACCGCTCAGCCGCTGTCGCTCAAGGTCGCATCAGGGGCGTTCCTGGCCTTCTGGTGCCTGCTTGCTGCGTTCCCGATCGCGTGGATCGCCGTGATGAGCTTCAAGTCACCGCGCGATGCGTTCGATGCCAATCCGTTCAACGTGATCTTTGGCCCGGTCACGCGGGCGGCTGGCAACGGGCTGAGCGTCTTCGATATCGTGGTGGGGGGCATCGCGCTGTTTTTTGCGGTCCGCTGGGCGTTCACGGTGCTGCCGCGGCTGGTGGCGCAATACTCTCCGCCGGGCATCATCGTGCTGGGGTGGCTGGTGGGGGCCGCGGCCTATGCGCTGGCCTTTGTGCTTGTGTTCTTTTTCATCCTGCCGCCGATATTCGGCACGCTGAACGGCATTCTCGGGCCGCTGGGCAATCCGATCATCGGGCTGACGACCGAACACTACACCGCCGTTTGGGTGGAAAACGAATTCTACCGCAATTTCCGCAACTCGATGATCGTGACGGCAGGGGTTGTGACCGTGTCGCTGACGGTTGGCACGCTTGCGGGCTATGGGCTGGCGCGGTCCGGGTCGGATCTGGCCTTCTGGCTGCTGATCCTGGCGCTGATCTTTCGGGCGCTGCCGCATTCGGTGCTGGTGGCGGGCTATTTGCCGTGGTTCATCAACTCGGCGGAAATCCTGCGGCCCATATTCGGTGACATCTCTCCGACCCTCTATGGCCAACCCTGGGCTGTCATCGCGGTTCTGGTGGCGATCAACCAGCCCTTTACCATCTGGATGCTGCGGTCGTTCTTTCAGAACATCCCCTCAGAACTGGACGAGGCGGCGCGCGTGGACGGATGCTCGCATTTTCAGGCATTCCGGCGCGTGATCATGCCGGTGATGTGGCCCGGCGTGATCACGACGGGGCTGTTTTCGTTCCTGCTGGGCTACAATGATTTCCTCGTGACGGCTTTGCTGCTGGATGCGCAGAACCAGACGATGGTCCCGTCCATCGTGGGCTATTTCAACCGGGAAACCACGACGACCGATCAGGTTGAAGCGGTGGCTGCGGCCGTGTCCATCACGGCACCCTTGTTCCTGCTGGTAATGGTGTTCCAGCGCCAGATCGTGTCGGGGTTGACGGCAGGGGCGGTCAAGGGATGATGCACTCCTTCATCTCGCCAAATAAACTCCCGCCGGAGGCTCCTGTCCTGTTGGCCCGCGCAAGGGTCCGCACATGAAGGGATCACGCCCCGAACAAGCGGTCCTGACCCGCGACACCGACATGTCCAAGACGGCAGAGACCAGGGCCGTGATCGAAGGCATGGTTGACGGTCTCAACGACCACCGCATTGCGGATATCGGAGAGTTCTTCAGCGCGAGCTTTCGCTGGATGGGCAACACCGGCTGCGGCACAAAAACTGGCCTGCGCCAATTCCAGGACAATTGGCAACGCCCGTTCCAGGCTGCGTTCTCGGACAAGGTCTGCGTGGATGAGGCGCGGCTTTACATGGGCGAATGGGCTGCCGCCTTTGGCCGGCAAGAGGCCACGCATTCCGGTGACTTCATGGGTGTCGCCGCCACCGGCAAACGGATCGAGATCCGGTACATGGATTTCTGGAAGGTCGAAGAAGGCAAGATCACCGACAACTGGGTGATGGTCGACTTTCCGCATGTGCTGGCCCAGCTCGGCGTCGACGTGTTCGACGGACACGGCTGGGAGGCTTTTGATCGTGGCGAAAAAACACCGCCACGACCCCATGACATATGAGGTGATGACATGACGATCGAATATCTGAAAACCGCAAAGTCCGAGGCCGAGCGGGCCGAAGACGACGCCAAGGTCCGCGCCGCGGTCGAGGCGACGCTGGGCGATATCGAAGCGCGCGGCGATGCGGCCGTGCGGGAACTGAGCGAAAAGTTCGACAGCTACAGCCCCGACAGCTTCCGCCTGACACAGGTCCAGATCGACGCGCTTATCGCGGAACTGACCCCACGCGAGCTGGAGGATATCAAGTTCGCACAGCAACAGGTGCGCGACTTTGCCCAGGCGCAGCGGGATTCCATGCTCGACATCGAGGTCGAGACGATGCCTGGCGTGATCCTGGGTCACAAGAACATTCCCGTGCAATCGGTGGGCTGTTACGTGCCGGGCGGCAAGTTCCCCATGGTCGCCTCGGCCCACATGTCGGTGGCCACGGCTTCGGTCGCGGGCGTGCCGCGCATCATCGCCTGCACCCCGCCCTGGCAGGGCAAGCCCAACCCGGCGGTGATCGCGGCGATGCATCTGGGCGGCGCGCACGAGATCTATGTTCTGGGCGGTATTCAGGCCGTGGGCGCCATGGCCATCGGGACCGAAAGCATCGAACCGGTGCATATGCTGGTGGGTCCCGGCAACGCATTCGTGGCCGAGGCCAAGCGCCAGCTTTTCGGCCGTGTGGGCATCGACCTGTTCGCCGGCCCGACCGAGACGATGGTCATCGCCGACGACACCGTGGACGCCGAAATGTGCGCCACCGACCTGCTGGGCCAGGCCGAGCATGGCTACAACTCGCCCGCCGTGCTGGTCACCAATTCCCGCAAACTGGCCGAGGAAACCCTGTCCGAGATCGACCGCATCCTCCAGATCCTTCCGACCGCCGACACCGCGTCGAAGTCGTGGGAGGATTATGGCGAGGTGATCCTGTGCGACAGCTACGACGAGATGCTGAAGGTCGCTGATGACATTGCGTCCGAGCATGTGCAGGTAATGACCGACCGGGATGACTGGTTCCTCGAAAACATGACCTGCTACGGCGCGCTGTTCCTTGGCCCCCGCACCAACGTGGCCAACGGCGACAAGGTGATCGGCACAAACCATACCCTGCCCACCAAGAAGGCGGGCCGCTACACGGGTGGTTTGTGGGTCGGCAAGTTCCTCAAGACCCACAGCTATCAAAAGGTCACCACCGACGAGGCCGCAGCCGAGATCGGGGCCTATGGGTCGCGCCTGTGCATCCTTGAAGGGTTCGTGGGCCACGCCGAACAGTGCAACCTGCGGGTTCGCCGCTATGGCGGGGTCAACGTGCCTTATGGCGAGGGTGCACCAGCACGGGACGCGGCGGAGTAGGGCCGCAGCCCCGGGGGCCAGCCCGTCGCCAGTGTCGCTCGGACCAATGGCGCGGCACTGGCCCCCCCCGGGGATTTTTAGAACAGATACAAGGACCCCATTGGCGTGAGCGATCACCACCAGCGCAACAAGCAGACGGCTCTTGAGCTTTGGGCCGCTCTAGACCGTGACCCGGATGCGGCGCGGGCGTTGTTGCCCGACCTGCAACGGTGGCACGGGCCTGCGCCTGTGGGGATGCTGGATGGGGCGGACGGGATTGTCGGCGCCCTGTTCCAGCCCTTGCGCGATGCGCTGCCGGATTTGCGCAGGCACATTCATATTGTGATGGCGGGCACGTCTTCGGCCTTGGAAAGCGGGCAGGGGGACGGGGCGCATTGGGTGGCGGGCACGGGCTACTATACCGGGCGGGCCGCGCGCGAAGTCTTTGGCATCCCGGCCACCGGCCACGATTTGCGCATCCGCTGGGGCGAGTTCCTGCGCCTTGATGCCGAGGGCCGCGTGACCCATGCCCAGACGATCTGGGATTTCGTGGACTGGTTCGACCAGATCGGTCTGCCGGTGCTGCCTGTCCCGCGCGGGGCCGCCCATGTCTATCCCGCGCCCACCGCCTTTGACGGCGTTTTGCGTGGGGCGCAGGATACGGACGAAACCGCCCAGACTCTGGCGCTTGGCCGTGAGCTGATTTTCGGCGGTCTCAACAGTTTTGACGAAAGTGACCTGTCCAGCATGGGCATGGCCCGCTTCTTTCATCCCAACATCAAGTGGTACGGTCCCGGCGGCATCGGGGCCTGCCTGTCGCTGAGTGAGTTCGAGACCCTGCACCAGCAGCCCTGGCTGGTGGCTTTTCCTGACCGCAAGGTCATGCATCTGGAAAGCCTTTTTGCCGAAGGGCGCATGCTGGCCGCATCCGGCCCCATGGGCGTGGTGGCCACGCAGACCGGTCCCTATCTGGGCCACCCCCCATCCCATGCGCGGATCGAGGTGTCGGGCCTCGATTTCTGGCTGCGCACCGGTAGACAGTTCACCGAAAACTGGGTGTTCGTCGACATGGTCAACCTGTTTGAACAGATGGGCGTCGACCTGTTCGCCCGCATGAGGACCGCCGCATGACCGACCGCCATACCAAGCACAAGGCCGCCCTGCGCTACATCCGCGACGCGATGTACAATTTCGACATGGACATGCTGCGCACCGCGCTGAAGGCGTTGTGCGCCAAGGACGTGATGTTCAACCTTGCCTTTCCGTTCGAGACGACGCGGGGCGTCGATGCCTATCTCGACAAGGTTTATGCCCCCCTGCACGCGGCCGTGCCCGACCTGGAACGCCGCGATCATATCGTGATGGCAGGTGCCACGCCCGAGGGCGCGGATTGGGTCGGCTGCGGTGGGTTCTATACCGGCACTTTCGTCGCTCCGTGGCTTGATATCCTTCCGACCGGGCATCTGATGCATATGCGGTTCCACGAATTCTACCGCTTCGAAGACGACAAGATCGTTGAAATGCAGGCGCTGTGGGACATCCCCGAGGTGATGATGCAGGCAGGCGCCTGGCCCATGTCCCCCAGCCTTGGCCGCGAATGGCACATTCCGGGGCCCGCCACCTGTGACGGGCTGGTGCCGGGGCCGTATGACGCGTCCGCGGGTGATGCCACCTGCCGGCTTATCATCGACATGCTCGATCACATGAAGCGCCACCCCGGCCAGGGCGGACCGGAGGTGATGGAGATGGAGCGTTTCTGGCACCCGCGCATGACCTGGTACGGCCCCAGCGGGATCGGCACCGGGCGCGGCATCGCGGGCTTTCGCCACTGGCACCAGATCCCGTTCCTGAACGCCATGCCGGACCGTGGCCGATACGTGGACGAGATCACCTATCACTTCTTTGGCGACCGGAATTATGCCGCCGTCACCGGCTGGCCCAACATGATCCAGACCATCACCGATGACGGTTGGCTGGGCATCGCGCCCAGCGGCCAGAAGGTCGAGATGCGGTCCCTGGATTTCTGGCGGGTGGAAGACGGGCGCATCCGCGAGAACTGGGTGATGGTCGACCTTTTGCACATGTATGACCAGTTGGGTGTCGATGTTCTGGGCCGGATGCGCGAGTTCAACAAGGCGCGGGTGCCGGGCAACGTGCCGTGGCCGGGGGTGGCGACATGAGCGTGATCGTGCATGGCCGCGCCACGTCTTCCAATGTGCAGGCGGTGATGTGGACCGCGGCTGAACTGGGGCTGGAAGTTGACCGCCGCGACGTCGGCGGGCGGTTCGGTGGCACGGACACGCCGG
>JBCBFX010000010.1:0-57545 GCA_038527345.1 Pseudomonadota bacterium | reverse complement strand
ACGTCGACTTCGGCAACCATGTACGGCCCGGACCCGGGCGAGATTTCAAGGCGGCTTTCATCCAGTCCCGCACCCGTCTCTTCGTACCACTTCTTGGACCATGCGGGGACAAAACCCACCTGATCGATCAGGCTGCGGCGCGAGATACCTTCGGTGAAGTAGAACTTGATCGTGTGATCATCCAGCACCTCGACCTTGGGGATGCGTTTGCGCACCGCATCGGCATAGGATTTCAGCCCCTCGTCCAGCAGCAGGTTGTGGCTGAATGCAATGTCATGGGCGGTCAGCGGCGTGCCGTCCGAAAACTTTGCCTCGGGGCGCATGTAGAAGATGACCCAGTTCTTGCCTTCGTCATATTCCAGACGTTCGGCCAGCAGCCCGTAATATTCGCCGTACACGTCCGCCGGGGCCGCGGTGCCGTTGACCCCCTCGCCCAGCAGGCTTTCGTAGATGGACGAAGACAGCGCCCCGGCCCGCCCCTTGCGGGTGTAGGGGTGCATGCTGTCGAATGTGCCGACAACGCCAAGCGCGATTTCGCCCCCCTTGGGCGCGTCCGGGTTCACATATTCGAAATGCGGATAGTCCTCGGGGTATTTCAGATCGCCATAGAATGAAAAACCGTGACTGACGATATTGTTGCCGTGCCCGTCCGCGCGGGCCATCGTCATTGCGGCAAAGGCAAGGATCAGCACCACAATCCCCACGGTACTCCACCCTGTGAACCCGTTTCGCGCAACCTGGGTGCGGGCGACGGTTCGGGCTTGGAAACGTGGGGGTCTTTGCATGTTCATCTCCTCCTGCGCCCGGGAACGGGTCGCTGTTTCGACAGAATTTAAGCTAAAGTCGTCACAAGCCAATATGCAACGCCAGATTCTGTGATCTGACCCACGACAGCGTGAGTGATTTGTGACAATTCACAACAAAAAGGCCGCGTGGTTCACACCACGCGGCCAAATCATGTGTAATGAGCGCAGAGTTAGCCGCCGGCCTGCTCCAGATACGCAATCAGGTTGGCGCGATCTTCGATCTTTTTCAGGCCCTTGTAACCCATCGACGTGCCGGGTGCCCACTGCTTGGGGTTTTCCAGAAACCCATTCAGGTTTTCCAGCGTCCAAACCTCAGCCACCTCGGTCAACGCGCCGGAATATGAGCCGTAGTCGGAAACCGAGCCGATATCACGTCCGACGACAGCATAAAGGTGCGGGCCGGTTGCATTTGCGCCATCTTCCAGCTTGTGGCAGGCGCTGCACTGGCGGAACGTCTTGGCACCGGCGGCGGGATCGGCGGTGGGATAAACATCTGCGAATGCGACTTCGATCACTTCTTCGGCGGCTTCCTCTGCGCCGGTGTCGATCACGTAGGCCTGCGCGCCGTGCCCATCGACATGGTACAACTCTTCCGCCGCCCATTTGCCCAGCAAAAGCACCAGCAACATCGCGCAAAGGCTGCCGGCAATCTTGGTGAAGGTCATCGTGTCGAACATGTGGCTTCCGATTCCGTGGCTTATTCGTGTGGTTCGGGCGGGTATCTATTGCTTCCACTACGCACAAGCAAGGTGTAGTAACCGCGACCAATCGCCCTGCCCGCGCTGGCAACTCAAGGGCTAGCGACAAAGGGTTTCACATGTCTGAACGGATCGCGTTTCAAGGAGATTTGGGCGCATACGGTCACGAAGCGGTTCTGAAGGCGCGGCCTGACGCGACGCCGGTGCCATGTCACGCCTTCGAGGACGTGATTGCCGCCGTGCGTGCGGGCGACGCGGACAAGGCGATGCTGCCGGTGGAAAACACCACCTATGGCCGCGTGGCCGACATCCACCGCCTGCTGCCGGAAAGCGACCTGCATATTATCGACGAAGCCTTTGTGCGGGTGCGCATCGCGCTGATGGCGCTGCCGGATCAGACGCTGGACGATATCAAGCTGGTGCGGGCGCACCCCGTTCTGATCCCGCAGGCGCGCAGCTTTCTGGATGCACACGGCATTCAGGGCAAGGCCGCCGCCGACAGCGCGGGTGCCGCGGCCAAGATCGCCCAAACCCGGCAAAAGGGCGAAGGGGCGCTGGCATCGGCCGTCGCGGCGGATATCCACGGCCTGAATATCCTTGCGCGCGATATAGAGGATCAGGGCCACAACACGACCCGCTTCCTGCTGATGGCGCCGCAGGCGGACCTGACGCGGCGCGGCGACAAGATGATCACCACCTTTGTCTTTGAGGTGCGCAACATCCCCGCAGCGCTTTACAAGGCGATGGGCGGTTTTGCGACGAATGGCGTCAACATGACCAAGCTTGAAAGCTACATGATCGGCGGCGCATTCACCGCCACGCAGTTCTATGCCGATATCGAAGGGCACCCGGACGACCCGCCAGTGGCCCGCGCGCTCGAAGAGCTGGACTACTTCACCAACCGGTTGGATATTCTCGGGGTCTATCCGACGGCACCCGACCGGGACTGACGATCAGGCCATGCGTTGCAAACGATCCTCGAGCGTCTTGCAATAATCGGCCACACGCAGCTTGAACCGCTTGGTCAGCGTCGTCTTGGCCAGCTTGAGGGACTGCACCAGCAGACGGGTCGACAGGTTCAGGGGCGCAAGGTCCAGCGACACCGACAGTCGCGTGCGGCTGCGCGACAGGGCCAGCAGTTCGACCACGAACACGGCGTTGATCCCGGGCGATTTGGCCAGGAACTCCATCTCGTTCGGTTGATCAAAGCGGACCATCGTCAGATCCATGATCCGCTGACGTCCACGCATGGAAAACTGGACCTTCCACCGCATTCCCACGCCGGGCTGGGGCAACGCGTCAACGCGTTGCACATCCGCCCCGCGGCGCATTGCCTGGCGCTCAAAGCTCTCGAATTCGCACAGAGCGGCAAAGACGTGGTCAATCGGGGCTGCAATATCTTCCCTGGCCGAGAATTTCATGGATGTGCCTGCATTTTGGGTTTTGCTGCAGTTTCTCTTTAATCCAGCGTGTCCGCAAGCCAGTTTTCTAGCAAGAAGTGTGCAATTGCGCCTTTTCGGGCCGGCAGGATTTCGGGGTGTTCGCCGGCAAAGACGCACGACATCTCTTCGCGGCTGACCCAGCGCGCGTCCTCGATCTCGGCCGGATCGATGGTGATGTCGCGGTTGGTGGCCAGGCCGCGGCAGCCAAACATCAGCGATGCGGGAAACGGCCAGGGCTGGCTGGACAGGTAGTCGACCGGCCCGACCGTGATGCCGGCCTCTTCGAACACCTCGCGGCGCACTGCGGCTTCCAGCGTTTCGCCGGGTTCGACGAAACCGGCAAGCAGGGAATACATCCCCTCCGGCCACCCGGGGGACCGGCCCACCAGAACCGCGTTGCCGTGGGTGATCAGCATGATGACGACTGGATCGGTGCGGGGGAAATGATGGGCCTTGCAGGCCGGGCACACCCGCTGCCAGCCGGCCTGCCCCACCTCAGACGCCGCACCGCACCGGGCGCAAAACCCGTGGGTCTGATGCCAGCCCAGGATCGCCTTGGCGGTGGCAGCCAGTTCGGCGTCGCGCGGCGACAGCCATGTCATCACGCGGCGCAATTCGGCAAAGACCTCGGTCTCTGCAAACCCCGGATGACGTTGTTCGGACGGGTCGAGGAATCCGCCCAGCTGTGACGCATCCAGCGCTTCCGGCTCCCATCCCGATATGTCGTGGGCGAAACGGGGCGCGCCATCCTCGCGCCCCAGAAAAACCGGAGCCTCGGCGCTGTGCGTCAGAACAGGATGATCCATCGGAATACGCATGACCTGCGCCGGTCGTGCCCTATCGATCAGGGGTTTGCCGCGCCACAACACCAGCGTTCGCGCCCCGGGATGCGCATGTGCGGCGGCCAAAGCCGTGGGATCGGTGCGCAGCTCTGCCGCACGATCCAGGGCCGATCCCCCGAACGTCACCGTCTCTGCATGGCGCATGGCGCTGCTCCCGATCCTGCCTGCCTGTTTGCGCCAAGGCTTCACACGAATTGTGACTGCGATGCAATGGCCTGCATCCGGGTCCGTCGGTGTGAACAATTTGTGCTTGAACATTCGGTGCCGTCACAGTCACTACTACTTATGAGTGATCGAATGCTGCATGATTCACCCTTAGCGACAGCAAACCTGCGGATCCTGGCGACGAGCGACGTGCACATGCAGTTGAGCGGTTGGGACGCCCGCACCGACCTGACACAGGACGTGTCGGGCATGGACCGGCTGGCCACCGTGATCCGGCAGGCACGGGCGGATGCGTCCGGTGCGGTGCTGTTGGTGGACAATGGCGACGCAGTGCAGGGGACCGCAATGGCGGATGTTCTGGCTGATCAAGGGACTGCAACACAGCACCCTTGGCCCCGGATCCTTGAGGCACTGGATTACGACGTGGTCGGACTGGGCAACCACGACTTCGACTATGGCTTGCCATATCTCACGGAGTTGTATGCCGACATAAAACTGCCCTTGCTTGGCACGAATGTGCATGGGGACGCGCTGTCGCGTATTGCGCCGCACTGCATCATCACCAAACACCCGCTATGTTCGGACGGCCAGAACCGATTGTTGCGGATCGGGATCGTGTCCGTGCTGCCAATGCAGACGATGATCTGGAACAAACGACAATTGGAGGGACGCGTTTGCATCCCCAATGGCGTGTTGGCGGCCCGCGATGCCGTGACGGCGCTGCATGACGAGGGCGCGGATCTGATCGTGATGCTGTGCCACGGTGGGCTGGACGCCGACGCCGATGCAACTTCGGAAAACTTTGCCCTGCCGCTGGCGCGTGACGTGGCGGGGATAGACGCCATGATCATGGGCCACACGCACCGCCAGTTCCCGGGGCCGGATCATGCGCCTGGACCTGCGGTCGACAACGCCAAGGGTACTGTGGCCGGGGTTCCCGCCGTTATGCCGGGATTCGCGGCGCAGATGCTGGGGCAGATCGACCTGATGCTTGGTTGGAACAAGAAAGGCTGGCAGGTTGAGGGACACAGCGTGCGGTTGCGTCCCGTTGATCGGGCGGCGCGGGACGCGCAGGTCAGTGCGATGGTAGCACCGGCAGAACAGGCCACCCGCACCCGTCTTGCGCAGCCCATCGGGCAGTCGACGCATGGGTTCAACAGCTATTTCGCAATGTTGCAGTCCGGCACGTCGGACGCGCTGGTGGCACGCGCGTTGATGGACGCAGCACAGGCAAGGGTCGCAGGCACGGATCTCGCCGACTATCCACTGATCGCGGCGGTCGCACCCCTGGCCGCCGGCGGCATCGGCGGGGTCGGGAACTATGTCGACGTCTCAGCCGGCACGATCACGGAACGGCACATCGCCATGATCTGTCCCTATCGCAACGCAATCTCGGCGGTTCTGCTGCGCGGCGCGGATCTGTGGGCATGGGCCGCGCACGCAGCCGCCTTTTTTGGCCATGCCAGCACTGGGGATGCCCCATTGGTGGCTGCTGGCGGGGCTGCATTCAACTTTGACGGCCTGCATGGATTGGAAACCGTCTACGACCTGGATGCCGTGCCGGGCAAGGCGCGCGTTGCCGCGCTCATGCACAAGGGACGCGCCGTAGACCGGAACGACCAGTTTCTGGTCGCCATGACCAGCTATCGCGCCGCCGGCGGCGGGAAGTTCCCCGGATTGGACACAGCACAGGCGCGGGTTCAGATCGATACCGACGTGACGCATGTGCTGCGCGCATTGATCCGGTCGGACGGGGTCACAGGTTCGCCAGCCCCGTCGGTATGGCGCTTTCGGACAGGCACGGGACACAGTCGCGTGATCGAGACGTCGCCGCGTGCAGAACGGCACCTTGACGACATCGCTGCGTTCTCGCCTGAACCCCTCGGCCTGACGGATGGCGGTTTTTTGAAGCTGAGGATCACGCTCTGACCCTTGCACTGCGCCGCGTGCAACGCTACATCTCGTGTCGAGAGGTTGGCGCGGGCAGGCGCCTCGCCAACCCGGTCAGATCCGGAAGGAAGCAGCCGTAACGAGCCCCGCTTGGGTCGTTGTCAATCTCTCACCCCAGCGCACTTTGCGCAGCAAAGTGCGCGTCGCCCGGCAGCGGTGCGCGAGAGGGCCAGCCCCAAATCGCCTCATCCCACAACACTCGCCAATCCTTGCGGAGCAAAGTGCGCGTCGCCCGGCCGCGTATCGCACAGCGATGCGCGAGAGGGCCAGCGCACTAACCCTCAAGCAATCTCGACCAGATCGCCCTGTTCCGCCGTGAAAACGCGCCCAGATGCCCGACGCTGTCCAACCCATGGTCCGCCGGATCGATCACCACATGCTCCGCCTTGCCCTCATACGCCTGCCCCAATCGCGCCACGCACTGCGGCGGGATCAGGTCATCATCGGCAAAGGCAATCAGGCGCGCGGGAATATCATCATTCCAAGCCGGGGGATTCAGGCGATCCCCCAGATCGGGCGTGTAGAATTCGGGCGACGTACACCAGCGCCGCCACTGCCAGTACACACCCGCCGGCACATCATCGCCAAAGCGCAAGGCATTGCCGGGCAGGTAACCGCAAAGCGCCGTCGCGACGGGGCCGATACCGAACCAGAACGCCAGCGCCGTGGCGCGGTATGGCCATGGATGATCATTGTGGTGCACACGGCCCGAGGCCACCCCGATGACGCGGGCCACTGGGCCCAGATCACGCTGATTGGGCAGCAGCATAGCGCCCAGCGAATGGCCGATAATCCACAGCGGAACACCGGGATAGGCCTTGCGCGCCGCAGACCGGGCTGCGGATTGATCCGATGTGCCCCAGTCGATCATGTCGGCCCTGCTGTGGCGCATGGACCCGGACAGCGACCGACCGGTATCGCGGTAGTCATAGGTCAGGCAGGCCATTCCCCGTTCGGCGGCCAGCCAGCGCGCAAAGTGGGTGTAAAACCGCTGCGGCACGCCCGTCGCCCCGTTCAGCACGACAACGGCAAAGGGGCGCTTGGGCGCATAGAACTGCCCGACAAGTTCGGCCCCGTCCTGTGTCTTGAACAGGTTCGTATGCTCCTTGATCTCACGTTGAACGGGCGGGGCGTCGAACATCTGATGGCTCCTCTGCAAGGGCTAGACCAATCGGTCTAATGCCGACACTGGACCAAACGGTCTAATCCTGTCAAGCTTGGAAAATGGAGACCAAGGCCCTGCCCACCAAAGACCGGCTGATCCTGTCGGCGGCCACGCTGTTCCGCACGCGGGGCTATCACGGCGTCGGGCTGGCCGATCTGCTGGCCGAGGCCAAGGCACCCAAGGGGTCGCTCTATCACCACTTTCCCAACGGCAAATCCGACCTTGCCATGGCCGCGGCCACATGGGCCTCGGACGAGATGCTGCGCCTTATTGCAACCAGCTTCGACGGAGCAGACACGTTCCGCGACGGGGCAACGACGCTGTGCTACAAGCTGGCCAAGCTCTTTGACATCACGGGATGGGACACATGCCCGATTGCCGCCACGCTGTTCGAAGGGCCGGACAACCAGCAGTTCCGATCCCACGCCAGCCACATCTACGAGGGCTGGATTGCCGAAGTCCGCGACCACGCCGAACGGCTGGGACTGAACGAGACCGAGGCAAAAGCCAAGTCCGAGCACCTGTTCATGCTGATTCAGGGCGGCTGGACGTTGGCCCGCGCGCGGCGCGATTCGGAGGTGATCCGCGAGATGACGGCGATGCTGTGATGCCCGCCCACGCTACGCTTTGGTTGCTGGACGCTGTGGTCGCGCCACTTTAGCCTAGGGGTTCAGACGAATCCCGGGGACAGCATGACCGACCAACCGCAAGAGACCTATCAGGTCCTCGCCCGCAAATACCGGCCCGAGACCTTTGCCGACCTTGTCGGACAGGATGCGATGGTGCGCACGCTGCAAAACGCGTTCGAGGCGGACCGGATCGCGCAGGCTTTCGTGATGACGGGCATCCGCGGAACGGGCAAGACCACCACCGCCCGGATCATCGCAAAGGGCATGAACTGCATCGGCCCCGACGGGACCAGCGGGCCGACGACAGACCCGTGCGGCCAGTGCGAACACTGCACCGCGATCATGGAAGGGCGGCATGTCGACGTGCTGGAAATGGACGCGGCATCGAACACCTCGGTCAACGACATTCGCGAAATCATCGACAGCGTACACTACCGGGCGGCCTCGGCCCGCTACAAGATCTACATCATCGACGAAGTGCACATGCTGTCCAACAGCGCCTTCAACGCGCTGCTGAAAACGCTCGAGGAACCGCCCGCACACGTCAAATTCATCTTTGCGACCACCGAGATCCGCAAGGTGCCGGTCACGGTGCTGTCACGCTGCCAGCGGTTCGACCTGCGCCGGATCGAACCCGAGGTGATGATCGGTATGCTGCGCAAGATCGCAACGTCCGAAGGCGCGGAAATTGCCGATGACGCGCTGGCGCTGATCACCCGCGCCGCCGAAGGGTCAGCGCGGGACGCGACCTCGCTTCTGGATCAGGCGATATCCCACGGTGCGGGCGAAACCACCGCCGACCAGGTGCGCGCGATGCTGGGGCTGGCAGATCGGGGCCGTGTGCTGGACCTGTTCGACATGGTGCTCAGGGGCGATGCAGGCGGGGCGCTGACCGAACTTGGCGCGCAATATGCCGACGGGGCGGACCCGATGGCCGTGATGCGCGACCTGGCCGAGATCACGCACTGGGTGTCGGTGGTCAAGATCACGCCGGAGGCCGCCGAGGACCCCACCATTTCCCCCGACGAACGGGCGCGCGGCCTCACCATGGCGGACGCACTTCCGATGCGGGTGCTGACGCGCATGTGGCAAATGCTGCTCAAGGCGCTGGACGAGGTGGCCAGCGCACCCAACGCCATGATGGCCGCCGAGATGGCGATCATCCGCCTGACACATGTGGCCGACCTGCCCAGCCCGGACGAACTGGTGAAGAAGTTGCAGAATGCGACGCCGCCCGCCCCGGCCCCGACGGCCCCAGCAGGCGCGCCGTCTGGTGTGCAGGCCGTGCAACAGGCACAGACCCGCATGGCCGCGAACCCCAACGCATCGGGCCAGACCACGGCCCTGGCGCAGGACCCGGCCGATGCGCTGGCGCGCTATCCCACGTTTGATCACGTGATCCAGTTGATCGACGCGAACCGTGACCGGCTGCTCTATGAACACGTGGTCAAATATGTCCGGCTCGCCGCTTACCAACCCGGGCGGATCGAATTCGAACCCGCCGATGACGCCCCGCAGAACCTGGCCCAACGGCTGGGGGCCGCATTGCAACGCTGGACCGGCAACCGCTGGGCCGTCAGCCTCGTGAACGAGGGCGGGGGCGAGACGATCTATGAACGCGAGCATGCCGAAGAACTGGCGCTGAAGGCCAAGGCCGAAGCGCACCCGCTGGTGCAGGCGGTTCTGGAAAGCTTTCCCAAGGCCACGATCACCACCATCCGCACGCCCGAGGAGATCGCGCAAGAAGCGCACATCGAGGCGCTGCCCGAAGTTGACGATGAATGGGACCCCTTTGAAGAGGACTGAGACGCACGCCATCGTACCCGTCGGGTTCGAAGGGCTGGTAGACGACTGGCATGCGTCGCCCGCCGTGGTGTCCGGCGACCACATTTTTCTGAACGGGTTCAACGGCTGCCCGCTGAATGGCACGCCCTCCGCTGATGCGAAACAGCAGATCGAGACCGCCTTTGAAAAGGTCACCACCGTTCTGCGTGCCGCTGGACTGGACTGGGGCAACGTGGTCGACATGACCAGTTTCCACGTGGGACTGCCTTCACATTTCCCGGCGTTCCGGGCCGTGCGGGATCGCCATGTTCAACCACCTTATCCCGCATGGACCGCCGTCGAAGTGGCCGGCCTGGCCATCCCGGGCGCGATTGTTGAACTCAAGATCGTGGCACGCCTGCCGGGGGCCGCATCATGATAGGTCGCGCCCTACCCGTAATGCTGGCGCTTGTCCTGACACATGCAGGGGCCAAGCTGTGCGATAGGGAACGCCCCCCTCGGGATGGCAGTCACGCGCGCATGTGGGATGAGTTTATTCACCAAGCCGCCCCTTCGCTCACCGCCGCCATTCTTCTGTTGGCGGCAGCTTTGATCTGGTCTGGGCAGATATGGTCCGCTGGCCTCGCCGTTATGATCACGCTGACATGCCTGCTGGTATTCATCGAACCGAACCCAATGGAGGACATGCAGCGGGAAGCGATGCAAGAAGGCTGCATTGGCGATGCGCGTCTCTGGTACGGCTGCGGGCTGGCACTGGTAACGATGGCGGTGCTGCGTCTCGGACACCTGTTGTGGCGCAAGCCGGCATGAAGCGCGTTCTTTTGATCCTGACTGGCCTGCTGTTTGCCCCTCCGGCCCTCGCCGATGTCTGCGCCACCGCGCGACCCGGCTGGAACGGCACGCCCGCCACCGCGCTGCACGAGGCGATGAACCTGTTCCTGTCGCCTGCGGGCCTTGTGTTGCTGGCGCTCAGCATCATCGCGCTGCGCTTTCGCAGCCAATGGATCGGGCTGGCCACCATCATTTTGTGGACCGGTTTCATCACCGTCGTAACCATGGCCGACCCGACCGGCATTCGCCCCCAGGCTATGGCCGAGGGCTGTATCGGCGCGCCCACCTTGTTCATCGTCGCCGTGGCTGCGATATGTGTGGCAATCGTTCTTTACACCCGGCCGCGCAAGGACGGGTCAGACCCATCGGAGACATGACATGCTCAAAGGATTAGGCGGCCTCGGCGATATGGCCGGGATGATGAAGAAGGCCCAGGAAATGCAGACCAAGATGGCCCAGATGCAGGACGATCTGGCCTCGATCTCGGTGGTGGGCGAAAGCGGCGCGGGGCTGGTCAAGGCCATGGCGACGGCCAAGGGTGAACTGACCGCACTTGATATCGACCCGTCGATCTTTTCCGGCGACGACAAGGAAGTGGTCGAGGACCTGATACTTGCCGCGATCAAGGACGCACAGGTCAAGGCGACCGAGCGCGCGCAGGAAGAGATGGGCAAGCTGACCGAGGGCATGGGCCTGCCACCCGGGATGAAACTGCCGTTCTGACGGCAGCGCATCACCTGCGCTAGGACCGTTCCACCGCTTCAGGTGCCTGCGGGTTGCGCACGTCTTCAAGGGGCATGTCGGCGCGCGGCCATGTGCGACGCACGCCGATCACGGCAGCCAGGAACGTGAAGTAGACGGTGATGATCACGCTAAGACGGGTCACACGCTCGGCAAAGCTGGGCCTTGTGTCGATACCGCCGGAATTGCGCGACGCCGCCCGTTCGACCGTGCTGGCAACACCGGACCCGATTACCTTTGCCTGCGACTCCCGACACGCCCGCTTCGCCATGTCGCTTACCTGAACCGTTGCCGCAACCACAGCCCCCGGCACGCGCTGACCGCGCCCGGCGGCCAAATCGCGGGCAGTGGCCACCATCCGACGCACCGCGCGCCTGTCACTGCGGGTTGCATCACCGGGCAGGCCGGCCGTCACATCGGTACGCTGCAGGGCATCGAGGGCGCGGCGCAGGCGCATTCTGTGCGTCACATTCACGCCGCCATCCGCATCGGCGGCCTCAGCCAGTGTACTGGACACGGTGCGCAGGGGACCGGGAAAGTTACATGCCTGCGCCGCCGAAACAAACAGCAGCAGGATCAATCCCAGACAGTATGACGGCATTGCCCACGCCATGCGTTTCTTTCGTTTCCGCTGCTTACCCGTGCCTTGGGATAGCATGTATTCGTTTACAGCCCCTGAACCCGATGGGGGCTTTTGGTTGCGCCGAAATCGCCCTACGCTTGCGGGCATGAGCAGCACCCGCGACATCGACGCCCTGATCGAGATGATGGCGAAACTGCCCGGTCTCGGCCCCCGGTCGGCGCGGCGGGCCGTGCTGCACCTGATCCGCAAGCGCGCGCTGCAACTGCAACCGCTCGCGGACCTGATGCAGACGGTGGCCGCCACCGCGCGCGAATGCCTGAACTGCGGCAACGTGGGCACCGCCGATATCTGCGACATCTGCCGCTCCGAAAAACGCGCCAACGGCGAACTGTGCGTGGTGGAGGACGTGGCCGACCTGTGGGCGATGGAGCGTGCCGCCGTGTTCAAGGGGCGCTATCACGTGCTGGGCGGCACCTTGTCGGCGCTGGATGCCGTCGGGCCCGAAGAACTGCGTATCCCACGCCTGATCGACCGGGTCGAAACCGAAAACGTGACCGAGGTAATCCTTGCGCTGAACGCCACGATCGACGGCCAGACAACGGCCCACTATATCGCGGACCAGTTGGACGGTCGGGTGACGCTGACATCGCTGGCCCAGGGCGTGCCAATTGGCGGCGAACTGGATTATCTCGATGATGGCACGATCACGGCGGCGCTGCGCGCGCGCAAGGCGATTTGAACCAGTCGCGTTCGACGACCGCCCGCGTCACAACCGCTTGGCCTGGAAACGCATCGCCGTTTTCTCCATTGACGGTTGAACTTTTTGTGTTTTTTCTGAATACGTTGAATTTCGAAAAGGTGCCGGTTTATTGGAAGTCATTACAGGCGTTGCCGTCGTCGCGGTATTTGTTCTCGTCATACGCGGCATGCGACCGAAACCGCGCAGAAGGATCGAGCACAGAGACCCCAGGCCGGTCATTCGACCGGTTCAGCGCCGCAAACCGCCATCCGCGCGACCACCGCGCCCTGCACGGCCCAGCGCCGAAATGCAGGAAATCACGGGCCGGGCGTATGTGATCGATGGCGACAGCATCGTGATCAAAAAGACCCAGATCCGGATCTACGGCGTCGATGCGCCCGAACTGAACCACCCATATGGGCAAAAGGCCAAGTGGGCGATGGTCGCCCTGTGCAAGGGGCACGAGATTCGGGCAAAGATCATTTGCAAGGATGACCACGACCGGTGCGTCGCAATGTGCTATTTGCCGGATGGACGCGATCTGTCCGAAGAAATGGTCAAGCAGGGACTGGCCCTGGATTGGCCCAAATTTTCCGAAGGGGATTACCGCCATTTGGAGCCACCAGGCGTGCGCAAGAAGCTATGGCTCGCCGATGCCCGCCAAAAGGGCAGAATGCATGTTTGGGCGCAATTCGAAGAACGGCAAAAGGAAAAGCGCGCGCAGCGTCAGGCGAAATAGGCGCGCATCGCGGAGACCGCTGCCGCCAACCCTTCGTCCGTCACATCCTTGTGCAGGACCAACCGCGTCGTTCCGGTCGCTCCGCTCAGCTTGACCCCATGCCGCAACATATGCTTCTGCAAGTCGGATGTGACGCCCCCCGCAGGCGTGAAAAAGACCATGTTGGTGGCCTGATGCACGTCGCCAAATGCGCGCAGCGCGTCAGCCAGCGCCGCCGCCCGGGCATGATCATCGGCCAACCGCATGACATTGTGATCCAGCGCGTACAGCCCGGCGGCTGCCAGAACACCCGCCTGCCGGGTGCCGCCGCCCAGCATCTTGCGCCAGCGCCGTGCCCTTTCGATCAGGTCGGCAGGGCCCAGCAGCACCGAACCGATGGGTGCCCCCAGCCCTTTGGACAGGCAGATCGACACCGTGTCGAACATGTCGGCCAGCGCGGTCTCGGCGCAATTGAGCGCTGTGACGGCGTTGAAATAGCGTGCGCCGTCCAGATGCAGGGACAGCCCCGCAGCGCTACCTGCGTCCACGGCATCCGCCATGCGGGTCAGCGGAATGGCGATGCCGTTATGTGTGTTCTCAAGACTCAGCAGCCGCGTGATCGGGTGGTGGGAATCCCCGTCCTTCACGGTATTGGCTACCACGTGCGCATCCAACGCACCGTCCGGCGCCGGGTCCTGCGCGTCAAAGGCGATACCACCCAGGACCGAAGCCCCCAGCGCCTCGTATTTGAACACGTGGTAGGGGCGGGCGGTGATGATTTCCTCGCCCCGTGCGCAATGGCTAAGCATGGCGCAAAAGTTGCTTTGCGTGCCGGAGGTCACGAACAGCCCCGCCTCCTTGCCCAACCGTTCGGCCAGCGTGGCCTCCAGCCGGTTCACCGTGGGATCGTCACCATAGACATCGTCGCCCACTTCGGCCTCGGCCATGGCGGCGCGCATGGCAGCGTCGGGCCGGGTGACGGTATCGCTGCGCAGGTCGGCGATGATCCGGGCCTGCGTGGTGTCGTCGATCTGGGCGTATTGGTTCATCGGAGACCTCACGATAAAGGGCGCACCCACGAACCGTAGGCGCGCCCTTGGCAGAGGTAAAGCCGCAGCTTAGGGCTGTTCGTCTTCGTCGTCACCGCCCTTGGGCAGGTTAAAGAAGCTGTCGGCATCGACCAGGGTCGATTCGTCCTCGTCATCGTCATCGCTGTCATCGGCGAGCGAGAATGTCTCAAGCCCCTCGATCGCCGTGGGGATCTTGGGTTCGGCTTCCATGCCAAGGCTTTGTTCGGTGCTGACCAGCTTGCGGCGCTCGTCGTCGGACATGACCTCGCCCGCGGCGGCCTTTTTCGCGGCGGCCTTCTGCACGGCAGCGTCCAGTTCCGACTGTTTGGTCAGGCCCAGAGCCACCGGATCCACGGGCTGGATGTTGGAGATGTTCCAGTGGGTGCGGTCGCGGATCGATTGGATTGTCGGCTTGGTGGTGCCCACCAGCTTCGAGATCTGGCCATCGGTCAGTTCGGGATGGAACTTGACCAGCCAGTAGATGGCGGCAGGCCGGTCCTGTCGCTTGGACAGAGGGGTATAGCGCGGGCCACGGCGCTTTTCCTCGCCCAACGCGGCGGCGTTGAATTTCAGTTGCAGCTTGTGCAGCGGATCCTTTTCGGCTGCGTCGATCTCTTCCTGTGTGAGTTGGTTGTTGGCAATGGGATCGAACCCCTTGACGCCAGCAGCCACATCGCCATCCGCGATGCCCTGCACTTCCAACTCGTGCATTTCAGTGAAATCGGCAATCTGCTTGAAGCTGATGGTGGTGTTGTCCACCAGCCAGACGGCGGTGGCCTTGGCCATGATCGGTTTTGCCATGTCATGCTCCTTTGCGCATATCTGTCCCGTCGCCTGAAATAGGCGGCCCTGATATCCAGAGCTGGTTTCCGTTGTCGGGGAACTTGACCGGGATATAGTCGCGCGAAACGCAAAAGGGAAGCGGAATGCGCGCACTGTTGATCTGGACGATGCTGGCCCTGCCGGTCTGGGCCGATGGCAAGGGGGTCGGCGCGTTCGATTATTATGTGCTTTCCTTGAGCTGGTCGCCCAACTGGTGCGCCTACGAAGGCGACGCGCGACAGTCCGACCAATGCGACGCACGGCATGATCACGGATGGGTCCTGCACGGGCTCTGGCCGCAGTTCCACCGTGGCTATCCCAGCTACTGCACAACGGCCGAGCGCCCGCCGAGCAGGGCAATGACCAGCGGTATGGCCGACATCATGGGGTCACCGGGGCTGGCGTGGCATCAGTGGAAAAAGCACGGCACCTGCTCCGGCTTGTCGGCCCGTGCCTACTACGCATTATCGCGCGCGGCCTATGTGGGTGTCACCAGGCCTGCGGCATTCCGCAAACTGGACCGCAGCGTGCGACTGCCCGCTTCGGTGGTCGAGGATGCCTTCCTCGAAGCAAACCCCGGGATGGAACGTGACGGCATCACCATCACCTGCCGCCAAGGCTATATACAAGAGGCGCGCATCTGCCTGAGCCGTGATCTTGATCCGGTGCCGTGCGGCGCGGACGTGGTGCGGGATTGCACTGCGCAGCGAGCGCAGTTTGACCCGGTCCGCTGAAAAGTCTTGAACTGCGCCACGTGCCTGCCGTCGGTGCCTCCGGCGGTGGTATTTCGGGTCAGAAGAAACGAAATCGCCCGCGCCGACCCATCCAATGTGAGCACCGCGGGCGAAGGGGGAAGCCAGCGCTTCTCCTGACACGGCCATCGGCTCCACAGCCTGTACCGTGTGTTCAGGAAAACCGCGTTAACTTTAACAAAAGGTTTCTTCTGACAAGAAATACCACGGGGTGAGGCCGCAGGCCGAGGGGCAGAGCCCCTATGATCAGAGCTCGATCACCGTAGATCCAGTGGTCTTGCGCGCCTCCAGCGCCCGATGCGCATCTGCGACGTCGTCCAGCTTGAACCGCTGGTCGATACGCAGGGTCACGTCACCGGCCAAGACCTTCGAGAACAACCGGTCCGCCATGGACCGCAGCGTCCCGGAATTGCCGATATGGGTGAACAACGTGGGCCGCGTGATCTTGAGCGAGCCCTTCGGCCCAAGGATGCCAAGGTTGAAAGGCGGCACCGGTCCAGACGCATTGCCAAACGACATCATCATCCCCAAGGGTTTAAGACAATCGAGCGAGCCGTCAAACGTGTCCTTGCCCACACCGTCCATGACCGCGTCGACGCCCACGCCATCGGTCAAATCGCGCACGCGGGCCACGAAATCCTCGGACCGGTAGTCAATGCAATGGGCGGCACCGTGATCCAGCGCCAACTGGCATTTCTCAGGTCCGCCCGCGGTGCCGATCAACGTGATACCTTCGGACCGTGCCCACTGACAGGCGATCAGGCCCACGCCTCCCGCCGCCGCTTGAAACAACACCGTGTCACCGGCCTGCAACGATGTGGTGCGGTGAAACAGGTATTCGGTTGTCAGACCCTTCAGCATCATGGCTGCAGCCACGTCAAAGGGCACCGCATCCGGCAGTTTCACCACCTGCGCTGCCGGCATGACACGGGCTTCGCAATAGGCACCGGGTGGCGTAGCGGCATAGGCTGCGCGGTCCCCTGCGGCCAGATGGTCAACACCCTGTCCAACGGCCTCGACTACGCCGGCGGCTTCCATGCCCAATGCGTGGGGCAACTCAAGTGGATAAAGCCCCGTGCGCTGATAAACGTCGATGAAATTCAAACCGATCGCGCGGTGCGCAATGCGGATTTCACCCGGACCGGGGTCGCCCACCTCGCGGTCCACGATCCGCAATTCTTCCGGCCCGCCATGGGCCTCAATTATCGCCGTCTTTGCCACTGTCTTTCACTCCGTCTCTGTTCCCAAAAATCCCGGGGGTGAGGGCCGCAGGCCCGAGGGGGCAGCGCCCCCTCAAATTCCGTGTGGGAATTTGTCTAACCGCCGGACACCTCAAGTACGATCTTCCCGATATGGCCCGAGCTTTCCATGCGCGCATGGGCCTCAGATGCCCGATCGAGTGGAAACTCCGAATCCATCACCGGCGCGATACGGCCCGCAGACAGAAGTGGCCACACGGCCTCGCGCAGGTCCTGGGCAATCCGCGCCTTGGCCAGATCACTTTGCGGGCGCAGGGTGCTGCCGGTCATGGTCAAACGCCGTGTCATCAGTTGAGCAAAGTTCACCTCGGCCCTGGGGCCTTGCAGAAACGCGATCTGCACCAGCCTACCATCATCGGCCAGCGCCGACATATTGCGCGCGATATAGGGTCCGCCCACCATGCACAGGATCAGGTTGGCACGGTCATGCGCCTTCATCACATCGACGAAATCCTCGTCCTTGTAGTTGATGGCCACCTCGGCCCCCAGATCACGGCAGGCGCCGCATTTGTCTTCGGACCCGGCCGTGGCAAAGACCCGCGCGCCGAAATGATGGGCCAGCTGTATCGCCGTGGTCCCGATGCCCGATGAGCCCCCATGCACAAGGAACCGTTCGCCTCCCTGCAGGCCGCCACGCGAAAACACGTTGGACCAGACGGTGAAATAGGTCTCGGGCAGGCACGCCGCCTCTTTCAATCCCATGCCGTCCGGCACGGGCAGGCAGTGGGCCGCCGGGGTCGCGACGTATTCGGCATATCCGCCACCTGGCAGCAAGGCGCACACCTGATCGCCCACGGACCAGCCGCTGACACCGGTGCCGATCTCGACGATGGTGCCTGATGCCTCCAGCCCGGGCAGGTCACTGGCGGTGGGTGGCGGGTTGTAAAGGCCAGCCCGCTGCAACGCATCGGGACGGTTCACACCGGCCCAGGCCACTTCGATCACGACCTGCCCATGCGCCGCCGTGGGCCGGGGCCGTGACACCGGTTGCAGAACCTCGGGCCCGCCCGGAGCGTTGATTTCCACTGCTCGCATGTCGCTCATCCTGATCCTCCGCTTTGGCCGCACCGTATCCCTTTTTGAAAACGGAAAGGAACCCATGATGCTGATCGCCGCCCTGATGCTGAACCTGTTGATCCTGGTGCCGCTGGTGGTGTCGCTGGTGGGGCAAAGCACGGGGATGGAGGCGGCATTCGGCCAAACCACAGATGCGCGGCGGATCCTGACCTGCGTCTACGGGGCGATTGCGGCGCTCAGCGCGGCGCTGATCTGGTTGCATCTCGCGAGCCACTCGTGGGCGGTTCCGATGACCGTGACGTTGTTTGCGGTGCAGATCACCTACAAACTCGCGACGGTGCCTATGGTTGGCCTGGGCAGTCCGGTCGTGATGACCAACCTGCTGGTTGTGGCGGTGCAGGTGGTCGTGCTGGTGGCGCTGGCCCTGCGTGGATCAGGGGCGGGGTGAACCCCAGCTGCCCGGCATGTCACTGCGCGCCTTTGACGGTGCCTTGATCTGGCCCAGGAACCAGTTGGGACCGGCAAACAGCGCCGACAGCGCCTTGTTCTCGCGCACGTGGGCCTTGACCTTTTCGATCTGCATCACGTTGTCGATGCGGCGGTCCAGAAACTCCCACGTGGCCTGGTTGTCGATGCTGTCATCGCCCAGCCAGAACAGCACGGTCGCGCCATAGACACCGGACAGCGTTGCGCGTTTCGTGTACCAGTTCACGTCCTCGGACGTATCGCCCAACGCTGTCCAGATCGCATCGGCGGTGCCCCAGATCGCGCGGGTGCCGTCGGCCGCATGGGTCGGCAGGGCAAAAAGTGTGGTGCCACGGCGCACAGCTTCCTTGTCGGTGATCGCCTCGATCCGGAAACGAACCGCGGCAGCCACCTTGTCGCGAAACCGTTCGGGCAATTCCTCGGTCTTGATCCGCTCGACCATCGCCGCGTCACCGCGGGCATGGTAGGCCAGTGCAAGGTCCATCGCGCCACGTGGACACACCGCGCGGGCCATGGTCCGGTCGATGCCGGCGTCGGCAGCCGCCGCGCGAAAGGTCGTTTCGGACCAGCCGTCAAAGGGCACATGCATCAGGGCTGCATCCAAGAGGCGGTCGATCAGGTCATCGGGGTTTTGCGTCATGGGTCGAAGGTAGGGCCACGTGACACGCGGGGCAATAGCGCCCGCCGCGTCACATCCCCACGCCATCGGCAAGGAACGGCCCAACCCACCAATTGCGCCGCCGCCTGCGGGACGCCGCCACATTGCGGCACACGTTCTTGCATCATTTCGCCGCAATCGCCGCGCAGACAGGCATGGCTTGCCCGTGACACCCGCTGCCCCAAGACAGGGCGTCATACTCAACCGCAAGGAGGCCACCATGTCTGTCGCCAGTTCATTTGAACGCCAGATGCTCGACCTGATCAACGCCGAGCGCACATCCCGTGGACTGGATCCGCTGACCCTTGAACTGCGGCTGAACGCAGCCAGCGAAGATCACAGCGAATGGATGGATGACAGCCTGAAATTCAGCCACACCGGCATCGGCGGATCATCTCCGGGCGACCGGATGCGCGATGCGGGCTTCGAATTCAGCGGCAGCTGGACCTGGGGCGAAAACATCGCCTACCAGTCCGAACGCGGCGCGCCCGGCATTTCCGATGACGTGGTGAACCTGCACAACGCGCTGATGAACAGCCCCGGCCACCGGGCCAACATCCTGAATGCGGATTTCGAAGTGATCGGCATCGGGATCGAGGTCGGCTACAACCGCGGCTTCGAAGCAGTTTATGTCACCCAGAAATTCGCCCGTACGTCGGCCGAACTGCAACTCGATCTTCCGGGATCGCCGCCGCCGAACGCGCCCGTCGCCACGCTTTTCGGCACCGAGGATGACGACCGGTTGACCGGCACCAGCAGCGGCGAAGCGATAAAGGGAGCGGGCGGCCACGACATTCTTCAAGGGGCGGGCGGCAACGACACGCTTACCGGTGGCGGCGGACTCGACACCCTGTCGGGTGGCGACGGCAACGACGTGCTGCGCGGTAGTGGCGGCGCGGACCTGATACAGGGCGGCGCTGGCAACGACAAGCTGCTGGGCAGCAACGGCCCCGACACTCTGGATGGCGGCAATGGCCGCGACCTGATCAAGGGCGGCAAGGCCACCGACGTGCTGCGCGGTGGCGCAGGCAACGACAGGCTGGACGGAGGCGAGGGCAACGACACCCTGACCGGCGGCGATGGCGGCGACAAGTTCGTGTTCAAGACAGGACAGGACCTGGTGACCGATTTCGACGTGACCGAAGCACGTGAAAAGATTGACCTACGCGCAGTGGACAGCATCGTGAATTACCAGGATCTGACCAACGGCGGACATCTGACCCAGTCGGGCGGCAACGCGGTGATCGACGATCTGAACGGCAACACGATGGTGTTGCAGGGTGTCACAGTAGACGAACTGGGGGTTGGTGACTTCCTGTTTTGATACCGATGCAGGCGTCACCCCGCTCTGGACAAAGCGCCAAGGTTTTGCTAAGCGGCCACTTCCTGCAAATCATTGCAACTCATATCTAGAAAGGTGGTGAAAACCACATGCAGGTTAGTGTTCGCGACAACAATGTCGATCAGGCGCTCCGTGCCCTGAAAAAGAAGCTCCAGCGCGAAGGCGTGTTCCGTGAAATGAAGCTCAAGCAGCATTTCGAAAAACCGTCCGAGAAAAAAGCGCGCGAGAAAGCCGAAGCGATCCGCCGTGCCCGCAAGCTGGCACGCAAAAAAGCACAACGCGAAGGGCTGCTTTAAGCTGCTCTCGTCCGTGCGACGCATTCAAAGACCCCGTAGCCGCCCGGCTGCGGGGTTTTTTCATGTCGCGGCGATGACCCCACCGACCGGCGACCGGCACGCGATGGTGTCAGGTACGCGCCCGCAAGACGTCAGACCGCCGCACCCGCACAAGATCGGCGAGGATCGACAGCGCTATTTCTTCGGGCGTAACCGCCCCCAGATCCAGCCCCGCCGGCGCGTTGACGGCATCGACCAGCGCCTGTTGCACACCCGCCGCCGTCAGCTTGTTCGCAAGGGCCGCGAATTTCCGGCGGCTGCCGACAAAGGCCACGTATTCCGAACGGCTGGTCAGCGCCGCCTTCAACGCCTCCAGATCTCCCTGACCTTGGGTGGCGACGACGATGAACCGTTGCTGGTGTGGCCGCTCGGCTTCTGACGTCGGAAAGGCCGAAATGACGGACCAGTTGAACTGCGGCGCAAGGGCGCTCAACGCCTGTGCCACGGGTGACGCGCCCAGAACCACCAGTTGCGGCGTGGGCAGGCAGGGTTCGATGAAGATGTCGATTGATCCCCGCGACGGGCAGCCGTTGCGGGCAAAGTGCGTGCCGTCGACTTCATCGCCCGGGGTCACGCCCTTTTCCATCAGCAGGTCTTCGGGTGCCACCGACACAAGCTGCGGGGAGCCGTCCTGTAGCGCCTGCAAGGCGGCGCGCTTGACAGCACCGCGGGTGCAACCGCCGCCCAGCCAACCGTGCAGGATCGTGCCGTCGGCGCTCAGCAGCGCCTTGGCCCCGGGCTTGGCTGCCGTGGCCCCGGCGGTGCGCACAATGGTGGCAAAGGCAAAGGGTACATCCCGCGCCCGCAACGCGTGTGCGGCTTCGGCCAGATCGGTGGACAGAACCTCGGCCGGGGTCATAACGCCGCCAACTCCCGTTCCAGTGCCGCCAGATCGTCCAGCGTGTTGGCCGCCTTGAACCCATCAAGGTACGGCAGCGCCGCCGCCATCCCTTCGGCAACGGGCGCATAGTCGGCCCAACCTTTCAGCGGGTTCAGCCAGATCACCTTGCACCCGCGCCTGCGCAGTTTCGCCAGTGCCCCTGCAATCATTTCGGCCGGTTCGGTGTCGTATCCGTCTGACAGGATCATGACCACACTGCGGCCATCGACAAACCGCTTGGCATAGGTATCGGCAAAACGCATGAGCGACGGCCCGATCCTCGAACCACCGCCAAAGCCGTCCGCCATCAGCGACATGCGCCCGATGGCGCGCATCGCATCCTTGTCGCGCAAGGCTTCGGTGATGCGCACAAGGCGGGTGTGAAACAGGTAGGCATCGGCGGACGTGTCAGCCCGCATCAACCCGGCAAGAAAAGCCAGAAACACCTGCGCATAGACGCCCATCGACCCCGACACATCGCACAGGGCCACGATCTTGCGGGTCCGGTCCGGACGGCGCTTGCGCAGCAGGCGCAGCGGCTCGCCCCCGGTGACCAGACTGTTGCGGATGGTTTTGCGAAAATGCAGTCGGTCGCCCTTGCGCGCGGCGATGCGGCGGCGGGACCGGGTATCGCGCAGTGCGGCCCCGATGCGGCGGGCCACTTCCTCGGCCTGTGCGATCTCTTCGGGGCGAACCATGTCGCGCAGGTCGCGGCGGTTCAGGTTGCGCTTCCCGGTGGCGATCAGCTTGCCGGTGCCGTCGCTGTCAGCCGCGCCGCCCGTGCCGTCGGGGGATGTCGCCGCGCCGGACGCTCCGGCGTCCTGTCCCTTGGCATCACGCGACGAGTATACCGCGTCGCTGGCAGTGGTGGACGGGGTGGGAATCACCTTCTGCTTCACCCGGCCCGCATCCATCCAGAAGCTGTCGAACAACGCGTCAAAACGCTCGGCCTCCTCCTTGCACCCGGTGCAAACGGCGCGCAGCGCGCGGCGGCTGTCCTCGGGGCGCGTTGCCTCCACCTCCAAAAGTGCGGCCAGGGCGGTTTCGGCCTCCGCCACACCCAGACGCAGCCCGTTGTCGCGCAAATGCGCGATGAACCCGGCCACACGCGCCGCCGGGCCCGGGTCCCGGGCGGCGAATTTCGTCACACGGGTCACGCGGCCTTGCCTGCGATACGGCCCGCCACCTCGGGCGTGATCCGGGCCTGATCGCTTTGAGTCTTGAGCAAGGTCGTCAACGTCGATTGCAGCACCGCCGGGTTGTCGGTCAGGTCGGCAATCCCAAGCCCCATGAGGGCCGCGGCGAAATCCAGCATCTCGGCCACGCCCGGGGTCTTTTCCAGCTCTTCCTGCCGCAACCGCTGAACAAAGCCCACGATCTGCTCGGCCAGCCGCGCCTCGACTTCGGGGCAACGGGCCTGAAGGATGGCCAGTTCGGTCATGCGGTCCGGGTATTCGACATACGTATACAGACACCGGCGGCGCAGCGCGTCCGACAGGTCGCGGGTGCCGTTCGACGTCAGGATCACGATGGGCCGGGTCACGGCTGTGATCGTACCCAGTTCGGGGATCGACACCTGGTAGTCCGACAGGATTTCCAGCAGATAGGCCTCGAATTCCTCGTCGGCGCGGTCAATCTCGTCAATCAACAGGACCGGCGAGGTGTTCTGGGTGATTGCGGCCAGCAGGGGACGCTCCAACAGGAAATCGCGGGAAAAGATGCGGTCCTCCACCGCCTTGCCGGTCTCGCCATCCTCGGCCGCGGCCCGGATGGTCAACAACTGCCGCTGATAGTTCCATTCGTAGATGGCCTGCGCCGCATCCAGCCCCTCATAACACTGCAACCGGATCAGCCGCGTGTCCCGCACCTGCGCCAGCATCCGCGCAACCTCGGTCTTGCCGACACCCGCCGCCCCTTCCAGCAACAGCGGTCGGCCCAGCGTCATGGCCAGATGCAATGCCACCGCCAGATCGTCCGACGCGACATAGCCCTGCCCGGCCAATTGTTCTTGAAGGGTGGAATGGCTCACGACGCCGGTCCTCTTCTTCTGACCAGAAATACCACGGAGGGGGGTGCGGGGAGAGGCAGCGCCTTCCCCCGCCGGTCGGATGCCGAAACGGCATCCGAAACCTCTCTAGTCGTGCAGGCCCAGTTCATTTGCCGTCTTCCAGATGCGCCAATGGTCATGCGGCATGTTCGTGTGCGTGTTGCCAAAGGGGCGGAACGCATCCTGTACCGCGTTGGAAAAACACGGCACGCCGCCCACATGCGGGCTTTCGCCCACGCCCTTAGCCCCGATGGGATGGTGCGGGCTGGGTGTTACAGTGTGGTCGGTCTCGTAGTTCGGAACCTCCCACGCGGTGGGCAGGAAAAAATCCATCAACGTCCCGGTCTTGACGTTGCCCATATCGTCATAGGCAATCTCTTGTCCCAGTGCCACGGCCAACGCCTCGGTCAGGCCGCCATGCACCTGCCCTTCGATGATCATCGGGTTGATCCGTGTCCCGCAATCGTCCAGCGCATAGAAACGGCGGATTTCCGTGACCCCGGTATCCACGTCGATATCCATCACGCAGACATAGGCCCCAAAGGGATAGGTCATGTTGGGCGGGTCATAGTAGCTGACCGCCTCAAGCCCCGGTTCGATCCCCGGAATGGCCTGGTTGTAGGCGGCAAAGGCCACCTCCTTCATCGTCTTGAACTTCTCGGGCGCGCCCTTGACCACAAACCGGTCCACGTCGAATTCCACGTCATTGTCATGGACCTCCAGCAGGTAGGCCGCGATCATCTGCGCCTTGGCGCGGATCTTGCGTCCCGCCATGGCGGTGGCCGCCCCCGCCACCGGGGTCGACCGCGAGCCATAGGTGCCCAGACCATAGGGGGCCGTGTCGGTATCGCCTTCCTCGATGGTGATGCTGTCGGCGGGCAGGCCAATCTCGCTGGCCAGGATTTGCGCAAAGGTCGTCGCGTGCCCTTGCCCCTGCGAAATCGTGCCCAGCCGTGCAATCGCCGATCCGGTGGGGTGGATGCGGATCTCGCAACTGTCGAACATGCCAAGGCCCAGGATATCGCAATTCTTGACCGGGCCCGCGCCGACAATCTCGGTAAAGAAAGACAACCCGATGCCCATCAGCTTGCGCGTCTCGCCGGCCTTGAAATCCGCGACCCTCTGCGCCTGTTCGGCCCGCAACCCTTCGTAGTCCATGGCCTTCAGCGCCTTGTCCCAGGCGGTGTGATAGTCGCCGCTGTCGTATTCCCATCCCAAAGCGGCGGTGTAGGGGAACTGTTCCTTGCGGATAAAGTTGATCCGGCGCAGCTCTGCCGCGTCCATGTTCAGCTTGATCGCCAGCACCTCGATCATGCGCTCGATGAAATAGACCGCTTCGGTCACCCGGAACGAACAGCGGTAGCTGACGCCGCCCGGGGCCTTGTTGGTGTAGACCCCGTCGACCTCGAGGAACGCGGTCGGGATATCATAGGACCCGGTGCAGATGTTCATGAACCCGGCCGGAAACTTGGTGGGGTCGGCACAGGCGTCAAAGCCGCCGTGATCCGCCGTCACGTGACAATGCAGACCAGTGATCTTGCCGTCTTTGGTCGCGGAAATGCGGCCCGTCATGTGGTAATCGCGGGCAAAGGCGGTGGTCATCAGGTTGTCCATCCGGTCCTCGATCCACTTGACCGGTTTGCCGGTGACGATGGACGCCACGACCGAACAGACATAGCCAGGGTACGCGCCCACCTTGTTGCCGAACCCGCCGCCGATATCGGGGCTGATGACGCGGATGTTGTGCTCCTCGATGCCCGAGATCAGCGACACCACGGTGCGGATCGCGTGCGGGGCCTGAAACGTGCCCCAGAGCGTCAGCTTGCCGTTGACCTTGTCCATCGACGCCACGCAGCCGCAGGTTTCAAGCGGACAGGGATGGGTGCGGTGGTAGTACATGGACTCTTGGGCCACGACCTCGGCATTGTCGATCACCTGATCGGTCGTTTCCCTGTCGCCTGCTTCCCAGGTAAAGATGTGGTTGTGGTGTTTGCGTGGCCCGTGCGCCCCGGCAGGGATGCTGCCATCCTCGGCCACCAGATCCTCGCGCAGGACGACATCCGATTGCAGCGCCTCGAACGGGTCCACGATGACGGGCAGTTCCTCGTATTCGACCTCGACCGCCTCGATCCCGTCAGCGGCGGCATACCGGTCCTCGGCCACGACGAACGCGACCTCCTGCCCCTGGAACAGCACCTTGCCATCGGCCAGCACCATCTGCTTGTCGCCGGCAAGGGTCGGCATCCAGTGCAGGCCCAGCGGTTCAAGGTCCGCAGCCGTCAGCACCGCCAGCACGCCGGGAACTTCCAGCGCGGCGGACGTGTCGATGCCGGTGATGCGCGCATGGGCATAGGGCGAACGCACGAAGTCGCCAAAGATCATGCCATCCAGCTTGATGTCATCGACATAGTTGCCCTTGCCCTGGGTAAAACGGGCATCCTCGACCCGCTTGCGGGAACAGCCCATGCCCTTGAGGTTGTCGATCCGCTCCTCGCGGCTTGTCACTTCGTCCTTCATTCTGCGGCCTCCACTGTTTTATCGCCTACCGCTTCGCTGCTTGAGGCGACGGCTGCATTCATCTCGGCGGCGGCGGCCTGAATGGATTTGATGATGTTCTGATAGCCCGTGCAGCGGCAGATGTTGCCGGCCATGCCAAAGCGGATTTCCTCTTCGGTCGGGTTCGGGTTTTCCTCAAGCAGCCTGGCGGCCCGGGTGATCATGCCGGGGGTGCAGTACCCGCATTGCAGACCGTGATGTTCCTTGAACGCCGCCTGCAACGGATGCAGGTTGTCGGGTCCTCCGATCCCTTCGATCGTGGTCACCTCGGCCCCGTCGGCCTGGGCCACGAACATGGTGCAGGCCTTGACCGATTTGCCGTTCAGCGTGACGGTGCACGCCCCGCAATGCGAGGTTTCGCACCCGATATGCGGACCGGTGATGTTCAGCCGCTCGCGCAGCGTATAGATCAGCAATTCACGCGCCTCGGCCAGGAATTCCTCATCCTTGCCGTTCACGTTCAGCTTTATCTGCATCTTGTTGGACATGTCGGTTCCTCCCTACGCCCGCGACCAGGCGCGCTCGATGGCGCGGCGCAGGATGACGCCAGCCACGTGGTTCTTGAATGCGACGGGACCGCGGTTGTCTTCGGTCGGGTCGATATCGTCCAGCATCGCGGCAACAGCGGCCTTTAGCGTGGCATCATCGACCGGCGTGCCGACCAGCGCCGCACCGGCGGCGGCGGAATACACCGGCGTATCGCTCAGGTTGGTCATGGCGATGTCGGCACTGGCGCAGGTGTCGCCGTCCCTGACGATCTGCACGGCAGCAGCGGCAGTCGCATAGTCCCCGATCTTGCGCTTCTGCTTTTCATAGGCATGGCCGCCGCGAGGCAACGGGATGGTGACGGCAGTCAAAACCTCCTCGTCCGCGCGCGCGGTCATGTATGCGGCCTCGTAGAAGTCACGGGCGGCAATCGCACGCTCGCCCTCGGGCCCGACCACGGCAAAGGCAGCATCAAGGCACTGCATCAGCCCCGGCATGTCGTTGCCCGGATCGCCGTTGGCCACGTTCCCGCCGACGGTGCCCATATAGCGCACCTGCGGATCCGCAATCTGCAACGCCGCTTCGCGCAGGATGGGGGCGGCTTCGGCCAGACCCGCGTGATCAATGATGTCGGCCTGCGTGACCATGGCGCCAAGCGTGATGCTGTCGCTGCCCACGACAATGTCGGACATCCCGCCCACATCCTGCAGGTCGATAAGATGCGGCACGTCCGCCATGCGCAGCTTCATCATGGGGATCAGACTGTGACCGCCTGCCATCACACGGGCCTCGTCGCCATGCTCTTCCAGCAGGGACAGCACCCCCGCCATATCCTTGGGTCGATAATATTCGAAGGCCGCTGGAATCATCGGCTTTCCTCCCTAAAGCGATTGATCTGGCTTGAGCGAAAAGGTGCATGCGCCTGTATGCGCTGGCTTCAAGAAACTGATGAAACCCGGCTATTTTGCACCAATTGCGCGCTAAACCGCACGACTTGCGCCGGGTTGCGCGGCCAGCGCGTCCTGAACCGGTTTCAGCTTGGACCGGCTGACCGGCGCAGGCGGCAGGTCAGGGTTGTCAAAGACGCACCGGCCCTTGTCCTTGGTCCGTTCAAACCGGGCCACGTGCCCGGGGTTCACCAGATAGCTGCGATGGGTTTGCAGCAACCCGTGCGGAACAAGGCGTTTGGTGGCTTCGGTGATGGGCCAGACACAGAACAGGCGCTCGTCCTCGGTGTAGATCTGGGTGTAATGGCCATCGGCGCGCACGAACATCACGTCGCCGGGGCGGATGAACACCTTGACCCCATCACGTTCGCAGGGGATCTGCAATTCGGCGGCCGGGGGCGGCGTTGCGCTGTCCGGCACGACGGCGGGGGGCTGCGCCACAAGATACGTGACCCCGACCCACAGGCACGCACCAAAGATCACGAAGCTGAAAAAGATCACCCCAAGGGCCAATGTCTCGTTGCTCATCGACGGGCCGAATTCCGTCAGACCCGGCACGGCCACGAACCGGGTGCCTGCCATGGCCAGGAAATGGACCGAACAGACCGCAACGGCAAAGCAGATGGTGCCAAGCACAATGTTGCGATTGGTCCGTTGCCCGTATGCGATCCAGAACGCCAGAATGCACAGGCCGATGGCCGCCACCGAGGAAAAGACCACACCAGCCGGCGAATAAATCGCACGACAAAGCTCCAGCCCGGCCATGCCAATGTAGTGCATCACCAGCACACCCACACCGACGATGGCACCGGCAAGCGAAATGATGACCGGCGTCCGTTCGGCAAAATGCAACAGGATCAACGCGGCAGAGACGATCAGAATGGCGCACAGCGCCGAAACCAGCGTGATCGCCGCATCGTAGTAGAACAGGATGGGCAGTTGCACCCCCAGCATCGCCACAAAGTGCATCGCCCAGATGCCCCCGCCCAGCGCGACCGACGCCAGCGCAATCGACACTTTTTTCTGAATGACCGGCTTTGCGGACAGATCACGGGTCAACGACAACCCCGTGAAACCTGCCACCAGGGCGACAACGCACGACATCGCGATCAAAAAACCGCTGTTTGAGACGTCGAGGAATTCCATACCAGCAAAAATGACCAAGACTTGGGCGTTTTGCAAACTGTGGATGGCCCTCAGACCGGTAATGCGGTCGTCTTGAATACCGTGCGCAGGGCAAAGCTGGACTGCATCTGCGCCACACCGGGCAAGCGGGCCAGATGCTGGCGGTGGATGCGGGCGAAATCCTCGGTGCCTTCGGCGACGACCTTGAGCACGTAATCCGCCGTGCCCGCCATCAGGTGACATTCCAGCACGTCCGGAATACGGGCGACCGCCTTTTCGAACGCCTCCAGCACCTCGTCCGCTTGCCCCTGAAGGGTGATGTCGACAAAGACGGTGGTGGGCATCCCCAGCTTGCGGGCATCCAGCAGGGCCACGTAGTCGCGGATGTACCCGGCCTGTTCCAGGCGCTGTACCCGCCTGTGGCACGCCGACGGGGACAGATGCACTGCCTCGCTCAGGTCGGCATTGGACATGCGGCCCTTGCGCTGCAGCGCGGCCAGGATACGGCGATCTGTCGAGTCGAGGGACATGTGTGCACAATTCTCCGAAGATATCCCACATTACTGTCATTTTCTTCGAATGTCATACGCAAACGAGACAGATCTTCAGCATGCAATTGCATGGCCAAACGCGCATCCTGATCCCGACAAAGAAGGATCAGACCATGCATATCGGCTGCCCCAAAGAAATCAAACCGCAGGAATTCCGCGTCGGCCTGACGCCAAATGCCGCGCGCGAGGCGGTGGCTCATGGCCACGCGGTCACGTTGGAAACGGGTGCCGGCGCAGGTTCGGGTTTTCCCGATGCAGACTACATCGCCGCCGGGGCCCAGATCGTCGGTACCGCGGCCGAGGTCTTTGCCACGGCCGACATGATCGTAAAGGTCAAGGAACCCCAGGCGATCGAACGCAAGATGCTGCGCGAGGGGCAGGTGCTGTTTACCTATCTTCATCTCGCTCCGGATCCGGACCAGACCCATGACCTGATCGCCTCGGGCTGCACCGCCATCGCCTACGAGACGGTGACGGACGACGCCGGGGGCCTGCCCCTGCTGGCCCCCATGTCCGAAGTGGCAGGCAAGTTGGCCCCGCAGGTCGGCGCATGGACCCTGCAAAAGGCCAATGGCGGGCGCGGCGTGCTGATGGGCGGCGTGCCCGGCGTCGGCCCCGCCCGTGTGGTGGTGATCGGCGGGGGTGTCGTGGGCACCCATGCCGCCCGCGTGGCCGCAGGCATGGGCGCGGATGTGACCGTGCTGGACCGGTCCCTGCCCCGGATGCGCTACCTCGACGACGCGTTCAGCGGGTTGTTCAAGACCAGCTATGCCAGCGCCGGCAACACCGCCGAATTGGTGGCGGCGGCCGACATGGTGGTGGGCGCGGTCCTGATCCCCGGGGCCGCCGCGCCCAAACTGGTGACGCGCGCGCAATTGGGTGACATGAAGCCGGGGGCCGCCATCGTCGATGTGGCCATCGACCAGGGCGGCTGTTTCGAGACGTCCAAGGCCACCACCCACGACGATCCCATCTATGACGTGGACGGGATCATGCACTATTGCGTGGCCAACATGCCCGGTGCGGTGGCCCGGACCTCCACCATCGCACTGGGAAACGCCACGATGCCCTTCATGCTGGCCCTTGCCGACAAGGGCTGGCGACAAGCGTGCGAGGATGACCCCCACCTGCTGGCGGGCCTGAATGTACACGCGGGGCAACTGACCTACTACGCCGTGGGCAAGGCCCTGGGCATTGACGTGTTGTCGCCCGCGCTGGCGCTCAAGACATAAACCCTGTGGCCTTGCGCATCCCCAGCGGCTAGCGTGATTCCATGAACGACAAGGCACAATCCTCCGACTGGCCGCTGCCCAAATTCCATTTCCTGGTCCAAATCGAGGGGGCGGGCCCGGCCATCGCCTTTCAGGAAGTCTCGGGCCTCGACACCGAAACCGATGTGATCGAATACAGGGCCGGACACTCAAAGGTCTTTGATCAGATCAAGTTGCCAGGCATGATCAAATCCGGAAACGTCACCATGAGAAAAGGCGTTTTCGCAGCGGACAACGTGTTCTGGGACTGGTTCAATCAGATCAAGATGAACACGGTCAAACGGGGAACCGTAACCATCTCATTGCTGGATCAGGAAGGGTCGCCCACCATGGTCTGGACACTGTCCAACGCGTGGCCCACGAAAATCACCGGTACGGATCTGAAATCAGACGGGAATGCGGTTTCGGTTGAAGCGGTCGAATTCGCCTACGAAACGCTGACGATACAACGATCTTGAAAAAGGCCCGCCACTCCGGCGGGCCAATCCTGTTCTTCACGGCACTCTCGTCGCTTACTTGGCCAGCGAGTCCCGGATTTCCAGCAACACATCCAGTTCGGACGGACCCGTGGGCGCTTCTTCGACGACCTCTTGCGGCTTTTCGGCTGCCGCTTTGACCTTGTTCACGTAGCGGACCAGCATGAACACGACAAAGGCGATGATCAAAAAGTTGATGATGGCCATGATGAATGCGCCGTGGGCAAATACGGCCGCCCCCGCCTCGCGTGCCGCTTCCAGCGAAGCCCCCTCAGGCACGTCGCCCGACAGCACAAGATACATGTTGGTAAAGTCGATCCCCCCCATGAACAGCCCGATGATCGGGTTGATCAGGTCGTCGACCATCGATTTGACGATGGCGGTAAAGGCCGCACCGATGATGATCCCCACGGCCATGTCCATGACATTGCCCTTGGCAATGAAATCCTTGAACTCGTTCAGCATATCTAGTCCCTCGCTGGCTATGTTGCGCACATGTTGTGGTTGGCGTGCGTCAGTGAACATTGGTTAACACAACATCCCACAGGTCCAAGCCTATTTTCAGGGGGAATTCCGCCTATGTCGAACCCGTAACCCAAAGGAGAACCATTATGGCCGACCTCAGCGCCTTTCCCATCACGCAGAAGTGGACCCCTCAGAACCCGGAAATCTTGCAGTTGTTCTCGTTCCCGACACCAAACGGGGTCAAGGCGTCCATCGCACTGGAAGAGATGGATATCCCCTACGAGGCGCACCTGGTCACGCTGGCCGATGCAGATGTCAAAAGCGCCGAATTCCTGTCGCTGAACCCCAACAACAAGATCCCCGCCATCATCGACCCCAACGGTCCCGACGGCCAACCGATTGGCCTGTTCGAATCCGGCGCGATCCTGATCTACCTGGCAGAAAAGTCCGGCAAGCTGATGGGGGACACGGCCAGCGAAAAGGCACGCACGCAGCAATGGCTGATGTTCCAGATGGGAGGGCTTGGGCCGATGCTGGGGCAGATGGGCTTCTTCGTGAAATTCGCCGGCAGCGAATGGGAGGACAAGCGCCCCCAGGACCGCTACGTGGCCGAAGGCAAGCGCCTGCTGGCGGTGCTTGAACAGGAACTGGACGGCAAGGACTGGGTCACCGGCAGCTACTCCATCGCAGACATCGCCATCGCACCCTGGCTCAACGCGCTGAACTTCTACGGCGCACGCGACATCGTCGGCTGGGATGATCACAAGAACCTGGTGGCCTATGTCGACCGCTTCTATGCACGCCCCGCCGTCGACAAGGCCAAGAACATCCCGCCCCGCACCTGATCTTCTTCTGACCGGAAATACCACGGGGGTTTCCCAAGGGGGCAGCGCCCCCTTGGGCCCGGCGCGGGCAGCGCAAATAATCGTGTCGCGCGCCAGCGCGTCAACCGGATCGGGCGGTGCGCATCCCGGCACTGATCTTTTCGGCCATCATGATGGTGGGCGCATTGGTATTGCCGCCCACCAGTCGCGGCATCAGCGACGCATCAACCACCCGCAATCCGTCGATCCCGTGCACCCGGCCCGCCGGATCGGTCACGGCCATCTCGTCCCGCCCCATCCGGCAGGTCCCCACCGGGTGATAGATGGTATCGGCACGCGCACGGATATCGGCCTCCAGCGCGGCATCACCGCCGTCATGCGGATAAAGCCGCCTGCCCCGCCAGGGGCTCAGCGGGGCCGCCTCCAGAATCGCCTCCATCTGCCGCGCGCCTGCCTTCAGCACATCCAGATCACGCCGGTCTGTCAGGTAACCGGGGTCGATCCGCGGCGGTCTTGATGGATCTGCGGACTGCAACCCCACGTGCCCCCGGCTGTGGGGCCGCAACACGCAGACATGGCAGGAATAGCCGAAACGGAAGTGGATCTTGCGCATGTGCTGATCCACGATACCCACCACGAAATGCAGTTGCAGATCAGGCCGGTCCACACTCGGGTCAGATTTCAGAAACGCACCGGCTTCTGCAAAGGGTGACGCGAACAGGCCGGTTCCATCCTTGCGCCAGCGCAGACCCGCGCGTGCCAGGTCCATCAAACCCTTCGGCCCCAACCCCACCACGTCATCACGATTCGAATGATAGCTCAGGATATAATCAAGGTGATCCTGCAGGTTCTGCCCCACCCCCGGCAGTTCGTGCACAGGCTCGATACCATGAGCCGCCAGCTCATCGCGCGGCCCGATGCCCGACAACAGCAGCAACTGGGGCGAGCCAAAGGCACCGCCCGACAGGATCACCTCGCGCCCCGCCTCGACCAGCCTGATCCTGCCCCGGTGCTTCACCCGCACGCCCACGGCACGGTTGCCTTCCATCTCGACCTTTTGCGCCAGCGCGCGGGTCAGAACGGCCAGGTTCGCGCGGGCACGCACCGGGTCCGGAAGGTAGGCGGCAGCCGCCGAACAGCGCTCGCCCCGGGCCGGACCGGAATGGTGTTGTGTCACCTGATAAAGACCCACACCCTCCTGCTCCGGACCGTTGAAATCATCGGTAACGCGCAACTGCTGCTGGGCGGCCGCCTCGACAAAGGCATGGGTGATAGAGCGCGGTTCGGACTGTTCGGCGACCTGCAACGGGCCATCGCCGCCGTGCAGGGCGTCCGCGCCGCGCACATTTCCCTCGGACCGCTTGAAAAAGGGCAGCACATTGTCCCACTGCCATCCCTCGGCCCCCAGATCGGCCCATTCGTCATAATCGCGGGGGTGGCCGCGGACATAGAGCATCGCGTTGATTGCACTCGACCCGCCCAGGGCGCGACCGCGAGGCTGAAAGCCGCGCCGCCCATTCAGTTCGGGCTGCGGTTCGGTGTGAAAGGCCCAGTTGTTGATCCTGGGCCGGCCCGAGATCATGCCCGCCACCAGCGCCGGCGCACGAACAAAAACGTCGCGCCCACTACCGCCCGCCTCGACAAGACAGACTGTGACGTCCGGGTCCTCGCTCAGACGCGCCGCCATCACACACCCGGCCGATCCACCGCCCACGATCACATAGTCGAACTTCATTGCCGCTCCTCCGCAACGGGCAGGCTAGAAGCGGGCAAGCAGCGAAACAAGATGAACCCAGGGTCAGGCGGCCTTTGACGCAAAGACCGGCTGGAAACCGACGCGGTTTCCACCACCACCTGCCAGGATTTCGCGTCGAAATCCAGCCGGAGACCGCGTCGGTCTCCGCTCCGTCAGCCCGGCAGCTTCCCGGTCAGCACATAGCGCAGGATATCCACCACCTGCCCCGGCTCTTCGGCCACGGCCAAGGCTGCGGCATCCACCTCTTTCAGCGCGTGCGCATGATCCGCCCCGTGCAAGATGATCAGCGACTTGCCCAAAGCGGCGGCATAGCCCGCGTCAAAGGCCGCATTCCACTGCTTGTACTTCTCGCCAAAGCGCACCACCACCACGTCCGCATCCGCGATGCCCTTGCGGGTGCGAATGGCATTGACCATCGCCCCCTTGTGGTCATGCCAGTACTTGTTCGGTTCGTCCCCCAGAATTGCCACGCCGCAATCGTCACTGGCGGCGTGGTCCGTCACCGGGCTGGAAAAGGTCACATCCATCCCCTGCGCCCCGTCAATGATCTGTTCACGCCAGTCGGTGTGGATTTCGCCGGAAAGATAGACGTTCAGCATGTCGGGGTCCCTTCGTGTTCTTGTACGCACAAGATGCGTGGGCCCCCGGCAAAAACAAGGTCAAACCTTGCGCGCCACCACAAAGTGGTTGGGCGGGCGCACCGGGTAATTCCCGGTTTCCACGATGCGGAACCCCGAAGCGGCAATGTCCCGCTCGATCCCGTCAATGGTCTCGTACCGGACAAAGGGGGCCTTGCCCAACCGCTGCATCACCGGAATTGCCATCCGCATCAGCCCGAATTTCCAGCCCAGCGAGCGCTCCCCGATACAGGGGGTTTTCGAGATGAACAGCCCGTCCGGGGCCAGCAAATCGTGGATACGGGCATAGGCCCCGCGCGGATCCTCGATCAGGTGAAACAGGTTGAAACCGATGATGGCATCGAACACACCCGGCTCCAGTTCGGGCGAAAACGTGTCGGCCGTCAGAAACGTGACGTTGTCCGCCTGTTCCCGTTGCCGCGCCTGTTCGATCATGCCTGCGGAAAAGTCGGTGGCGACCAAGCTGTGCACATGGGGGGCCAGCTTCAGCGCCGTACCGCCGGTGCCACAGCCCAGTTCCAGCATGCGCGTCTCGGGTCCAAGATAACTGACCGTACGGGCCAGCGTCTCCTCATAGGCCTGCATGTCGGATATCGGTTGCTTGTAGTATTTGGGCGCCAGCTTGTCCCAGAATGCCTGATCAAAAGTCATTGCGTGTCTCCTTTGATCGTGCATATAGAATAGCGGAATTTACGAAAAAATCATCAATAATGCAGCTTTCACATGCAAAAACGCATGGATAACGGGTTTGATTGGAACCGCCTGCGGGCCTTTCTGGCCACGGCAGAGGCGGGCAGCCTGTCGGGCGCGGCCCGCGCCCTGGGCCTGACGCAACCGACGCTGGGCCGCCAAGTCACCGCTTTGGAAGAGGAATTGGGCCTGGCCCTGTTCGAACGCACGGGCCGGGCCATGGTCCTGACCGATGCGGGCCGGGAGATGCTGCGCGACGCCCACACCATGGGCGAGGCCGCGAACCGCATTGCGCTTCTGGCCCAGGGCCGGTCACAGGAGCTTGAGGGACAAATAAAGGTCACCGCCAGCGACATGAGCAGCGCCTTTGTCCTGCCAGACCTGCTGGTGCGGCTGCGCAGCATCGCACCGAACCTGCGGATCGACCTGATCGCCGCCAATGACATTCGCGACATCCTGCACCGCGAGGCGGATATCGCCGTGCGCCACGTGCGGCCCACCGAACCCGACCTGATCGCGCGGCTGGTACGGGACGCGCCCGCGCACTTGTATGCCTCGCGCGACTACCTCGCGGAACGAGGCACGCCGACCACACCACAGGACCTTGCAGGTCACGATTTCATCAGCCTTGGCGATGACGCACGGATGCTGGAAGCAATGGGCTATTACGGCGTCCCGGTGGACCAGATCCAGATGCGCGCCGGATCGACCAGCGGTATCGCCACATGGGAACTGGTGCGCAAGGGTCTGGGGATTTTCCCGATGTCCGACGATATCGCAGCGCAGTTTCCCGACGTGGTGCGGCTGCTGGACGGGCAGGTCGACATCACCTTTCCCGTCTGGCTGGTCACCCACCGCGACCTGCACACCAGCCGCCGCATCAGGCTGGTGTTCGACATGCTGGCCGAGATGCTGAGCGAGTGATGCGGGCGGCGTCGCCGCCGCCAGCACCGGTTTTCAAAAGGCCATCCGCCAGAACAGCGGCCCGTCATGCGCCCGCATGGCGCGCAACCGCCGAGCCACGGCACGGCTGATGCGCGGCACACCCCGCAAACCCTTGGCCGAGGTCAGGAACCCCGGCACATCCCGTGTAGCCCCAAACCCGAAGGATTTCGGCAACCGGGAATACAGAGACCGGGGCGGGCCATCGTACCAGATATCCTTCAGCACCATCCCCATCTCGGGCTGGTGCATCCAGACGGTCCGCACACCCAACCAGTCGCGCAGCAACACCAGCACCGCCAGCAGGGTCGCCCGCGGCCAGACCTTGGCATAGCGCGCCACCAGCGCCTGTTCATAGGCCCGCGTGGCCGCCAGATCGCGTGACCGCGGCGCGCTGTATTCAAGCGACTGCCGCTGGTCCGCCACAAAGCGCAGCCAGTCGGACTGCACCTCTTCGATCAGCGCCTCGCCACGGCCCAGGTCAATATCGACCCGCGCCCAGGCCAGCGTCGGTCGCCCATCGGTGCGTACCGGATGCATGGTTTCCTCGAACTTGTGGCGCACGTCCTTGCGGAAATGCTGCCCCAGCAACGCCGCGTGGTCCGATGGGAACCCCACCTGCACCACAAGGTTTGCGGCTCGGCGCGTGGTTTGCACGTATTCCCAAAGGTCAAAGGTCAGTTCAAAGTCCATCCAGTTGCCGGCACAGGCCAGATCCAGCGCGTCACGTCCCGCCACGCCCGTGTCCGGCAGGCGCAGTGCCCGATCCGCATGGGCCACGGTCAGCACATCGTGCTGGTGCAACACACCCCCCGAACGGGCTACGATGGGCTTGACCAGTGGACGATCCAGGAACCGGGCCAGCGGCCCGGCCTTGAGGTCGCGCACCCGCGCTGTCCGGCCCATGTGCTGGGCCAGCAACCACGGGCTTTCGCGGTCGGAATAGTAGTGAAACGGCAGTACCTCCGGCAACGTCCGCCGGACGTCTGCAACAGCGTCCATGTGCATGGAATTGATCCTCGGGAAAACGGGAACTCAGCCCGTCCGAGGGTCTCGGCGGGCAATCAGGTGCGGATAGGATCCGCTGGGTTTTGACTGGAATCGATCATGCGAAACCTCCAGATCCGATTGCGTGAGCGCTGGGGATAGACGGGCGGGGTGAGTCGGCTCAACCCGCGTGATTTCGTTCGATGAAAGGCGTGGCCACGCGGCCACACCCCGCCGTTGTGGATCAGGCGCGCAGGCTGCCGCCCGTGGCCTTAGTCACCTTTTCGATGACCCTCTGGCCCACCGCTTCGATCTCGGCCTCTTTCAGGGTCTTGTCGCGCGGTTGCAGGCGCACGGTTAGACCGATGGATTTCTTGCCCTCGCCCAGGCTGCCGCCGATGAATTCGTCAAAGATGCGCACATCCTCAATCAGCGCCTTGTCCGCACCCATGGCCGCATTCAGCAGCGTCAGCGCCTCGACATCCGCATCCACGACAAAGGCAAAGTCCCGCTCGACCGCCGGCAATTCACTGATGTCCAGCGTCCCGCGATTGGTCCCGGCCTTGCGTGGCAGCGGCACTTCGGCCGGCCACAGGGTAAAGGCCATGGCAGGCCCCTTGATATCCATTGCGGTCAGCACCCTGGGGTGCAATTCGCCAAAGATGCCCAGCACCTTCTTTGGGCCCAGACAGATCTTGCCGTGACGGCCCGGGTGCCACCAGTCGCGTGCACCGCGCATGATCTGCACCTTTGCGGGCGCGCCGATGGCCGACAGGATCGCCTCGGCGTCTGCCTTGACGTCGTACACATCGACCGGGCGGGATGCGCCATGCACGTCCTTGGGGCCGGTGCGGCCCACCAGCAGGCCGCTGACCAGCAGGTGCTGTTCGCCCGGCGCGCCGCCGTGAAAGGCCGGACCAAGCTCGAACAGCGCCAGGTCCACGACACCCCGTGCCTGGTTGCGGGCCGCCGCCTGCAACAGGCCGGGCAGCAGCGCAGGGCGCATGTGGGTCTTGTCGCCCGAGGCCGGGTTTTCCAGCCGGGTGGCATCGTCACCGCCGCCGAACAGCTTGGCCGCAGCCTCGTCGATGAAGCTGTCGGTCACGCATTCGTTGTAGCCCAGCGCCGCCGCCGTGCGCCGCGCGATCTGTTCGCGCCGTTGCTGCGGTGTCAGCACGGGTTGCGGCACACCGCCTGTCGGGCGCGGCAACGGTTGGCTCTGCAACTTGTTGAGCGACGCTATGCGCGCCACCTCTTCCGCGAGGTCGGCCTCTGCCGTCACGTCGGCGCGCCAGCCGGGGACATGGGCCATGTCCCCCTCGAGGCGGAACCCGAGGGCCGTCAGCGTCTGGCGCTGCTCTGCCTCGGGGATATCAAGGCCCAGCAGGCTTTGCACCCGGGCTGCATCCAGCCTGTAGGCACAGGCGGTGTCGGGAATGGCCCCGGCCTGCACCCGGCTGGACACTTCGCCGCCCGCATGGTCGACAATCATCTCGCAAGCCAGATCCAGCCCCACAGGGGTAAAGGCCGGGTCGAGGCCCAGCGCGAACCGGTCACCGGCGTCCGAATGGAGACCCAGCGCGCGACATGTCCGGGCCGTGCGCACCGGATCGAAATATGCGGCCTCGACAAACACGTTCACCGTGTCCCCGGTGCAGCCGGTGCGCAGCCCGCCCATGATGCCGCCGATGCTTTCAACACCTTCGCTGTCCGAAATCAGGGTCATGTCGGTGTCGAAGGTGTATTCCTTTTCATCCAGACCGGTCAGGCATTCGCCGCCCTTGGCGCGGTGGATGCGCAGGGCGCTGCCTTCGATCTTGTCGGCATCAAAAACGTGCAGGGGGCGGTTGCGGTCATAGGTGAAGTAATTGGTGACATCGACCAGAAAACTGATCGGGCGCAGACCGATGGCGCGCAGGCGGTCCTGCATCCATTGCGGGCTTGGGCCGTTCGTGACCCCGCGGATCACGCGGCCAAAGAAGACCGGGCACCGATCCAGCGTGTCGTCGTCGATGGTGACCGTGACGGGGCAGGGAAAGGCCCCCTCGATCCCCGGTTCGCGGGCCGGTTTCAGGGTGCCGAGGCCGCGGGCGGCCAGATCGCGCGCAATGCCGCGCACACCCAGCGCGTCGGGGCGGTTGGGGGTCACGGCGATCTCGATCACGGGGTCGACCTTGCCGGGTTCGTTTTCGGCCAGCCAGTCGACAAAGCGGTCGCCGACCTCGCCCGTGGGCAGTTCGATGATGCCGTCATGCTCGTCCGACAGCTCCATCTCGCGTTCGGAGGCCATCATGCCAAAGCTCTCGATGCCGCGGATCTTGCCCACGCCGATGGTGGTGTCGATGCCGGGGACATAGACGCCGGGCTTGGCCACGACGACGGTGATCCCTTCGCGGGCGTTCGGAGCGCCGCAAATGATTTGCTTGGTGCCCTCGTCCGTGGCCACCTGGCACACCCGCAGGCGGTCAGCGTCGGGGTGCTTTTCCGCGCTCAGCACCTTGCCGATGGTGAAGTCGGCCAGCGTGGTGCCCCGGTCCTCGATCCGCACGACCCTGAGCCCCAGATCGGTAAGGGTGTCCGCGATATCTGCCACCGACGCATCGGTATCGAGGTGTTGTTTCAGCCAGCTGAGCGTGAATTTCATCGGCCCGGTGTCCCCGTTTCTGGTGCGGGTCTGCAATGGCAAAGATACGCGTTGACTGCAAGCGCGGGGCGGACGACACGTCCGCCTTACAGGTAAGGCGCATCCTGATGCGCCGGGGTGCGGTGCGGGCGGAGCAAGCTCCGCTTTACCCGTAAGGCGCACCTTGGTGCGCCCCGCCGCTCAGGTCCCGTTGCCGGCATGGGCCACGGTTTCGGTGCCGTTGTGCACCAGCCGTGTGGACCACGGGATCGGGTTGCGCAGGGCGAAATGGGCCATGCACGCGCCCTCGGCTTCGGCCAGCAATTCGGCAATCCGTTCGGGCGGTTCCGGGCTGTCGATCAGGACATGGGTTTCGACCATCTCGGTCTCTCCGGTGGTCTGGTTCCCCATCTCGCGCATGGTCGACAGGTTGGTCTTGAACTTCACCCGCTGTTCCAGTTTCAGCGACGCCACCTCGATCTTGCGCGCCGTATAGATGTCGGTCAGGTGCGTCATCAAGCAGAACCCGATGCCTGCGCAGAAATAGGCCAGCGGCGGCGGTGCCTGATCCTCGCCCACGGGGGGCTGTTCGTCGCAATAAAGCGTCAATGGCGAAAAGCCCGGAATGTTGACCGAGACGGAACCGGTCTTGGCCTGCTTGGTGCCGGCCTCGGCCACCATGTTCACCTCGAACCGGACCGGTTCGGGGGGGCGCGCCTTGGTGAATGGCTCAGGGTCGAACTGTGTTGGCGCAGGGGCGGCGTCGGCCCGGTGACCCGTGCGGTAGGTCACGATTTGTTGCCGACGTTTTCGGCGAAGCTTTTCTTGAACGCCGCCTGCTGCGCGTCCGAGGCTTCGGTCTGGTAGTTGGCTTTCCAATCATCCATCGTCATGCCGTAGAAGGTCTCGCGCGCCTCGTCCTTGGTCATCTCGATGCCTTTTTCGGCCGCCGCCTCCTGGTACCAGCGGCTCAGGCAGTTCCGGCAAAACCCGGCCAGGTTCATCATGTCGATGTTCTGCACGTCCGTGCGGTCCTGCATCAGGTGCTGGCGCAGGCGCCGGAATGCGGCGGCTTCGAGTTCAAGCTGGGTTTGGTCATCCATATCGGTGTCCTTTCGGCTGATTTCCGGACCGGGGCGCTGCCCCGGACCCCGGAGTTTATCTTGCAAGATGAAGCTGGATCACAGTCTGGCGTCTTTTCGCGCGGCTTCAAGGTGCGGGGCAAGCCGGGCGGCCCAGGTCTTTTGCCCTTCGAGGTTTGCAATCAGATCCTGCCGCACCTCCAGCAGCACGCTGGGTCGGCCCGGACCATGCGCGTGACGGCTGAGTGCGTCGCCGGGGAAGTAGCCGGCGTAGGGTTCGTTGTCACCCACCGGGCTGGCAAGGTCCTGCCCCAGCCGCCGGATCAGCGGATCCGCCAGACGACGGTCGTTGCCTGACAGCACGCCCACCTCCCACGGGCGCATGGCCCGCCCGATCAGTCGCGGTGTGAAGCTGTGGATCGCCAGAAACACCACATCGCGCCCCTCTGCCGTCTCGGCCACGGTGTCGTGGTAGGGGTCATAGAGGGCCGCGATACGGCGCTCCCGTTCCACGTCATCCAGATACCGATTCGCCGGAATGATCGTCCCGTCGTACAGTTGCGGAATGAGTGTCGGATCATCGGCCCCGCGATTCGGGTCGATCACCAGCCGCGAGAAGTCGGAACAGATCACCGGCGCGCGCAACGCCTCGCCCAATGCCAGCGCCAACCCCATCGCGCCGATGTCATAGGCGATGTGCCGCTGCATGTCCGCAGCCGCGAGCCCAAGGCACCCGCCCCCCACATGCGCCGGAACCGTGTTCGTCGCATGATCCACCGTGATCAGCCAGGGGCCGCCGCGCTGCGCCCCGTGAAAGGAGAATGGGAAATCCGTCATGTGCCCGTTACCGCTCTTGTCGCAGATGTAGGTCAGTTGCCAGCCGAATGGAATTGGGCAATAAGGGCCCCGTTAGCGGTATCAGAAAAGAGGCTGCCCCCAAAATGCGACGTATGCGGAACGTGAAGATCGTGGCCACCCTTGGCCCGGCCTCTGACACCTACGAGATGATCCGCGCCCTGCATGAGGCCGGGGCGGACGTGTTTCGACTGAACATGTCCCATGGCAGCCATGCCGAGATCGCCGAACGTCACAAGGTGATCCGCAAGGTCGAGGAAGACCTGAATTCGTCGATCGGCATCCTAGCAGACCTGCAGGGCCCCAAGCTGCGCGTCGGTGTGTTCGCCGGGGACAGCGAGGTGCTGGACGCAGGGGCGAAATTCCGACTGGATCTGGATGAGACTGACGGCGACAGCAGCCGCGTCTGCCTGCCCCACCCCGAAATCTTTGCCGCGCTGGAACCCGGCAAGACCCTGCTGGTCAACGACGGCAAGATCCGCCTGAAGGTCGAGGACTGCGGCCCCGATTTTGCCGATTGCGTTGTCGTCGCGGGCGGCACCATCTCGAACCGCAAGGGCGTGAACGTGCCGGATGTCGAACTGCCGCTGGCGGCCCTGTCCGAAAAGGACCGGGCCGACCTGGAATTCGTGGCCGACCTGGGCGTGGACTGGATCGCTCTCAGCTTTGTCCAACGCTCCGCCGATGTGCGCGAGGCCCGCGACCTGATCCGGGGCCGGGCGGCCGTGCTGTCCAAGATCGAAAAGCCCAATGCGGTGGAACGCTTTGACGATATCCTGGAGGTCAGCGACGGCATCATGGTGGCCCGCGGCGATCTGGGCGTCGAACTGCCGGTGCAAAACGTGCCGCCGATCCAGAAGCGCCTGGTGCGCCAGTGCCGTCACGCCGCAAAACCCGTGATCGTGGCCACGCAGATGCTGGAATCGATGATCGAAAGCCCGATGCCCACCCGGGCCGAGGTCAGCGACGTGGCCACCGCCATCTACGAAGGGGCGGACGCGGTGATGCTGAGCGCCGAGAGTGCCGCAGGCAGCTATCCCATCGAGGCCGTCACCACAATGGACCGCGTCGCCACCGAGGTGGAGCAGGACCCGACCTATACCCAGATCATCGAAGCCAGCCGCAGCGCCAACCGCATGTCGGTGGCTGACGGCATCGTGGCCGCCGCACGTGAGATTGCGGAGACCACGGATATCAAGGCGATCTGTTGCTTTACCCAGAGCGGCACGACGGCGCTGCTGGTGTCGCGCGAACGGCCACGCGTGCCGATCATCGCGCTGACGCCACTGGTTGGCACTGCACGCCGGTTGGCGCTGAGCTGGGGGTGCAATTGCGTGATCACCGGCGTAATGGACCGGTTCAAGGGCGCCGTGGTCAGCGCAGCCAAGGCGGCGCGCGAAGAAGGGTTCGCCGGACCCGACGACCAGGTCGTTGTTACCGCTGGCGTGCCCTTCAACGTGCCGGGAACAACCAACATCCTGCGCGTGGCCCCCTGTGATGAGCGTTTGATTTACTCGACTGATCCGGAGTAACTTGCCCTGACGTCGGGTTAAGGGCTTTTCGAAATGGATACCGATCTCTTGCTGGTGCTGGGTCTGATCCTGGCCGGGTTTTCTGTACCCTCTATCCTGTCTGCAATCACCGATGGCCGCGCGCCACGGGCGTCCGCCATCACCATCCTGATTGCGGGGGGGTTGGTGCTCTATGCGATCCAGTCGGCACCGGGGCTGTATGCGCTGGACACGCTGCCGGATGTCTTTGTGCGGGTGGCCGCGCGCTATCTGCCCTGACAACGCATCTTTCCGCTTGCCCTGAACGCACTGGCCCCCTATACGCCCATCTCGTTCCGCGCGTCCGGCCCAAGTGGCATGCCGAGTCGCGCATAGACCGAACTTCAGACCAGGAGACGGAAATGCCCAAGATGAAGACGAAATCGAGCGCCAAGAAGCGTTTCAAAGTGACCGCCACCGGCAAGGTGATGGCAGGTCAGGCCGGCAAACGCCACGGCATGATCAAACGCACCCGCAAATTCATTCGTGACGCACGCGGCACGACCACCCTGTCGGCTCCCGACGCCAAAATCGTCAAGGGCTTCATGCCCTACGACCGCTGATAGGAGGATACGCACATGTCCCGTACCAAAGGTGGAACCGTCGCCCACGCCCGTCACAAGAAGGTCATCAAGGCTGCCAAAGGCTATTACGGCCGCCGCAAGAACACCTTCAAGGTTGCCCGTCAGGCCGTCGACAAGGCCAACCAGTACGCCACCCGCGACCGTCACAACCGCAAGCGCAACTTCCGCGCCCTGTGGATCCAGCGCATCAACGCGGCCGTCCGCGCCCATGACGAGGCATTGACCTATTCCCGCTTCATCAACGGCTTGAACCTGGCCGGGATCGAAGTGGACCGCAAAGTGCTGGCCGATCTGGCCGTGAACGAGCCCGACGCGTTCGCCGCCATCGTGGACCAGGCCAAGGCACAGCTGGCCTAAGCGCCAAGCCACAAGCCATCGCAAAGCCGCCCCGAACCGGGCGGCTTTTTTTTGGCAAAAGCGAACAGGCGGCGCGACCGTACTCTGATTGCGTATTTGCTGAGATCCCGGGACATGGGCCGAACCCACCGTTCAATCGCACCTTGCACGGCAACCGGTGCTGGAACCCGGCAGGCATGTATCCACTGATTGCGCGGGGTGGGTATACGGAACGAACCTCCTGTTTGCACAATCGCCGGACCGTGCTGCGGCAGCCCAGCCAACCCGCTCCTGCGCTTAATGGCGGCCGTGTTCATCTTCGCCGAAAGCCGGGCGCAAACGGAGCCCGCATCACCATGCAGCGGGACGGACCGCCCCATGTCGGCCGATTTGGCTTTCCCAAATCGCCTGCCGCACAATGCATGCGCGGCGGCCACAGGCCACCTTGATTCCGGGCAAACAAGACGTTTGAGCGGTTTGAATGTGCGGGGGCCGAGCGACCCCCCGGAGCTTCAGACACTGACGTAAGCGATGATTTGTTGTCTGCTGATGTTCGGCGACGCGGAAATCATGGATGCGGCGATCTCGTGTTTGCAGTCGATATTTGGCCCTGCACTGAAGAAGTGATGATGGGGACAAGCGTATGCAGATCAAGCTGCCAGACGATCAGGTCTTGAAAACGGAAGCTTACCGGTAGTGGTGAAAAAAACCCCGTTCGACATGTTGATTGCGAACCGGGTTCGAAACATGACGTCGCCAACGCGCTCCTGCTCGTAACCCGAAACATGGACAAGTGCTCTGGGTCGAAGCTACCGCCGTCTTTGGTTTTCCTGAGGCATTCAGGGACGCCGTGGGAAAATGGCGGACTGCCGATGGCAGAGTCGGATTTCGCGCTATCCGAAATCCGAAGAACAGAGGCGGCAGAAGCAGTCACTGCCATACAAGAGTATCCGATTGGCCCGATCGTATGCGGCCCGCGCGCCAGATGCCCAGCGACCATTTCACCCTTTGGCGCAACTTGCGATCCTGAGTTCAACTTGGAACCCAAACCGGCCGGACGCTCATGGGGAATTTGCGATGCGTCCGGGGATTCTTGTGGGGCCGATGGTAAATGGTGCGTCACGAACCAAGGGCGGGCCTGCGAAACTGCGAATTCTTGCGGAAAACGTGGTTGCGGCCAATCATGCCGTTTAGGGCACTTCTGGCAGGTTGCATCTGCTGTTGCGCTTGCTGCCAGGTCGTTTGCCTGCAGCGCAGGCCAGCCTTCAGCCGCGGGGGTCGTCAAAGATGGAGTAGTAGCAGAGTTTCCGAAAGGGTTTTGTTTGGATCGCTGGATTGCCCCGACGCGCGGAAGAGGCACAGACAATGACGTGTCGACTGTGGAATTGGGTATCCCACCAGCCCGCCCGTATTGCACGGCGGCGCATGTCCGGACTGCGGGCGCGCGACCGCAGCATTCGTGCCCTCAGTTGATCGACCGCTACGGGCCGAGGCTGTCAGGATGCTTTCTCAGTATATGGGACTTTGGCGGTGTGAAGTCTCAAATGCCGCATGAACGAGCGCGCGATGGTGGGGATCGGGCGATGCTCGGGCGTAACGAAATAGCTACGGTAGGTGATTGGCGATGCGAACGCGCGGAACAGGATTTCGCCGGATCGGTATTGGGCAATTGGAAACGGATTGACGATTGTGATGCCCAACCCCTCTCGGACCAAATCAACGGCTGCGAAGGAGGTCGAGGCCTCGGCGACAAGGTGGGGCTTGCTGCGGCAGACGGTCAGCACCTTGTCCAGCTGTGCCCGGCGGGCATGGCGGTGTGTCAGGGCGATCAGGCGCTCCCCGTGCAAGTCTTCGGGGCGGACCGTTTCGACGCATGCCAAAGGATGGGTCCGGGGCATCGCACAGACTGCCGACGAGACCCGATAAGGCGTCAGTGCGACGCCCTCGCGCGAGATTTCAACCCCCGTGAGGCCCAGATCGAACCGTCCTTCCTGAATGCCGCGTATGACGTCCTCGGAGGGAGAGACCTCGAGGCTGACAAAGAAATGCGGGTTGGCTGTCAGAAAGGATGCGATGTGGTGAACCAGAAAACACTGCGCATAAGTCGGGGGTGCCACAAGGCGCAGCGTTTCCTGCGCCGGTTCGGGCGGGCCATCGATCCGGTCGAGGGCTTCAAACAGCGGGTCGAGGCGCTTGTTGAGCCGCGTGGCCTCCGAGGTCGGGCGCAAACGCCCCCTGTCCCGTTCGAACAACAATCGACCCAGGCGGGCCTCCAGACTGGAGATCGAGCGGCTGACTGCGGATTGCGACAGCCCCAGCCGCACTGCAGCCTTTGAGGTCGTGCCGCTTTCCATCAACGCGCGGAGCGCCTCGTATTCCGATAGGCTATGCCAAGTTCTTTCTGACATCGTTCTTTCTGCGAAAGCCTCATAGCTTAATGAGAGTTTATCATAGCCCTGGTTGTTTCCTATGAGAATTTCTCGCGTAAGCTGAAAGCCTGCGACGGCGGGGGCCTCCTGACTTTGAGTTCGATTTCCGATCACACAATTCTTGATGGACATAACGATGTTCTTCTCAAGCTGTACCGCGTCGGTGGATTAACGGCCGCAGAGAGCTTTCTGACGGGGTGCGACGGCGCGATTGATGTTCCGTCGGCCCGGGCGGGCAGGTTTGGCGGCGGGTTTTTCGCCGTCTACGTGCCATCGCCGATGGATCACGACGCCAAGTTCGCCGAGATGACCAAGGATCGTTACGATCTGCCCCTGCCCGACCCCATCGACTGGGAAGATTCCTTTCCGGTGGTGATGGCGCAGGCCGCGGTCCTGTTTGATCTGGAGAAACGCGGGGGCCTGCGGGTCTGTCGCAGTGCGCAGGAAATTCGGGCGGCACTCGACGATGAGATCATCGCCGCGATCTTCCATCTCGAGGGGGCCGAAGCGATCGACCCCGATTTCCATACGCTCGACGTGCTTTACCAGGCCGGGCTTCGGTCCATCGGTCCGGTGTGGAGCCGTACAACGATCTTTGGCCATGGCGTGCCGTTCCGTTTTCCCGGTGATGGCGACATAGGCCCGGGGCTGACCGATCATGGCCTGCGGCTGGTCAGGCGCTGCAACGAGATGCGTATCATGCTTGATCTGTCGCATCTGAATGAAGCGGGGTTCTGGGACGTGGCGCGGCACTCTACCCGACCCCTGGTTGCAACCCATTCGAACGCACATGCCCTTTGCCCGCACGCGCGCAATCTGACGGACAAGCAACTGGCCGCCATCCGCGAAAGCGACGGGATGGTGGGACTGAATTTCGCCGTGGCTTTCCTGCGGGAAGACGGCAAAATGCTGGCGGACGTACCGCTGGAACAGATGCTGAGACATCTGGACCACCTGATCGAACATCTGGGTGAAGACCGGGTGGGCTTTGGCTCTGACTACGACGGGGCGATTGTGCCAGAGGCGCTGACCTCTTGTGCAGACCTGCCTCAACTGAGGCACGCGATGGCAAAACACGGCTACGACGATGCGTTGATGTCGAAGCTTTGCCACAAGAACTGGCTGCGCGTGCTGGAAAAAACATGGGGGAAATAACGCCCTTGGCCAGACCTAACGAAGTTGAACAGGAGAGGTTCTAGACATGAATGCTTTTAACCGACTACTCACAAGCGCTGCGATTGGTCTTGCGGTCAGCGTGTCGTCCTTCGCGGCGCATGCGGAGACGCCTGCCAATATGCTTGTCATCGCCCACCGCATCGATGACGTGACCACGATTGATCCCGCCGAGAGCTTCGAGTTTGCGGGCTCCGACATCAGCCGCAACGTCTACAGCCGTCTGGTCAATCTCGACCCCATGGATTTGGATGCCGGCTACAAGCCTGATCTGGCCGAAAGCTGGGACGTTTCCGAAGATGGCAGGACGATCACCTTTACCATGCGCGAAGGCGTGACCTTCCATTCCGGCAACCCGGTACGCGCCGAAGACGCGGCGTTTTCGCTCCAGCGCGCCGTGATCCTGAACAAGACACCGGCGTTCATCCTGACGCAATTTGGCTTTACGCCGGAAAATGCAACCGAGACGATCCGGGCCGAAGGCGACAAGCTGGTGATCACGACGGACAAGAAATATGCGACGTCCTTTGTGCTCAACTGTCTGACCGCCACGATCGGTGCGGTGGTCGACAAGGAAACCGTCATGGCCAATGAGGTCGATGGCGATATGGGCAACGGGTGGCTGAAAACCAACTCGGCCGGCTCAGGCCCTTACAAGCTGGACAGCTGGAAACCCAATGAGGCGGTCACCCTGTCTTCCAACCCTGACTACTATGGCGGTGCGCCCGCGATGGAACGCGTCATCGTGCGCCATGTGCTGGAAAGCGCCTCGCAGCGTTTGCTGCTGGAACGTGGCGACATCGACATAGCGCGCAACCTCAACCCAGAGGACATCGCCGGGGCGTCGGCTGCTGAAGGCGTGAAGATCCAGGATGAGCTGAAGGGACGGCTGATGTATATCGCGCTGAACCAGAAGCACCCCGAACTCAGCAAGCCGGAAGTGCGGCAGGCGTTCAAGTATCTGATCGACTACGAAGGCATGCGCGACAGTTTCCTTGCGGGACAGTACACGATCCACCAGAACTTCCTGCCCGCGACATATCTGGGGGCCTCGGACGAAAATCCGTTCTCGTACAATATCGACAAGGCCAGGGAATTGCTCGCCGCGGCAGGTGTCGAAAATCTGGAAATCGAGATCGGTGTGCGTGAAGCACAAGAGCGGATCGAGATCGGGCAGTCGTTCCAGAACGCCGCAGCACAGGCGGGGATCAAGGTCAACATCACCGTGGGCACCGCCAAGCAGATCCTTGCCCGCTACCGTGCGCGGGAACTGGATGTCTATCTTGGTGCCTGGGGGCCGGACTATCCCGACCCGCAGACAAACGCCGGCACCTTTGCCTATAACCCGGACAACTCGGATGAGGCCAATGCAACGGGCCTGCTGGCCTGGCGCAACAGCTGGGACACCGGCGGTCTGACCGAAAAGGTCGCGGCGGCCGTGACCGAAGGCGACCGGGACAAGCGGGTGCAGATGTACCTGGATATCCAGTCAGAGTTCCGCGAAACATCGCCCTTCGTGATCATGTTCCAGCAGATCGAGCAATCGGCGCTGCGCGAGAATGTCACCGATTGGTCCACCGGACAGGCCGTGACATCGGCGGCCTATTGGCAGGTCACCAAGTAAGTGGCGCTCGGTGAAAACATGGGGGAGGGGCGCGCGTCCCTCCCGCCCTGGATCAAGACCACGCTTCTGACACTCGGCTCTATCGCCGTGACGATGCTGGGTCTGCTGTTCATCACCTTCATCATTGGCCGGGTCATGCCGATTGACCCGGTTCTGGCCATCGTTGGGGAACGCGCGTCCCAGTCGACCTACGACGCCGTGTTTCAGCAACTGGGCCTCGACAAGCCGCTGATCGTTCAATTCGGCTACTACATCTGGGATGTGCTGCATCTGGATTTCGGCACCTCGCTTCTGAACGCCAGGCCCGTCTCGGAAGACATCGCCCGCGTTTTCCCGGCGACGCTCGAACTCGCCACGCTCGGCATCTTCTTCGGGATTGTGCTGGGCGTGCCCCTTGGGGTGCTGGCGGCCGTGCGCAAAGGGTCATGGATCGACCAGATCGCGCGTGTCGTGGCGCTTGTGGGCTACTCGATGCCGATCTTCTGGCTGGGATTGATGGGGCTCTTGATCTTTTACGGCATTCTGGGCTGGGTCGGTGGCCCGGGCCGTGTGGGGATCTTTTATGTCGATGTGGTCCCGTCCGTGACCGGCATGATCCTGGTCGACTCAATTCTCGACCGCAACTGGGACGTATTCAAGGACGCCTTCAGCCACATCATTCTGCCCTCTGCCTTGCTGGGCTATTATTCGCTGGCCTACATCAGCCGCATGACCCGGTCCTTCATGCTGGAACAACTGAGCGCCGAATACGTGACCACCGCGCGCGTGAAGGGCATGTCGGAACGGGACGTGATCTGGAAGCACGCCTTCAAGAACATCCGCGTGCAACTGATCACCGTGATCGCGTTGAGTTATGCCAACCTCCTCGAAGGGTCTGTGCTGACGGAAATCATCTTTTCCTGGCCGGGTATCGGCAGCTACATCACCACTGCACTTCTGAGTGCCGACATGAACGCGGTCCTGGGCGGCACGGTTGTCGTCGGGCTGATCTTCATCCTGCTCAATATCTTCTCCGACCTGCTCTACAAGGTCTTCGATCCGAGGGCGCGATGATGGCGGATCAGTCTTTGCGCCAGTGGCTTCTGACCGACACGCCGACATCGCGGCGGCATGCAAAGCTGTCCGCTCTCTATCAGGGTTGGCTGACGTTCCGGTCGAACACCATGGCAATGGTGGGGCTGGGTATCCTGCTCCTGCTCATCCTGATCGCCGCAGCTGCACCCATACTGTCGCCGCATGATCCCTTTGTGCAGGACCTGGGCAACCGTCTGGCCCCTCTGGGCACCCAGGGGCACGTTCTGGGCACCGACAGTCTGGGCCGGGATATCCTGTCCCGGCTGATCTACGGCGCGCGCATCACGCTTTACATCGTGGCCCTTGTCGCACTGATCGCCCCGATTGCCGGGCTGCTGGTGGGCACCGTTTCGGGATATGCGGGCGGGTGGGTCGACATCGTGCTGATGCGGATCACCGATATCTTCCTGGCCTTCCCGCGCCTTGTTCTGGCTTTGGCTTTCGTTGCGGCCCTTGGTGCGGGGATCGAAAACGCAGTGCTTGCCATCTCGCTCACCGCCTGGCCGCCCTATGCGCGGATCGCACGGGCGGAAACCCTGACGATCCGCTCTTCCGACTACATCGCTGCAATCCGGCTGCAGGGCGCAGGCGCGCTGCGGATCATCACGCAGCATATCTGGCCGCTGTGCATCTCGTCCCTGATCGTGCGCGTCACACTGGACATGGCGGGGATCATCCTGGCAGCCGCAGGACTTGGTTTTCTGGGGCTCGGAGCACAACCACCCAGCCCCGAATGGGGGGCCATGATCTCGGAGGGGCGTCGTTTCATTCTCGACCATTGGTGGGTTGCCACCATGCCGGGGCTGGCCATTTTTACCGTGTCCCTTGCTTTCAACCTGCTGGGCGACGGTTTGCGCGATGTGCTTGATCCGAAGGCCGGCGAGTGATGAGCATGCTTCTTGATATCGAGAACCTCTGGGTCAGGTTCCCCACGCGGCAAGGCGTCTTCGACGCGGTGCGCGGTGTGTCGTTTTCGCTTGGGCGCGAGCGTCTTGGCATCGTGGGCGAAAGCGGGTCTGGCAAGTCGATGACGGGTCGGGCGATCCTCAGGCTGATCCGACCGCCCGGGATCGTGGAAGCGGACTATATCAAGCTGGACGGTGACGACCTGCTTGCCAAATCGGAAAAGGAGATGCGGGCTGTCCGGGGTCAGCGCATCTCGATGGTCATGCAGGACCCGAAATTCTCGCTCAACCCGGTGATGACCATTGGCGACCAGATCATCGAGGCTTACCGGCTGCACGCCCGGGCCTCGAAGGCGCAAGCGCACACCAAGTCGCTTGAAATGCTCAACGCCGTCTCCATCCGCGACCCTGAACGGGTGATGCGCGCTTATCCGCACGAAATGTCGGGCGGCATGGGCCAGCGGATCATGATCGCGATGATGCTCATCCCGAACCCCGAGATCCTTATCGCGGATGAACCGACATCAGCCCTTGATGTGTCGGTCCAGCGGCAGGTTCTGGATATCATGGACCGGCTGGTGAAAGAACGCGGCATGGGGCTGATCTTTATCAGTCACGACCTCAACCTTGTCGCTGATTTCTGCGACCGTGTGCTGATCATGTATGCAGGCCGCATCGTAGAGGTCTGCGCGGCCGACAAGCTGCACGAGGCAACGCATCCCTATACCCGGGGGCTGCTCAACTCGCTACCGCGATTGGACACGCCGAAAGACCGCCTGGAGGTCTTGCAGCGCGACCCGGCCTGGTCGGAGGCGCCCAGCGTGAGTGGCCGGTTATGAGCATGCTTGAGATCGAGGGCCTGAACGTCTGGTTCGGCACGGCACGGGACCGGGTGGATGCCGTGAAGGCCGCAAGCTTTTGCGTCGGCGAGGGCGAGAGTTTCGGCCTTGTCGGCGAAAGCGGCTCGGGTAAATCGACAATCCTGCGCGCGATCACTGGGCTCGCGCCGACATGGTCGGGCAGGATCGCCGTCGACGGACAACCCGTCGCCGCACGCCGGCCAAAGGCGTTCTTCAAGACCGTTCAGATGGTGTTTCAGGATCCCTATGCCTCGTTGCATCCACGCCATTCGGTCGATCAGGTTTTGGGCGAAACGCTTTACCTGCATGGTTTCAAGGACATCGACAGCCGCGTTGTGAAACTGCTCGACGATGTGGGTCTTGGTCAGAATTTCCGCTTTCGGTACCCGCATCAACTGTCCGGGGGGCAACGGCAACGGGTGGCTATTGCGCGCGCTCTGGCACCGGAGCCGAAGCTGTTGTTGCTGGACGAGCCGACCTCGGCCCTTGATGTTTCAGTGCAGGCGGAAATCCTGAACCTGCTGGTTGATCTGCGGCAAGAACACAATCTAACCTACCTTATGGTGTCTCACGACCTCTCCGTCGTCGGGCACATGTGCGACCAGCTTGCCGTGATGAAGGACGGAGAGATCGTGGAAATTCTGGATGTCGAAGCGCTCCGCCGCATGGAGGCGACGCATCCGTACGCGCAGCATTTGCTGCAAGCCTCCGTCTGAGCGATGGGGCCTTACTCCGGCGACTTTGAAAGGGATTAGCGATGAAATACATCAAATTCACTCTGACGGCGGGTCTGTTGGCGGGCGCCCTTGCGTTCTCGCCCGTGGCGGCGGCAACGCCGGACAACGTTCTTGTCGTGGCGCAGAACATCGACGACATCGTCACCATCGATCCGGCCTCGGCCTATGAGTTCAGTTCGGGTGAATATGTCGCCAATACCTATGACACTTTGGTCCGGTATGACGCGATGGACACGACCGTGCTGGCCCCGGCGCTGGCAACCGCGTGGGAGATCGACGCCGCGAACAAGACGGTGACTTTCACGCTGCGCGACGGCGTCACGTTCCATTCCGGCAATCCGCTGCGCGGTGAAGATGTCGTGGGGTCCTGGACCCGGGTGGTCACGCTGGACAAGGCCCCGGCCTTTATACTGACCCAACTGGGCTGGACGCCCGACAACATCGCCGAGATGGTCACCACCGAAGGCAACACCGTCACGGTCCGCTACGAGGGCGATTTCGCGCCGTCTTTCGTGCTGAATGTCCTCGCCGCGCGGCCGGCCTCCATTGTCGACATGCAAACCGTGATGGCCAACGAGGTGGACGGCGATATGGGCCATGCCTGGATGAACAAGAATTCCGCCGGTACGGGGCCGTTTTCGCTGCAGACCTACCGCCCCGCCGATATCCTTTCCTTGCAGGCAAACCCGAATTACCACCAGGGGGCACCCGCGATGGATCGCATCGTGATCCAGCACAACCCCGAGGGTGCCACCCAACGCCTCCAGCTTGAGGCAGGCGACATCGACATGGCCAAGAACCTTGATCCGGGCCAGATTGCTGGCCTTGAAGGGGTCGACGGCGTCCGCATCGAGACCTATCCGCAGGCCGCCGTGCATTGGGTGTCGTTCAACCAGAAAGTCGACGCGCTGACCGATCCCGCGGTGTGGGAAGCGGCGCGCTACCTGGTGGACTACGAAGGCATGGCAGGCGGTATGCTCAAGGGCCAGATGGAAGTGCATCAGGCCTTCTGGCCCGAAGGGTTCCCCGGAGCGCTGACCGATACCCCTTTCGGCTACGATCCGGAAAAGGCACGGCAGATCCTTGCGGATGCGGGCGTTGAAACGCCGATCAATGTCACGATGGATGTGATTTCGGCTCCGACTTTCGTCGAGATGGCGCAGGCCATTCAGGCGTCCTTTGCAGAAGGCGGGATCAACCTCGAGATCGTGGCAGGCACTGGCGCGCAAGTGATCACCAAGTACCGCGCCCGCACCCACGAGGCCATGCTGCTCTACTGGGGCCCAGACTTCATGGATCCCCATTCGAATGCCAAGGCTTTTGCCTTCAACGCCGACAATTCCGACGACAAATACGCTTCGACCACCACATGGCGGAATGCATGGATGCCCCCGGCCGAACTGAACGAAAAGACGATGGCCGCCCTGGGCGAACAGGACGCCGAGAAACGTCTTGAGATGTACATGGACCTGCAAAAGGCCACCCAGGCCGAGGCGCCCTTTGTCATCATGTTCCAGGCCATCAAGCAGGTCGCCATGCGCGACAACATCAAGGGTTTCGTCAACGGCGCCACTTCGGACTACGTGTTTTACCGGCTGGTGACAAAGGAATGAAGACTGAGCCATCCCCCGATGAGACCTACCGTGCGGTGCACGCTGCGACCAAGGGACGGCTCTTTACCGTGACGGTTCTTGACCGCGCCGCAAATCTTGCGCGGCGGGTCTACACGTCCCATCCCGACACCTATCCGGTGTCGGGCACAAAACCCATGCAACCCAATGACTGGACCCGGCAGGTGATCGACAACGGTGAGGTCTTTGTTGCCAACACCGTCGAAGAATTCGCGAAGTTCTTCCCCGACCACATGCTGATCCAAAGCCTTGGCTGCAAGTCGGCGATGAATATTCCGGTTATCGAGGATGAAGTCATCGGGACGGTGAATATCCTGGACAAAGAGCACCACTTTGATGACCAGAGAGTTGCCGAATGCATGGCAGAAATTCGCAGACACCACAGCCAGCTTGTGCGGGCATTCGGACGCTGCAACCTGTGAGGGTGACGGAGCGCTGATTGTGCGTCCTGCAAAGTCAGACCCAAGAGTATCGCCGGATGACCAGGGCGTTGCGCACAAGCGAACCGCCGAGCGACGTTACACATATGTTCAACGTTCGCTGATCGCCAATGTCTGCTTTGGCGGTTTGGTATTCGGCATCGTAGGGGTCAGCCATGGTCGGCTGTGGGCCGTTTTTTTCCGGCCCGCTACCCGAAGTCCCGAGGTCAGACCGCGGCCCGGGTTCGGGATGCAGTGCCATGCGCCGTCCGGCACATGCTGCGATGGCTGTCCAGCACGCCCTGCAGTGGACCGTGTATGCGGCATTGGCTTCGCCCGCACAGGCAGCTTCCATTGAGGCTCAATTTACGTCTCCTCGTCCGGATAGCCGCCTTTTGGGTCCAACATCCCGGGAGTCATCCGGCCAGGTTGTACACGGTAATTTCCTGGTCCGATGCCTCTTCCCTCAACGGGATCAGATCCTGATAGGCCCTGGAGTCGTGCCAGGCATCAAGCTTTTCCATGCTTGGGAAACGGACAACCACCGCAAGCTGATGTGAAGCAGGCGTCCCGGCAAGCGCCCGCGGTGCCTTTCCGCTGGCGAGAAGCTCAGCGCCGTGCTGCGATGCGATGTCTTTGGACCTTTGCAGATAATCCTGGAATTTCGCCTGATCCTTGATTGTGACACGGGATATGAAGAGTGCGCTCATTTGAACCTCCTTGAACAATGTTGCGAAGAAAGTGATGTTCGACGGTCAGGCCGCGGTCGCCGGTCTCTCTTTCATCTCGGAAGATTGATGCGTTGAGAGCCAATCAGCCGAGTCTTGGCTAAAGAACGGCTTGTCGATGCGGACATAGTCACGATCGGTCTGGATTTTTTCGATGTTCAGCGCCGGCGTGAAAAGAATCTTGGCAAAGCGCAGGGCTGCGCGCAGCTGTCCGCGCATGCTGGGGCGTAGATCAGGGTTGGCAGCCAAGTGTTTCCGCACGATGCTTTCAAAGTCGTCAGGAGCGCGGTCGCCCACCTGTTCAACATGATTTGTCGGGGCGTTCACGGCAAAGGCACCGCGGCGATACTCGTTCGCGTATATCGCCAATTGCGATACTGCGGCTTCGGAATAGTTGGAGGGTGGCAAAGCCCTCAGCGCCTTGGTCATCATTCTTTCCGATATATCCATGTAGCGAACCTTCCGACCAAGCGCGCGCCCCATGGCTGCGGCAATGTCATCTGGTGAAAGCAACTCCGGCCCGGTTGGGCGGTAACGTTTTCCAGCGTGGGTTTGTGGGTCAGCCAGCGCTGCAACTACGACGCTGGCGATGTCTTCGTTGGATGGAGGGGCGTTCTTTTTCACGTGTCCGGGCCCCAACGGCATTGTGAAAACGCCCAGGTGCGCTGCCATGTCCAGAACCATCAGGTAGTTGTCGGCAAACCAGCCCGGATTGACGGTGGTGACCGACATCTCTTTCCGCATCCCGCTCAGGATATCGCTCAGATACACCTCGCGGGTGAACAGCGACGGGTGGTGCGCACTCGACAACCACTGGCTCAGCGTCACGACGTGTTCCAGTTTGGCCTCGAACGCCGCGGCGGTGAACACTGCGTTGAAATGCAGGCCATTGGGCGCAGTCGGCGCGCATTGATAGGCCCTTTGCACGCCGCGCATCGCTGCGCGCATGTCCGTCAGCGCGTATTGATTGGCCACCATGATCTCGGCGCCTGCATGCTTCAAACGCTCGGAACGATGGTCGTGCCGCCGAACCAGCGCCCGTACGGGAAAGCCCCGATGCCGCAACATCAACGTTGTGTGCAGTCCTGTTTTGCCGCTGGCGCTGGTGACAAGGATCCTGGGTTTTCTGGACATTTGGCGGCCCCTTTTTGGATGATTATTGTAATCTTAAAATATAGATGATACCTAAAATCCAAACTGTCAAGGCCCGGAGGCCAAGCCGATGCCCAAAATGTCAGCCGACGAGAAACGGCAGAGCCACGAACGCATTCTCAAGGCGGCCTCGCGGTTGTTTCGCGAGCGTGGCATAGAGGCGACCAGTGTCGCAGATGTCATGAAGGCCGCGGGACTCACCCATGGTGGTTTCTACCGGCATTTCTCGTCCAAGGATGCCCTGGTTGCCGCCGCGTTTGGCCATGCAGTGGACGAGGTGCTGTCAGCGGTCGAGGCAGCGCCTACC
>JBCBFX010000009.1:0-57960 GCA_038527345.1 Pseudomonadota bacterium | reverse complement strand
GATCACCCGACTTCAGGCTGTCTATATCGCGCAGCCCGAACGGGGTGGCAATCAACGCGCCGGCGGTGAAGCAGACGATGTTGGCATAGGGTTCTTCCGATGCCACGCCGTCGCCACTGTCGGTTGCATCGCCGTCCCGTCCATTGACGGGGGTGAAGCTGTCGCCGGGATCGGGTGCCGTGCCCGAAGCATAGGCAAAGCCCACGTTCACCCCGTCGATCCGGACGACCCACACTTCGTTGCCGGCACCGTCGACCAGCCCGAATTCGTTCTCGACCGTGGACCCGGCCAAATAGGTCGTGCCGTTGATCACCGTATCCTGGCTCAACAGTTGCGGCGTCCCCGTCTCGACATAGGCGTCCTGAAAGTTGCCATCGTCATCGTCGATGGCCAACAGGGTCGAAGGGCCGCCGTCGTAGGTGTAGGTTTCACCGACCCATGTGGGCGCGCCCGAATTGTAATCGACATGTGCCGGGTCGTTGGCATGGGTATCGCCGTCGATGTTCGCCTGCGACAGGGCCGCAGGCATCGTGAACAACGAAAAGTCGTAAATGGCGATGTAGTAGGGCAAGGTTCCGGCCCGTATCGTTTCAGGTTTCGAAAGCTTGCCTGATCAATCGGGCGTTGCCGCGGCGGATTGTGGACAAGTTCGTAACAATTTCATGCCCACCCCGATGACGTTCAACGACCGCAAGCGCGCCGCAACACAAGGTGTCAGTTCTGATTTGCTGTTTACAAATAGAAGGTTGAACAAACGTGAACAGGAGTCCGGGTCCGGGTATCGGGATCCAGCAGGTGACCCACGCCCATGCGCAACGGCTAGACGATCTCGCCCCGATCCAACCGGTCCAGGAACTGGCCCGCCTCGTCCAGCACGGTGGTGCGCCGGTCGTCGTCCATCCGGTCCCAGGTACGGTACATGTTGCCCATGCGGGCATTGTTGGAAAACCGGTCGCGATGCCGATCCAGGAAATGCCAGTACAGCAGGTTGAAAGGGCACGCCCCCTCGCCCGTCTTCTGGCTGACCTTGTAGTGGCAGCCCTTGCAATAGTCCGACATGCGGTTGATGTAAGCCCCTGAACTTACATAGGGTTTCGACGCAATCACGCCCCCGTCGGCGAACAGCGACATACCCACGACATTCGGGGCCTCGACCCACTCGAATGCATCGGCATAGACCGCCAGATACCATTCCGACACCTCTGCCGGATTCAGCCCCGCCAGCAGGGCAAAGTTGCCGGTCACCATCAGACGCTGGATATGGTGGGCATAGGCCTCCTCCGCCGTCTGCTCCACCGCTTTCGCCACGCAGCGCATCCGGGTTTCGGCGCCCCAGTAGAATTCAGGCAGCTTGCGTTGGTGGTTCAGCCCGTTGCGCCGGGGATAATCCGGCCCTTCGTGGAAATAGATGCCGCGCACATACTCGCGCCAGCCGATGATCTGGCGAACGAACCCTTCGACGGCGTTGATGGGCGCATCGCCGGCGCGATAGGCGTCCTCGGCGGCCTGACACACCTCCAACGGATCCAGCAGGCCGATGTTCAGGTATAGCCCGATCACCGCATGATACAGGAACCGGTTCTCGGCCATCATCGCATCCTGGAAATCCCCGAATTTCGGCAGTGCATTCTGGATGAAATGGGTCAGCGCGCGGCGCGCCTGTTCCTGATCCGTAGCAAACCAGAACGGGCGCAGGTCGCCGAAATGATTGCCAAAGCGACGTTCGACCAGATCCAGCACCGCATCGACCGTGTCATCGGGTGTGAACTGCATCGGTCCGCCGAATTCGACGTCTTCGGGCGCGGGCTTGCGATTGTCGTGGTCGTAATTCCACTTGCCGCCCGCCGGGTCGTCACCGTCCATCAACAGCCCCGTCTTGCGCCGCATCTCGCGATAGAAATACTCCATCCGCAACGCCTTGCGCCCTTCGGCCCAATCCTCGAATTCCTTTTGCGACGCGATAAACCGGTCGTCTTCCAGCAGCGTGACGGTCAGCGGACAGTCTTCCAGCGCCTCGATCAGGCGGTATTCACCGGGGCGGGTGGCGATCACCTCTGACGCGCCATGCTGGTCGGCGCGGCGCAGCAACTCGCCACAGATCGACTGGCTGTTTTCGGTGTCGTCCAGTTCGGAGTATTCGACCTGCCAGCCATCATCCCGCAGCCGGACCGCGAATTTGCGCATGGCTGCGAGGATCAGCGCGATCTTCTTGGGGTGGTGCGGGACATAGGACCCCTCGTCCGCCACCTCGGCCATCACCACCACGTCCGTCGCTTTGTCCGCAGCGCTCAACGCCGCCACGTGTTCAGACAGCTGGTCGCCCAGCACCAGGATCAACTTGGTCACCACGGCACCTCTTTTCCTGCGTAGTCGAAAAACCGCCCTGTCTGATCAGGACCCAGCCCATCCAGCACCGCCATCATCTCTGCCGCCGCCCGTTCTGGCGGCACCGACGGGTGACGGCCAAGGTATTTTTCGGTGAATGCGGTTTGCACGGTGCCGGGGTGCAGGGCGATCACGGCTGCCTGCCTGTGGGTCCGTGCCAGTTCGATGGACGCGGTGCGGATCACCTGGTTCACCGCCGCCTTGGCGCTGCGATAGCTGATCCAGCCGCCGATCCTGTTGTCAGCGATGGACCCGACCCGCGCCGACAGCACAGCCATAACCGACGGCGCGTCGCGGCGCAGCAGCGCGTGCGCGTGGCTGAGTACAAGCGCAGGACCAACAGCATTCAAAGCGAATTGATCCAGCATCGCCTTCGGGTCCAGCCCCTTGATCGTCTTTTCGGGTGCCGCCCCGTCAATCTCCAACGCGCCTGTCGCCACGATCACACGGTCAAATGGGCCGCGCCCCTCAAGATGCCGCGCCACGCTGGCGGCATCCGTCACATCCAGCCCGTCGCCCGACCGCGACACCCCGTCGACATGGTCGCCGCGCCCGGCATGGGCCGCTGCCAATGCCGCGCCAATTCCGCCCGATGCCCCAAGTATCAAAACCCTCGCCATGGGCGCTCAGCTAGCAGCCCAGCGCGATCCATCAACTTCATCTCGCCAAATAAACTCCCCCCGGAGGGTCGATTTGCCACCTGCGCCCCCGATTTGCATCGGCGCACCGTCTTTCCCAATCGAAATCCCCGCGCTATAGTGCCGCCATGACGCACGCCACGCATATCCTGTCCGACCGCCGTTCCGGCGCGTCCCTGCGTGGCCTGCTGCTGCTAATCCGCCTCTGAGCGTGCCCAAAGGCGCGCCCGCTCAGAGGTAGTTCGCGCGCCACGGATCAGGACAGAAAAAGAGACCAGACATGACCAAAGACAGAGTTGTCATATTCGACACCACCCTGCGCGACGGCGAACAATCGCCCGGTGCCACCATGACCCATGCCGAAAAGCTCGAAATCGCGGGCCTGCTGGACGAGATGGGCGTCGACATCATCGAAGCAGGCTTTCCCATCGCGTCCGACGGCGACTTCAACGCCGTCAGCGGGATCGCCAAACAGACCGAAAACGCCGTGGTCTGTGGGCTGGCCCGGGCCCAGTTCGGCGACATCGACCGCTGCTGGGAGGCGGTGAAAAACGCACGCCGCCCGCGCATTCACACCTTTATCGGCACCTCGCCTCTGCACCGCGCCATTCCCAACCTCGACATGGACCAGATGGCCGAGCGGATCGAGCAGACGGTGACCCACGCCCGCAACCTGTGTGACAACGTGCAGTGGTCGCCCATGGATGCGACGCGGACGGAACTGGAGTACCTCTATCGCGTGGTGGAAATCGCCATCAGGTGCGGTGCCACAACGATCAACATCCCCGATACCGTGGGCTACACCGCCCCGCGCGAAAGCGCCGACCTGATTGCCAAACTTATCGAAAACGTGCCCGGTGCGGACGAAGTGGTGTTTGCGACCCACTGCCACAACGACCTGGGCATGGCGACGGCCAACAGCCTTGCGGCCGTCGAGGCGGGCGCGCGCCAGATCGAATGCACCATCAACGGGCTGGGCGAACGCGCCGGAAACACCGCACTGGAAGAGGTGGTGATGGCGCTGAAGGTGCGCGGCGACATCATGCCGTTCGAAACGGGCATCGACTCGACCAGGATCATGAACATCTCGCGCCGGGTGGCGGCCGTCAGCGGCTTTCCCGTGCAATTCAACAAGGCCATCGTGGGCAAGAACGCCTTTGCCCATGAATCCGGCATTCACCAGGACGGCATGCTGAAAAACGCCGAGACATTCGAGATCATGCGCCCCGAGGATGTGGGCCTGACGGAATCCAACCTCGTCATGGGCAAGCATTCGGGCCGTGCCGCCCTGCGCGACAAGCTGGAGCAATTGGGGTTCGAGGTGGGCGATAACCAGCTCAAGGACATCTTTGTCCGGTTCAAGGAACTGGCCGACCGGAAAAAGGAAATCTACGACGACGATCTGATCGCGCTGATGCGCACCCAGGCCGACCCCGAAGACGAGCGGCTGAAAATCGAAAAACTGGCCGTGCGTTGCGGGACCGAGGGACCGCAAGTGGCTGATCTGGTGATGCTGATCGACGGCGAGCGGCAGCAGACGACGCAAACGGGCGACGGCCCGGTCGATGCCACCTTCAACGCGGTCAAGGCGCTGTTCCCGCACGAGGCGCGGCTGCAACTGTACCAGGTGCATGCTGTCACCGAAGGCACCGACGCACAGGCAACGGTGTCCGTCCGGATGGAGGAAGACGGCCGCATCGTGACCGGCCAGTCGGCGGACACCGACACTGTTGTTGCGTCGGCCAAGGCCTACGTCCACGCGCTGAACCGCCTTCTGGTGCGGCGCGAAAAGGGCGGCACGGATGCGCGCGAGATCAGCTACAAGGACGTGAGTTGAGGTGAAGGTCAGGCGGAAAAGCGCGTCTTGCCCGTCCGACCGCTATCTTTTTTATCAGCATTGATGTCCGCTATCGGGACGAAACCGTCATTGCGGACCAATGGTTGAATGACCGCTTTTGGTAAATGGGGGCCATGACAGTCGTTCCAAAAAACACCACGACATGATCGAAGGGCGAAGTTCCTTGACCTTCGATTACTTAACCATGAAAGGATCGGAGTGACGTCTGGCGTCGTTCAAAGAGCCATCAAGTGCTTTTGCATGGCCTGAGTACGTATCAAAGCCGGCAGGTATCATCATTCCTCGAGGTGCTTCGGACGTGAAGAAATACCCGACTGTTGTGGGATCACGATGAAACCAATTCGGGTCATCGAAAGAGCCCGAAAACACACCAACGCAGTCGGGGAATCTGTCTGGTCTTAGAAACAGACACGTCCCGCAGTCTACACAGAAGTGTATGCGAACAGGCTGACCACTTCCATCGGAAATGTACTTGAACACCTTTGTTTCGCCCTGTGTCAGACGGAACTGATGTTCGCGAAACATGCTCTCGACGTTGTAGTCTGAGCCGGTGAGACGTTGGCAAAATGTGCATGAACATACCGCCACATAGTAAGGCTCCGCCGAGACAGCATATCGGACAGCGCCACACAAACAGCCGCCATTTTGAGTAAGGTCTTCGTCTTTCATGCTGCTAGCGTAGCAACGAACAGAACAATTGTCTTCGCTTGATCGAGGACATTCGCCACGTTGCGGCATCCGGCGCTTTGGGCTTTTGATTGCCACTCGGCGCCGCCGTTCAAAGGAAAGTGGCTGGGTAATAATCCTGTGCTGGTCCGGTCCCCCGCCATAGCAGCCAAGTACATAGCCTGCTTTCACCCATAAGGGTTCTTCGCCGCACGATCCCGGCTCAGCGACGTTTGCCCGCGCTCCACAATCGCCAGCACTGCATCGGCCAGATGCACCTCTGCAATCGCATCATCGCCCCGGCTCACGCGGATCTTGTGCGCCTCCATCAACACCTCGGCATGGCTGGACCCGCGCGGCGGAATGAACTTGTAGCAGGCCAGTTCGATCAGCAAGCCCAGTGGGTCCTTGAAATAGATCGAATCCATGAACCCCCGGTCCTTGACCCCGGAATGACCGACACCCCGCGCCTCCAGCCGGGCGGGGATCTGACCGAATGTCGCGCGATCCACCTCGAACGCCACATGGTGGACACAGCCGGGATCGGTGGGCGTGCGGGCGGGATCGGGTGTGCGATCCTCGGCGGTGAAGATCGTGATCAACCGCCCATCGCCGGGATCAAAATACAGATGCCCCTGCTTCGGATCATCAAGGTTCGGCTGATCGAAGATGAAGGGCATGCCCAGCACCCCTTCCCAGAAGTCGATGGATGTCTGGCGGTCCGCGCCGACAAGCGTGATATGGTGGACGCCCAGCGCCTGGATCTTCTGCATGACGGTCTCCTTTTCGAGGTGGCGGAAAATGACACATTTTCCGGCCCATTTTCTTTGAAAGAAAATGGCATCGCGGCGATGCTGGGCTACAGATGGCAGCGGGGGGGCGGCAATTGCAATACCACGAAAACGGCTTTCGCCCGGGCGACCCGACTTTGCAGCCTGCGGCCAACCGCCCGACCACGGGGGACACCGACGTTCTGATCATCGGCGGCGGTCCTGCGGGCCTGACGCTGGCCGCCTACCTGTCCCGCTTTGCCCACATCCGCACCCGCATTGTCGAACGGCGCGACGGCCCGCTGGTCATGGGGCAGGCCGACGGAATCGCCTGCCGCACGATGGAGATGTTCGAAGCCTTCGGCCTTGCCCATCAGGTCCTGCGTGAGGCGTACCACGTCAACGAAACCACTTTCTGGAAACCGGACGCGGACGACCGGATTTCACGAAGCGGGCGGATACAGGACGTCGAGGACGGCCTGTCCGAAATGCCCCACGTGATCCTGAGCCAGGCGCGGGTGCAAGAGATGTATCTGGACCTCATGCGCAAATCACCGACGCGGCTGGAACCTGACTATGGCACCCACCTGGTGGACCTGAGCGTGCCCGACAACCCGCACGCCCCCGTGACGGTCACGCTGGAAAAGGACGGCCGTCAGGAACACAGCGCCGCCCGTTTCGTTGTCGGCTGCGACGGTGGGCGCAGCCAGGTGCGCCGGTCGCTGGGCATCGAATTGCGCGGAGACGCCGCGAATGCCGCCTGGGGCGTCATGGATGTGCTGGCCATCACCGACTTTCCCGACATCCGCCTGAAATCCGCGATCCAGTCGGCCACCGAAGGGAGCCTGCTGATCATCCCGCGCGAAGGCGGGTACATGGTGCGGCTCTATATCGAACTGGACAAGCTGAAACCATCCGAACGCGTGGCCGACCGCGACATTGCCCCCGACCACCTGATCGCTGCCGCGCGGCGGATCCTGCACCCCTATGCGCTTGAGGTGAAGGACATCGTCTGGTGGTCCGTCTACGAAATCGGGCAGCGCCTGACCGACCGGTTCAGCGACGCGGAGCCGGTTTCAGACATGCCCCCGCGTGTGTTCATCGCCGGCGACGCGTGCCACACCCACAGCCCCAAGGCGGGGCAAGGCATGAACGTGTCGATGCAGGATGCCTTTAACCTCGGTTGGAAACTGCAATCGGTGCTGGAAGGGCGCGGCGGCCCTGACCTGCTGCACAGTTATTCCGCCGAACGGCAGGCCATCGCGCAAGGGCTGATCGATTTCGACAAGGCCTTTGCCAGCCGTTTTGCCGCGGGCGGCAGCGATCCACAGGAATTCCAGGGCTATTTCCAGCAGCACGGGCGCTACACCGCCGGGGTTGCCACGCGGTACGGCCCGTCGCTGATCCGCGGGCCGGACACGTGGCAGCACCTGGCCACAGGCTTCGAGATCGGCACACGGTTCCATTCGGCCCCGGTTATCCGGTGGGCTGACGCGCTGCCGATGCACCTGGGCCACGTGGTGCAGGCGGACGGGCGCTGGCGGCTGATGGCTTTTGCCGGGCATGCCATCGCGGATGCGCTGGCCCTGGCGGCGCAGTACGGCGAAGACAGCGCACTGGACCTGCGCGTGATCGTGCAAACGCCCCACCGCGACACCGTGTTTGATCCCGCCACGCCGGGCCTGTTTCCAGCCACAGGCGGCCATGGCCTGCGGGACATGGAGCGGGTCTTTTGCCCTGACCCCGGCGCTGACATCTTTGATTTGCGCGGCGTGGCCCGGGACCGCGGCGCGCTGGTGGTTCTGCGCCCGGATCAGTACGTGGCCCATGTCCTGCCCCTGAAAGACCTCGAAACGCTGGCGGCTTTCCTTGACGGTGCGGCACGTTGAAAATCGGCGTTATCGCGCCACCAACCCGCGGAATCCGGCCTTTTAACCGACCCGAGCCGCCCGTATAAGGCGTCAGTCAACGCGCGCCCGAGTCGGCGCGCCAAAATGCATCGGGGCACGGGGCGAATGTCGGTTTTCGGAAATCTCGGTGGGCTGTTTTCGTCGGACATGGCGATCGATCTCGGCACCGCCAACACGCTGGTCTACGTCAAGGGGCGCGGCGTGATCCTGTCCGAACCTTCGGTCGTGGCCTACCACGTCAAGGACGGCGTCAAAAAGGTGCTGGCCGTAGGCGAAGATGCCAAGTTGATGCTGGGTCGGACGCCCGGCAGCATCGAGGCGATCCGCCCCATGCGCGAAGGCGTCATCGCCGACTTCGACACCGCCGAAGAGATGATCAAGCACTTCATCCGCAAGGTCCACAAACGCTCGACCTTTTCCAAGCCCAAAATCATCGTCTGCGTGCCGCACGGCGCGACCCCGGTGGAAAAACGTGCCATCCGGCAGTCGGTTCTCAGCGCCGGCGCACGCCGCGCAGGCCTGATTGCCGAACCCATTGCAGCGGCCATCGGTGCGGGGATGCCCATCACCGATCCCACCGGCAACATGGTCGTGGACATCGGCGGCGGCACCACCGAGGTGGCGGTGCTGAGCCTGGGCGACATCGTCTATGCCCGGTCCGTCCGCGTGGGTGGCGACCGCATGGACGAGGCGATCATCAGCTACCTGCGCCGCCAGCAGAACCTGCTGGTGGGCGAAACCACCGCCGAACGGATCAAGACCAGCATCGGCACCGCCCGCATGCCCGACGACGGGCGCGGAACGTCGATGCACATCCGGGGCCGCGACCTGCTCAACGGCGTGCCCAAGGAAATCGAGGTCACCCAGGCCCAGATTGCCGAGGCATTGGCCGAACCCGTGCAGCAGATCTGCGAAGCGGTGATGACGGCGCTGGAGACCACCCCGCCCGATCTGGCCGCCGACATTGTGGACCGTGGCGTGATGCTGACCGGCGGCGGCGCGCTTCTGGGTGATCTGGACCTTGCCCTGCGTGAACAGACCGGCCTGGCCGTATCCATCGCGGACGAAAGCCTGAATTGCGTGGCCCTTGGCACCGGCAAGGCGCTGGAATACGAAAAACAACTGCGCCACGCCATTGATTACGACAGCTGAATCGCCCCCCGCGCGACCAGAGTTGTCTTGCCCTATTTGTACAAATGTCGGACCATCCGGCAGCATTGAGTTGAACCCAACGCAGGTGCGCACACCTTGGCCAAGGATCGCCCAAACGTAGATTACGCGGGCCCGCTGCGGCGGCTGGTGTTGGCTGTGCTGGTCCTGCTGCTGACGGGCACATTCCTGCTGTGGCGTATCGACAGTCCCCGGGTCGAACGGTTCCGTGCGCAGGTCACCGACCGGATCGTGCCGAACATGGACTGGGCCTTGGCCCCGGTGACCGGCACCATCAACCTGTTCCGCGATTTCCAGAGCTACCGGCGCATCGCCGAACAGAATGCAGAATTGCGCCGCGAGTTGCGGCAGATGGAAGCGTGGAAAGAGGCCGCATTGCAGCTGGAACAGGAAAACGCACGGCTGCTCGACCTGAACAACGTTCGACTGGATCCGCGCCTGACCTATATCACCGGTGTGGTGCTGGCGGACAGCGGGTCGCCCTTTCGGCAGTCGGTGCTGCTGAATGTGGGTGCGCGCGATGGCATCGTCGAAGGCTGGGCCACCATGGATGGCCTGGGCCTTGTCGGCCGCATTTCTGGCGTGGCGCAGAACACGGCGCGGGTGATCATGGTCACCGACGCGTCAAGCCGGGTGCCTGCCATCGTGCAGCCGTCGGGGCAAAAGGCGATCGTGGCAGGCGACAACTCGGCCGCTCCGCCAATCGACTTCATCGAGAACCCCGACCTGGTCCGCCCCGGTGACCGGGTGGTGACTTCGGGCGACGGGGGGGTGTTCCCGCCCGGCCTGCTGATCGGACAACTGGCGCTGGACCCCAATGGACGCCTTCGGGTGCGGCTGGCGGCGGACTACGAACGGCTCGAATTCCTGCGGGTGCTGCGCCACTACGGATCTGAACCGGTGTCCGACACGACCGATGTGCTGCGCCCGGACGCTGCCGCGCTGTTGCAGCCGGAGGGCGACGAATGAGCGAATTGGGTTCCTCCCGCCTGTGGACCATGCGGATACTCTTTGCCACGCTGGTGATGGGCATCCTGTTCCTGCACCTGCTGCCGCTGCAAACGGCGACGGGCGGCTGGATCTGGCCAGACCTGTTGCTGGCCTTTGCTCTGGCGTGGTCCGTACGGCGCCCCGATTACGTGCCCGCGACGCTTCTGGCGGGCAGTTTCCTGCTGGCAGACCTGCTGTTGCAGCGTCCGCCCGGCCTGTGGGCCTTGCTGGCACTCATCGCCTGCGAGCAGTTGAAATTCCAGGCGCGGTCGCTGCGCGACGCCAGCCTTGCAGCTGAACTTGTTTCGGTCACGGCGTGGATCGTGGGGATCGGCATCGGCTACCGGATCATCATGGCGGTCCTGTTGATTGACATGCCGCCGCTGGGACCTGCGCTGATCCAGATCATCGTGACGGCGCTGGCCTATCCGCTGGTGGTGGGGGTCACCCATGCGTTCATGGGGGTGCGCAAGGCCACGCCCAATGACCTTGGCGGATCGGGGGTGCGTTCATGAAACGGCCCCGCATCGACATCGAAGCGTCGCACCGGCTGCTGACCCGCCGCGCGGCGGTTCTGGGTGGGCTGCAACTGGCCTTTGTCGCGGGACTTGGTGCGCGGATGCAGTACCTGCAGGTGGATCAGGCCGACCAGTTCCGCCTGCTGGCCGAAGAAAACCGCATCAATATCCGCCTGATCCCGCCCGAGAGGGGCGAGGTGTTCGACCGCAACGGCGTGGCGCTGGCGCGCAACGTGCCCAGCTACCGCATCGTGGTCGTGCGCGAGGATGCGGGCGACGTCGAACAGGTGATCGAACAGTTGCAACGGGTCGTCAGCATCGACCCCGAAGAGCTGGACCGCGCCATAACAGAGATCCGCCGCTCGCCCCCTTTCCTGCCGGTGACGGTTGCCGACGAAGTGACCTGGGACGACCTGAGCCGCGTCAGCGTCAACGCCCCCGCCCTGCCCGGTGTCACGCCCGAGGTGGGGCTGAGCCGCGTTTATCCGCTGGGGTCCGACTTTGCCCATGTACTCGGTTATGTCGGCCCGGTCAGCGACTACGATCTGGAACGGATCGAAGACCCCGACCAGCTGCTACGCATCCCGCGATTCCAGATCGGCAAGGTCGGCGTCGAGGCCAAGATCGAGGAACGCCTGCGCGGCAAGGCCGGGGCCCGCCGCGTCGAAGTGAACGCCGCAGGCCGCGTCATGCGCGAACTGGACCGGCGAGACGGGATTGCGGGCGCCGACCTGCAACTGACCATCGACGCCAAGCTGCAACGCTACGTACAGGCGCGGATGAAGGACGAAAGCGCAAGTGCCGTGGTCATCGATCTCGACAGCGGCGATCTGGTCGCCATCTCTTCTACGCCCACCTATGACCCCAACCTTTTCGTGCGCGGGATTTCCAGCCGCGACTACAAGGCGCTGACCGACAACAAGTACCGCCCGCTGGCGTCAAAGTCGGTGCAGGGCACATATCCGCCCGGCTCGACCTTCAAGATGATCACCGCCATGGCCGCCCTCGAAGAAGGACTGATCGGCCCGGACGAAACGGTGTATTGCCCCGGCCACCTCGAGGTTGCGGGGCGCAGGTTCCATTGCTGGAAACGCGCGGGCCACGGTTGGGTCGATCTGCAAAACTCTCTGAAACAGTCCTGCGATGTCTATTACTACGACCTGGCCCTCAAGGTCGGGATCGAAAAGATCAGCGCCATGGCCAACCGCTTTGGGCTGGGCATGCGCCACGACGTGCCGATGTCTGCCGTGGCCAAGGGCCTGACACCGACCAAGGACTGGAAAGCCCGCGTACACGGTCAGGACTGGGTGATCGGGGACACTGTGAACGCATCCATCGGGCAGGGCTACATGCTGGCCTCGCCCCTGCAACTGGCGGTGATGACGGCGCGCATCGCCACCGGGCGCAGCATCTCGCCCCGGCTGGTGAAATCTGTGGACGGGATCGAGATGCCATCGGGGCGCGGCACTGACCTGGGCATGAACGAAAACAGCCTGCGCAAAATGCGGCGCGCCATGTTCGCGGTGGTGAACGACCGGCGCGGCACCGCCTATGGCAGCCGCATCATCGAGGACGCGATGCGCATGGCGGGCAAGACCGGCACCAGCCAGGTGCGCAATATCACAGCCGCCGAACGCCGCGCCGGCGTGGTCCGGAACGAGGATTTGCCGTGGGAGCGCCGCGACCACGCCTTGTTCGTGAACTTCGCCCCCTATGACAATCCGCGCTACGCCGTGGCGGTGGTGGTCGAACATGGCGGCGGCGGGTCCAAGGCCGCGGCCCCCATCGCCCGGGATATCACCCTTCAGGCGCTTTACGGAGAAGACCCACCCCTCGAAGCATACCCGACCAAGGACCGCGGCCGCATCCGTGATCAGCAAACCCGCCTGCGCGATGTGCAGCCCGTGGCCAACATCTCGGGCAAGGATCAGGCATGAGCTATCTTGAGTACACGGTCAAATACGTCCCCACCGGGCCGCGCAAGATCCTGTACCTGAACTGGCCGCTGGCCCTGTTGCTGGTGGCCGTGGCAGGCGTCGGGTTCCTGATGCTGTATTCCGTGGCGGGCGGGTCGTTTTCACCCTGGGCCGAACCGCAGATGAAGCGGTTTGGCGTGGGCTTTGTCCTGATGCTGCTGGTGGCCGTCGTGCCGATCTGGTTCTGGCGCAACATGGCCGCACTGGCCTTTGCGGTGGGGATGATGCTGCTGGTGGCGGTGGAATTCTTCGGTTCGGTCGGCATGGGCGCGCAGCGCTGGATCGACCTTGGGTTCATGCGGCTGCAACCGTCCGAACTGATGAAGGTTACGATGGTGATGGCGCTGGCCGCCTATTACGACTGGCTGCCCCCGGACAAGAAATCGCGCCCGATCTGGGTACTGATCCCCATCGTGTTGATACTGGCGCCGGTGTTCCTTGTGCTGCGGCAACCGGATCTGGGCACCGCGATCCTGCTGCTGGCGGCGGGCGGCGGTCTGATGTTTCTGGCCGGGGTGCACTGGGCCTATTTCGCGGCCGTCGTGGCCTCGGTCGGCGGTCTGATTGCTGCGGTATTCCAGTCGCGCGGCACCGACTGGCAACTGCTCAAGGATTACCAGTACCGCCGCATCGACACGTTCCTGGACCCCAGTTCCGACCCCTTGGGCGCGGGCTATCACATCACCCAAAGCCAGATCGCGCTGGGATCCGGCGGCTGGACCGGGCGGGGCTTCATGCAAGGCACACAAAGCCGCCTGAACTTCCTGCCCGAAAAACACACCGACTTCATCTTTACCACGCTGGCCGAGGAATTCGGGTTCATCGGCGCCTTTTCACTGTTGTTGCTGTACGCCCTGATCATCCTGTTCTGCGTGGTGTCGGCCCTGAACAACAAGGACCGGTTTTCGTCCCTGCTGACGCTGGGCATTGCGCTCAACTTCTTTCTGTTCTTCGCGGTGAACATGTCGATGGTGATGGGGCTGGCACCGGTCGTGGGCGTGCCGCTGCCTCTGGTCAGCTATGGGGGCTCGGCCATGCTGGTGCTGATGCTGGCATTCGGTCTGGCGCAAAGCGCCCACGTGCACCGCCCGCGATAGGGCATTATCGGGTTTCGGCCCGCACGCACCTCGGCTAGTTTGCCGCGCATGACGCTCTTTCACCTTGCCTTCAACGTCACCGATCTGGACACCACACGCGCCTTCTATGGCGATCTGCTGGGCTGCGTCGAGGGGCGCAGCACCAACACCTGGGTCGATTTCAACTTCTTCGGCCATCAGCTCAGCTGCCATCTGGGCCGCCCCTTTGACAGCGCGCCCACCGGCAAGGTGGGCGAGCACGACGTGCCAATGCCGCATTTCGGGGTCGTGCTGCCGATGGACGACTGGAAAGCACTGGCCGCCAGGCTGACGGCGGCAGGCGTCGATTTCGTTCTCGAACCGCAGATCCGGTTCGCAGGCGAGCCGGGAGAACAGGCCACGATGTTCTTTACCGACCCGTCCGGCAACCCGGTCGAGATCAAGGGGATGCGCGACCTGGGCGACGCGTTCGCCACATGACTGTCAACGTCCTGTTCGCCGCGACCCACGCACGGTGGGCCGAATACCAGGAACCGCTGGCCCAAGCCATTGCCGCCACAGGGATCAAGGCCGACATCCGCACCGATCATGCACCGGACACGGTGGACTACATCGTCTATGCACCCAATTCTCCGGTTCAGGATTTCACACCCTTTACCCGGGCCAAGGCGGTTCTGAACCTATGGGCCGGGGTCGAAGCGGTGGTGGACAACCCGACGCTGCACATCCCGCTCTGCCGCATGGTGGACCCGGCCCTGACCCAGGGCATGGTCGAATGGGTCACGGGTCACATCCTGCGCCTGCATCTCGGCATGGATGCGCATATCAATGCGGCCCCCGGCACGTGGGAACCACAGGCCCCGCCACTGGCCTTTGACACACGGGTGTCGGTGCTGGGTCTGGGCGAATTGGGAACCGCCTGCGCCACGACCCTTGCGGGCCTCGGCTTTGACGTCGCAGGTTGGAGCCGGTCGCCCAAATCACTGGATACCATCACCTGTTTTTCGGGCACCGACGGGCTGGACGCGGCGCTGATGCGCGCCGACTACTGCGTTCTGCTGCTGCCCAGCACCCCGGCGACCGAAAACACGCTGAACGCCCGCACGTTGGCGTTGATGCCAAAAGGCGCGCGCATTCTGAACCCCGGGCGCGGCCCGCTGATCGACGATGATGCGCTGCTGATCGCCCTCGACTCCGGCCAGATCGGACACGCCACGCTCGACGTGTTCCGTACCGAACCCCTGCCGGCCGACCACCGCTACTGGACGCACCCGAACGTCACCGTGACCCCGCATATCGCGTCGGAAACCCGGGCCGCCTATTCGTCACAAACCGTCGCCGAGAACATCCGCCGGGGCGAGGCCGGTCTGCCTTTCCTGCACGTGGTGGACCGAACCGCCGGCTACTGATCCAGCTTCATCTTGCCGGATAAACTCCGGGGGAGCCGAAAGCGGGGGCAGAGCCCCCCAAAACATGGTGTCGCCGTCAGGCGTCCTTTGGATCACGCCGCCAGTCCGCGGCCCTTCAGCAACGCCTCGACCCCCGGCAGCCGCCCCCGGAACGCGGTATACAGCTCCGCCGCATCCACGCTGCCACCGGTGCTCAGGATGTGTGTCTCCAACGCCTGGGCCCGCTCTGCATCGAACGGGCCGCCGGCCTCTTCGAACGCGGCAAACGCATCGGCATCCATTACCTCGGACCACATGTAGCTGTAATAGCCCGACGAATACCCGTCGCCCGCAAACACATGGGCAAAATGTGGGGTCGCATGGCGCATCCCGATGGCGCGGGGCATGCCCAGCACCTCCAGCACCTCGGCCTGCTTGGCCATGGGATCGGCAGGGGCCGCACCGTCATGAAACGACAGGTCAACCAGGGCCGAGGCGACGTATTCCACCGTCTGGAACCCCATGTCATAGGTTGCCGCCGCCAGCACCTTGTCCAGCAGATCGGACGGCATCGCGGCACCGGTTTCTGCATGGGTGGCGAAATCGCGCAGCACCTCCGGCACCTCCAGCCAATGCTCGTAAAGCTGGCTGGGCAATTCCACGAAGTCGCGGGCCACGGACGTGCCGCTGACCGATTCATAGGTCACATCCGACAACATCTGGTGCAGCGCATGGCCGAACTCGTGAAACAGGGTGCGCGCGTCGTCATAGCTCAGCAACGCCGGGTCGCCCTTGGCGAAATTGCACACATTCACGACGATCGGGGCTTTCACATGCGGATACTTGGCCTGGGACCGCATCGCAGAACACCACGCGCCTGACCGCTTGGACCCGCGCGCGAAATAGTCGCCGATGAACACGGCCACGTGCCGCCCGTCGCGCGTCACCTCCCACGCGCGGCAGTCCGGGTGATACAGCGGCACATCCAGCGGCTTGAACGCCAGCCCGAACAGGCGCGTGGCACAGGAGAACGCGGCCTCGATCATGCGGTCCAACTGGAAATACGGCTTGACCTCTGCCTCTTCCAGATCGTGCAGGTCCTTGCGCCGCCGTTCCGCGTAGAACCGCCAGTCCCACGGCTCCAGCGGGCCGTTCACGCCATCGGCCTGCATCATCTGTTCCAGCGCCTTGGCATCGGCCTCCGCCCGTGCCTTGGCCGGCTCCCAGACCGCCATCAGCAGGTCGCGTACCGCGTCCGGCGTCTTGGCCATCTCGGTTTCCAGCTTGTAGCTGGCGAAACTGTCGTACCCCAGCAGCTTGGCCCGCTCTTCCCGCAAGGCCAGAATTTCGGCCGCGATGGCGCGGTTGTCCGTTTCGCCCCCGTTGGCCCCGCGCGCGGCCCACGCCTTGTACGCCTCTTCCCGCAGGTCGCGCCGGGTCGAGAATTGAAGGAACGGCACGATCAACGACCGCGACAGGGTGACAACGGGACCATCTGCGCCCTTTTCCTTGCCCGCGGCGCGCGCCGCATCCACCACGAATTGCGGCAACCCTTCCAGATCGTCGTCGGTTAGTTCCATGAACCAGTCGCGTTCGTCCGCCAGCAGGTTCTGTGTGAAGGCCGTGCCAAGTTCCGCAAGCCGCCCCTTGATGGCTTTCATCCGGGTCTCTTGTTCGCCCTCCAGCGCGGCGCCCGCCCTGACATAAGCGCGGTGGGTCAGCATCAGCACCCGCGCCTGCTCGTCCGTAAGGTCCAGCGCATCGCGTGCATCCCACACGGCGGCAATGCGGGCAAACAGCGCCTTGTTTCCCGATATCTCTGCAAAGTGCGCGGCCAGCTTGGGCGAGAATTCGCGCTGCAACGCCTCGCGCGCGGGATTGCTGTCCGCACCCGCGACGTTGAAGAACACGCCCAGCACCCGGTCCAGCACCTGTCCTGCCGCTTCCAGCGCTTCGATCGTGTTGGCAAAGGTTGCCGGTTCTGCCGCCCCGGCTATCGCGTCGACCTCGGCCCGGTGGAGGGCCAGTGCCTTTTCCACCGCAGGCGCAAAATCATCGTCGGAAATCCGGTCGAACGGGGCAAGGCCAAAATGCGTGTCCCAATCGGCAAGCAACGGGTTGGTCATGGACATCTCCTTTTCATCGGCAACCTAGGCGCGCGCACCCGCGGCTTCCAGCCCGTGTCACATTTGCAGGTGGATATGGTCATCATGCCGCGCCGCGCGGCAGCCCTGAAACCGGACCTTTGGCCCCACGACACCCCACGCATCGGCAATGGGTGGTTCGACGAATATCTTCACAACGCGCGGATCGGCAGCCAGCGCGCGGATGAGTGTACGCGTGCGTGCAACGTCTACTCTGTAGTCCGGCCACACGGGTTGTAGCCAACCCATGCCCCAGCGCATCGTCGGCCACGCAGGGGGGCAAACAGGGTCGCCCTTCAGGGCAAAGGCCCAGTAACCGATGGGCGACGCAGTCCGCCCCGGCAGATACGCGCCCTCCGCATCCGCATAGTAAAACGCCAGGTCCAGCTTTTGCCCGTCATCATGGCTGAGATGCGGCAACAGCGGAAACCCGTCCCAGAACGGGAAACCGCCGTCCAACGCCAATGTGACCGTTCCGGGATGGGCATCGGCCACTGCATCCGCTGCGTCCTGTGCCACTGCACGCAGCTCCGGCGTCACGAAATGACGCAACGTGGCGCAATACAGCGGGGATTGCGCGCGCAAGGACTCGCCAAAGCACGGCATGGGTACGCGGCCAGACACCGCAGGGGCCGCCAGAACCGCACCCATCCAAAGGGCAACATAGGCAACAAGAAAGCCCATCAACCTGCGACGCACACAAAGCGCCACAAGCCATGCCAGCCCGCCCACCTGCGTCAGCACGGTCAGCGCCACGACAATCACGCCATGGCCCAGACCGCGCATCAGCCACACACCGGGCAATCCTTACGCCGTTTCACCGCGATCTGACGGCTTTCGCCATAAAGCGCGTCATAGATCACCATCTGCCCGCGCAAGGGCGTGCCGGTGTCCGCAATGACCTTGATCGCCTCCACCGCCATCATCGACCCGACGACTCCGGGCAACGGGCCGATCACGCCCGCTTCGGCACAGTTCGGGGCCAGTTCCGGGGCCGGTGCTTGGGGAAAGACGCAGCGATAGCATGGCGCGTCATGGGCCGGATCAAAGACGCTCACCTGCCCTTCCCACTGCGTCAATGCGCCCGAGACCAGCGGGATACCCGCCCGCACAGCCGCCGCATTCACCATGTAGCGGGTGCCGAAATTGTCGGTGCCGTCGATGACCAGATCGTATTCCGATACCAGATCGTCCACGATCTCGTCCGTCAGGCGGCGGTGATAGGGGCGCACCGTGACAAAGGGGTTCTGCGCCTGCATGGCGGCTTGGGCCGAAAACACCTTGGGCACGCCGATGTCCTTGTCGCGATGGATCACCTGGCGTTGCAAATTGGCGTTCTCGACCACGTCGTCGTCGATCACACCGATGGTGCCGACGCCGGCCGCCGCCAGGTACTGCAGCACCGGCGCGCCCAGCCCACCGGCACCCACGACCAGCACGCTGGCATCCTTCAGCGCCTTTTGTCCTGCCCCGCCAACCTCACGCAGCACGATGTGGCGGGCATACCGGTTCAGCTCGGTGTCTGAAAACGGACCCTGCTGCACGGGGGCCTCGGCGGCTTCGCCCGCCTGCACGCGGCCCCGCAAGCGGCCCAGCAGTATACGATAGCCCCACACCAGCAGCGCAAACCCCCCAAGGATCAGCCACAGCGCCGGGCTTTCCCCGGTCATCATGCGCAGCGGATGGCCCGCGGGCAGGGCCACCTGAACTGCCAGCACCAGCACATAGAGCAACCCGATCATCAACCAGCGCGCCCGCACCGGCGTCTTCATCGCCGCACCGATGCCCCAGATCGCCCCGGCAATCACGAATACAAACAGCATCAGCCGCGCCCCGTCGATCCAAAGCCGCCCGCACCACGGGCCGTGTCGTCCAGCGCGTCAACCTCCCGCACGGCGGCCTGCACCACCGGAGCCAGCACCATTTGCGCAATGCGCGCACCGTGATCCACGGCAAAGGGCGTGTCCGACGTGTTCAGCAGGATCACCCCCACCTCGCCGCGATAGTCGCTGTCGATGGTGCCGGGGCTGTTGACCAGCGCAATGCCATGCGTCAGCGCCAGGCCAGACCGGGGGCGCACCTGCACTTCGAACCCCTGCGGGATCGCCATCGCCAACCCGGTCGGGATCAGGGCGCGCGCCCCGGGGGCAAGCACCACACCTTGCCCACCTGCGAAGTTGGCACGCAGGTCCGCACCTGCCGCCCCGTCGCTTTCATAGCCGGGCAGCGGCACGTTCGGGTCGGAACCCGCGACACGCACGATCTGAAGGGGAACGTTCTGCATCTTCACCTTGCCAAATAAACTCAAATTTCACCGGTCAAGTCCGCGCTGCCGTGGATCAGGTCAGCGCATCGGCGATCCGTGCAGCCAGGCGGGCCGCCACCTCTGCCTTGGGCAGACGCGGCCACGGCTCGGCCCCCTCCGCCGTGATCAGGATCACGGCATTCTCGGATCCGCCCATGATGCCGGTTTCCGGTGACACGTCATTGGCCATGATCCAGTCACAGCCCTTGCGCGTGCGCTTGGCCGTGGCATTTGCAACCACATCATCGGTCTCGGCCGCAAAGCCCACGACCAGTCCCGGGCGGCCCTCCGCCATCTGGCTGACTTCGGCCAGGATGTCGGGGTTTTCGGTAAAGCTGAGGATGGGCAGGCCGTCCTTCGATTTCTTCAGCTTGCGGTCGCTGGCGCCTTCGACGCGCCAATCCGCCACGGCGGCGGCAAACACACCCGCATCCGCGGGCAGGGCCGCCTGCACCGCATCGCGCATGGCCTGCGCGGTCTCGACCCGCACCACGTCAACCCCCGTGGGCGGCGGCACCTCTGCCGGGCCGGTGACAAAAACCACCTGCGCCCCCAGATCGGCCAGCGCTCGCGCAAGGGCCGTGCCCTGCGCACCGGACGAACGGTTGGCGATGTAGCGCACCGGATCGATCGGCTCGTGTGTCGGGCCTGACGTCACGACAATCCGCTTGCCCGCCAGAGGCTTTGGACCGAAATGCGCCTCGACCGCCGCGACAATCTCAAGCGGTTCGGACATGCGGCCAGGCCCGAATTCGCCACAGGCCATGTCACCGTCATTCGGCCCGATCACGGTCACGCCATCGTCGAGGAGCTGCGCCAGACTGCGCCGCGTCGCGGCGTGATCCCACATGCGGACATTCATGGCGGGCGCAATCATCACCGGCGTGTCCGTGGCCAACAGCAGGGTCGAGGCCAGATCGTCCGCCCGCCCCTGCGCCATCTTGGCCATGATGTCGGCGGTGGCCGGGGCGACCAGCAACAGGTCCGCAGAGCGCGATAGCTGGATATGCCCCATCTCCGCCTCGTCCGTCAGATCAAACAGATCGCGATACACCTTCTCGCCCGCCAACGCCGATACGGCCAAGGGCGTGACGAACTGTTCCGCCGCGCGGGTCAGGACCGGGGTCACGGCCGCGCCGCGTTCACGCAATCGGCGGATGAGGTCGAGCCCCTTGTAAGCCGCGATGCCCCCCGTCAGGATCAGCAAGATACGCTTGCCGCTCAACATGATATGCGCCTCCGCCGGATCGTTCCGTCCGACCATAGGGCGCAGGCCGCGCAAGGGCCAGCCCTGCGGTAAGGCGCAGGTGTCCTGCGCCCGTTGTGCGCAACACAACACAAGAAAACGTAAGGCGGACGTGTCGTCCGCCCTAGCGGAACGCCGCACAGGGGTCGGGCCGATCGGGGATCGGGGCGTCGTTCAGGACGGATGTAAACACACCTTCAGGCGCCATGCCTCCCTCTCCCTGCCCGATGCTTTCGACCACAAGGTCCGGGCGCACGCGGACCAGATAGGACGGCACACCCCAATCCATCCGCGCATGGCCGTTCCCGGTGATCAGCGCAACAGGGGTCCCGTAAGTCTCCACCGCCTCGCCGACCGCACGGGCAAAGGCCGCGTCACGCAGCCGCTGAGCCTCGACCATGCCCCCCATCATTTCCAGCGGCATTGCATCGCAATGGGCAGCAAATTGCAGGGCCTCCCGCACCTTTTGCTGATCGGCGGGCAAGGGACTATTCAGGCCATACACCTCAGCTCCGCCCCCAAAGACAGTCGCAGCCCCGGCACCAAATGCCTCCCGCACCGCATCGCGCGGCAACGCGGCCCCCACGATCACCGCGCTGTGGGCCAAAACATCCGCGTAATCCGCGATGTTGCCCCAGTGAAATCCATCCGTTGCCGCCCGCATCGCATCGGCATCCCGGGCGACACCCCGCAAGGCGTCAGCTTCGGCCTGCGTCAGCATTTCAAACACAACCGCCCTGGGCGCGGCGGTTTCCAGCAAATCCGCCTGCACTCGATGGTGGTGCGGGTTGTCGTGGATTTCCCCCAAAACCAGCACATCTGCGGCCCAGGCGGCACCAACGAAAAACGCGGACGCCACCACGGCACCCGCGTTCAGGATCACATTGCGAAACATGCCGTTCATGCGAGGAAGTGATGCACCTCACGGCTTTGGTTCTCAAGCGCCTTGCGCATCTTGTTGAAGGCGGCGGCCTCCAACTGGCGCACGCGCTCCTTTGAAAGGTTCAGTTCCTGCCCAAGGCTTTCCAGCGTGCGCGGGGCGTCCCGCAACTTGCGCTCGCGAACGATAAACCGCTCCCGCTCATTCAATCCGTTCAACGCCTGCAACAGCCACTCGCGCAGTTGCTCGGTGTCGTGCCGGTTCTCGACGACTTCTGCCGCCTGCGCGCTGTCGTCTTCCAGCGCATCTATCCACTCGCGGCCCTCGTCCTCGACCGATTGGGTGGCGTTCAGCGAGTAGTCGGAGCCGCTCAGTCGCCCTTCCATCATTTCGACGTCGTGCAACGGCACGCCGATCTCGGTCGAAATCATTTGACGCAACTGATGCTTGTCCAGCACCTCGCCTGCGGCAGCGCTCTCACGTTCGAGCCGGGCCTGAACACGGCGCATGTTGAAAAACAGCGACTTCTGCGATGACGTCGATCCGGTCCGAACCATGGACCAGTTGCGCATCACGTAATCCTGAATCGAGGCCTTGATCCACCACACGGCATAGGTCGAAAACCGCACGCCGCGGTCAGGGTCGAACTTGTCGGCAGCCTTCATAAGGCCAAGGCCGGCTTCCTGGATCAGGTCATTCATGGGTGCGCCGTAACGCTTGAACTTGGACGCCATCGAGATCGCCAGCCGCATGTAGGCGGTGATCAGGCGGTGCAACGACGCCTCGCAGCGTTCGTCGCGCCAGGCATAGGCAAGCCGCAGCTCGGTTTCGGCGTCAAGCAACTCTGCCTTCATCGCGGTGCGTGAAAGCGACATGTCTCGAACGTTGTCTAATGGCATTCGATCATCCCCCTGGATGGTTGTCTTGTTTTTGCACACTCAAAAAGGTTACGTGGCGCGGATCGGATCGGTTCACTGGAAAGCGGAAAAAAATGTTGCCCTCGCTGACATTCGTCTTAGGCGGCGCCGCCTCGGGGAAGTCTGTTCTGGCTGAAAGGTTTATTCTTAACAGCAGCTTAACCCCGATCTATGTCGCCACATCGCAAGTCTGGGATGACGAGATGTCGCGCAAGGTGGCGCTGCATCAGGATCGGCGCGGACCAGAATGGCAAACGATCGAGGCAGCGACGGACCTGGGACCTGCATGCAGGGGCGCGCCTGACGGCAGCGCGATCCTCGTCGACTGCGCCACCATGTGGCTGACCAACGTGATGCTGGGCGAACACGACCTGGATGTGGCGCAATCCGCGCTGCTGGACGATCTGGCTGCGGCACCGGTTCCGGTGGTCGTTGTCTCGAACGAGGTGGGGCTGGGCATTGTCCCGGACAACGCACTGGCCCGCCGCTTTCGCGAGGCGCAGGGCCGCCTGAACATCGCCCTGGCCGCGCAAGCCGATTGCGTGGTCCACGTGGTGGCCGGGTTGCCCCATGTGCTCAGGGGGACGCTGCCATGACGGTCTGGCACTGGGTGCGGCACGGTCCCACACATCAAACCAGCTTTACAGGCTGGCGCGACGTACCGGCCGATTTGTCGGATACGGCCGCCATCGCACGGCTGGCAGCCCATCTGCCCGGGGACGCGATTGTCGTTTCCTCCGATCTGGATCGGGCGATCAAGACGGCAGACGCGGTTCAGGGCGCGCGCGTCCGGTTGCCGCATGATCCGGCCTTGCGGGAATTCCATTTCGGCACTTGGGACGGTGTGCATTTTTCGGACATCGCCGATCGCCACCCGGACCTCAGCCGCGCCTACTGGGAACGCCCGGGCGACCACGCGCCACCGGGCGGCGAAAGCTGGCATCGGTCGGCGGCACGCGTGGCCCATGCCGTGGCCCGGATCGAAGCGCGGCACCCCGATGCACACGTAATCGCGGTGGCGCATTTCGGCGTGATCCTGACACAGGTGCAGGCAGTGCTTGGGGTCAGTGCGTACGAGGTGCTGGCGCACAGGATCGAACCGCTGTCGGTCACCACGCTGGACCCGCATGTCGGCAAGGCGGTCACGATCAATCACCTGCCGTGATGCGGCCCCGCACATTTAAGCGTTGGTCACGGTCGCCGATCCGCACGTAAAGTGCGGCCCATGACCTATGACCTCTTTATCGGTGACCGGACTTTTTCAAGCTGGTCGATGCGCGGCTGGCTGATGCTGGAAAAGTTCGGCCTGCCCTATCGCACCCACATGATCGGCCTTTATGACGGTACGATGACCGATGATATGGCTCCGCTGGCGCCAGCGCGTCTGGTTCCGGCCCTGCGTCTTGAGGACGGGACCGTGGTGGGTGAAACGCTTGCCATGGCCGAAACCCTGGCCGAGGCGCATCCAGACGCGGGCATGTGGCCCGCTGATACGCCTGCGCGCGCAACGGCGCGTTGGCTTTGCGCCGAGATGGCAACCGGCTTTGGCGCGCTGCGCGGCGACTGCCCGATGCAATTGCGGCACGTAAACGTGGGCTTTGTGCCGTCGGAGGCGGTGCAAAGGGACCTCGCGCGGCTTGAAACGCTTTGGGATCATGCGGGCAGTTTTGCGACCGATGGGCCGTGGTTGTTTGGCGGCTACACTCTGGCTGATGTGTTCTATGCCCCGGTCTGTGCGCGGATCGTTGGCTACGGACTGCCGGTCAGCGACCGGGCGCGGGCCTATTGCGAGAGAACGATCAACGATCCCGCGTTTCAGGCGTGGCGGACCGAAGCGCTCAAGACCAAGTATGATCCGTTCCCCTATGACATGGGGCTCCAAACGCGGGACTGGCCCGCCTGACCCGTCAGGCGCAAAGAAACTTTCGATGAAAGTTTCGACCAAATCCTCATCGAGGATTTGCTTCCGTTAACCAAGTGTAAACCACGGATCGCTACCCGTTAACCTTGTTGCACGGGAGCGGAACATGGCGGCACGGGCCTACACGGTGGCATTTCAGGGCGTCGATGCGCGCGAGGTCGAGGTGCAGTGCGCCATGACCCCCGGCATGCCCGCTTTTTCCATTGTCGGTCTGCCGGACAAGGCCGTGTCCGAAGCCCGCGACCGGATCCGGGCCGCCCTGTCGGCGCTGTCCATCGCGCTGCCTTCGAAAAAGATAACCATCAACCTGTCACCTGCCGACCTGCCCAAGGAAGGGTCGCATTTCGATCTGCCCATCGCCATGGCCCTGCTGTCGGCGCTCGGTATTCTGCCCGAGGACGCGGTCGAGGGCACCGTGGCCCTGGGCGAATTGTCCCTTGACGGCACGCTGGTGCCGGTGCTGGGGGCCCTGCCTGCCGCCATGGCCGCCGCCGAACAGGACCGCAGCCTGCTCTGTCCCGAAGGATCGGGGGCCGAAGCCGCATGGGTCGACGCAGCACAGGTGATCGCGGCGGCAAGCCTGGGGGACGTGGTGCGCCACTACACCGGGCAGGCGCCGCTGGAACCGGCCAAGGCCGGGCACATCGACGGCGGCACCGGCCTTGCCGATTTGCGGGACGTCAAGGGGCAGGAACGGGCCAAGCGCGCGCTTGAAATCGCGGCCGCCGGGCGGCATCACATCCTGATGGTGGGCACGCCCGGTTCGGGCAAGTCGATGCTTGCGGCGCGCCTGCCCGGCATCCTGCCACCCCTGTCGGCGATGGAAGCGCTGGAAACCTCGATGATCCACTCGCTGGCCGGATTGCTGGATGCAGGCGGCATTTCGATGGACCGCCCCTTTCGTGAACCGCATCACACCGCGTCCATGGCTGCCATCATCGGCGGTGGCAAAGGGGCCAAGCCGGGCGAGGTGTCGCTGGCCCACAACGGCGTTCTGTTCATGGACGAATTCCCCGAATTCCCCCGCACCGTGTTGGAAACCCTGCGCCAACCCGTCGAAACGGGAGAAGTGCTGATTTCGCGCGCCAACAACCACGTGAAATACCCCTGCCGCTTCATGCTGGTGGCAGCGGCCAACCCCTGCAAATGCGGATATCTGACCGATGCCTCCCGCGCCTGCGGCCGGGCCCCGGCCTGTGGAGACGACTACATGGGCCGCATTTCGGGTCCCCTCATGGACCGGTTCGATCTGCGGGTCGACGTGCCTCCCGTGGCCTATACCGACCTCGATCTGCCATCGTCGGGTGACACATCCGCAACCGTGGCCGGGCGGGTCAAGACAGCCCATGACGTGCAGTCAAAACGGTTTGCCGACGGTCCCATGCGCACGAACGCGGATCTTGCCGGGGCGGCGCTTGATGACTGGGCTGCTCCGGATGCGGACGGGCGCGCCCTGCTGTCCAAGGTGGCGGATCGTTTCGGGTTGTCGGCGCGCGGATATCACCGCGTGCTGCGTGTCGCGCGGACCATCGCCGATCTCGACGGGTCAGAGCAGGTGCGCAAACCGCACGTCGCTGAAGCCGTCAGCTACCGGGTCGGGTCGCTCGCCCCGGTCTGAGCCCTGATCCACGCGGCCAGTGCATCGAGGGTGCGCCGCGCCTCGGGCAGCGTATTGTGGAAGATGGGCCAGACATGGGGCAGATCCCGTTCTTCAACATAGGTGGTGGGCACACCCTGTTCGGCCAGACGTTCGACAATGCGGCGGCTGTCGTCCAGCAGGATCTCGGTGTCACCGGCAGTGATCCAGACCGGCGGCGCGCCGGTGAAATCGGCAAAAAGCGGGCTGATGGATGGATCGGTCGGGTCGGCTTCGCCGAGGTACATCCGCGCCATCTCCTCGGCCCGTTCGGCGGGCAGTTCCGCGTCCGCTTCGGCGTTGGTGCGGAAACTGGGCCCCGCGAAGGTCAGATCGGTCAGCGGCGAAAAGGCAAAGACGCAAGCCGGCAGCGGGGCGCCATCGCGGATCAGGCGCGCCAGCAAGGTCAGGGCCAGCGCACCACCCGCGCTGTCGCCACCGAGGATGATCGTTTGGGGGCCGTGGTCGCGAAGGCAGGCGTGATAGGCGGCCAGCGCGTGGTCCGCCGCGGCCGGATAGGGATGCTCGGGTGCCAGCGGATAGCGCGGCAGGATCGCACGGGCACCGGCGCGCTTGGCCAGGGCTGCAAGCATGGCCGCGTGGGTTTCCGGCGCGCCAAAGACAAAGCCACCGCCGTGAAAATACAGGATCGTGGTACGCGCGGGTGGTCCTGACCTTGCGTCGACATGCAGCGCTTCGCCGGCGCCAAAGGGACGCACGGCCCGGGCCATGCCCAAGGGCGCGTGAAAGAACAATCGGGATTTCATCAGGAAGCTGCGCCGGGCCTGTTGCGGCGACGCGCGGCGCAGATGCGGTTTTTCGGTCCACCGCAGATAGGTGTTCAGAACCGGGCGCAGCCAGCTCATGCCAGCCTGGCCTCGATGGCCTCCCAGATGCGGGCGGCGACGTTGACGCCGTCAAAGCGTTCAAGTTCCTGAATGCCGGTGGGCGAGGTCACGTTGATTTCGGTCAGATAATCGCCAATGACATCGATGCCGACAAAAACCTGGCCCTTGTCGCGCAAGAGCGGACCGATGGCGGCACAGATGTCCTGGTCGCGGGCGGTCAGCCCCACCTTTTCGGGACGACCGCCCACATGCATGTTGGACCGCGTTTCGCCCGCGGCGGGCACGCGGTTGATTGCGCCCACGGCCTCGCCATCCACAAGGATCACGCGTTTGTCGCCGTTGGAGACATCGGGCAGGAATTTCTGCACGATCAGCGGCTCGCGGCTGAAACCGGTGAACAGCTCATGCAACGAGGTCAGGTTGCGGTCGTTGACATCCAGCCGGAACACGCCCGCGCCACCATTGCCATACAGGGGCTTCAGGATCACGTCGCCATGCCGCGCCTTGAACGCCTTGATGGTCTCCAGGTCACGCGCAATGGTCGTGGGCGGTGTCAGGTCGGGAAAGTCGAGAACCAGCAGCTTTTCGGGGTAATTGCGCACCCAGAACGGGTCGTTGACCACCAACGTGGTGCCGCGCAACCGGTCCAGCAGGTGGGTCGACGTGATGTAATGCATGTCAAAGGGCGGGTCCTGGCGCAGCCAGACCACGTCGAATTCGGCCAGATCCACCTCCTGCGCTGGCCCCATGTGCGCGTGGTCGCCCTGCACCCGCTGTACCCGCAGATCGTGACCACGGGCGGTGATGCGCCCCTCCTGGTAGGCCAGGTGATCCGGCGAATAGAAGAACAGTTCGTGGCCGCGGGCCTGCGCCTCTTCGGCAAGGCGAAAGCTGCTGTCGGCATTGATGTCGACGGCATCGATGGGGTCCATCTGAAAGGCGATCTTCATGGGGCATCTCCGGCGGGTGATCCCGCCTTAGATGACGCAGGCCCGCCGTCGGCGCAATGGGTATGGCCTGTGCAATTCCGCGCGGGCGCGTCGGACGCTATGCCGCAAACGCGTTTTCCAGGATCGAGATTTCGCCCCGCGCATCGACCAGGGCCACATCCAGACGGATATCCGTCAGGTTGCCCTGCGGCATGGTTCCAACGAATTCCTCGGCAGTGGCGTAAAGACGCGCAACCTGTGCAGGCGTCACATGCGACAGCGCCGTATCGAAGTCGCGGCTTTTCTTGACCTCGACAAGGATGACCGCGTCGCCATCGGCAAAAACCAGATCAATCTCGCCGCGCCGCCCGCGCCAGCGTTCGGCGATCAGACGGTGACCCCGCGCCGTATATGCGTCAGCCACGCACGCCTCGGCGGCCAGTCCGGCGTGATAGGACATGCGCCCGCGATCCGCCCGGTCCAGCGCCGCGCCAGTCCGCGCATGGAAGTCCCGTGAATGATATGCCATCGCCGCAGTTCCGTTCATTGCTTGTCGCGCGCCATGTCCAATGCGCGCTGATAGACGCGGCGCCGGGGAATGTTCAGCGTTTCGGCCACCATGGCCGCCGCATCCTTGACCGACATCTCATCCAGTGCCGAACGTAGCATCCCATCAATGTCTATTTCCCTAACGTCCGTCCCTTTCGCCCGCTCGATCAGCACCACGATCTCCCCTTTGACCGATGTCCCGGCGTAATGTGCGGCCAGTTCTTCCAATGTGCCCCGCTGCACGTCCTCGAATTTCTTGGTCAGTTCCCGGCACACCGCGCCCTGACGCGCGGCCCCCAGAACTGCGGCGGCATCGGCCAGCATCGCGCTCAGCCGCTTGGGCGATTCGTAGAAAACCAACGTGGCCGGCACCTGCGCCAGCGTCTCCAGCGCGGATTTCCGCGCAGCACGTGCCGCAGGCAGGAAGCCGGCAAAATGGAACGCATCCGTCGGCAAACCCGCCACGGCAAGGGCTGTGACCACCGCCGACGGGCCGGGGGCCGACGTAACGGTGATCCCTGCCGCATGTGCTGCCCGCGCCAATTCAAACCCGGGGTCCGCAATCAGCGGCATCCCCGCTTCGGACGCATAGGCGACACTGCTGTCGCGCGCACGCTCCACCAGCCTTTCCACCGCTCCGGCACCGGAATGGTCATGCAGCGCCACGATCTTGCGCCCTTCCAGCGGTACGCCGTGTATGTCCATCAGCTTGCGCAGGCTGCGCGTATCCTCGGCCGCCAGCACATCGGCGGATGCCAGCACGTCCAGCGCCCGCAACGTGATGTCCCGTGCCGTACCGATCGGAACACCCACGAAATGGAGACCGGGGGCCAATGCAGACCTGATATGATTCAAAGCTGGACCCGCCTTTCCTGACGTTTATTATCCGCGCAGATCACGCGGGCCGCCCAGGCCGGCCAAAGACACCGGCTTCAGGAGTACCTTTCACCATGTTTGCGGTTTTCAAATCCTTGCGCAAGGCGACGCGGCGCGTCGCGATGCTGCCGGTTCTGGCCCTTGCCCTTGCCGGGTGCGATCCGGCGGCGCTTGGCAACATCGGGGGCGCCATCGGCAGCAGCGGCCCCCGCATCGACGCCTCGGCCCCGATCCCGGTCGCGCTGCTGGTGCCGCGCGGCTCGGGCCAGGCCAGCGACGATCTGCTGGCGCGCAATCTGGAAAACGCCGCGCGGCTGGCGATGCGGGACCTCAACGGGGTGCAGATCGACCTGCGGGTCTATGGCACTGCCGGAAACGCCTCGACCGCCGCCAGCCAGGCAGCGCAGGCCGTCAGCGACGGCGCACGGATCATCCTCGGGCCGCTCTATGCCGAAGCCGCCAATGCCGCTGGTGTCGCGGTGGCACCACGGGGCGTGAACGTACTGGCCTTCTCCAACAACACCACCATCGCGGGCGGCAACGTCTTTGTCCTGGGCCCGACGTTCCAGAACACGGCCGACCGCCTGGTCAGCTATGCCGCCAGCCAGGGCCGTGACCGCATCGTCGTGGTCCATGCACAGGACGTGGCGGGCCAACTGGGGCGCAACGCCATCCAGCAGGCCGCCAGCCGCTCGGGCGCGACGGTCGTGGGCTCAATCGATTACCCGCTGTCGCAACAGGGCGTCGTCGCCGCAATCCCGCAGATCAAGGCCGCCATCAACAACAACGCAGGCAACGCCGTCTTCATGACGGCACCCACGGCGGCGGGCCTGCCGCTTTTGACGCAGTTGCTGCCCGAAGCGGGCGTCAGCCCCACGACGACGCAGTTTATCGGCCTGACCCGCTGGGACATCCCGCCGCAAACGCTGGACCTGCCCGGGGTTCAGGGGGGCTGGTTTGCGCTGCCGGATCCGGCCCGGTCCGGGGCGTTCCGGTCGCAATACGAGGCGGCTTATGGCAGTGCTCCGCATCCGCTGGCGGGACTGGCCTTTGACGGAATCGCTGCAATCGGCGCGCTGGCCAGCCAGGGCAAGTCCGATGCGCTGACCACCGGTGCCCTGACCCAGGGTGCGGGCTTCCAGGGGGCCACGGGCATCTTCCGCCTGCGCGGCGACGGCACCAACCAGCGCGGCCTTGCCGTGGCCACGGTGCAGAACAACCAGGTCGCCATCATCAGCCCGGCCCCCCGCGGCTTTGGCGGGGCGGGTTTCTGATCTGCCGGCGCTTCAACTCGGGGAACACGCGTGCCCGCTGATACGATGACGGAACCGGCAGCGCCGCCGCGGCTGATCTGCCCGGCGGACGAACTGTTCGACATGGACGCATTGGATGCGGTCCTGACAGAGGCGGCCACGCTGCCATCGGCCGAGGCACGCACGCTGGTCGTGACCCACCTCAAGGCTGCGCAGAAATCAGGGCGGGCGCGGATCGCCCAAGGCTTTGCAGCCGCTCCCTTTGACGCACGGCCCACGACGCAAGCCTACTGCTACCTCACCGATTGCCTGGTCGGGGCGGCCCTGCGAACGGCGCAGGAGGTGCTGTATCCCAACCCCAACCCCACGCGCGGCGAACGGCTGGCCGTGATCGGCGTGGGCGGCTACGGCCGGGGCGAAATGGCCCCGTTTTCGGACGTCGATCTGCTGTTTCTGACGCCATACAAGATCACCGCCTGGGCCGAAACGGTGATCGAGGCCACGCTGTACATGCTGTGGGACCTCAAGCTGAAGGTGGGCCATTCCAGCCGCACGATCCGCGACTGCATCCAGCTGGGGGGCGAAGATTTCACGATCCGCACCGCGATGCTGGAACATCGGTTCCTGTTTGGCGATACGGAGCTGGCGGCGGAACTGGACCAGCGCCTGCAGGACGACCTGTTCAAGGGCACCGAACGCGCCTTTATCGAGGCGAAGCTGAGCGAACGCGATGCCCGCCACGTCAAGCAGGGCCAGCGTTACGTGGTCGAACCGAATGTAAAGGAGGGCAAGGGCGGGCTGCGCGACCTGCAATCGCTGTTCTGGATCGGCAAGTATATCCACCGCGTTCAGGACGCCGCCGACCTCGTGCCGCTGGGCCTGTTCACACGGGACGAATTCGCCGCATTCGTCGCGGCCGAGGATTTTCTGTGGGCCACCCGCTGCCACCTGCATCTGCTGTCGGGTCGCGCCACCGAACAGCTGACCTTTGATATGCAGGTCGCCGTGGCCGAGGCCATGGGATACCAGGACCGCGCCGGACGGCGCGCGGTGGAACTGTTCATGCAGGATTATTTCCTGCATGCCACCGAAGTGGGCGACTTGACACGCATCTTCCTCACCGCACTTGAAGCCACCCACATGAAGGGCGAGCCGCTGCTGGAACGGCTGTTCAAGCGGCGCCCGCGGGTCAAGGCGGGATATACGGTGATCCACAACCGGCTCGCCATTGTCGACGATGACGCTTTCCTGTCGGAAAAGGTGAACCTGCTGCGGCTGTTCGAAGAGGCGCTGCGCACCGGCATGCTGATCCACCCCGATGCCATGCGGCTGGTGAAATCGAACCTGCACCTGATCGACGACGAACTGCGCAACACGCCCGAAGCCCAGCGCATATTCCTGGATCTGCTGCTGAAACACGGCAACCCGGAACGGGCGCTGCGGCGGATGAACGAATTGGGGGTGCTGTCGGCCTTTATCCCGGAATTCGAACACATCGTCGCGATGATGCAGTTCAACATGTATCACAGCTACACGGTGGACGAACACACGATCCAGTGCATCGCGCAGCTTGCCATGATCGAAAAGGGCGAACTGATCGAGGACCTGCCAGTTGCCTCGTCGATCCTCAAGGACGGCGTGAACCGCAAGGTGCTGTATGTGGCGCTGCTGCTGCACGACATCGGCAAGGGCCGCCCCGAGGATCATTCGATCCTGGGCGCACAGATCGTGCGCAAGGTGGCCCCGCGGCTGGGTCTGAAACAGGAAGACGTGGACACCGCCGAATGGCTGGTGCGCTATCACCTGCTGATGTCCGACATGGCCCAGAAACGCGATATTGCCGACCCGCGCACCGTGCGCGACTTTGCCAAGGCCGTGCAGACCGTCAAACGTCTGGACCTGCTTTGCGTGCTGACGGTGTGCGACATCCGTGGCGTGGGCCCCACGACCTGGAACAACTGGAAGGCCGTGCTGATCCGCGCGCTCTACCGCCAGACGCGCCGCGCGCTCGAGGACGGAATGGAAGCGTTGAACCGCGACAACCGCGGAGCCGAGGCGAAAAAGGCGCTGCGCGCCGAACTGGCCGACTGGCCGCGCAAGGCGTTGCAGGAAGAGGCGGCGCGCCATTACGATCCCTATTGGCAGGGGTTGCACGTCACGGCGCATGTCGTTTTTGCAAAACTTCTCCGTGACATCGGTGAAAACGAGATTGCCATGGATCTGCACCCGGACGAGGATCGCGATGCCACGCGCGCCTGCTTCGTCATGGCCGACCACCCCGGCATCTTTGCCCGCCTGACGGGCGCGCTGGCGCTGGTCGGTGCCAACGTGGTCGATGCCCGCAGCTACACGACCAAGGACGGCTGGGTCACCGATGCGTTCTGGATCCAGGACGCCGACGGCAACCCCTACGAGGCCAGCCGCCTACCCCGTCTGCGCAAGATGATCGAACGGACACTGGCGGGCGAAGTCATCACCCGCGAGGCGATCAAGGACCGCGACCGCGTCAAGAAGCGGGAAAAGGCGTTCAGGGTGCCCACCCACATCACCTTCGACAACGAAGGGTCCGACATCTATACCATTATCGAGGTCGACACCCGCGACCGCCCCGGCCTGCTGCACGACCTGACGCGCACGCTGGCGGCCAGCAATGTCTACATCGCCAACGCCGTCATCGCGACCTATGGCGAACAGGTGGTCGACACGTTCTATGTCAAGGACATGTTCGGGCTGAAATACCATTCCGAGGCCAAGCAACGCGCGCTCGAAAAAAAGCTGCGGGCCGCCATTGCCGAAGGGGCCGAACGGGCGGCGGTATAGGCGCGGAAGGGTCCGCGCCTTGCGTGTTGGGGATCGAACCCGAATGCGCTAGCGTCACGGGTGGCACCTGCCTGACAGGCATCCAAGGACCCGGAAAGAAGCACACAGCATGATTGCCTATGTCACAGTCGGCACCGATGACGTCACCCGCGCGAAACGGTTCTATGACGCATTCCTGCCCGCGCTTGGCTATGGGCTGGAAGTGGGACCCGAAGGCCTGAGCTATGCGCTGCCCGTGGTCCCGGGCCAGTCTCCGGTCCTGCCGGAGTTTTACGTCAAGCCAACCTTCGACGGACGCCCGGCCTCGGCCGGGAACGGCGCGATGGTCGCGTTCGAGGCGCGCAATCAGCAACAGGTGCGCGACCTGCACGCTGCCGCGCTGGCCGCAGGCGGTTCGGACGAGGGGCAGCCGGGCTTTCGCGCCGCATATGGTCCGGACTTCTATGTCTGCTATTTGCGCGACCCGCAGGGCAACAAGATCGCGCTGTTCTCCTGCGATCCGAACGAACCCGGCCGCGACGGGTAGCGCCGGGGCGCATTTTACCGGGCTGGCCATTCGATCCCGCCCGCACCCAACCGCGTCCAACGGCGCAAATGCACACGTTGACCGCGACTGACTTCCGTCAATCCGTTTGGCTGGCCGCCCCCTATGATTGGCGCGGTCGTTTCAACACGGGTGGTAAAACAGATTGAGCACCGAAAAGCACCTCGCAACCGTCGGCACCGACACGCGGCAATGGAGTGACCTGTGTGGCCGGGCGGCACGGATCGCGGCGGTCCTGTTTATCGTGGCCACAACGTCGACCATGGCCGGCCAGATCATCCTCGAGGGGGTGCCGGACGCCCCGAATATGCGTTCGGGACAGCACGATCTGCTCGCCTTGGCCGTTGTTTTCGAAATCTGCAACGGACTCGCCAGCGCCGGGATTGCCCTTGCGTTCTATCCTGTCCTGCGCCGCGTTTCCGAATTGGCCGCGACCGGATACCTGGGTCTGCGCATCGTCGAAGGGGCGCTGGGTGTCGCGGCGGCGGCCGGTCTGATCATGGTCATGGTGCCGGCACCGGGCACATCTGATTGGGCCATGGCCTTTCACGATGCGACGTTCCTGTTGGTCCTGATCATCTTCAGTTGCGGGACGTTCTGCTTTTACCCGGTGCTGTTCAAATACCGGCTGGTGCCGCGCCTGCTGTCCATTTGGGGTGTGCTGGGCGGGTTGCTGCTGCTGGTGTCCTGCCTGCTGATCCTGTTTGGCCGGATCAGGATGGGCGATGCCACGGACCTTGTCCTGTCGCTGCCCATCTGGATCAACGAGATGGTTCTGGCGGTTTGGCTGCTTGCGCGCGGTGTTGATCTGGGCGGCGCCAGTCCATGGCTGGCACAGGCGAAGTGAGCCACGGCGGCCTCATCGTCTTTCCGCCCCCTATTCAAACATCTCCCGCAGCACGTTCTTCTGGACCTTGCCCATGGTGTTGCGGGGCAGGGCATCGACCACTTCCAGCCGCCGTGGGTGCTTGAACCGTGCCAACTGTTCGCGCACCACCGCCATGGCGGCGTCGACGTCCAGATTCACGCCCGCCTCGGGCACCAGCACACCCAGCACCGCCTCTCCGAAATCCGCGTCGGGCACACCGATCACCGCGCTTTCCAGCACGCCAGGCACGTCGTCCAGCACGCTCTCGATTTCCTTGGGATAGATGTTCAGCCCGCCCGAGATGATCAGATCCTTGCCCCGGCCCACGATGGTCACATAGCCATCGGCATCCACGTGACCCAGATCACCGGTGATAAAGAACCCGTCGTCGCGCAGCTCGGCTGCGGTCTTCTCCGGCATCTGCCAATAGCCCAGAAACACGTTGGGGCCGCGCACCTCGATGGTGCCGATCTCGCCCACCGGAACCTCGGCCCCATCGGCATCACAGACCCGCAACTCGACCCCCGGCAGCGGGAACCCCACGGTGCCTGCGCGCCGGTCCCCGTCATAGGGGTTCGACGTGTTCATGTTGGTTTCGGTCATGCCATAGCGTTCAAGGATCCGGTGCCCTGTGCGCCCCGCGAACCGTTCATGGGTTTCGGCCAGCAGCGGGGCCGACCCGGACACGAACAGCCGCATATGTGCCACCAGGTCCCTGTCGAACCGGGGATCATCCAGCAGCCGGGTGTAGAAGGTGGGCACCCCCATCAGCGTCGTGCAGGACGGCATTGCCGCAATCATCGCATCCACGTCGAATTTCGGCAGGAACACCAGCCGCCCGCCCGCCAGCAAGGTCACGTTGCAGGCCACGAACAGGCCATGGGTGTGAAAGATCGGCAGCGCATGCAGCAGCACATCATCCGCGGTAAAGCGCCAGTAGTCGGCCAGAGTCTCGGCATTGGACAGCAGGTTGCCCTGGCTCAGCATCGCCCCCTTGGACCGACCCGTGGTGCCCGAGGTATAGAGGAACGCGGCCAGATCATCCGCATCGCGCGGTACCGTCCCGAACGTCTCGGGCTGGTTGTCGGCCGCCGCCATCAACGTGCCGCTGCCATCGCCGTTCAATGTCTCGACCCGCACGCCGGTGGCATCGGCAATGCCATCTCGGGCCGCATCGCCCGCCACCACCAGCCGCGCGCCGGAGTTGTCGACGAAATAGGTCAGTTCGGCCACGGTATAGGCCGTGTTCAGCGGCAACAGGATCACACCCGCCTGCACACAGGCGGCAATCAGCGCCAGCGCCTCGGGGGATTTGTCGACCTGGATCGCCACGCGGTCGCCGGGGGCCAGGTCCATGGCCACCAGCGCATGGGCCACCTGCGCCGTGCGGCGCAGAAACGCGTCATAGCTCCAGTCGCCCTGCCCCGGCACCTGCAGGAACACGTCCTGCCGCCCGGCATGCGCCCCGAACAACCGATCATACAGCGGATTGGCCATGGTCTTCTCCCGTCCCCCTTTTCGCGCCTTTGTCACACCTGCACGCGCGCTGCACAACCGCCCCGTTGCCATGGGGCGGGCCACAGGCTAGGCCCAAGGGAATGAAACCGATCCGCCTTCTTTCCGGGTTCCTGACCGTGGGCGTCTGGACCCTGCTCAGCCGCGTGCTGGGCTTCATACGAGAGATCATGCTTTTGTCGCTGATCGGGCCGGGTCCGCTGATGGACGCCTTTGTCGCGGCGTTCCGCCTGCCCAACATGTTCCGCCGCTTCTTTGCCGAAGGGGCGTTCAACGCGGCCTTTGTCCCGATGTTCGGCAAAAAGCTGGAAAACGGCGACGATCCCGCCCGCTTTGGCCGCGACGCCCTGAACGGGCTGGCGTTGGTGACACTGCTGCTGACCGGGCTGGCAATGGTGTTCATGCCTGCGCTGGTCTGGGCCACCGCGGGCGGCTTTGACGCGCAGCGTTTTGACCTGACGGTCGGGTTCGGGCGGATCGTCTTTCCCTACATCTTCTTCATGTCGCTGTCGGCCCTGTTTTCGGGCGTGCTGAACGCCACGGGCCGGTTCGCGGCGGCGGCGGCCGCCCCTGTGCTGCTAAACGTCTTTGTCATCGCCGCGATGGCCCTGGCATGGGCCACGGGCGGCACCGTCGTCACGTGGCTGGTCTGGACCATCCCGCTGGCCGGCATCGCGCAACTTGCCCTGACCTGGGGGGCCGCAGCACGGGCGGGGTTCGGTCTGAAACCCGCCCGCCCCCGCTGGACGCCGGATATGTCCAAAATGGTGCGCACGGCCGTGCCTGCGGCGCTGGCCACAGGCGTGATGCAGGTTAATCTGGTTGTGGGGCAGCTTGTGGCGTCGAACTACGACAATGCGGTCAGCTGGCTCTTTGCCGCCGACAGGTTGTACCAGTTGCCGCTGGGCGTGGTGGGCATTGCCATCGGCATCGTGCTGCTGCCCGATCTGGCCCGCCGCCTGGCGGCCAGGGATACAGAGGGCGCGCGCAACGCCTATTCCCGCGCCTCCGAATTTGCGATGGGCCTGACCCTGCCGTCTGCCGTGGCGCTGATCGTGATCCCGCTGCCGCTGGTGTCGGTGCTGTTTCAACGGGGTCAGACGGGCGCGGACGACGCCGCCGCCATTGCGCTGGCCGTGGCGATCTATGGCGCGGGGTTGCCCGCCTTTGTGCTGCAAAAGGTGGTGCAGCCGCAGTATTTCGCACGCGGCGACACGTCCCGCCCGTTCCACTTTGCGCTGGTGGCGATGGTGATCAATGCAACCGTGGCCATCGGGCTGATGCCGGTGCTGGGCTGGATTGCGCCCGCGGTGGCCACCACCGTGGCAGGCTGGGCCATGCTGGGCCTGCTGTACTGGGGCCTGCGCCGCATGGGCGACGTGGTGCAGGTCGATGACCGCTACCGCCGCCGCCTGCCCCGTATCGCGCTGGCGGCGGGGATCATGGGCCTGGTGCTGTGGGCCGCTGCGGCACTGCTCAAACCCGCGCTGGGGACGGACACGGTGCGCTATGCGGCACTGCTGGGCCTGATCGGTCTGGCCACGGTCAGCTATTTCGGCGCAGCACACGCCTTGGGCGGGATGCCGCTGTCAGACCTGCGGCGGGCCGTGCGGCGCGGGTAAGGCCAAAGAGCCGCGCCAAAAGCTACCGCCGCCGCACCACCGCAAGCACCCGCGCCATGCCCCCCGGCACGACAAAGGCGGTCAGGCCGAAGCCGGTGACAAATCCCGTCAACTCGGCCACCCAGGAAAACCCGACGGCAAAGAACATGCCGAACAGCAACTGGATGCCCATCAGCACCCCGATCAGACTGAATGCCTGCAATTGCGGCCCACCCGTGGCCGCCATGCGCTGCCAGTACAGGAACGTGAAGGTGCCGATCAGGCCGAACACCCCGGGATATCCCCCAATCAGCCACGCCTGATCCGTCAGCAGGGCAAAGACCAGCGCCCCGATCACCGCCGACAGGACAAAGATCAGGATCACCGCCATGCCGCCCAGCACCTCGCCCACCATCTTGCCCATGGCAAGCAGGATCACGGCGGCAAACAGGAACGACGTGGCCGACCCATGCAGGAACGGATAGGTCAGGAACCGCAACAGGTGCTCGGACAAAAGCACCCCGTTTTCCAGCATGTAATCAAAAGCCTGTCCTGAGAACCCATAGCCATTGATGGCGTTCAGACGCCAGCCTACGGCCTCCGGCCCTCCGATTATCCCCGCCTCACCCAGGGTAAAGACCGCCTCTGGCGCGGCGAGCAGGACAAACAGCAGCCACACGGCGGGCGGCAACGGGTTCACGGGGCTTGGATCATGGGACTTGGACATGGGTGCGGGCCTGCTTGACGCTACTCACCGGCATGGGTACTCCACCCCAGCAGTTTTGCCCAGAGGAGCACGCATGTCCGACAGTCAATTCACGCCCCGTGTGTTCTCGGGAATCCAGCCTTCGGGCGGGTTGACGCTGGGCAACTATCTTGGCGCGATCAAGCGGTTCGTCGACATGCAGAATGCAGGCGCGTTCGAGACGATCTACTGCATGGTGGACCTGCACGCGATCACCACATGGCAGGATCCTGCGGATCTGCGGCACAACACCCGCGAATTGGCCGCCGGGTTCATCGCCAGCGGCATCACGCCGGAAAAGTCGATCCTGATCAACCAAAGCCAGGTGCCGGAACACGCGCAACTGGGCTGGATCTTCAATTGCGTGGCGCGCATGGGCTGGATGCAGCGGATGACCCAGTTCAAGGACAAGGCGGGCAAGAACACGCAGGCCGCGTCGCTGGGTCTGTTTGCCTATCCCGCGCTGATGGCTGCCGATATCCTGGTCTACCACGCCACCCACGTGCCGGTGGGCGATGACCAGAAACAGCACCTGGAACTGACGCGGGATATCGCGACCAAGTTCAACCACGACTACGGCGTGGACTTCTTTCCCATTACCGAACCGGTGATCGAAGGGGTGGCCACCCGCGTGATGAGCCTGCGGGACGGCACCAAGAAGATGTCGAAATCCGACCCCTCGGATGCCAGCCGCATCAACCTGACGGATGACGCCGACACGATCGCGAAAAAGATCCGCAAGGCGAAAACCGACCCCGACGCGCTGCCCAGCGAAGCGGAAGGGCTGGAAAACCGGCCCGAGGCACGCAACCTCGTCAACATCTACGCGGCGCTGGCCGGATCGGACGTGGACAGCGTGCTGCGCGAATATGGCGGCGCGCAATTCGGCACGTTCAAACCGGCACTGGCCGACATCGCGGTGGAAAAGCTGGCCCCGATCTCGACCGAAATGGCGCGCTTGATGGACGACGTGGCCGAGATCGACAATCTGCTGGCCCAAGGCGCGGAACAGGCGCGCGAAATCACCGTGCCGATCCTGAAAAAGACCTATGACATCGTGGGCATGGTCGGGGCGTGACGCCGCCCCGACCCTACAGTTGCAACGGTGATATCCCGCCGGCAAAGGCCGTCAGTACCGGCGCGGCAAGCGCGAACCCGGCCTTCAGGTAGTCGCCCACCCCTTCCTTTAGCCCGTGCGAGGCAAGCCACGCATCGGCGTCCTGCGGCGCTTCACCGTCGCCGGACCGGCCCTTGCGACGGGCCAGATCCCGCGCCCGCCCGTCCAGCAACACCGCCACAGGCAAGTAAAAGCTCAGGATCAGCAACGTGAAATAGGTGCCGGTGAACAGGGCCGTTGACAGGATCAGCGTGCCATAGGCGCTGCGCGCGTCGCCCGTCACCATCGGCATCGGCCAGTGCATCCAGCTTGTGGCAAAGAACATGCCAAGGGTCAGAACCAGGCTCGACAGGTATAGCTGTTGCCGCATCTGCTTGAAGTTGTCGGCCAGCACCGCGGCCTCGTCCTCGACCGACGCGGCCCGGCCGCGGTTCAGGCACAGGATCATGCCCACGATCAGGGCTCCGATGCCAAGGCCAGCAAGAAAGTTGATGATGTCCAGCACGCGGTTGAACAGGGTCACCGCCGGCAACGGACCACAGCGCCCCAGCAGCCATCGGTCGTCTGGCCCGGCGCATCCGGCCAGCGTGCCCTGTGACAGGGCCGTCTCGAACACCTCCGACCCGATCCAGCGATAGGTGGGCGGGCCGGCATCGTCGCCCGTCACGGTGGGCAGCAGCGCCAGCGCAATCACGAACAGCCACGTGCCGACCGACACGACGCGCGTCTGAACGCTGAGCGGGCGCAACAAGGTGCGCACGACCAGTGCAGCGGCAAGCACCGCAAAGGCCCCGAAAAACCACGATGCCGCCAGGAACCGGTATCGGCCCGCGATCTCAAGCCACGGGTGATCCATGTTCACGATGTCCGGCGGTATCAGCACGGCGCGCGGCATCATGTGATCGGTGATGACGCCTTCCATCGCAAAGATGGCAATCGGCAGCAGCACGATTGCGAAATAGCGCAGGTCCACGTGGCGGACGACGGCGCGCGGGGGACTCTCCGCCTTGGACGTCATGGGCAAAGTGTACACAATCACCCCGCATTCGCGAAATCCACCCCGCACCAGCGGCGGCGCGGCGCGCGTAAGGCGCACCTGTGGTGCGCCTCCACCGCGCGATCCCGCACCGTCCATGTGTGGCCATGCGCCTTTCATGGCGCGTGCCGCCTGCCCATCTTGAGGTCAGAGGAGACCAAAACGATGACAGCCACCATCCACCCCGACACCCGCGTGGGGCATGTCCACCTCAAGGTGACCGATCTGGACCGGTCCATCGCCTTTTATCGTGACGTGCTGGGGTTCGAGATCACGCAACGCTATGGCGATGCGGCCGCGTTCCTGTCGGCAGGCGGCTATCACCACCACATCGGGCTGAACACCTGGCATTCCAGGGGGGGCATCCCCGCGCCGGCCCACGCGGCGGGCCTGTATCACGTGGCCTTTGTCCTGCCTGACCGCGCGGCGCTGGGGGCCGCGCTGCAACGGGTGCTGGACCACGGGACCACGCTCGACGGGGCCGCCGATCACGGCGTGTCCGAGGCGGTTTATTTCCGCGATCCCGACGGCAACGGGATCGAACTGTATGTGGACCGCGCACCAGGCGATTGGCCACGAAATGCGGACGGAACACTTGCCATGGTCAACGCACCGCTCGACGTGCCCGCCTTGCTGGCCGACGCCGGATAGGTCCTGGGTCAACACTTTGTTCAGATTTGGCACCGAACGCTCCGTCAACTTCGGTGGATCGGTCCGATGTGCACCCGGCGGTGCACGCGCGGTGCACGCGCAGTGCACAGGCTGTGCATCGGTCTTTTCACGCAAACCCAAAGGGTTAACCGGGCCTCGCGCATATGGGTCCACCCGACCCCACCGTGCGTTGCGCACGGCTGCGTTTTCCGCCACCGTGGCGCAAAGCGGAGGGTCATCAATGCGCACCGGATTCTACTGGGACGAACGCACCATGTGGCATGGCGGCGGCAACTATGCCTTTACCCTGCCACTGGGGGGGCTGGTGCAGCCCTTGGCCGCCGGTGGCCTGCCCGAAAGCCCCGAAACCAAGCGGCGGCTCAAGAACCTGATGGACGTGACCGGGCTGACCTCGGAACTGGACGTGCGCAGCGCCCCCCAGGCCACGCGCGAACAATTGCTGCGCGTCCATCCCGAAGCCTATCTGACTGAATTCAAACAGATGTCTGACAATGGCGGCGGCGAGTTGGGCCGCCGCACACCCTTTGCCCAGGGCGGCTATGAAATCGCGGCCCTGTCTGCCGGTTTGACCGTGGCGGCTGTCAACGCCGTGCTGGATGGCGACCACCCCAACGCCTATGCCCTCAGCCGCCCGCCCGGCCACCATGCATTGCCCGATTTTCCCAATGGTTTCTGCCTTTTGGCCAATATCGCCATCGCCATCGAAGACGCCCAGTCCCGTCGCCCCGACCTGCGCGTGGCCGTGCTGGACTGGGATGTGCACCACGGCAACGGGACCGAAGGCATTTTCTACGACCGCGACGACGTGCTGACGATCTCTTTCCATCAAGAGGGGAATTACCCCTTGGATACCGGGGACTTGGAGGATCGCGGCAGCGGCCCGGGCGAAGGCTGCAACATCAATCTGCCACTGCCTGCAGGGGCCGGCCACACCGCCTATCTGCACGCCATAGACCGCGTGGCCGTGCCCGCCATCACCGACTTTGCCCCCGACATGATCATCGTCGCCTGCGGCTATGACGCCAGCGCCATAGACCCGCTGGCACGGATGCTGGCCACCGCCGACACGTTCCGCCAAATGACATTGAAAATCAAAGCACTGGCCGAACGGCTCTGCGATGGCAAGCTGGTATTGGCACACGAGGGCGGCTATTCCGAGGTCTACGTCCCCTTCTGCGGCCACGCCACGATCGAGGCCCTGTCAGGCGCTACAGCCACCGCTCCCGACCCCATGGCCAAGGCCTTTGACATCCGCCAGCCCGGCCCCCGGCTCGACGCGTTCCTGCGCAGCGAAATCGACCGCATGGCGCAGGAATTGGACCTTTGACCCCTTGACGCAAGCTGTTGTCATGACGACTTGAAAAGCGAAAATGTAAAAAGACATAACATATGCCACTTCCAAATCCTGCGGCCCTTGATTTCCTGCTGACGCGCCGGTCCCGCCCGGCCAAGACACTGACCACCCCGGTCCCCGACCGCGCCACGCTGGACACCCTTCTGACAGCCGCCGCCCGCACTCCGGATCACGGCAAGCTGGAGCCATGGCGGTTCATCGTGCTGGAGGCCGGTGCCATGCCGCGCCTTGCCACGCTGGCCCAGACCCGGGGCGAGGCTTTGGGCCTGCACCCCGAACAGATCGCCAAGGGCCGCGCACAGTTCGATCAGGGAAACCTGGCCGTTGTCGTGGTCGAAGTGCAAAAACCGTCCGAAAAAATCCCTGCGATTGAAATGACTTATTCCGCCGGTGCGGTATGCCTGGCGCTGCTGAATGCGGCGCTGGCCGCAGGTTGGGGCGCGAATTGGTTGACAGGCTGGGCCAGCCACGACCGCGACTTCATGCGGGACGGCTTGGGGGTGCAGGATCACGAACGCATCGCGGGCCTGATCCACATCGGCACCGAAACCAACGCCCCGCCCGAACGGCCCCGCCCCACGCTCGACACCATCACCACATGGGTGACCGAATGATCTTTGGCGCCTTTTTCGCAGCCCTCGGCCAGCTCGGCGACCGGCGCTTCCGCCGTGTTCTGCTGCTGGGCGTGGCCCTGACCATCGCCCTGCTGATCGCGGCCACATCGGGTCTGACGTGGTTCGTGGGTTGGCTGGCCTCGGACGGCGTGACCGTGCCGTGGGTGGGCGAGATCACATGGCTGGACGACGTGCTGACATGGGCGTCGTTCTTCGTGTTCCTGGTGCTGTCGATCTTCCTGATGATGCCCGTCGCGTCGGCCATCACGTCGATGTTTCTGGACGAGGTAGCGCAGGCAGTCGAGGACCGGCATTACCGCCACCTGCCCCCGGCGACCAAGGTGCCGTTTGGCGACGCGCTGGTCGACACAATCAATTTCCTTGGCGTGTTGATTGCCGCCAACATCGTGGCGCTGTTTGTCTATGCGCTGTTTCCGCCCATGGCTGTATTCATCTTCTGGGGGCTGAACGGTTTTTTGCTGGGGCGGGAATACTTCACGCTGGTCGCGATACGGCGGGTCGGACGAAAACAGGCCAAGGCCCTGCGCAGCGCGCATATGGGCACGATCTGGCTGGCGGGCACGCTGATGGCGATCCCGCTGTCGATCCCGCTGGTCAACCTTCTGATCCCGATCCTCGGGGCGGCGACCTTTACCCATATCTACCACCGGCTGGTGACGGGTCGGGCCTAGACCAGTTCGAAGATGCTCAGATCATCCAGCGTGATGACGCCCGATATGATGATGCCAGCAATGATCACCCACAGCACAAAAGCGACGGCCGTGACGATCCACGCCTTGCGCTTCAGGTGATGATGTTCGGGCGCGCCTGCGTGCGTGCCGGGCTCGATCTGGCCCAGGTCCCCTTGGGTCTTGACCTTGATCGGCAGCGCGATCAGGAAACACATCCACCAGATCACGGCATACAGGACAAGCGCCGAGGTGATACCCATCAGACCTGCTCCAACTCCACCAGGCATCCATTGAAATCCTTGGGGTGCAGGAACAGCACCGGCTTGCCGTGGGCGCCAAGCTTGGGCTCGCCATTGCCCAGCACACGTGCGCCGGTGTCCTTCAGGTGGTCGCGGGCGGCGATGATGTCCTCGACCTCGTAACAGACGTGGTGAATGCCGCCCGACGGGTTCTTTTCCAGAAAACCGTTGATCGGACTGTCGTCGCCCAGCGGGTAAAGCAATTCGATCTTGGTGTTGGGCAATTCGATGAAGATGACGGTCACGCCGTGGTCCGGTTCGTCCTGCGGCGCGCCGACATTCGCGCCCAGCGCGCTGCGATACTGGTCGGCAGCGGCCTCAAGGTCCGGCACGGCGATGGCGACATGGTTCAGGCGTCCAATCATGGCAAGCGCTCCTTTTTTGACGGTTGCGGTCTTATGACCAGTGGGCCGTTGCATCGCAAGTGGGGCAAATTAACCCGCTGTTAGGCACACGGGCTTAACCATTGAGTCGTCCCCGATCGAAGGAGGATGAGATGGACACGACGGACCCGTTTAAACCGACTTATCCCGCACCCACCGCGGTGCGCCCGCTGCTTGGCCTGACCGTGCTGGTGATCGAGGACAGTCGATACGCCTGCGAAGCGATGCGCCTGCTGTGCCTGCGCAGTGGCGCACGCATCCGGCGCGCCGACACGCTGCGTGCGGCGCGAAGACATCTACAGGTCTATCGCCCCAGCGTGGCGATCGTGGACCTTGGCCTGCCGGATGGTGACGGGGCGGACCTGATCCGTGACCTTGCCTCTGCAACGCATCGTCCTGACGTGATCCTCGGCACCTCCGGTGATCCGTCGGGCGAAACCGCGACGATGGAGGCCGGGGCCGACGGCTTCCTGCCCAAGCCGGTTTTGGCGCTTGCCGCGTTTCAGGATGCGATCCTGTCGCACCTGCCCGCGGACCGACGACCGAATGGACCGCGCGCGGTTTCGAACGACATGGTTGAACCGGACCCGTTGGCCTATCGCGATGACATGGCGCATGTCGCTGACGTCATGGAGGAAGAAAACGATGCCCGTACGCTCGATTACGTGGCGCAGTTCCTGACCGGCGTGGCCCGCAGTGCCGACGACACCGACCTGTTCATGGCGGCCGAGGCGCTGGCCAGCAAACGGTCGCGCGGTGATCCCGCCGCATCCGAGGCGGCGCGCATCGCGGGTCTGGTACAGGCGCGGCTGTCGGAAAAACTGGCGATCTGACCCCCGGGTCAGGTCGCGCCCAGCGCCGGATCATCGGCGACGCGCACCAGTTGCGTCAGGTCCGCAAGGCTTTCGCGCTGCTGCCCGTCCGCGTCGAAATTGGACGGGTGCAGCCATGCGCCGAATGCCTCTTTCAGCGCGGGCCATTCGCTGTTTATGGCTGCAAACCACGCTGTATCGCGGTTGCGCCCCTTGATGACGGCCGCCTGCCGAAACACGCCCTCATAGCTTAGCCCCAGACGTTGTGCCGCGCTGCGCGACGCCAGGTTCAACGCGTTGCATTTCCATTCGAACCGACGATACCCCGCCTCGAACGCCCACTGCATCATCAAAAACAGCGCTTCGGTCCCCGCCCGCGTTCCCTGCAATGCCGGGCTGAAGGTGATGTAGCCAACCTCGATGCTGCCCGCCTGCGGAGCGATGCGCAGAAAGCTTGTCACCCCTTCGAATGCGCCGCTGTCGCGGTTGCGAATGGCTAGAAACCGGAACCCATCCAGCGTTTCCATTTCACGCGTCCAGCGATGGAACTGTGCCGCAGAACTGAACGGGCCGTCCGGCATATAGGTCCAGACGTCGTCATGTCCTGCGAACGCCCGAAATAGCAGCGCCGCATGGCGGTCCGCGTTCAGCGGCTCAAGCTGGGCATAGCGACCGTCCAACGTCAGCGCCGCACCAGGCTGGGGCGGCGGCGTCCAGTCCGGTACGGGCGTCGCATGTGGTTGATAACGCTGGGTCATGCGCGGACGTTAGGCGGAGTTTCGCCCAAGGCCAAGCGGATATCCCGCCGCAATCACAGCAGCAGCCGCGGATCGTCCCCCAAATCCACACCCGGGAAAATCGCACCTTCGAGCGTAGCGCGGTCCAGCCCGGTCAGCCCGGCCATGATCCACGCCACATGCGCCCGCACATCGCGTGTCGGCATCAGATCGCGGTCCTGGTACAGCGCGCCGTCGCCAAGGCCCGGCCAATCGCCGTGAACCCGGCCGCCACGCACCGCGCCACCGGCCAGAACCATCAGCCCACCGGTCCCATGATCCGTTCCCCCGGTACCGTTTTGCCGCGCAGTGCGCCCAAACTCGGTCAGTGCCACCACGGCGGTCTTTTTCCACGTGTTGCCGCGCATCTTGCCCCGCAGGGTGGTCAGTGTTTCCGCCAACCGCTCCAGCGCGCGGGGCAACGTGTTTTCCTGATTGCGGTGCGTGTCCCAGCCGTTCAGAGAAAAGGCCGCGATGCGCGCCTCTTCGGACAGGCGTTGGGCGGCGAATTCGGCCACTTTGACATGGCTACCGGACCGCCCTTCGGACATGTCGCTTTCCATGGACGACAAAAGCTGCGCCTCGGTCAGGGCGGCGTGCATGGCCGGGTCGCTTTCGGTGATCAACTCCATCAACTGCACTGCCTGCGGGCTCAGGTTCAGGTCGGCATCGGGCGACCAGTTGGCCACCTCTGCCGCGCCCTGCATCAGCCGCATGTCGCTGCGCCCGATGGCATAGGCGGTCTGCGCCGTCACCCCCGGCACCACCTGCAGCATCCGGTTCAGCCAGCCGTCGCGCACGCCGGCCAGGCTTTCGGTCCCCGCCTCGAGCAAATCCTGCCCGTCGAAATGGCTGCGCTTGTCGCGATAGGGGGTCGATACCGCATGGACAAAACCCAACTGTCCCGCCTCCCACATCGGCATCAGGGGGGCCAGGGTCGGGTGCAACGCATAGAACCCGTCCAGATCCACAGCACCACCCGCAGGCCCGCCCGACAGCTTGCCGCGCAGCCCGGCCAGCGCCGGATCACCATAGGGCTGCACCACATCCAGCCCATCCATCCCGCCGCGCAGGATGATCACCACCAGTCGCGTGTCCCACGGGGTTGCGGCAAAGGTGACAGGTGTCAGCAGCGGGCTGGCCGCCAGCGAGCAACCGACAAAGCCGGAGCGCATCAGGAAATCACGGCGGGACAGGGTCGAGGACATGCTCAGCCTCCTATCGACGTTGAAAGGCGGGCGACATCAACACCAGCCCGATCGCTTCGGATTTGCTTTCGGCGGCCGCAGCGGCAAAGCGCACGGGTTCCGTCGCCTGACCGCCCAGCGCATGATCCACGAATACACGTGGGTCCGGCAGCGTGCCCAGCAGGTATTCGGGGGCCCGCATCGCCCAGGCCACGCGCGCGGCCAACCCTTGGGGCGTGATCCAGGCCGGGTCCTCTTCGGGCCAGCCATCGGGGCCTGTGGGCCGCTCCCACTCCTGCCCCATCTGAACCAATGGTTCTGCAAAAACGCGGCGCATGTCCTTTTCGTTCAGCACAGTTACCGCATCATCCGGCAGAGCGAGCGCACGCAAGGCCGACGACATGAAATCCACCGGCGGTTTGACATTCTGCAAATCCGGTGCCCATGCCGCCGGGTGATCCAGCAGCGCCGCGTACAGCGCCGACAGATCGCCGCCAGTGTCCAGATACGCCGCCTCGATCCCGTCGATCAGGTCGGCGGGCGGGTCGTCGGCAATGAAGTGCACCGCCAGTTTCCACGCAATGTGCCGCGCGGTGGCGGGATGGGCGGCAAGGTCGGACAGCACCTCGCGGATGGGCTGGATGTTGGTGGCATCGGCGTAAGTCTTGCCCAGCACCGTCTCGGCACCCGGTTCGACAAAATCCTTGCGGAACTTGAACCCGTTCTGCGGCTGAAAGGCGAGGCCGGTGAAGAGCTCAGCCAGTTGTGTCACGTCCTCTTGCGAATAAGGACCATCGACGCCCAGCGTGTGCAGCTCCAACACCTCGCGGGCAAGGTTTTCGTTCAGGCCCGCCGCCTTCGCCGGCCCCTTGCGCTGCGCCCGGATGCTGTTCGGCCCCATCGACCGCAACTGGTCCAGGTAATCCAGCATCAGCGGATGCAGCACAGCCGCCTGTAACATGTCATCGAACGTGCCCGCCACGTGGGGGCGGATCGCTTCCTCGATATAGCTTTGGGTAGCGCGGCGCACGACGCCGCGCTTGCCATGCGCGGTAAAGTGATCGGCCCAGAACGCCACCAGCCGTTCGCGAAAGCCCGACGGCGTCCAGACCCGGCGCAGGAACGTATGACCGGCCCAGCGGAACATATCCTCGCGTGCGGTGCGGTTCAGCAGGTTGCGGGTCTTGCGCGCTTCCTTCGCGGTTTCCGTGCCTCGGTTCTTGCGGCGCAAGTCGGCGGCCTTGGCCACCTCGACCATGCGCAGGCGAAACGTATCGAACGGTTCGATCGGATATCGCGCCGCCATCTCGTCCGGCCCGCGTAACCCGTCAAGCATGGCGCTGGCGTCCACAGGTGGGGCAACGGACGGCGACAGGCCATAGCCAAACCGCATTTCGGCCAGTTGAGGATCAAAGTCGCGCACAGGATCACCCAAGGAATACCTCGTTGGGGTCAAGATAGCATCGGCGTGGGCGGATTACACCGCCCCGCCTGACCCCATGTGCAAAACCCTGCTTATTCCTGCGGAATGACGCGCAGGCCCAGTTCCATCAGCTGGTCGCTGGTAGGCTCGCTCGGCGCATCCATCATCAGGTCTTCGGCCCGCTGATTCATCGGGAACAGGATCACCTCGCGGATGTTGTGTTCGCCCGCCAGCAGCATCACGATCCGGTCGATGCCCGCCGCACAACCGCCGTGGGGCGGCGCGCCGTATTGGAACGCATTGACCAAGCCGCCGAACCGTTTGCGCACTTCGGCCTCATCATAGCCCGCAATCTCGAACGCCTTGAACATGACTTCGGGCCGGTGGTTCCGGATGGCCCCCGACACCAGTTCGTAGCCGTTGCAGGCCAGGTCGTACTGATAGCCCAGCACATCCAGCGGATCGCCCTGCAGTGCTTCCATCCCACCTTGCGGCATGGAAAACGGGTTGTGCTCAAAGTCGATCTTGCCGGTTTCCTCGTCCGCCTTGTAGATCGGGAAATCCACGACCCAGGCAAAGGCAAAGCGGTCCTCGTCAATCAGCTTGAGTTCTTCGCCGATCACGTTGCGGGCGCGGCCCGCGATGGCCTCGAACGCCTTGGGCTTGCCACCAAGGAAGAACGCCGCGTCACCGACCTCCATCCCCAGTTGCTGGCGGATGGCTTCGGTGCGTTCGGGGCCGATGTTCTTGGCCAGGGGGCCTGCGGCTTCCAGCCCTTCGCCCTGATCGCGCCAAAAAATGTAACCCATCCCCGGCAACCCTTCCTTCTGCGCCCAGGCGTTCATGCGGTCACAGAACTTGCGCGACCCGCCGCCTGGCGCGGGAATGGCGCGGATTTCGGTGCCGTCCTGTTCCAACAGCTTTGCGAAAATCGCAAAGCCGGAATCGCGAAAGTGGTCAGAGACCACTTGCATTTTGATCGGGTTGCGCAGGTCGGGCTTGTCCGAGCCGTACCAGAGGGCGGCGTCGCGGTAGCTGATCTGTTCCCACGTGTCGGGGGCGTCCACGGTCTTGCCGCCGCCGAACTCCTCGAACACACCCGCAATCACCGGACTGACCGTGTCGAACACGTCCTGCTGGGTGACGAACGACATCTCCATGTCCAGCTGGTAGAAATCGGTGGGCGAGCGGTCGGCGCGCGGGTCCTCGTCGCGGAAACAGGGCGCGATCTGGAAATACTTGTCAAAGCCCGACACCATCAGCAGCTGCTTGAACTGCTGCGGCGCCTGCGGCAGTGCGTAGAACTTGCCGGGATGCAGACGCGAAGGCACCAGAAAGTCGCGCGCGCCCTCGGGCGACGACGCGGTGATGATCGGTGTCTGGAATTCGCGGAATTCCCTGTCCCACATGCGCTTGCGCAGGCTGGCCACTACGTCCGACCGCAGCTTCATGTTGTCCTGCATCTTGTCGCGGCGCAGGTCGAGGTAACGATAGCTCAGCCGCGTTTCCTCGGGGTATTCCTGATCGCCGAACACCATCAGCGGCAGTTCGGCGGCGTGGCCGAGGACTTCCATATCACGGATGAACACCTCGATCTCGCCCGTGGGGATCTTGGCATTCACCAGCGACGCATCGCGCGCCTTTACGTTGCCATCGATGCGGATGCACCATTCGCTGCGCACCTTCTCGACCTCGGCAAAGACGGGGCTGTCGGGGTCGCACAGCACCTGCGTCACGCCATAATGGTCGCGCAGGTCGATGAACAGCACGCCGCCATGGTCCCGCACCCGGTGCACCCACCCCGACAGGCGCACGGTTTCACCGACATCGGCCGAGGTCAGCGCGGCGCAGGTATGGGTGCGGTAGACGTGCATGGTGTGTCCCTTCGGGGCTGTGGTCCAAGTCGGCGCAGATACACCGGGCAAGGGGTGGAAAGTCAAGGCGACAAAGGCCATTGCCCCATGCTAGACCCGAGGAAAAAGGGAGGGTCCGATGGACGACAAGTGGGCCAGGGGCATGGCCGTGCGGCGCACGGTGCTGGGGGACAAACACGTGGACCGGGCCGAGGCGGTGAAAACCCCGCTGGACGCCCCGTTTCAGGAACTGATCACCGAAGGGGCATGGGGCACTGTCTGGGCCGACGAAACCATCAGTCTGCGCGAACGGTCGATGCTGACGCTGGCGCTGCTGGCCGCCACCGGCAATTTCGAGGAAATCCCCATGCATATCCGCGCCACCGCCCGCACCGGGGCGTCACCCGCAGACGTGGCGCAGGCGTTTCAACACGTGGCGATCTATGCGGGTGTGCCGCGCGCCAACCATGCGCTGAAGCTGGCCAAACAGACCTATGCCGAGATGGAGGCCGAAGGATGAGCGACGGCGCATTGATGCATCGTGACCGCGCCCGGCACCCAAAGGCCCTGTCGCGCGATTACAAATCCTCGGTCCTGCGCAGCCCGCAAAAGGCGCTGATCAGCATGAACACCACCCTGTCCGAAGAGACGGGGCCGGTCTTTACCCGCGATGTCCTGGGGCCGCTGGACAACGACCTGATCCAGAACTTCGCCCAGCCGGGCGAGATGGCAATTGGCCCGCGTATCATCGTGCATGGCCGCGTGCTGGACGAAAACGCACGGCCCGTGCCGGGTGCACTGCTTGAGGTCTGGCAGGCCAATGCGGGTGGGCGCTATCGTCATGCAAAGGAGGGGTATCTTGCACCGCTCGACCCGAATTTCGGCGGCTGCGGCAGGACCATCACCGACGATGACGGCAGCTATGCGATCCGCACGATCAAACCCGGTCCATACCCGTGGCCCAACGGCGTGAACGACTGGCGGCCTGCGCACATCCACTTTTCCGTCTTTGGCCGCAGCTTTGGACAACGGCTCATCACTCAGATGTATTTCGAAGGCGACCCCCTTATCCCGTTATGCCCCATCGTGCGCACAATCAGCGACCCGGACGCGGTGCAATCCCTTGTCGCCCCGCTCGACATGGCCGCGACGGTCCCCATGGACGCCCGGGCCTACAAGTTCGACATCGTTCTGCGTGGGCGGCGGTCGACCCTGTTCGAAAACCGGTTGGAGGGGAATTGATGCAAGCGTTGAACCGGCTCAAGGAAAGCCCCAGCCAGACCGCCGGCCCCTATGTGCATATCGGGTGTGTGCCGAATTTCTCCGGCATCACCGGCGTTTACGACATCGATCTGGGCAGTACATTGCTGCGCGACGGGGTCAACGGCGAGCGGATCACCGTGACGGGCACCGTGTTCGACGGCACCGGCACGCCGCTCAAGGACGCGCTGATCGAGGTTTGGCAGGCGGATGCCAATGGCCGCTATCCCGGCAACGACCCCCGCGGCGCGGCTGATCCGAATTTCACCGGTTGGGGCCGGGTGGCAACCGACTATGCCACGGGCGAATGGCAGATCGAAACGATCATGCCGGGCGCGGTTCCGTTTCCGGACGGGCGCGTGATGGCGCCGCATATCACGCTTTGGATCGTGGCGCGGGGGATCAATATTGGACTGCAAACGCGGATGTATTTCCCAGACCATCCGCTGAATGCCGACGATCCTTGGCTGACGCGGCTGGAACATCAGAACCGGGTGCCGACGCTGATTGCCACGCGGCTCGGTGACGGCGAATACCGCTTCGATGTTCACCTGCAGGGGCCGGACGAAACCGTGTTCTTCGACGTCTAGAAACGCGAAACGCGGGCCCAATCAGGCCCGCGCTCCCAGTCATCTCCAATCGCTTACGCAGTCAGATCGAACCGGTCGTTATTCATGACCTTGGTCCAGGCGGCCACGAAATCCTTGGCGAATTTCGCGGCATTGTCGTCCTGAGCATGAACCTCGGCATAGCCGCGCAGGATCGAGTTGGACCCAAACACCAGATCGGCGCGCGTCGCGGTCCACTTCACGTCACCGGATGCACGGTCGCGCACCTCGTATGTGCCATCTTCGATGGGATGCCAGCTATAGGCCATGTCGGTCAGGTTGACGAAGAAGTCGTTGGTCAACTGCCCCTCGCGATCCGTGAATACGCCATGCTTGGTGCCGCCGTGGTTGGTGCCCAGCATTCGCATCCCGCCCAGCAGCACGGTCATCTCCTGCGCTGTCAGGTTCATCAGTTGCGCACGGTCCAGCATCATGTCCTCGGGCGACTTGCCGGTGTTGCCCTTGTCCCAGTTGCGGAAACCGTCGGACTGCGGCTCGAGCACGTCGAAGCTGTCGGCGTCGGTCATGTCGTCGGTGGCATCGCCACGGCCGGGGGCAAAAGGCACGTTGACGTCATGGCCCGCAGCCTTGGCCGCGGCTTCCACGGCCATGTTGCCCGCCAGCACGATCACGTCGGCCACTGACGCACCGGTTTCCGCAGCGATGGGTTCTAGCGCCGCCAGCACCTTTTCCAGCCGTTCAGGTTCGTTGCCCGCCCAATGGCGCTGCGGGGCAAGGCGGATGCGTGCGCCATTGGCACCCCCGCGCTTGTCCGAGTTGCGGAACGTCCGCGCGCTGTCCCACGCGGTCGCGATCATGTCGGCATGGCTCAGATCGCTGTCGGCGATCCTCGCCTTCACGGCGTCGACATCATAACCGGTATTGCCCGCCGGGACCGGATCCTGCCATATCAGGTCTTCTTCCGGCACTTCCGGCCCGATGTAATTCACCTTGGGACCCATGTCGCGGTGCAACAGCTTGAACCACGCGCGGGCAAAGGTATCGCGGAAATAGGCCTCGTCCCCCATGAACTTTTCACAGGCCTCGCGATAGGCCGGGTCGACCTTCATTGCCATGTCTGCGTCCGTCATCATCGGCATCCGCCGGGTCACGCCGTCATGGGCATCGACGGGCATGTCCTCTTCCTTGATGTCGATGGGCTTCCACTGGTTGGCACCGGCGGGGGATTTGGTCAGTTCCCACTCGTATCCGAACAACAGCTTGAAATAGCCCATGTCGAACTTGGTCGGGTTGGTCGTCCAGGCACCTTCGATACCGGATGTGATATGCGTGCCGGCGGTGCCATCGGCGCCCGGGTTCATCCAGCCAAAGCCCTGGTTTTCGATCGGGCCACCCTCCGGTTCGGCGGTAAGTTGGCTGGCGTCGCCGTTGCCGTGCGCCTTGCCGACGGTGTGGCCACCGGCGGTCAGGGCCGCAGTTTCCTCGTCGTTCATTGCCATGCGCGCAAAGGTGACGCGGATATGCTCAGCCGTGCGGGCGGGGTTCGGGTTGCCGTTCACGCCTTCGGGGTTCACATAGATCAGGCCCATATGCACCGCCGCCAAAGGGTTCGCCATGGTGGTGGCGTCATCCAGATCCTCGTAGCGGTTTTCGCTTGGGGCCAGCCATTCGGCCTCTTCGCCCCAGTTGATATCAACCTCCGGCGACCAGATATCGGCGCGGCCAAAGCCGAAGCCAAAGGTGTCCAAACCCATCGATTCATAGGCCACGTTCCCGGCCAGCAACATCAGGTCGGCCCAGGACAGCGCGTTGCCGTATTTCTTCTTGATCGGCCACAGCAGGCGGCGGCCCTTGTCGAGGCTGGTGTTGTCCGGCCACGAATTCAGCGGGGCAAAGCGCTGGTTGCCCGTGGCTCCGCCACCGCGACCGTCATAGGTCCGATAGGTGCCCGCCGCGTGCCAAGCGAGGCGGATCATCAGGCCGCCATAGTGGCCCCAGTCGGCCGGCCACCACGGCTGGCTGTCAGTCATCAGCGCGTGCAGGTCCGCCTTGACCGCGTCAAAGTCCAACCCCTTTACCGCCTCGCGATAATCGAAATCCTCGTCCATGGGGTTGGTGCGTGCGCCATGCTGGTGGAGAACATCCAGGTTCAGCGCGTTGGGCCACCAATCCTTGTTGGTGCGGCCACCAAAGGTGCTGTGAAGGCTTGCGCCGTGCATGACTGGGCATTTGCCAACGTCATTTCCATCCATGTCTCTCTCCGATCCGTGTTGGTTGCGTCTGTTCCGATAGCCGACCTAAGACTAGTTTTGAACGATTCTAGACTTGCGCCGCAATTTGTTCGATCTGCTCCCAAACCGCCAGCGATTCGTTGGCTTTGGGCTGGGCTTGGCATGTCGTCGCGCGGAGCTTATCAAAGCTGTCTGATTGGAAGAATTTGCAATTTCCTATGCCATTGATAGGTTTTTCCTATGGACTCACTCACATTGAAACAGCTCCGCTATTTCGAGGCGGTCGCCTCTGCCTGTCACTTTGGTCGCGCGGCAGAAGCCTGCGCGGTGTCGCAACCGGCATTGTCCGTACAAATCAAGGATCTTGAGCAGGCTCTGGGCCTGCAACTCTTTGAGCGGGGACCAAGACAAGCCAGCCTCACCCCTTTCGGCGAAGATTTCGCCAAGCGGGTGCGCGGTATTCTGCAAGGCGTGGACGGATTGCAGGATCTTGCGCGCGCGGCACGCGGCGGGTTGGGCGGACGCCTGCGGCTGGGTGTCATTCCGACCATCGCACCCTATCTGTTGCCGCGCCTGCTGCCACGGCTGACAAGCGCAATCCCCGGGATCGACGTGCAAGTGCGCGAAACCATTACGCCCCGCCTGACCCTCGACGTGCTGGACGGGCGCATTGACGCAGCGATTGTCGCCCTGCCCATCGACGAACCGATGCTGACCGAGTTCGAACTGTTTCAGGAAGACCTCGTTCTGGTGCGTCACGATTCGGACGCAGATGCGCCGATACCGCGACCGGAAACGCTGACCGACATGCGGTTGCTTCTGTTGGAGGAAGGGCACTGTTTTCGGGATCAGGCCCTGTCGTTTTGCAGCACCTCAGCCGCGCGACGGCGCGAAGGTCTGGACGGCAGTTCGTTGTCGACACTGGTGCAGATGGTGGGCGCGGGCATCGGCGTGACGTTGATCCCGGAAATGGCCATCCCGGTCGAGGTGCCGTCGGCCGCCGTCAGCATCGCACGCTTCGACACCCCGCGCCCGACACGAACGGTCGGCATGGTTTGGCGCACACGCAATCCGATGGGTGAAAAGCTGGCCGAGGTTGCAGCGCTGGTAAGCGCCGCCGCGGCGGACGGTTAGAAACGAAAAAACCGCCCCGTTTCGGGGGCGGTTTTTTTGGTTGCGGGAGTAGGATTTGAACCTACGACCTTCAGGTTATGAGCCTGACGAGCTACCGGGCTGCTCCATCCCGCGCCAAGTGTCTGGGTGACATAAGGCGAGTCGCGGGGGACTGCAAGAGCCGTTGCGTGGGAACTGTCAGATAACCTTCACAATTCTGTTGCACGACTGACGTCACCCCTCACTCCGTCTGGCAGCGGCGGCAGTAGTACAAGGTGCGGGCGGCGATCTTGGCCACTTTGATCCGCTCCTGGCAAGTCGGGCATGTGTCTTCGCCATAGATGTTCACACGTTCGGACACATCTTGGCCTGCTTTGGGCACGTCGCCATTGGTGATGATGGAATTGTACCGCACGCCGATCTGCATCAGGTCACGCATCCTGCCCCACAGCGCGCGCAACTGCGCGTCGGACAGGTCTGTGCCACGGGTGTAGGGGTTCAACCCTTGCAGCCACAGGATCTCTGATCGGTATATATTTCCGATACCAGCGATGACTTTCTGGTTCATCAGCAACGTGGCAATCGGCGACCGGCTTTTGCGGATACGAGCGATGGCGCGGTCCGGATCTTCGGGATCGGCCAACAGATCGGGGCCGTAGGTGGCACGGAACTGCGCAAGAGCATCTTGTTCTAGGATCTCGCAAATGGCGGGGCCGGTGATGTCAACGACATGCGTGGCCGTTTCCAACCGGATGCGTACAACGTCACGCGGTGGATCAGCAGGCTGCGGATTGCGATGGATACGACCGGCAAGGCCCAGATGGATGTGCAGGCTGCCGGCATCTTCGAAGTGGTAAAGCAAGTGCTTTCCAAGGGCTTCGATCCGGGTGCACAGGTGCCCGTTTATGGCCGCCGCACCGTCGGCAAAACGCCCCTGTGGCGACGTCGCGGACACGTATTTGTCCACCAACATCGGGCGCTGATCTTGCGCAGCGCGATGAATCGTATGACCTTCGGGCATTGGGACACCTGACGCAAGCGGTTGAGAACACGCGAAAAAACTAAGCGACAAACTAGTGCGTCAGGCGAAAGAGCAAGGATAATTTGGGGGTGCGCATCGGCAGAGAGATACACTTAAAGGGTTTTTTAGGTTTGGCAGTGACCTACTCTCCCACGCCTTAAGACGCAGTACCATCGGCGCTACAGCACTTAACTGCCGGGTTCGGGATGGGACCGGGTGTTTTGCTTGCGCTATGACCACCAAACCGAAAAAACCCTCTAAGTCCAAGTCATGTACATCTGTGTTTGTGTATGCTTCTGATGTATCTTTCGAAGTCTTGCTTCTACTGGATCAAATCAAGCCTATCGGACAATTAGTACCAGTCAACTGAACGCATTACTGCGCTTACATCTCTGGCCTATCGACGTGGTGGTCTACCACGGTCCTCAGGGATACCTTGTTTTGAGGGGGGCTTCCCGCTTAGATGCCTTCAGCGGTTATCCTGTCCGATCATAGCTACCCTGCACTGCCGTTGGCACGACAACAGGTCCACCAGTGGATCGTTCACCCCGGTCCTCTCGTACTAGGGGCAACTCCTCTCAAGTATCCTACACCCACGGAAGATAG
>JBCBFX010000008.1:0-60816 GCA_038527345.1 Pseudomonadota bacterium | reverse complement strand
GGCCCGGGATGCCAGCGTCACATTGCCATCCAACCTCAGCGAGACGGAATTCCAGGCGATGCTGGGCCGCTTCAGCGATGAACAGGTGCGCGATATTCTGATTGCGGAATTCTCGGACCGCAGGGCCCGGGACGCTGCCGAGGGCGAAAGCCTGCTGACCAACAGCCGTGACATCGGTGAAACGCTGACCACAAACGCCGCCGCCCTGTTTGCCAAACTGCCCGAACTAGGAGCAGGCTTCGGCGCGGTTCTGGCGCGCTTGTCCGGGGCGGGCGGTGTCGGGCTGGCGCTGCTGGCCCTGGCCGTCAGCCTGATGGCCGGCGGAGTTGTCCGGCACTACTGGCGGCAAAGGGGGGCCGCGCGCCAGGTCGCCATCGCGGAACGCAACGCGGGCAAGGGCGCATATGGCTCCGTTTCCACCATCGTCGATGCGGCCTTTGTGCTGTCGATTGCTTTGTCAGGGTCGGTGGCCTTTGCCCTGACGGCCATGGCGGTGCTGTACCTGTTCTTCCACCATCCCGACATACGGTTCTTTGTTTCAAGCTATGTCGCAGTTGTGACGGTGGTGCTGATCGTGCGGTCCGTGGTGGACTTCATGTTTCCCAGGTCATGGCCGATATACCGTCTTGTCGCGCTCAGCGACGAGGCAACGCGGCGGGTCCATTGGGTGACGATCGGACTGTCTTTGCTGTGGATGTTCGAGACAATCACATCTGACGTCATGTCGCATTTCGGCGCGCCCGCAGGAACACCGGACCTGCTGACGATGCTGCTGGGTCTGGTGTGGATCAGTGCCGCTTTGATCGGGACCTACTGGATCCACCGGGCAACGGTCGACCTGTTGCCCTCGCTTCAGAACCGCTCACTTGCGGCAATGCTGTCCCGCAACTGGGCGACGATCACGGCACTTTCCTTCTTTTTCACCTGGGTGATCTTTAGCGGCGGTGCGCTGATCAGCGGTAATGTCGACGTCGTTGCCGCCAACATCTTTGTCACCATGCTGATCTGTATCGGACTTTGGATGGGATACCGGATCCTGGTCCATTACCTGCGGGCCCAACACTTGGACGCCACGGTCAAAATGGCCATCGGCAGTGCTGCGCGCGCATTGCTGTTTGCGGCGGGTCTGATCATGGTTCTGGGCGTGTGGGGTCTGGATGCGGCCACGCTCGCCGCAGGCGGGACCACGGGGCGCACGGTGCAGACCGTGATCAACGTCCTGCTGACGGCCATCATCGGGTGGGCTGTATGGGACTTTCTGCGCACGATCATCGATATCCGGATCGCCGCAGAACAACCCGCTGCAACCGACGAAGAAAGCGGCGATGCCGAGGGCGGGCTGGGTGCCAGCCGCACCGCGACCCTGTTGCCGCTGCTGCGCTCGACGGCACTGGTGGTCATTGGCGTGACGTGCCTGTTTGCCGCGCTGTCCAGCCTTGGCGTCAATGTGGGCCCGCTGGTAGCCGGTGCCGGTGTCATTGGCCTGGCCATCGGTTTCGGCGCACAGACCCTGGTCAAGGACGTGGTGTCGGGCGTGTTTTTCCTGATAGACGATGCGTTTCGTCGGGGCGAGTATATCGACCTTGGCGCGGTCAAGGGCACGGTCGAACGGATTTCGGTCCGCAGTCTGCAACTCAGGCACCACCTGGGCGCGGTCCACACAATTCCGTTCGGAGACATCGCAGCGCTGACCAACTATTCGCGCGACTGGGTCATCATGAAACTGCCCCTGCGCCTGACCTTCGATACCGATCCGCAGCAGGTCAAGAAGATCATCAAGAAGATCGGGGCAGAATTCATGCAGGACGAACTGGTTGGCGACGGCCTGCTGGAGCCGCCCAAGTCGCAGGGCGTGATCCAGATGGAAGACAGCGCCATGATCCTGCGCGTCAAGTTCAAGGCCATCCCGGGCAAGCAGTTCATCATCCGCCGCGAGTTGCTGCACCGCATCCGAGCCGCATTCGAAGAAGCCGGCATTCGCTTTGCCAACCGCGAGGTCACGGTTCGCGTCAACGAAGACGCAACGCCCGCAGAGCGGAAGGAGGCGATCAACGCCGCCGCGACCGAAGCCACAGCGTTGCCACAACCCGCGACGTGAACCAGCCAACAAAACGCGGCGAGTTGCAAAAGACCGCGGTGCCGCTTTTTGTCCGTTTGGATGTGTTCGCGGTGCCCTTCACGTCTTGGCAGGACACCGCGCCGCGCAAAGCTTGATCAAAGCGCGCTGATAGGTGTGTTGACGATCTCGGGCCACTTTTCTGTGGCGCCGTCGATCACGGTCTTCTTGTCTTCGAGGTATTTGTCGAAGATCGCGGCATTGACGAAGAGATACAGCTTGCCATCCACGATGTCGGCGTAGCGCACATCGCCATCCAGCTTTTTGCCGACAAAAACACCAAAGGCGCAAAAGCCGCCGAACTGCGGCAGGTGGGCGGTGGGGTTTGCATCGAACTCGGCCTGTGCATCCTTTGACGCAAAGTAGTAGTCCACCCCGTCATGTTGGGACGTGTACATGGCCGTCCCCTGCACCGGCTTGCCGCCCGCGAACATCGACGTGGGATCGACACCGTGCATTCCCAGCGGGTGTCCTGTCAGGGTCAGGCCGTTGTTCACGTTGTATTCGTCTGCCGCGAATGCAGCGGTGGCCAGGGCAAGCGACGTGGCCATTGCGAGGCCGCGAAAAGCAGTTGTGTAGTTCATGATGTTTCCTTTCATTGCGTGTGATGAGAATGGGTCAGGCGGTTTCGCCGATCCGCCGGACGGCGTCATCGGTCCACCAAAGGCCATTGGCGACCATGCGGAAGTTGATGAGGGCCGCGAGGTATCCGTCACCTTCGGGCACCTTTGCCCCGGCGGTCGCATCGCGGACCACGGCGACCTCAAAGCCCAATTCGAGCAGGTCATAAAGATGGGCCTGTGTGCACAGGTTGGCGGACATGCCGGCAAGGATCACCTTGTCGATCCCGCGTTTGCGCAGTTGCAGATTCAAGTCATTCTGCGCCGGGCTGTAGACCTTGTGGGGCGAGCAGACGACAGTTTCGCCATCCTCGATGTATTTCTTGTACTGCGGCATCCAGTCGGCACCGGAGCCATCGAAATTGTCCAGGTCGAGTGGCCCGGGACGGTCGAACATGCCGATGGCGTGCATGGTCGCTTCCAGCGTGCCTTCGAATTCCCACTTGTGATCATGCGGGTAGTAATAGTGGGGCGAGATAAAAACCGGCATGCCGGCCGCCTTGGCGGCGATGAACAGCCGTTCAATGTTGTCGACGGTGCCCTGTTCGGTGACACTTTCGCCAACCACGCCCCAGGTCACGCCATCCTCCGACAGAAAGTCGATCTGCGGGTCGGTGACGACCAGGGCGGTACGACCGGGTTCGATGGTCATGTCGATCTGGGGCAGTCCCGGGTTTTCCGGGTCGGCATACGCGGCCTTGGCCTCGTCCGTTGCGGCCTGCGCCGTTGTGCCGACGACCGATGCGGCCCCCGCCGCACCGGCGGCCGCAACACCGGCCAGAACGCGGCGGCGCGCAAGATCGACGCTTTCTTGGGTGTGGCCGCAGCCGCACGTTTGGTCATGTTGGTGATCGGGTTTCATGGGTCATCTCCTTGGTTCCAAGTTGAGCAGAGCGGGATGCCCTGCGGTGCAGGGACCGCGAGACGTCGGACACAGCTTTCCGGTTCACGGCCGGTCGGGCCGTGCTGCGCCTGTCCTGTTTCGCGTTCCTGAAATCCGGCCAGTATTTCCCTTCAGCCGGACATTGGTGGGCCGTTTCCGGTGCTACAAACCCAGTTCTGTCAGGCCCTTGTGATCAGCCGGTCGGGTTGGGCCGTTCCAGTGAAACAGCCTGTCTTCGGGGCGGATCGGCAGATCATTGATTGATGCGATGCGCCGCTGCATCAGGCCATCCGTGGCGAATTCCCAGTTTTCATTGCCGAAGGACCGGAACCACTGATCGCTGTCATTGCGCCATTCATAGGCAAATCGGACCGCGATGCGATTGGCGGAAACGGCCCACAGTTCCTTGATCAGACGATATTCCAGTTCGCGCGCCCATTTGTCGGTCAGGAATTGAACGATGGCAGGTCGCCCGGTGATGAACGTCGCCCGGTTGCGCCAGACGCTGTCAACCGCATAGGCCAGCGCGACCTTGTCCGGGTCTTTGGAGTTCCAGCCGTCTTCCGCGATCCGCACCTTCTCGATGGCGGTCTCGCTGGTGAACGGAGGCAAGGGCGGGCGGGTCATTTGATCATCCTCGGGTGTGAGTGGTGGCGAAAGCAGGCGATCGTAGGGACACCTGAAGTTTGGACCGGTGACATCTAAATCTGGGCGAGCCGCAGTGCCTCGGCGATCAGAGCCGCAAGGGACCAGACCAGGGTGGTCATCAAGACAACCAGCCCCCTTTCGGATACCCGCTGTCCGCCAGGCATCCAGACGCCCATTGCCGCAAACTGTGGAGAAGCAGAAATGCCCTCGGATCGGTCGCGTTCGCCGTGGCCGGGGAGAGGTGCCACGTGGGACGCCGAACGCGAGTCGGGGCAGACAGTGTGATCCGGGTGTCTCATTCCTGCTTCTCCGTCTTGAGGGTCGCCTTGGCCTTGTCAGCACCCTGTCCGGTGCTGCGGGACCTTCGGCATCCCTCGGTTGACTTGTGATCCCAATCTAGGCGCCTGACCGCGCGGGATATTGGCCGGGCCTGCCAAGGTTTTGGCCGCGTCTGCCAAAGGCATCGTGGCAGGCGCATGTGTCACAGCGATAGCTGCCGGAATTGCGCAGGAGCGGCGCCGACCCAACGCTTGAAGGCGCGGCTGAACGTGCTTTGTTCGGAAAATCCGGTCAGAAATGCGACCTCTGCAATGGAACACGCACTGTCGGAAAGCAGTTCCTGCGCCAGTGACAGTTGCGCATCCCGCAGTACATCCCGAAAGGTGGTATTTTCGTCCGCGAGGCGGCGATAGAATGTGCGTTCGCTCAGGCCCAATTGCATCGCCACGTCGGATGCTTGCGGCACTCCGTCGCTGAGCCGCGTGGAAAGATGATGCAGCACCTGTTGCTTCAGTGTCGTCTGGCCGGGCAGACGAAGGATTTCAGCGTCCAGGTGTTGCGTCAGAAAATCGCAAATGCCCGGATCGCCAAGACGGTTCGGCAGGTCCAGGCAATGCGGCGCGATTGCAATCGCACTACGGTCGGATGAAAACCGGACGTCGCATCCAAAGAACGCTTCGAACCGCGCAGGGTCGTTGCGGCATGCGTGCTTGAATGATACGTGGTCCAGCTCGATCCCGGCATTGCCAAAGGCCCTGATGTTGTCCGCGACACCCGCCAAGGCACATTCATCCCGCAGGTGGAACGCAGGCAGCGCGGGGGCATCAGCATCCAGCACGAAAAGCGCGGGACCTGTACCTTCTTCCAGTCTGTAGACCGCCGTGTCGGTGATCAATCGGAAATACTGTTCAAGACGTGACAGGCTGTCCCGCAGGGTCGGTGCCGATTTCACAGCCAGCCCCAGTGGCCCAAGATCGTTGTTCCGGATCGTCGTGGCATATTCGAAAACGAGGCCCGGGTCGTCGTCACAGAAGACGCGCAGCCATTCGATCATTTCGAAATAGGCATGATCCGGGATCCGGTCGGCAGTGCCGTGGCCGAGGCGATAAAGGACATGCTTGCCCTGCGACACCTCGCCACACCGGTTCAGCTCAAGCCCTGCGGCCCGAGCCAGGGTGCGTGCGAAGATGGATACAACAGAAGCCATTTGATGTGATCCTTCCTGTGTTGAACCAGCGGACCGGGCGCGCCGTTCACCGACGAGCGCAAAACGGCGACTGCGATCCTGTCGGAGCTCAGCCGATCGTGCGGGTGGTGCCGGACACCAGCACCGGCGATCCCGGTTCGTCTGGAATGGTAACGGTCAGTATGGATGGCGCGCCCATGTCGACACCCTGCGAAATCCTGATGCTTCCCCCGTGGGGCCAGCCAAGATCGCGCAAGTAGCCACCCAGCGCTGCGGCGGCTGCGCCGGTGGCCGGATCCTCTGACACGCCACCAATGGCAAAGGCGTTTCTGGAATGGAACTGACGCGACCCGTCAGCCACGACCAGGTTGATTGTGGTCAGACCGTAGGCCTCCATCAATCGGCGGCCGTCTTCGAGGTCATAGTGCATGCTGGCCAACCGGGCGCGATCCCGCAATGCAATCACGAGGTGATCGTTGCCCGCATTGGCAAGTGCGTGGGGCAGCCGCGGATCCAGGTCATCCCTGGCGAAATCAAACAGCGCCATCGCCCGTTTCAGAAGCACAGGGTCGACCGGCGCGCTGCGCGTCGGCGGGGATGACAGTTGGATCTGCGGTTGACCCGCCGCGTCCAGCCGTCCTGTGACGGTAATGTCACCGCCATTGATGCGCAGCGGATAGGTGCCGGCACCGTTCAAGTCCGTTAAAACAGCGCCCAGGGCAATCGTGGCGTGACCGCAAAAGGCAACCTCGCATTCCGGGGCAAAGTAGCGGACACGCCAGTGATCCCCTTCGGCCGCCGCAAATGCCGTTTCGGAAAAACCGACGGCGCGCGCGATGGATTGCATGTCGGCGTCGCTGGGCAGGCGGTCACCGACCAGAACACCCGCCGGGTTGCCGCCTGCATCGCCATCCGAAAAGGCGGCGATCCGGCGTATGTCGGTCATGTGCGTGGAGGTCATTGTGCTGTTCCCCTGCTTGTGCGGGCTCCGCCCGGCCTGAACCGGGCGGAGCATGGTTCACTTTTTGGTCCGGGGCAGGAAGTCGCGGATTTCGGCGGCAATCACCTCGCCATATTCCTCGAGCGCGAAGTGACCGGTGTCCAGCAGATGGAATTCCACGTCATCCAGATCCTTCAGATAGGGATGCGCGCCTTCGGCCGGAAAGATCTGATCGTTCTTGCCCCAGACAATCAGGGCCGGTGGCTGGTATTCGCTGAACATCGCCTGCCACTTGGCGTATTCGTCCACGTTGGTGCCGTAGTCCAGGAACATTTCCAACTGCACCTCCTGGTTGCCGGGACGGTCCAGCAGGTACTGGACATGCCAGAAGTTGTCTGGGCTGACCTTGGAAACATCACCAACGCCGTGGGTGAATTGCCAGACGGTCGCTTCCATGGTCAGGAACCCGCGCAGCGCGTCGCCGTTTTCCTTGGACGGTTCGGCCCAGAACGCCTTGATCGGATCCCAGAATTCCCGCAGCCCTTCTTCGTAGGCGTTGCCGTTCTGGATGATGAACCCGGTCACCCGTTCGGGGTGTTCGGCAAACATGCGATAACCGACCGGTGCACCGTAATCCATCAGGTACACGGCATAGTCATCCACACCCTTTGCGTCGATCAGTTTGGTCACGATGTCCGCCGTGTTGGCAAAGCTGTAGTCATAGGTGGCCGCATCCGGCATGTCCGACGCGCCAAAGCCGGGATAGTCGGGCGCGATCAGGTGGTAATCCTCGGCCAGTTCGGGGATCAGATTGCGGAACATGTGCGACGACGTTGGAAAGCCATGCAGCAACAGAACCGTCGGATTGTCCGGGTTGCCCGCTTCCCTGTATGCGATGTTCATCCCATCAATTTCCATCTTGTCCATCTTGACGGCAAAGGGGCTTTCCGCCGCATTTGAAGCCGTCGGCAATGTCCCCGTAAAAAGGGCTGTGCCCGTCAAGAGCGTGGCAAAGGCGGTGCTTGTAAGTGAGTCGTTCATGGGTTTCGTCCTCTTTGGATTGAAAGATCGCCGCCACCCCGGCGGCACGTTGCAGCGCGCTCAGTCCGGGCGCTGTTGACGTTCGACCAGCGCGTTTCGAAGGCGCTGGTTTTCGGCCAGCAATTCCGCCATCTCGCTGCCAAATTCCTCTTGGGTCAGCCGGCGGGGGATATGACGCGGACAGTTCCAGTCAAAGGCTTCGACAGTGATGCGGATGCGCCGCTCTGCTCCGTCAGGCCAGTCCGTTTCGGTGTCAAGTGGCCGCTCCTCTACCGCGGCACGGCCCCAGATCTTCAGCCGCTCGGCACGGGCGTAATTCATGATGATCAGCGATACGCGGTCGTCTTTGGTCAGGTTGCCCAAGCTGATGTACTGACGATTGCCGCGCAGGTCGGCATAGGTGATCACCTTGGGACCAGCGGCCCGCAGGAATCCCGCAGGACCGCCGCGAAACTGCACATAGGGCCATCCGGTTTCTGAAACCGTCGCCTGGTAGAAGCCGTCGCAGCCTTCGACAAAGGCGCGTTCGCGGTCGGACAGCATATCGCCGCCAGACCGGTCATCCGTCAGGAATTTTGCGTAATTGCCTGATCCGTTTTGATCCTGCTGGTGCCGAACGGACGGCGTAAAGGCGATATCGGCAAATGCATAGGCCATCGTGGTTCTCCGGTAGTCGATACGTCCGCTGAAGCGCGGCAAGTCAGGGTGAACAGATCGGTTAATGTTCCCCAAACATGAACAGATCAGTTAACTTCATCAAGACAAATTTTGTGATGTCTCCCATCACGCTCGCGCTCACGAAGATGTAACCTGGATTAATACGCTGATCTCACGCATATTTCTTGACCTCCTGAGTGTTCAATAATATTTACTGATCGGTAAATGCAAGGAGCCAAAATGAGCCAAAACAAACGGGCAGAGCTGATTCGAAGGGCGCTTCTGCTTTTTTATCGGAATGGTTTCCACGCCACGGGCATGGACCTTGTCGCCAAGGAAACGGGCGTCTCGAAAACGTCGATCTACAAGCATTTCCGGACCAAGGATGAACTGATACTCGCCGTCCTGCGGCTCCGGGACGAGAATTTCCGAAACCGGCTGTTTCGTCGGATGGAGGAACTGGCCGACACGCCAAAGGCACAATTGCTGGCGATGTTCGACGCACTGGAAGAATGGTTTCTCGAGGACGGCTTCAAAGGCTGCATGTTCATCAAGGCCAGTGCTGAATTCCAAGAGCAGGACAATGCGATCAACGCGCAAGCTTATGCGCACAAGCGTATGCTTGTGGACCACTTCGAAGACCTTGCTGCCAAGGCCGGGGCCGACGACCCGCACGCGTTGGCCCGTCAGCTTCTGTTGTTGAAAGAGGGTGCGATTGTCATTGCCGCGATGTCGCATTCCGAAAGCGCGGCGCAAGAGGCGAAATCCGTTGCGCGTCTGCTGCTGCCGGTTTGACCGCCCGCAACAAGCCAATTCATCGCCCCGCATCTGGACCGCACCGAATTGGGGCCGGACACGCCATTGCGCCACGCCGGCCGTATCCGGGCTTTTTACTGCCAACGACTTGAACCTGATGCCAACCACCGAGCCGTTTTCGCGCCGTCGCGGTTTTTTTGCGCCGCTGACGCGCAACGCTTCGATCTCGCGACCGCCCATGACTGGGACCGACGCAGCGCAGTACCGCGTGGTCGGCGGAAGCGGCCCAAGCCGACCATCACCCCATGCATTCCAAAACACGTTCCGAGGTGACGGCGCATCTGATCCCGGCGGAACATCGCGCATCCGACAAATTGATTTGGAACCGACCCGCGGCTGTTCCGTTGTCGCTGCACAGTCAATTCAATGGAAAGGACGACACGATGAACTGGGACCAGATCCAAGGAAAGTGGAAGCAGCTCAAAGGCGATGTGCAATCCAAGTGGGGCGAACTGACCGACGACGAGGTGGACGAGGTCAAGGGCGACCGCGAGGCGCTCGAAGGCAAGATCCAGGCGAAATACGGAAAATCCAAGGAAGAGGCCAAGAAGGAAGTCGATGAGTTCCTTGCGTCGATGTAACGGACGACGGTGCCGACCGGGTTCGATTGCGTCTTTGCGCGCAAAGCATTGATCGACTAGCGTTCCGACAACGCAAGCGGTCGATCCGGTTTCGGGCCGCACGGCAGAAAAATGGGGACCGATGTGCGGACGCCTCGAGACATACTGAGGTACTTTCGCGGGTTCCTGACGATACCAGCCGCCATAAGCCTTTCGGGGCTCTTGGCGGCTGGCGTCACAATCTACGCCGAACAGGCGCTGGTGACCCGGGGCTGGACGGTCCCATCGTTCATGGTTGTGCCGAAAGATACCGCACGCGATGTCCTGGGGACGATTGCGGGCGCTTCGATGTCCGCGCTTGTGATGGTGTATTCGATTGTCTTGCTGGTCTACACGCTGGCCGCAGGGTCTATCGGCCCCCGACTCTTGCAACGTTTCGGCGAGGATCGGGTCAACCAGATCGCTGTCGGATCGCTTGGGGCGACGTTTCTCTACAGTGTTCTGGCCATGTGGCTGATCCGTGACAACGCGTCGATCCATTTCGCCGTCGGCATCGGCATCCTGTATTCCATCATCTCGGTGCTGCTGCTGTTGCTGTTTGTGCACACCGTATCGACGCGCGTCACCATCGACCAGGAGGCCGCGCGGATTTCCGAAGCATTGGACCATCAGATCGATCTGGCCATTGGCATCAGCGCCGACATGCATTCGTCCGACGTTGAATTGCCCGACAACGCGACATGCAATATCGCGCCTGCGGGCACCGGCTATGTGAACGCGATCGAAGCGGACGCGTTGGTCAAAGCCGCGCAGAAATCAGACGTTGTCGTGGTTTTCAACGTCCAGCCCGGCGACTTCGTTGTGCCCACGGACATTCTGGCCCGGGCCTATGGCACGTCGGGCGCGGCACTCGAAACGGCCGTTCGCGCCGCGGCCCCCCTTATCCCGGCACGGGACCCCAATGGCGATATCCGGTTTTCCGTTCACCTGCTTGTTGAAATTGCGCTCAGGGCGTTGTCGCCGGGAGTGAATGACACGTTCACGGCAATCGTGTGCATTGATCGCTTGTCGGCGTCATTGGCGCGGGCGTGGGCGTCAGATCTGTGCGCGGGTGTGTGCCGCGACGATGCGGGGACCGTTCGCGTGGTCTATCCGTCCATCACGGCAAAGTCGCTTTTTCTTGATGCTGTTCCGCCGCTGCGCCGCGCCGCCCGCGGCAACGGGCTGGTGACAGCGGCGATCATCCGTGCGCTCAAGCGCATTGCCCATACAGCGCCCGGCCAAGATACCGACGTGATTGCAGATGAATTGTCCGCAATCGGGCAGGAAACCCGGAACAGTGACTTGCTGCAACACGAGGTCGACCGGATCTGCACGAGCGTTGAACGCGCAATCGCTCGGGTCAAGCGGGGTGATTTCCGCGCAAAGGTGTGACGTGAAAAGGCACGCGCCAGGCAAAACGGGGGGGGGGTGGTTCGTTCTGCCCGGCGCGCGTTCAAGGGGCAACCTGCGCCAGAGTTACTGTCGGCCGCGCACAAGGTTCGCCACGATGGCGATCAGGAACAAAACGATAAATACAAAGAACAGGACCTGCGCGATACCGGCAGATGCCGACGCAATCCCCCCGAACCCGAAAACCGCCGCCACGATGGCAACCAGAAAGAAAACCAAAGCCCATCTAAGCATGTGACACCTCTATTTGCTGGATGCCTGTCAACGCGGGTGTCGCGGATCGGTTCAAAACTATTTCAGACCAGTTCGTCCGGGACCCCGGGCACGGGCAGGCCGACCTGACGGGCAGGAGCCGCATTATGCGGCACAAGGAACCCCTTGCGCTGCTCTGGTGGCTGATCCGCGTTGCCCTTTGCCAAGGCACCCCATGCCGCGGCCATGTTTGATGTATCGAACAGTCCGGCGTCCGGGTTCTCGGGCAACCAGTGTTGCAGGACGGCCATGCGCAGCGCGCGGACGGCTTTCGCGTCACGGCATTCGACAGCGGCTTCGGTGTCCCACTTCATGCTGCGGCCATTGAGGTTGGCGGACCCGACGATGCAAAGCGTCTCATCGACGATCAGCACCTTGGAGTGAACGTAGATGATCGGTGCGTCGTGCAGGTGGTCACGCGTATCCGACGTGCTGGCAACCGGCATGACGGGACTAAGCACCACAGCGCGGTCCGCAAAGGCGTCGCGGACCATCTCCAGGCACGCGGATTGCAGATGTTCTCCCATGCGCTCCGGCAATCGCATCTGCTGTTCGAACGCGATGGTTTCTGGCGCCGCGGGCAGGACCATGACCAGACCCAGGTCGGGGGTCCGATCGGCCGCGTCGGTCAGGGCGTCGGCAATGGCGTGGCTGCGAAAGAACTGCGTTTCGATATAGATCGCGTGCTTGGCCGACCGAATGGCCGCGATATGGGCCGCTTCGATTTCGTTCACGACTGTCCGGGGGGAAAACCGCAGGCCGACCCGTCGTTTCTGCACCGACGCGGTACGCAGCAGTCGGATGCCATCGCGCCCAGCGTCAACGTCCGGGATAGCACCGGCGCTCAATGTGCTGATCCCCGGGGACAGTCTGACGCCGCCCGATGGCGCGTGACGGGCCTGTTCTCGGCGCAGTGCCTTCATGCGCAGCCGGTTCTGGTTCCAGCAATCGGCGATGTGGCGTGAAATATCCCCGACCACATCTCCGGTGACACGCATCGACACATCCTGCCAGGTTTCTTGCGCCGCGCGGTCATGGTCCTGACTGTCATATCGCCGCTCGTCTATGTCGAGACCGCCTATGATCGCGGCATCACTGTCGGCCACCGCAATCTTCTGATGAAACGTGGCCGGATACAGGCGCGGCAGCTTCGGGATGCGCCACACGATCCGACCGTCGTCACGTTTGCGGAGATAGCGCCATATGCCCGGGCGATGTGCAAAGGCATCTGACCGTGCATCGTCCGGCATTTGGTTGAGCGCGCTGCGCTGACGATCCAGTGCGCGGGCAACAGGCAGCCAAAGCCCAAGCCGCACACCCTTGCCGACACGGGCTTCGTGCCGGACGATCATGGTTTCGATATCGCCGTCGCGCTCGAGGTCCTTCAGCGCCGCCTCGGCGCGCACGCTGGCCTCGTGCAGGTCGGGCACCATGATGGGATCGAAATCCGTCAGCAGGATACGTATCTGCACGCCGTCCTTCAGCCGGTGCCGCAAAAGATCCAGCCAGGTGGCACCGCATGTCGTCGCGTGTCGCAACCGGGTCGTCGGATCGAAGATCCGGAACGACAGCCACAGTTGTTTCGTCGCCCCAAGCGCAAGACGTTCGAACGCGGGAAACCCCTGTTCGGCAGTTATCAGTGGCGTGAAATCCCCGACAACACGAAACGGGGCCGCCTCATGTTCATTCATCGGGACGATCTACAGCGCCGCGGTTGCTCATGAAGCGGCTCATCGCCAGAACCAATGCGGCAGATGCCGCAATGACCGCCGCATGGACGAAAAAGCCAAGGCCGGAGGCCATGCCGACGGCGCCCGCCACCCACAGGCTGGCCGCGGTGGCCATGCCACCGACAGTGTCGTCGCCCTGTATGATGGCCCCGGCACCCAGGAACCCGATGGCGCCGATCAGACCCTGGACAATGCGTGTCGGGTCCGACTGGATGCCGCTTTCGGCCAGCATCGCCGCCAGTTCAATGGTCAGGATGGAAAACCCGGCAGCCCCCAGCGACACCAGCATGTAGGTGCGCACCCCGACCTTGCGATGGCGCATTTCACGATCAAGGCCAAGCAACCCGCCTGCAAGCACGGCACAGACCAGGCGCAGCACGAAATCCAGGTGGTCGATGCTCCGAAAACCGGATGTCCAAAGGTCGTCCACGCAAAGTCCTTTTCGGGTTGAGCAACCAGCACCGCGCCCTTGCCTTCTGTCAATGCGCAGGGCTGCCCAGTCATACACCGGATTATTGAACGAACGCCACTTTGACTAGGAAAGATGATGGGCCAAGGCGCTGCGCGCACGGCTGACGCGGCTTTTGATGGTGCCGGCCGGACAGTTTTCGCGCTGCGACACTTCCTCGATCGAATAGCCGAGCGCACCCACCATGATGACCGCATTCGACTGGGCGCGCGGCAAAGCCCTGATCGCCTGGACCAGTTGCCTTAACCGCAAGCTGTCGTCCTGTGCCGGACGCACCGCAAACAATGGACCCGCGGCCATTGCATCGGTCAATTCCACGTCCCGCTGACCGTTCCGCATTCTGGTGCGAAACAGGTTTTTGAGGATCGTGAACAGCCATGCCCGCAGGTTGGTTCCGCTGTCGAACTTGTCGCGATTGGCCAATGCGCGCAGCAGCGTTTCCTGCACGAGGTCATCGGCGGCCTCGACGTCGCGGGCCAAGCTACAGGCATAGGCTTTCAGGTTCCTGCGGTACTTGAGCAGGCCAAGCTCGAACCGTTCGGCTTCGGTCAGCCGTACATCGGTATCACCTTTGACCACGGATGTGGGAATGTCGGACAATGTGCCATCTGGCATGGGGCCTCCTGAATGTCGGGCGGACCAAAATAGATCAGTCTGCGCGACGTGTTTCTGCGATTGCCTTGCCACCGTCGCGCACATGCGCATTCGCGATCCATTAACTATGACATAGTTGCGCAGATGCGCGCCTGACCGCCGTCGGCGGAAAAATTGGAACGAAAGTGGCCCCCGCCCGTTCACATGGGCGGACCGCCGACGGGCCTTTGGGCGACAGGGCCGCCGCATCTGACGGCAGATGAGCGGGCTTGGCGCTGATTGGACGCCGCGCGCCGGTATGACGGCCACGGTCTTGGACACTCGGACATGGGCGATTTCTCGCCACAACGAAGAGAGGTACAGCGCTTGAACGACCGCGAAGATCACGACGACGTTGCCGATCCATCGGCCGTGTGCGGGATCGCCGCACTTTCCCTGCTCGAGGCCATATTGCTGACCCTTCAGGCCAATGGCACATTGAAACGCGAAGAGGTGGACGAGGCATTCGATGCCGCAATATCCGCACACCTGCACCGACACGAGGCGCATTCAGCATCCGAAAACAGGCTGGCGGCCCGCATCCTCGACCGGCTCAGGGTCGAAGGGAACTCTGTACGACTGGACCTGTGACGGCCCCGGTGTTTCAATGAGACGTGGTTTTTGCGTTGAGATCACGATCATGAAGTGAGTGTCGTCGTGGAAACACATGAAGAAGCCGGACTGATTGAATTGACCGAAATCCTGATCAGAAAGATATCCGGCTTTTTCGACGTCACGGACGAGGTCAGGTCAACTTTCGCGGAAATCTGCACCGAACTGGTCGAAATCACGGCCGGCACCGTCATCGTGCCCCAGGGCGGCAATTACGAAGACATCTTCCTGCTGGAACGGGGGTGGGTCATCCGGTCGCGCAACATGGAAAACGGTGCCCGCCAAATCGTGAACGTGGCGCTGCCCGGCGATTTCATCGCGATGAATGCGCTGTTGTTCGCGACGTCCGATTTCGAGGTGAGCTGCAAGACGGACGTAGCCGCCTATCGGTTCCCGCCCGACCGGCTGGGCCCGGCCCTGACACGCGATGCGATGCTGTCGGCGGCCTTGTTTTGGGTGAACGCGCACGAGGAGAGCCTGCTGGCCGAACGCGTGGTGTCGCTTGGGCGCAGGTCGGCGCGGCAAAGGACCGCCCACGTGCTGTGTGAGCTGTTGTCGCGGTTGGAAATCATCGGGGTGTCGGATCCCGAACAGCTGATCATCCCGATGTCGCAGGAAGAATTCGCAGACATTCTGGGCATATCCGTCGTGCACATGAACAAGACCCTGCGCGCCTTCGAACGGGACGGGGTGGTTTCGTTCCGAAATGCGCTGTTGCGGGTGCTGGATAGATACGCCCTTGAACGCGAGGCGGGATTCGAAAGCGGATATCTTCAATTCACGCTCAGAAATGATCGCAGGGCATGGCGCCCGGGTCAGTTTCTTGCACCTGCCTGACGCCCGCATGGCCGGACGCTCCAGGCCGCAGAAAAAACCGCTACGTGGAATGGAACCTATCGGCATCTGGCGTGTTGTCTGTCGCAACAGACGACCGGGGGACAATCCTGGACAGTGTTGTTGCGCGTCAATCGCATCACCGGGCATGCGCCCGATTGGTCAATCGCAGCGGAAAATGGAGAGAGCAATGTTCGAATTAACCGGTATCGGTGGGGTCATCATCCTCGCGCTCGATCTTTGGGCTCTTATCTCCATCTTCGGATCGGGTGCTTCGACCGGAACAAAGGTGCTGTGGTCCCTGCTTGTCATCCTGTTGCCGATACTGGGTTTCATCATCTGGTTTTTCGCAGGCCCCCGGTCGGTGCGGTAAAACGGCCCGCACCGTACGGTGCAACTTCACCGCGTGGCCATTACGGCCTCGGGATATGTTGGCGGCGATGCAAAGTGGTGTTGAATGTAGTCCGGCAATTCCCCAAGCGTACGGAACCCCTGACGGCGCGCCCATTCAAGGATCGACGCACCGTCGGGAACCTTTTCGATCATGTGCCGGCCTGCAACCGGACCGACACCGCCCAGCCGTCCGTGGGTCATGACAACACCCGTCCTGACGCGGTCCGCGACGGTGAACATCGACGACGGTTTGAACGCGCTGAACACCAGATCCCCGGCGACACCGTCCGTTTCGAAATACACCAGGTTGCCCAGGTTCTTGATGAACACACCATACGACGTATGCGACACGTCAATGCCGGTCACGTCGCGCACCACCAAAGTGGAATACCGCCGCTTGCAGCGCACCACCCCGTTGCGGTCACGTTCGATCCGCGACAGCATGCACACGACCCTGTCGACCTGCGTAAAGGACTGTTTGTATTGCATGTAAAAACCACTGGGCAGGTCCGCTTCGGTGACGACGTCGCGGTCGAACTGCGCGACGCAATCCAGAAAGGAATCGGCAATGCTGTGCCAGTCGCGCTGTACCGGCTTGGCGTCGGGCACATATGGCTGACTGCGGAAAAACGTGCTTACCTCCACGTCGAAGTATTCCGCCATCTTCAGCACAAGCGCATCGCGCGGACGGGATGAGCCGTTCAGATACCGGGCGAATTGCTGACGGTTGATGCCCAGCTCACGCGCGATCTGTGAATAAGACCCCTTGGCATCGCTGAGTTCGCGCAGGCGGTGCCCGAAGATCTGCGTGGCGTATTTCTTGTCATCTATAATCGTCACAACCCGTCACCCTTCGCTATTTTGGCTAAGGCTTCGCACTTACTATCGCTATTATAGCGATGCCCCGCCGAAATGTCACCCGATTCCGTTGCGCATTCTCTGAACTATTTTCGGCGTTTAGCGCCAAACGCGAAAGCGAATGCCCGTTTTGCGAGTTTCATTCTCAAAGCGGTTTGAATACCCCGAAACCTTCAATCGCCATCGGCGGCGTAGAACGCGACCGCCCTGTTTAAAAGGTACCGAAAATGACCAAACTTGTATCAAAGGCCGAACTCGAACAATGCATGCTCGCCCGAATGTCGGGCGAAGAACCGTCCAGCAATCCGTTCGATGACATGAACGACGAGATCGCACTGGTCGCAGCGGCTTACCTTGTGGAAACGGCGGCATTCAACCTGGCGATGAGCGTTTCGACCGAAGACACGGTCGAACTGATCAAGATATCAAAACAGCTGTCAGAGATCGCCGCGACCCTTGGTTCGAAGCAGACAGATGCGCTGGTCGACCAGTCCCGCTCGAATTAGCCCAGCACAACACGCACACGCCGTAACGGCACCGTTGGCCCGGGTCAAAGGTGTTCAGCGGCCCCTTTGTATTGATGAGGGTCATGACATGCCAATCAAATTGAAACACCCACAATCAATTGATGGATATCAGCAAAGCCAGTGCATGGTGCTGGTGGTCGGGTTCGCCCACGCTCAGGCCCACCACATAGCCGAAGCGCTGGGGGTCGTGAATTGGCGGACGCTCGTGGCGCAGGATGGCGACGATGCCGTCAGCAAGGCACAAGTCACCCCGTTTGATTTCATCCTGATCGAAACCGATGGCGTCGACCTGTTCGCGCCCATCGTGATCGAAGCGGTGCGGCTGCCATCCTCAGCCAGCCAGCGATCCACAATTGTCGCATTCGGCCAGTACCTGCTGCCCGCGTTCCGGGAACGCCTGGTCGCCTGCGGTGCCGACGGATTCTGCGCCCTGCCGGTCGATACCGCCAGCCTGATCCCGTCCCTCACGACGGCGTCGGTAAGCCGCATGAAATCAACAGCATCCAACTTGAACACGCATTGCGGTGCTTCCCCGCAGAACAATCGCGACAACGATGTCTGACTGAAGTTCGCACAACACGAATGCAGTCAAGAGGGATAGGGCGAAACATTGGTTTGGGGCGCTCCGGGTCCTCGTGGAATTACCCGTTTCAGTCCCTTCTGAACACCGACAGCGCAAGTGTCAGCATTTCGCGCACACGGGCCGGATTTTCGCCCGAGGCACGTTGGGTGACGGCAAGCGCAATCTGTTCCCCAAGGTATTTCGCGCCCGCCTCGACAGACAGTTCTGCGCTCCAGTCGCCGGAATCGCGGCATGCTGTCAGAAATGCTTCGTACGCGGCCTGTGCATTGGCATCGAGTTCTTCGATCAGGGCACGTGTTTCCGGGCCGAGCCGGTGCTTGCCTGCACGCATCTTGTAGAACAGGCAACCGGTTTCCATCCGCGGGTCAGCCGCGGCAAAGTCGATCAACGCATCCAACGTGGCGCTCATACCTTGGCCGCTGCGCAAGATCGCAAAGACATCCGCCAGAACCCGCTGGGCATAGCTGTCCAGCGCCGCGCGGGTCAGACCGTCCTCGTTACCGAATTCGCGATAAAGCGAAGGTTTGGACACACCCGCCAGCTTGCAGATCGCGTTCAGTGACACATCGGCAGGGTCACTCTGCCAATAGGCCGTGACGGCGACGTCCAGAACACGGTCGGTGCTCATGGTTCGTGGGCGGCCCCGAACAGGTTTGGTTTCTGTATCCGACATTTATATACCATATGGTATTTTATTGTTGACAGGTATCTCCTGTGTACCGTACCGATTGGTAACAAATCCTTCAAGTCAGAGGCGTCGCCATGACGGCCGCATATGAGAAAGTCTTGACCAGCCGGGCCAACAAAGGTGTTGGAAAAGGAACTGCTGGTGCCATTTGCCGTCCGCAAAAAGCACGCGCCGCTGTCCAAGATGCACGCGACCCCGTTCCGGGCAGCACCGATGCCTGAACCGTCACGTCCATAACACCCGATATTCAGCCAACGTTTTCGAAAGGAACGATACCTATGACCAAGGCCCTGACAGCCATCGCTTTTGCAGCCACCGTAATTTCGACCCCCGTCTTGGCAGGTGACGTCGACACGGTGCGCGCCTTCTATTCAGATATACTGACCGACCCCGCCGGCACAACGTCCGAGCGCTATTTCGAAGTCTTTTCGCCAGACGTCATTTCGATCCCGACACCGCCGGGCGGTGCAGGCGCACAAGGTATGCTGAACACCATCGGTTTTCTCGGGCAGGTCGTACCTGACCTGAAGTGGGAACCGCAGGACATCATCGAGGTCGGCGATGGCCGATTTGTGGTCCGCAGCCTGTTTACAGGCACCCCCGTCGGACCGTTCTTCGGCGTGGATCCCGCAACCGGCAAGTCCTTTGAAGCGATGTCCATCGATATCGTAACGGTCCAGAATGAACGCATCACCATGGTGTACCACCTTGAGGACTGGACCGGTGCCATCGCGCAGCTGACAGCCGAATAGCCGCGCGCGGGTTCCGGCCATCTGCTTGGGACCCGCTCACATCAGTCAATCCCCATCAAGGGCGCCCTGAGCATGTCGAATTCCCTCATCTCAAGTCTCGGGCTTATCCTGTGTTTGGCGCCCGCCCTGGTTCATTGCGCAGAAATCATACGCCCGCTCTGGGCGCGCTGGGTGGTGAATTGGATTCTGCCCTTCTTTGCACCGGGGATCCCGCGCGCATCGACCGGCCTGACACAGCAAGAGCAGGACATCATGCTGGATGCGGCGCTGAACGCAGCGCCGAACGGAAAATCGTCCGCAGCGGCGGACTACGTTTTTCTGCTGCTTTTCGAACAACGTCAGGGCGCCCTGGCATTCATCGCTGTAGCTGTCGGGGTGATTTACGGTTTGACGTTGCCTTTGGCCGATCGCCATGCGCTGCACCTGGTTTTTGGTGTGATGGCGGCGCTGTTCTCGCTGGTGAACGCCAACCAGGCCGGCATCACTGTGCTGGGACACCACCCGCGAATTTCAAGAAACGGACGGAACGTAGGTATCGTCTTTGCGGCGTTCTGGGCCGTTGTGACGGTCCTGAATATGGTTGGCTTCATGGCTGAGACAGCGTAGCGCCCGACGAATGGGCAATGTGTCCGTTTCGCGGGTGTTCGAGCATTCGCAGAATGCATCAACGCCCAAAGGGTGTTTTCCCTGGGCTTTCCCTGGCCAAACCTGTCGCCGTGCCTATCGCGGCAGGGCCGCCGCCTCGCGTGCAAGCGCCTCGATCCCGGCCCAGTCACCGGCCTGAACCTTGTCCTTGGGCGCAACCCAACTGCCGCCCGCACAGATCACGTTGGGCAGGCTCAGGTAATCCATGGCATTGGCCATGCTCACCCCGCCTGTGGGACAGAACGCAATTTGCGGCAGCGGCGCGCCGATGGCCTTTAGCGCCGGCGCCCCGCCCGACGCTTCGGCGGGAAAGAACTTCATCATGTCATAGCCCCGCTCCAGCAGCGCCATCGCCTCGGACGCGGTGGCAGCGCCGGGCAACAGCGGCAGCCCCTCGGCCTCGCACGCGGCGATCAGGGCATCCGTCGCCCCGGGCGACACGCCAAACTGCGCGCCCGCTTCCTTGGCATCGCGCACGTCTTGCGGGGTGACCAGCGTTCCCGCTCCGACGACGCCGCCGTCGACCCCGGCCATGGCCGCGATTACGTCCAGCGCCGCCGGTGTGCGCAGCGTGACCTCCAGCGCAGGCAACCCGCCCGCCACAAGTGCCTCGGCCAGGGGCCGGGCATGGGCCGCATCCTCTACCACCAACACAGGCACGATGGGTGCCAGTTCACAGATTTCGCGCGACCTTACCGACGCGCCCTTGGCCGTAATCATCCGAAGTCTCCAAATACCGACGCCCCCGTGGCCGCCGTTCCTACCGATGCGCGGAACGCGGTGAACAGGTCCCGTCCCACGCCCCATTGATTGTCGCTCAGGTCCGCGGTGGCAAGGGGGCGCTCCAGCGCGCCCTCGGTCAGCACCTCAAGTGTGCCTGCATCGCCATCCACCCGGATCACGTCGCCGTCCTGCACCCGACCGATGGGGCCGCCATCCAGGGCCTCGGGGCTGACATGGATCGCTGCGGGCACCTTGCCCGACGCGCCCGACATGCGGCCGTCGGTGACCAGCGCCACCTTTTGCCCGCGCCCCTGCAGGATGCCAAGCATTGGCGTAAGGCTGTGCAGTTCCGGCATGCCGTTGGCCTTGGGGCCCTGGAAACGGACCACGATGACCACGTCGCCGCTGGCGAAATCTCCAGCCTTGAACGCGCCTTTTACCTCGTCCTGATCGTGGAACACGCGGGCCGGAGCCTCGACCACGCGGTGTTCCTCGGCGACGGCCGACACCTTCATCACCGCTGTGCCAAGGTTGCCTGCCATCCGGCTGAGGCCCCCGGTCGGCTGGAACGGATCCGACGCGGGGCGCACGATCTTGGTATTCAGGCTTTCGCCCGCGCCCGGCGTCCAGGTCAACGCGCCGTCCACCAGCTTGGGTTCGTGCGTGTAATGCTCCAACCCCTCGCCCGCGACGGTCTGCGTGTCGTCGTGCAGCAGGCCCGCGCCCAGCAATTCGCCGATCATGTAGCCCAGACCGCCGGCGGCGTGGAAGTGGTTCACATCTGCCAGCCCGTTGGGATAGACGCGCGCCAGCAGTGGTGTGATTTCGGACAGGTCGGCAAAGTCTTCCCAATCCAGGATGATCCCCCCTGCCCGCGCCATGGCGATCAGATGGATCAGCAGGTTCGTGGAGCCGCCAGAGGCATTCAGCCCCACGATCCCGTTCACAAAGGCCTTTTCGTCCAGCACGTCGCAGACGGGCGTATAGTCATTGCCCAGCGCCGACAGAGACAGCGCACGACGCGCCCCTTCGATCGTCAGCGCATCGCGCAGGGGCGTGTTCGGATTGACAAAGGATGATCCGGGCAGGTGCAGGCCCATGAACTCCATCAGCATCTGGTTGGTGTTGGCGGTGCCATAGAACGTACATGTGCCGGGTCCGTGATAGGCGGCCATCTCGGCGGCCAGAAGTTCGGCACGCGATACTTCTCCGGCGGCATATTTCTGGCGCACCTTGGCCTTTTCGTCGTTGGGCAGGCCGCTGGTCATCGGCCCGGCAGGCAGGAACACGGCAGGCATGTGGCCAAAGGACTGCGCGGCAATGATCAGGCCCGGCACGATCTTGTCGCACACGCCCAGGAACACGGCGGCATCGAAGGTGTTGTGGGACAGCGCCACGCCCGCCGCCATGGCGATTACGTCACGCGAAAATAGGGACAGCTCCATCCCCGCCTCGCCCTGGGTGACGCCATCACACATCGCAGGCACGCCACCTGCAACCTGTGCCGTGCCGCCTTCCGCGCGGACCGCATCGCGGATAAGCGTGGGATACCGTTCGAACGGCTGGTGGGCCGAGAGCATATCGTTATAGGCCGTAACGATACCCAGGTTACCAACCCGCGCCTCGGCGAGCCGCGACTGGTCATCCCCGGCTGCGGCAAAGGCGTGGGCCTGTCCGCTGCAGGACAGGTGCGCGCGGGCGGGTCCGTGGGATTTGGCCTGCGCCATCCGCTTCAAATAGCGGTCACGCGACGGCGCGCTGCGTTCGATCACGCGGTCGGTCACACGGGTCAGGGTCGGGTGCAGGGGCATGTGCTTTCCTATCTCCTCGAAACGTTTGGCTGCGCTATAACATGCGACTCCTGATAGCGCTAACGGAAACCGACGCGCCACAGCGCCGCAGGAAAAGGCGCAACTGCGCTTTCCAAGGTGCGGGCCACAACATATAGTGGCGACAAAATCTACCGAGGCAAGTGCGGTCAGGGGACAGGCATGGCGCATATCATCGTCGTGGGCAATGAAAAGGGCGGCGCGGGCAAATCGACCGTGTCCATGCACGTGGCCACGGCCCTGGCCCGGATGGGGCACAAGATCAGCGCGCTGGACCTGGATCTGCGGCAACGCACTTTCGGGCGCTACGTCGAGAACCGGCTGGCGTTTCTGAAATCCGCCGAACTGGACCTGGCCAGCCCTGATGTGCACGACCTGCCGGAAATCGACGCCAGCGCCCTGAAACCCGGCGAGAATATCTATGACCATCGGTTGTCGGCGGCCGTGGCGACGCTGGAGCCGGACAACGACTTCATCCTGATCGACTGCCCCGGTTCGCACACACGGCTCAGCCAGGTGGCGCATTCGCTGGCCGACACGCTGATCACGCCGCTGAACGACAGCTTTGTCGATTTCGACCTGTTGGCCAAGACCGACCCTACGGGCGAGGAAATCAAGGGCCCCTCGGTGTACTCTGAAATGGTGTGGAATGCGCGGCAATTGCGGGCACAGGCGGGGCTGAAGCCCATCGACTGGATCGTGGTGCGCAACCGCGTGGGCGCCCAGCGCATGGTCAACAAGGAAAAGATGGAGCGGGTGGTGAACGCGCTGGCCAAACGCATCGGTTTTCGCATCGCGCCCGGCTTTTCCGAACGCGTGATCTTTCGCGAGCTGTTTCCGCGGGGGCTGACCCTGCTGGACCTCAAGGATATCGGGGTCAAGCAGTTGAACATCTCGAACGTCGCCGCACGGCAGGAGTTGCGTGACCTGGTCAAGGCATTGAACCTACCGGGGGTCGAAGTCGACTTTTGACGGCAGGCGGACGACACGTCCGCCTTACGGGGCAAGGTGCATCCCGATGCACCCCCGCAGCGCAGGAGCTGCGGAAGGACACCCCCTCCTTGCACCTGTAAGGCGCACCTTGGTGCGCCCCGCTCTAGCCAGCACCGCGCTCGAACCAGTCCATGATGCGTCTGGACCAGCCCTTGGGCGCGCCGTGCCCGCCCTTGTGCAACATCAATTGAATCTCCCCGGCATCGCAGTCGGTCCAGTGCCGCAGCCACATGTCGCCGTCGAAACTGTTGCGCTCCGGTTGGCGTTTGCCGCATCCGTTCGTCTTTCGCAGCACCTTGAGCGCTGCCCATACATCCCCCTGCACCACCGCGCCGTCGGCAAAGGAACGTCCCTCAAGCGGGACCGTTCGGTCATCCCAGCCGTGGGTGTGGAACAGACGCACCGGGGCCGCGCACCCATCCGGCAAGTCGACCCAGAACGCGCCTGCCAGTGGCGCATAGGCATCGGCAAAGTCAGGCTGGCCGCAGGCCATGTCCCACACCATCGACCCGCCGCGCGAAAACCCGGCCAGCAGCACCGGCCCGTCCACAGGCCCCACCCGCGCCCGCACATCCGCCATCACCGCCTGCAGGAATGCGGAATCGTCGCGGTCATATTGCATCCCCTTGCCCCGAACGGACCAATCGCGGGTCCAGCGGCGGGTCGGATGATAGCCGTCGGGCGCGACAAAGACATATCCGCGCGCCAAGGCTGCCTTGGCCAGACCGGATTTCAGCAGCCCGCGACCCCGGCCGCCCCCGCCATGCAGATGCATCACAATGCCACGCGGAGCGGAAGTTTCGGGCATTGCCACATGGTAGGTGCCATCCGCGATGACACACGGGGCAGTCGCAGCACCACAGTCGTCGGCCAGCGCGGCCGTCGTCCACAATACCCAAAGGCCAAATATCGCCAATAATCCGCTCACCCACATTCCTCGTCCCTCCGATCACGTCCACGCACTGTCGGGCAAGGGCCCCCTTTCGACAAGTCACATGGTGGCGAGCCGATCAGCCGCGCCGCTGCGCGAGATGTTCAAGCTGTGCGCGCAGTTGGGCGATCTCGGATACGGTCATGCCGGCCGTCAACTCGGAATCGTACCGTTCGGCCACACGGCGCAAATCCTCGAACGCAGCACGACCGGTCGGCGTCAGGTGCAGATGCTCGACCCGCCGGTCATCCTCGTCCCGCTTCCGGATCAGGAACCGCCGCGCTTCCAGCTTGGCGACTGCGCGGCTGATCTTGGTCTTGTGAAGCCGCGCCCGCGCGCCAATCTCGCTGGCCGTCATGCGCCCGAATTGGCCCAGGTGAAACAGCACCCGCCATTCGTTGCGCAACATGCCGTAGCGGTCCTTGTACACCTGCTGGAACTCCAGGCTCGACGCTTCGGCCGCCTGGTTCAGGAGATAAGGCAGGAATTGTTCAAGATCGAAACTGGACATCGCACCGCCGCTTGTTAGTTACATTTTCAACTATTACATCCGCAGCCAATCGCGCAAGGGAATGCCGCCATGAACCGACAATCCGATCCGCACAGCTTGATCCAGGCCCCGTCGGGGGCGGGCATCACCGAAGGATACATGCCCGGCTTCGGCAACGACTTCGAAACCGAAGCGCTGCCCGGCGCCCTGCCCGAAGGGATGAATTCGCCCCAGAAATGCAACTATGGCCTTTACGGCGAACAGCTGTCCGGCACCGCGTTTACCCACGAACGGCCCGAACGCACCTGGTGCTACCGCATCCGCCCGTCGGTCAAGCATTCGCACCGCTACACCCGCATCGACCTGCCCTACTGGAAATCGGCACCCCACGTGGTCCCGGACGTGACCTCGCTTGGCCAATACCGCTGGGACCCGGTTCCGCATTCCAAAGAACCGCTTACCTGGCTGACCGGCATGCGCACCATGACGACCGCAGGCGACGTGAATACCCAGGTCGGCATGGCCAGCCACATCTACCTTGTCACCCAATCGATGCAGGACGCCTATTTCTATTCCGCCGACAGCGAATTGCTGGTGGTGCCGCAAGAAGGCCGCCTGCGGTTCTGTACCGAACTCGGCATCATCGACCTTGCCCCGCAAGAGATTGCGATCCTGCCGCGCGGATTGCTGTATCGGGTCGAGGTGCTGGACGGGCCCGCACGCGGTTTTGTCTGTGAAAATTATGGCCAGAAATTCGAACTGCCGGGGCGCGGCCCCATCGGGGCCAACTGCATGGCCAACCCCCGCGACTTCAAGGCCCCTGTGGCCGCGTTCGAGGACCGCGAGGCGCCGTCGACCGTAACGATCAAATGGTGCGGCCAGTTCCATGAGACGTCGATCGGGCACTCGCCCCTCGACGTGGTGGCATGGCACGGCAACTATGCCCCGCTGAAATACGACCTGAAAACCTATTGCCCGGTGGGTGCGATCCTCTTCGACCACCCCGACCCCTCGATCTTTACCGTGCTGACTGCACCGTCTGGCCAGCCAGGCACCGCCAACATAGATTTCGTCCTGTTCCGCGAACGCTGGATGGTGGCCGAAGACACGTTTCGCCCGCCGTGGTATCACAAGAACATCATGTCCGAGCTGATGGGCAACATCTACGGACAGTACGACGCCAAGCCCAAGGGGTTCGTCCCCGGCGGCATGTCACTACACAACATGATGCTGCCGCACGGGCCAGACAGGAACGCATTCGAAGGGGCGTCTAACGCCGACCTTGCGCCGCAGAAGCTGGACAATACCATGTCCTTCATGTTCGAAACCCGCTTTCCGCAGCACCTGACCCAATTCGCCGCGCAAGAAGCGCCATTGCAGGACGACTACATCGACTGCTGGGCCGATATCGGAAAGAAGTTCGACGGATCACCGGGCAAGAAATGATCGAATTCGTTTCCTCGCTCTCGGTCATGGGCTGGCTCCTGGTTGCGCTGGCGGTACTGACCCTCTGGCAATTGCCCGCCATTCTGCGGATGGTGTGGGGCATGATGACCAAGGGCGAGGATGACGCGCGGGCCCTGATGCCCAAATCGTACCGGTCGTCGCGCAATAACCGCCACGACCGGATATGAGGACCGCACCGTGAAGCTTTACTCCTACTGGCGTTCCACCACGGCCTATCGCGTGCGCATCGCCATGGCGCTCAAGGGGGTCGAGGCCAGCATCGTGCCGGTCGACCTGCTGGCGGATGAGCAGGGCGGCGACGACTATGCCCGACTGAACCCGTCCAAAGGGGTGCCCACGCTGGTGACCGACGACGGCACGGTACTGACCCAATCGCTGGCCATCATGGACTATCTCGATGCCATCGCGCCCGAACCGCCGCTGCTGCCGGGCGACGCGGTGCAGCGCGCGCACGTGCTGGCGGCGTCGCTGGTGGTGGCGGTGGACATCCACCCGGTCAACAACCTCAAGGTGCTGAACAAGCTCAAAGAGATGGGGCACAGCCAGGACGAATGCATCGCGTGGATGCACCACTGGATGGCCGAGGGGCTGACCGCCTTTGCCACGCTGATCGACTCCGACGCGCCATATTGCTTCGGCGATGCACCCGGCTTTGCCGATATCTGCCTTGTCGCGCAGCTCTATAACGCGCACCGCTGGGGCGTGTCGCTGGACCCGTATCCAAGGTTGGCGCAGATCGAAACCCGCTGCCTTGCCCACCCGGCCTTTGCCGCCGCCCATCCCGACAACCAACCGGACGCACAATGACCCTGATGAACTCATGGGTGGCCAGCGCCAACAGCGCCGACACCGACTTTCCGCTCAACAACCTGCCCTACGGCGTCTTTTCAACCGACCGGCTTGATGCCCGCTGCGGCGTGGCCATCGGCGACATGATCCTGGACATGTTTGCCGCCGAAGAAGCGGGGGTGATCGACCTGACAGACGAGCCGCTGTTCGACGTGCCGTTCTGGAACGAACTGATGGAGCAAGGCCCCGCCGTCTGGACCGCCCTGCGCAACCGGCTGACCGACCTGCTGGCCAACGGGGCCAGGGACCGCGCACTGGTCGAACCGCTGCTGGTGCCCATGGCCGACGCGACCCTGCACATGCCGCTTGTGGTGTCGGAATTCACCGACTTCTACGCGGGCCGGCACCACGCCACCAACGTGGGCACCATGTTCCGCGGAGCCGAAAACGCGCTGCCGCCCAACTGGCTGCACATCCCCATCGGCTACAACGGGCGGGCGTCGTCCGTCGTGGTGTCTGGCACAGACATCCGCCGCCCATGGGGTCAACTCAAGTCGCCTGATCACGACACGCCTGCGTTCCTCCCCTCGCGCCGTTTCGATCTGGAACTGGAAATGGGGGCGATTGTCGGCATGGCGTCAAACGGCCCCATCACAGTGGACGAGGCTGACGCAGCCATCTTCGGCTACGTGCTGCTGAATGACTGGTCCGCGCGAGACATCCAGGCCTGGGAATACCAACCGCTGGGCCCGTTCCAGGCCAAGGCCACAGCCACGTCCATCAGCCCCTGGATCGTGACCAAGGCCGCGCTCGAGCCGTTTCGCAAGGCCACACCCGAACGGGAATACGAACTGCTCGACCACCTCAAGGACACCGGCCCGATGCTCTATGACATTGACCTGAGCGTTACACTGACCCCCGAGGGACAGACCCCCACCACCATTGCGCAAACCAACTACAACCAGATGTACTATTCGTCGGCCCAGCAACTGGCGCATCATTCAACCTCAGGCTGTCCCATGAACGTGGGCGACCTGCTGGGTTCCGGCACCATCTCGGGACCCACGAAATCCGAACGCGGCAGCTTGCTGGAAATCAGCTGGGGCGGCAAGGAACCAATCACACTGGACAGCGGCGAAACCCGCAGCTTCCTCGAAGACGGTGACACGCTCACCCTTGCGGGCCACGCAGCAGGCAACGGCTACCGCATCGGCTTCGGCACCTGCACCGGCACCATCCTGCCCGCCCTGTCAGACCCGTACAAACGCTAGCTTCTTCTGGCTGGAAATATCCCGGGGGTCCGGGGGCAGCGCCCCCGGTCCGACCTCAAGACAAAGGACCAAACCCATGGCCAAAGCCTTCGCCTCCCAAGGGGACATGACCGAAAAAAAGATCACCTTCGACGAGGTGGGCCCCGGCCTCTGGGCCTTCACCGCCGAGGGGGATCCGAACTCGGGCGTCATCATCGGCGACGACAGTGTCATGATCATCGAAGCACAGGCGACGCCGCGCCTTGCCCACAAGGTCATCGAAAAGGTGCGCGAGGTGACGGACAAGCCCATCACGCACCTGGTGTTGACCCACTACCACGCGGTTCGCGTGCTGGGGGCCTCGGCCTACGGCGCGCCACAGATCATCATGTCGGAAAAAGCCCGCGCCATGGTCGCCGAACGCGGGCAAGAGGATTGGGACAGCGAATTCCAACGCTTCCCCCGCCTTTTCGAAGGGCACGAAAGCATCCCCGGCCTGACATGGCCTACCACCACCTTCAACGACAGGATGAGCGTTTATCTGGGCAACCGCCGCGTCGATATCATGCAGGTGGGCCGCGCCCATACGGCGGGCGATGCGGTGATCTATGTGCCGGATGCCAACGTCATGTTCACCGGCGATATCGTCGAATATCACTCGGCCTGCTACTGCGGCGACGGACACTTCCACGACTGGCCCGGCACACTCGAGGCAATCCGCCGCTTCGACCTCGACGCCATCGCCCCGGGGCGCGGTGACGCGCTTGTGGGGCGCGAGATGGTCAATGCCGCCATCGACTCGACCGCCGATTTCGTCCGCTCGACCTACCGCCCCGCCGCCCGCGTGGCCTTGCGCGGCGGCAGCCTCAAAGAGGCTTGGGACGCCGTTCGGGCCGAATGTGATCCCAAGTTCAGCGACTACGCGATCTACGAACACTGCCTGCCCTTCAACGTCGCCCGCGCCTACGATGAGGCGCTGGACATCGACACGCCTCGGATCTGGACGGCGGAGCGGGATCTGAAGATGTGGGAGGCGCTGCAGGGGTGAAAATGGGCGACGGGGTCATGCTGGATGCGGGCACGCTGATCTTTTTGATCTGGGCGGCAGCCTTGTTTCGCGCTACGTTACCGGCAGGGCGTATCGCGGCCGGCCAATGCGGCTACGGCAGTCCCGGTCCGATCAGCGCGCGCGCCGCCTGGCAGCACTGGCTGTCCGACCCGGAACGCAAATGGGCCAAAGCGTTCTTTTTTACCCCGACCTTCCTGATCATCCCCTGGGCTCTCGGCCTTGCCCTGCCTGGTCCCACCTTGAACGGAGCTGCCCCCAAATGACCTCAACCGATCTGATCCTGACCATGGCGCGCAACAATGCCTGGGCGAACGCCCGCATCTACGACACCATCGCCGGCATGGACGACGAAGCCTTTGCTGCCCCGCGCCCCGGTTTCTTCGGCTCTCTCAAGGTGACACTCAATCACATCCGCAAGGCTGACCTGTTCTATCTGGACACGCTAGAGGACGGCGGACAGGGCCGTTCCGTCTTATTTACCGACGACATCGACAGCGCCGACACACTGGCATCCGCCCAGGCCGAAACCGACCAGCGGCTGATCACGTTCTGCGCGGCACTGACCCCTGAAATGCTGACCGAACGGCGCAGGACGGAACGCCGGGACTGTTTTGTTACGGAGCAGATCGGGCCAATGCTGCTGCACCTCCTGCAACACCAGATCCACCACCGCGGACAGGCGCACACGATGATCATGGATGCCGGGTTCGCCCCGCCACAGCTCGATGAATTCCACATCGATTTCGAACGTCACCCCGATGCAGTACGGTACGACGCATGAAAAAATACGGTCCCTCGCGCGGCGATCTCAAGTTCCGGCTCTGGTTCTCGGTCGCGGGACTGGCAATGTTGGCCGGTGTCCTGATCTATCGCGGACTGCCGCGCGACCCGGCCGGGTACGAAACCATCGGCCTTGCCACGCTGTTCTTCGGCGGCACCTTCGTCTGGACGCTACGCAAACTGATCCGCAAGGACCACTCCGATGGCCTATGATTACGCCCCCTTCCCCTACACCGCGCCCCCCGGCCTGACCGCGGCGGAACCCCGGCACCCGGTCGCCATCGTCGGTGCAGGGCCCATCGGGCTTGCGCTGGCCATCGACCTGGCGCAACGCGGGGTCAAATCCGTGGTGCTGGACGACAACAACGTCGTCTCCGTCGGCAGTCGCGCCATCTGCTGGGCCAAGCGCACGCTGGAAATCTTCGACCGGCTGGGCGTGGGCGAACGGATGCTGGACAAAGGGGTCACATGGAAGGTCGGTCGGCTGTTCCACGGCACGGATCAGGTCTACAGCTTCGATCTGCTGCCCGAGGACGGGCACAAATACCCCGCCTTCATCAACCTGCAGCAATACTACGTCGAACAATACCTCGTCGAACGGGCGCAAGACTTCCCCGACCTGATCGACCTGCGTTTTCTGAACAAGGTGACGTGGCACGTGGACCACGGCGACCACGTCACGCTGCAGATCGAAACCCCCGACGGGGCCTACAGTCTGAACGCCGAATACCTTGCCGCCGCCGATGGCGCAGGCTCGCCCACGCGCAAGCGCATGGGGCTGTCGTTCGAGGGGCAAACGTTCGAGGAACACTTCCTCATCATCGACGTCGAACTGCCCCACAGCCCGTTCCAGACCGAAGACCCCGAACGCTGGTTCTGGTTCGCGCCCCCTTTCCATCCCGGGCAATCCGCCCTGCTGCACCGCCAGCCCGACAACATCTACCGCATCGACCTGCAACTGGGCTCCGACACCGACCCACAGGCCGAGGCGACGAAGGAAAAAGTCACCCCAAGGATCAAGGCCATCATCGGCGACATGCCCTTCCGCCTCGACTGGATGAGCGTTTACAAATTCCGCTGCGCCATGCTGGACCGGTTCGTGCATGGGCGCGTGCTTTTTGTGGGCGACAGCGCGCACGTTGTATCACCCTTCGGTGCGCGCGGTGGCAATGGCGGGATACAGGACGTGGACAATCTGGGCTGGAAACTGACCCATGCGCTGCAGTGCGGCACGCCTGACCTGCTGGAAACATACGACGCCGAACGCCGGCACGGTGCGCGGGAAAACATCCTGAACTCGTCGCGGGCAACGAACTTCATGACCCCGAAATCCCCCATTGAAACACTGTTTCGCGACGAAACGCTGAAGCTTGCGGGCCAACACCCCTTTGCCCGCAAGCTGATCAATTCCGGGCGGCTCAGCCAACCTTGCAACCTCGCCGGGATGCCTCAGCAAACCGGCAATCACCCGCTGGTGGGTCAGGCCCTGATCGACCTGCCACTGGGCAACCGCTGGTTGGTGGACACGGTCACGGGGCAGTTCACGCTGCTCGCGCTGGATGACGCGGACTGGACGGTACCGGACGGCCTCGCACTGCGCGCCCTGCCCGCCGGCCCCGAACGCAGCGCCCGCTACGGCGACAAAGGCGCGGTGCTGCTGCGGCCCGACGGGCATATCTGCGCGTATTTTCCTACCCCCGACCAAACGGCCATCGCCACCGCACAGGCCCGCACACTCGGAGGGCAGCCATGATCCTCGACGACAATCTCGGCCCCCACGGCGACGCACTATACGCAGCCCTCATGCAGGCGCATGATGGCCTGACCGATGCGCAATCCCACGCGCTGAACGCACGGCTCGTGCTGATGCTGATGAACGAACTGGGCAATCCCGACCGGTTCAAACACCTGCTCGAACAGGCGCGCGCAGACCTCGCCTGACCCGTCTCTGTCCCGAAAAATCCCGGGGGCGGCCCGCAGGGCCGGGGGCAGAGCCCCCCAAAACGCAGCCGCCAAAGGCGGATGCAAAACATCTCGTGCCGCGGCACGCGGCGCAATTCAGGGGGCCGCCGCCCAGGCCTCGACCTCGACCACGAACTCCTGACGGGTAAAACCCGACACGATCATCAGGGTCGAACCGGGCAGCACATCGCGGTGCCCGACAAAGGCGTCGCGCGCCACCATATACCCCGCCATGTGGCTGCGGTCGGTGACAAAGGCGCTCAGATGAAACACATCTCCGGCGTCCATCCCCGCCGCGGCCAGAATGGCGGTGATGTTGTCGAAACAGATGCGCGCCTGCGCCTCCGCCCCCTCCGGCACGGCACCGTCCCGCAGCCCCAACTGCCCCGATGTGCGCACAATCCGCCAACCGGCCGGGATCTCCACCCCATGGGCGTAGCGGGCAAAGGGCGGGGCGATGGTATCGGGGCTCAAGGATTTCATGCACCAACCCTTGCGCATCGCCGCGGAATTTGAAACCTTTGCCACATATCTCTGGCACAGATTCACGTCTCAAGGGCCGCTGACACTCCATTTCTCGAAGGAGAGGATCATGGACAGGCGGATCCTGTGCGTGCGGCACGAGGCAGACCCCACCGACGACCGGATCACCGCATGGTGCGCAGCCCACGGGATACGGGCGGACATCCGGCGGCCCTATCTGGGCGACGCGCTGGGCGGCATCACGGACGATCTGGCGGGCGTCGTGGTCTATGGCGGCACCTACAACGCCTATGACAGCGACAAACATCCCTTTCTGACAGAAGAATACCGCATGATCGACGCCACCATGCAGGCGCAAGTGCCACTGCTGGGCCTGTGCCAGGGCGCGCAAATGATCGCGCACCACATGGGGGCCTTTGCCGGCGCACCAGCCCATGGTAGCCACGAATTCGGCTATTACGAGGTCACCCCGACCGACGCCGGACAAGATCTGCTGCCGCAGCCCATGCACTTCACCCAGGCCCATTTCCACACCTTCGATATCCCTGGTGGCGCCACCCATCTGGCGCGCAGCGCGCTTTTCGAGAACCAGGCATTTGCCGTCGACGACCATGTGATGGCATTCCAATTCCATCCCGAACAGACCATCCCCGGCTTTCAGCGCTGGCAGGACAGGGGCGCGGATTGGGGGCGGTATGAAGAACCCGGCGTGCAGGACCGCGCCGAACAGACCCGGCTGATGCATGCCCACGATGCTGCACAGCACGACTGGTTCATGGCCTTCCTCGACCGCTATTTCGGGGGGGCGGCATGATCCCGCTCTGGGCCGAACAGGGGCAGGCCGGCTTTGCAAACCTGCCCGGCGATACCATCGCCATCCTGCCGCTCGGGGCCACCGAACAGCATGGGCCGCATATGGCCCATGCCGTCGACACCACCCTGACCGAAGCGGTGCTGAGCCGGGTCAAAACCGCCGCCCCGGCCCTGCAACTGCCGACACTCGCCATCACCAAAAGCGACGAACACATGCGCCATCCGGGCACGCTGACCCTGTCGACGCAAACACTGCTGGCAATGCTGAGTGACATTACCGCCTCCGTCGCCCGGGCGGGCGTGCAGCGGCTGGTATTTTTCAATGGCCACGGTGGCAACACGGCCCTGCTCGAAATTGCCGCCCGCGCCGCACGCATCGATCATGGTCTGATCTGCGCCCATGCCAGCTGGTTCGCCTTTGCCGACACCAGCGGCATTGACCCGGCCACCTTGCCCCATGACCTGCACGCGGGCGAGGTGGAAACCAGCGCCATGCTCGCCACCCGCCCCGATCTCGTAGATGTGGACCGCGCCCGCAACTTCCCCACCGCAATGCAAGGCTGGGAAGAGGCCGGGTACCAAACCGGGCTGACCGGCCAACCGGCACGGCCGGGCTGGATCATCGACGACCTGACCCCCGATGGCGCGCTGGGCAACGCCGCCGCTGCCACGGCGGACAAGGGCACACAGCTGCTCGACAGCGCCGCCAAGGGCTTCGCCCGCTGGCTCGAAGATTTCGCACAATTCGAGATGCCGAACCGTCCATGATCGACCTCCTCGCCCCCCTCAGCCTGATCCGCGATCCGGCCCGTTTTGGCGGCGTCACTGCAGGTGACTGCCTGCACGGCACCCCGATCATCCGCGACGGGCGGCTTGTGGGACTGACATCGCCCACAGGCGGGACACCAACGATGATCCTGCCGCAATTGGTCGAGGCGCATTGCCATCTCGACAAGTGCCACTCCGTCCACCGTTTGGGCCCGGTCGGCGGCACCCTGTCCGAGGCAATCGTAACGCAGCGCGCGGACAAGGCCAATTGGACCGCACAAGACCTGCGCACCCGCACCGCCCGGGGCCTGACCGAAGCGCATGCCGCAGGCTGCCGCCTGATCCGCAGCCACGTGGATTGGGGCGACACCGCCGATCCGCCGCTGGCATGGTCCGTACTCGGGGAACTGGCGCAGAACTCGCCCGGGCTACAACGGTCCGCCCTGCTCGGGATTGCGCAACTGGCCGATCCCGACTTTGCCCGCGCCATCGGCCCGCTGCTGGCCAGCGACAACGCCACACTTGGCACCTTTGTCCTTGGCCAGCCCGAAGCCTCTGCAGGTCTGCGCGCCGCCTTTGACATCGCCATGCGGCATGGGCTGATGCTGGATTTCCACGTGGACGAGGGGCTGGGCGATCTGAACGGGTTGGAGCAGATCGCTGACATCGCGATCAAGACAGGGTTCGAGGGGCCGATACTGTGTGGTCACGCCGTCAGCCTGATCGACCGGGACGGCGATACACTGCGGCGGATCATCGACAAGCTGCTGGCCGCGCGCATCACGGTCTGCGCCCTGCCCACCACGAACCTGTACCTGCAAGGGCGGCGGGACGGCACGCCGGACCGGCGCGGGCTGACACGGCTGCGCGAATTGCACGCCGCGGGCGTGCCGATCTCCGTGGCCTCCGACAATGTCGCAGACGCCTTCTGCCCGACGGGCCAACATGACCCAATGGCGGCCCTGTCGCTGGCGGTGCTGTCCGCGCATCTGGACCCGCCACTGGGCCAATGGCTGCCCGCCATCACCACCCACGCCGCCGCCGCCCTAGGACAGGACCCCGTCCATATCGACGGCGCTCAACTGGACAACCTTCTGATTTGCGACGTGACCCACACCGCCGATCTGGTTGCGGGACGCGCCGCACTGACACCTGCACGAAAGCGACTGACATGACCTCGATCTCAGGCAAGACCAACATCGACTGGGCCGCCTTTGCCGCCGCATTATCCCCCATTGAGACCATCACCGAACCGGTGCTGGTCAAGAAACGCAGCCGCGACTTCTTCTGGTACTCGCCCATTCTGAACGACGCGCTAAAACGGTGCTTTGGCGATCTGGTGGCACGGCCAAAGACGCCCGACGAAATGACCCATGTGCTGGCCACCGCCCATGCCCACAACGCCCCCATCACGCTGCGGGGCGGCGGCACCGGCAACTACGGACAGGCCGTGCCCATGGACGGCGGGCTGATCATCGAAACCACCGCAATGAACCGCGTGGTCGAGGTAGGCGAAGGCTGGGTCCGGGCAGAGGCTGGCGCGCTGATGGCGGATATCAACGCTGCCCTGGCCGAGACGGGGCAGGAACTGGCCATGTTCCCCTCGACCCAGGATATCGCCACCGTGGGCGGCTTTGTTGCGGGGGGCAGTGCCGGCATCGGGTCCATCGCCAATGGCGCCCTGCGCGATCCCGGCAACATCCTGTCGCTGCGGGCCATGACGGTCGAGGCCGCACCGCAGATCCGCACCTTTGACAAGGCCGACGCGCTGCACATCCACCACGCCTGGGGGCTGAACGGGGTGATCATCGACGTGACCCTGCGCACCGTGCCGCGGCGCGATTGGGTCGGGTGCCTGGCCACGTTCGACAGCTACCGCGATGCCTATGCCGCAGGTTACGCCTTGGCGCAGGCGGACAATATCGCGCGCAAGCTGCTGACCACGGTAGATGCGCGCATCTGCACCTATTTCCCCAAACTCGACGGACATATCCGCAAGGACAAGCACCTGCTGGTGTCAATGATCCCGGCCGACGATCAGGACGCCTTTGCCGACCTGATCACCGCCCAGGGCGGCCATGTGGACCTGATGCTGACCGAAGACAGGCGCGCGGAACTGAAACTGCCGCACGTCTTCGACTTCAGCTACAACCACACCACGCTTCAGGTGCTCAAGGCGGACCGCAGCGCCACCTATCAGCAGGTCGGCTGCCCGATCCCGCCTGACCCCGACGCCATCGCAGCGCTGCGGCCCAAACTGGGCGATGACGTCTGGATGCACCACGAATTTGCCCGCGTTGGCGGTGACATCGTGACCTTTGACCTGCCGATCATCTGGTTTTCCACCCCCGAACGGCTGGCCGAAATCAACGCGACGTACGAGGGCGCAGGGTTCCCGGTCTACGACGCCCACACCTGGAACGTCGAGGGGGGCGGGCTGAAACCCGACTACACCCACCTCGCTTGGAAGAAACGCATGGACCCTCAGGGGCTGCTGAACAGCGCCAAGTCGCGGTTCTGGGACCAGGTCAAACACATGGAACCGGACCAGATCGAAGCCATGGGAGAAAGCGCATGATGCACACCACCCCACTGCACGACCGGTTCGGGGTTGAAATCCACGGTCTGGACCTCAGCACCATCGACACCGACGGCTTCCGGCAATTGCGCACCCTGTTCGAGGAGCATTCTGCCCTGCTGCTGCGCAACCAGACGCTGGACGACGCGGCCCATGTGCGGCTGGCGCACATGTTTGGCCCGATCGAGGATCGCAACGCCGATGACCTGACGGGCGACGACAACTTCAAGGTGCCCGAAGTGTCCAACATCCGGCCCGATGGCAGCACCACCGATGAAATGGACCTGCACACGCTGCACCTTAGGGCGAACATGCTCTGGCACGCCGACAGCACGTTCCTGCCCGTACCCGCGCTGACCAACATCCTGGTCGGGCGGGTGGTCACGCAGACGGGCGGGGCCACCGAACTGGCCAGCACGCGGGCGGGCTGGGCGGATATGCCCGACACTCTCAAGGACCAGATACGGGACAAGGGGGTCTGGCACCGCTACGCCCACAGCCGGGCGCGGATCAGCCCCGAACTGGCTGCACTGCCGATGTTTCACAAATGGCCCGACCAGCTGTGGCGCGCGGTGTGGCGCAATCCGGTGAACGGGGCCGAGGCGCTGTATATCGCCAGCCACGCCTGTGCGGTCGAAGGGATGGATGCGGATGCAGGCACCGCGCTGATCGAAAAACTGATAAACTGGACCACCCGGTCTCAATATGTTTACCGGCATCAATGGCAGGTGGGCGACGTTCTGATCTGGGACCAAAGGGCGGTTTTGCACCGCGGGACGCCGTGGAATCACCAGGAACCCCGCAAATTATCCAGTATTTGTGTATCCGCGACCCCCGAAGATGGGGTTGACGCCATGCGCCTGATCGTTTGAACTCCGGGCGTCCCCCGCAAAGGGGTGGCGAAAAAACGCAGGTCAACTGCAACACCGAAACGGCGGGCACTCACCCCGTCACCTAGGACGCGAACCAACGGTTCGTGACGCCAACAGAGAGGAAGAACATGACAATTTTCACCCGCACCGGCAAGCCGCTGCCCAAGGCCATCGTGGACTCGGCCGCCAAAGTCGGCGACGACGCGGTCAACCGCCGCGAGTTCCTGGCCATCGCCAGCGCCTTTGGCGCAACGGCGGCGACAGCCTATGGTATGCTGGGCATGGCCGCGCCGGCACACGCCGCCGCGCACAAGCAGGGCGGAACCGTCCGCATCCAGCAAGAGGTCCGCGCGCTCAAGGACCCGCGCACCTATGACTGGTCGCAGATCGCGAACTTCTCGCGCGGTTGGCTGGAATATCTCGTCAGCTACGAAAACGACGGTACGTTCAAGCCGCAGCTTCTGGAAAGCTGGGAAATCAACGACGACGCCACCGTCTACACGCTGAATGTCCGCAAGGGCGTCAAGTGGAACAACGGCGACGACTTCACCGCCGAAGACGTGGCGCGCAATATCACCATGTGGTGTGACAAGGACGTCGAGGGCAACTCGATGGCTGGACGTTTCGCCACCCTGATCGACGGCGAAACCAACAAGGCGATCGAAGGCGGCATCGAAGTGGTCGACAGCCACACCGTCAAGCTGAACCTGCCTGCCTCCGACATCTCGTTGATCCCGGGCATGGCCGACTATCCGGCTGCCATCGTGCACAGCTCGCACAATGCCGACGCGATGCTCGACAACCCCATAGGCACGGGCCCCTACCTGCCGGAATCGATGGAAGTCGGCGTCAAGGCCGTGCTGGTCCGCAACGAAAACCACGAATGGTGGAACGCAGGCAACGGTGCCTATCTCGACCGGATCGAATATATCGACTACGGCACCGACCCGTCGGCATTCGTCGCGGCCGCCGAAGCGGAAGAGATCGACATGACCTACTCGATCGAGGGTGAGTTCATCGACATCTTCGACACGCTCGACGGCTGGGTCAACAACGAGATCGTGACCGCGGCGACCATCGTGATCCGCCCCAACCAGCTGGCCGAAGTCGATGGCAAGAAGCCATATGCCGACGCCCGCGTCCGTCAGGCCATCACCATGGCCGTGGACAACAACGTGCTGCTGGAACTGGGCTATGCCGGTCGCGGCATCCCGGCCGAAAACCACCATGTCGGCCCGATGCACCCCGAATACGCCGAACTGCCCCCGCGCAAGGTGGATCCGGCAGCGGCCAAGGCCCTGATGGACGAAGCCGGAATGGGCGACTTCGAACACGAGCTGATCTCGATCGACGACGCGTGGCGCAAGGACACCACCGACGCGGTGGCCGCCCAGCTGCGTGACGCCGGCATCAAGGTCAAGCGGACCATCCTGCCCGGTTCGACCTTCTGGAACGACTGGGCCAAGTATCCGTTCAGCTCGACCAACTGGAACCACCGTCCGCTGGGCGTGCAGATCTGGGCGCTGGCCTACCGCACCGGCGAGGCGTGGAACGAGTTCGGCTATTCCAACCCCGAATTCGACGCCCTGCTGGAAAAGGCGCTGGCCACGGCCGACGTCGAAGCCCGCCGCGCGCTGATGGCCGAAGGCGAAGCCATGATCCAGAACGACGGTGTGACGATCCAGCCCTACTGGCGGTCGCTCTACAACCACACCAAGGAAGGTCTGGTGGGCGGCGCACACCACATCTCGTTTGAGATCCGTCCGGCAGAACTCGCCTGGACCTGATCCCGGTCAGATAAGACTAAAAAAGGGGCCGCCATCGCGCGGCCCCTTTGCATTGATGAAAAGGGAGGCCCGCATGGAAACCACGATTCTGTCCGCTCAGGCCCTTTGCACCGCCCTGGTCGCGGCATGGCTGACGCTTGGTGTGCGCGACAACATCCTGCACCCGGCAGTAAACGAGACCTACACCGCCGAGGTGATGGAGATGACGCGGATGAGCGCCGACTATCCCGACGCGTTTGCCCATGTCTCACACCGGGCTGTCACCAACCGCAGCGTCCAGACCTGGGCCTTTCGGCTGGTTGTGGGCCTGGAACTGGTGGCTGCACTGATCCTGTGGGCCGGAGTCGTCGGCCTGTTGATGGCGCTGGCGGGCACCGGCACCGTGGACACCGCCCGCAGCATCGCGATGTCGGGCACCATGCTGTTCACCGCGATCTGGGCGGGCTTCCTGATTGTCGGCAACCACTTCTGCTATTGGTTCTGCCACGAAGGGGCGCAGAACACGCACTATCAGATGACGCTGTGGGGGATCGGCACGATGATCCTGCTGGCGCTTGGCTAGGGCAGCCGGGCAAACCCGTCCTTGGGAAAATGCAGCAACGCCACCGCCGTCGCGGGATCCGCGCGCACCGTCGGGGCCATCTGTTCATGCACCGCGTCGACAAGGGCCTGCGCATCCAGTTCCACCCGCGGCACCTTGGCGAACCATGCCTCTTCCTGCACCAGATCGTCGATCAGCGGGTCGATCACCGCCCCACCGCCACCGGGATAGCGGTAATAGCCCCAGCCGCCTTTTTTGCCCAATCGCCCCTCGGCCACCATACGGGGCAGTACCGGTGTCGGCGCTTGCCCCTGACGGCCAGACAGCACGACATCCAGCCCCACCAGGTCCTGCGCCTCGCACGGGCCAATCCCATATCCCCATGCAGTCAGCGCCTCGTCCAGATCCCACGGAGCCGCATGCCGAAAGACCAGCGTCTCGCAGGCGCGCCAAAACGCATCCTGCAACGGTGCGATGGCATTCATTCCGTGCCAGGGTCGAGAAAGCGGTGCTTGGCAATGGCCGCAAGCAATTCGTTTACAGACGACTGAACCGGTTTGGACGCCGTGTCGATCATCACGTTCGCCCGCTCGTACTGCGCGGTCCGATCATCCAACAGCGATTTCAGTTGCTCCATGGCATCGGGATTTCCTGCCATCGGGCGCAAATCGCCCTGCGCCCGCACACGGGCCATATGCTCGGCCGGGCTGGTTCTGATCCAGACCGTGTGAAACCGCTCCAGCACGCGTTCGAACGCGCCTTCGTCCGCGACGATCCCCCCGGCCACGGCCAGGATCAGGCGGTCATGGGTGGCGACGATCTTGTCCACCGCCTCGGCTTCGAGTTGTCGATACCCTTCCTGCCCATACAGCGCGATCACCTCGGACATCGGCATGCCCGAGCGGTTTTCAATCGTGTCGTTGAGTTCGACAAACGGGATGTTCAGCTTTCGGGCGGCCAACTTGCCCAGGGTCGATTTGCCCGCGCCGCGCAGACCGATCAGACAGATACGCTGAGCGCGCAGGGCGCGCGGGTTCTCGGGGGCCAACAGCGCGCGGACACGGCCCTGCAAGGCATCCGGCGCCCCCTGATACAGGCGCACCACCCGCGCCGCATCCGGGTCCAGCGGATCATCTTCGCGCAGCAGATCCTCGATCCGCACACCCAGCGCCCTGGCCACACGATCCAGCAACACGACCGAAATGTTCCCCTCACCCGCCTCAAGCTGGGCAAGGTAACGCGGCGACACGCCCGATCGTTCGGACAGCGCACGGCGCGGCAAACCCTGTTCGGTCCGTGCCGCACGCACACGGGCGGCCAGACGGGCAATCAGCGGCATCGAGGCCGTGGGGATGGGCTTGGGCACTGTCATCAAGAAATCCGTGAATTCCCGAAGATAACTATTTCGAGCCGCGCCGGTTTCAACACTGATTTTCGTTCTGGACCAAGGTGATCAGGCGGCCTTGTCAGCTTTGACCAGATCCATGATACCGCGCACCCAGGGCAGCGCGACATCTTCGGGCATGTCAAAGCCGGACGCGTCGTGCAGCCCGCGTTCGCCCACCTGAACCGCGCCCTGATCCTTGAGCATCTGGGCCAGCTTTTCCGAACCATGCGCGAACGTCTCGGCAAACACCTGGTCCCCTAACCCGAAGATCGCAAAGCGAATTCCGGTCAGGTCCGGCTGTCCCCCGGTCAACGCCTCTTCGAACGGCAACGCAGTGGATGGCAGATCGCCGTTGCCGTAGGTCGACGTGACAAACAGATAAAACGTCTGCTTGTCCAGCGCCGCCGGGTCCACGTCGGCCAGGCTCTGGATATCGCAGTCATAGCCTGTGCCCAGCGCCTCTTCGATATCCTCGCACAGCATCTCGGAATTGCCGGTCTCGGACCCGTAATAGATACCAACCTTCATCTGCGTCTCCCTCAGTGCAGGACCGGTGCACCCGCCTTGTGGCGGCGACGCATCTCGTCCCGCTCGCCCCGCGTCAGCATCATGTAGAGCGCAAGGCACATTCCGGTACAATCCACGCAGTCCAGCAGGCAAACGGCGCGACGTTTCAAAGGCGGCTCCAGTGCGGTGCGTATGGTCTGCATGTGACCCTCCATCAGGCCATGTGCAGTTTGACGTATTCGAAATCACCCGGCTTGTTGTCGATGCCAACCTTCGGCGGGGCGATCCAGCTGGCGTATTTGCCGGGCTCGAAGCAGGGCTTCATCAGCGACTGGATGAAATCGCCATCGGCCTTGGTCGGCAACCATTCGGGCGCGCGGGCATCCCATGCCTCGCGGCTGATGAAATCGCCCTCGGGTGTGATCGGCTGACTGGCAAAGACGCCGATCTTGCGATGGAACCCCTCATGCGGCAGCTTCAGTTCGAATGGGACCCCGGTGCGCGAGATTTGCTTGTTCCAGCGGCGCAGACCGCCGCTTGCATCGCGTACATAATCGTCCCGCAGGCGCATGTTGATGGCGGTCAGGGCGGGCACGTCCTCGGTCACGATCTGGCCGTCGCGGACGCTGGCCACCTGGTAGGTGTCGTTCTGCAGACGGTGATCATCCTCGATCCGCTGCTCCAGATACCGGCCCTTGATGCCTGCGTTGAACGCGTTGGCCGCATTGGTGCTGACCTCCTGCCCGAACAGGTCCAGCGAAAGGGTGTAGTGCAGGTTCAGCTTTTTCTGGATGGTGGGCAGATCGATGACACCCAGGTTGCGGATCTGGCCGACGTCATGGGGATCGTCGATCCCGTTGTCCTGCATCGCCTGCAATGTCGCCTGAATGGTGCGGGTGACGCCGGTTTCGCCCACGAACATGTGGTGCGCTTCCTCGGTCAGCATGAAACGGCAGGTGCGGCTCAGCGGGTCGAACCCGGATTGCGCCAGGCTTTCCAGCTGCATCTTGCCGTCGCGGTCGGTGAAATAGGTGAACATGAAGAACGACAGCCAATCCGGCGTCTCCTCGTTGAAGGCACCCAACATCCGCGGCGCCTCGTCACTGCCGGACGACCGCACCAGCATGTCATCGGCCTCTTCCCGGCCATCCTTGCCGAAATACTTCTGCAGCAGATAGACCATCGCCCACAGGTGCCGCCCCTCTTCGACATTCACCTGAAACAGGTTGCGCATGTCATACAGGCTGGGCGCGGTCAGACCCAGAAACCGCTGCTGCTCGACCGAACCGGGTTCGGTATCGCCCTGGATCACGATCAGGCGTTTGAGCATGTTGCGATACTCGCCCGGCACCTCCTGCCACGCAGGCTCACCATAGTGTTCGCCGCAGGGAATGCGCCGATCCTCGACCGCTGGCGCCAGCAGTACACCCCAGCGGTATTCCGGCATTTTCACATAGTCGAACTTGGCCCAACCCTTGGGATCCACGCTGACAGCCGTGCGCAGATAGACCATGCTTTCCTGGAAATTCTGCGGAATCAGATCATTCCACCAGCTGATGTAGCCGGGATGCCATTTTTCCAGCGCTTTCAGAACCTTGCGGTCCTGGCTCAGGCCCACGTTGTTGGGAATCCGCGTATCGTAGCTGACGTTGACCAAGTCCATGTCGTTTCCTCCTCTCGGGTCAAAATTTTCAAAAATTTTGAACCCAGATTTTTTCTTCAAAAATCTGGCGCGTCACACGCGCTCCATGTCGTATTTCCCGCGCACGCCTGTGCCATAACGCTGCAATGCGCCTTCGTGCCCAACCGCATTGGGGCGGTTGAAAATCCAGTTCTGCCACGCTGTCAGGCGACCGAATATCCGGGTCTCCATCGTTTCAGGCCCGGCAAAGCGCAGGTTCGCTTCCATCCCGGTCATTGCATCGGGGCTGAAACTGGCGCGCTCTTCCATGAAGATTCGGATCTCGTCCTCCCAATCGATATCATCCAGGATCATGGTCACCAGCCCTGCCTCGTCCGCGTCCTCGGCCTCAAGCGCCGCGCCGATATGCGCGCGCAGCTCGTCCGCATCCCGCTGCCCCCAGAACCGCGTTTGCAGCCGTGTCAGATCATTGCCCATCGGGTAGGCCCCGAAATTCCCCGGGCTCAGAAGGACCGTCGCCATCGGGCGATTGTCTCCCTCGAACGCGTCCTCCATCATGTACGACCGATCCACGGCCCACAGCAGTTCTGCCAGCACGCCCGCAAAACAGCTGCCATGCTCCACCAGCGCCACGAGCGAACGTGAGGTGACATCGATCCGCTTCAGCACCCGCTTCCAGTAGTGGCGAATTTCATTGGCCAGCCAGTGGTCGGGATTGTCCAGCACGACAGCCTCGTGGGCGACGACCGCCTCGGGCGCACCCTGGGTGCGGATCACCCACAGACCCAGTTCCGCTTCGTTCGCACGCAGGTGCAGCACCGCATCGTCCAACTCGCGTGCCAGCCGCAAAAGGTACGACTGATCGCCCAGCGCGACCAGGGCCGCCGCATCGGCGGGTGCATCGCCATCCGGTCCCTTGATCAATATCTCTGCCCGCCGTGCCGCACGATCCACGCTGACCTCGACCGTCGCATAACGCACCGATCCGTCCGATCCAAACGACCGGTCCAAAGGCCCCAGCGTGATACCCTGTGCCACGTCCGGCTTGTCCGACGCGGCCGCGAATTCCGCCGCCCGGGCCGCGACCACCTCTTCAAACCGGGCATTCGGCACCGCCTCGTCCACAAGGCCCCATCGCACCGCGCGCTTGCCCTTGACCCCTTCCTCCGTGGAACAGAACACATCCGCCAGATCGCGCCGCACCTTGCGCTTGTCGGTCACCCGGGTCAGGCCGCCAGTGCCGGGCAAAACGGCCAAAAGCGGCACCTCGGGCAAAGCGACCGAGGATGTGGAATCATCCGTCAGCATGATGTGATTGCACGCAAGCGCCAGCTCGTACCCGCCGCCCGCGCAGGCCCCCTTGATCGCGGCCACGTATGTCTGCCCGCTGTCGGCCTCGGCCGCCTCGTAGGTGTTGCGGGTCTCGTTGGTGAACTTGCAGAAATTGACCTTGTGGCTGTGGGCCGCCCCGCCCAGCATCCGGATGTTGGCACCGGCACAGAACACCCGGTCCTTGGCCGACTGCATCACGACGACCTTCACCCCGGGGTGTTCGAAGCGCATCCGCTGCACCACGTCCGCCAGTTCGATATCCACGCCCAGATCATAGGAATTCAGCTTCAGTTGATAGCCGTCAAACAGCCCGCCATCCTCGTCCACATCCATCCACAGCGTCGCGACCGGCCCGTCGTAATCGACCCGCCAATGGCGATAACGGGTCGGGTCGGTCTGAAAGTCGATCGGGTCAGGCATGAATCAGTCCGGCATCAGGATGTCGCATTATCCTACATATGTACGGCTGAATTGGCAGATATCGGACGAAAATCAGCAGGATTTATGCATTTAATTGCATTTTATTCAGGGTGCGCCGCTTCGCTCGGCGCGGCCTCAATCCGCAACAGGGTCGCGCAAAACCCGTCGACAGCCTCGGTCACCTGTGCGCGAGCCTCCACATGTGGTGCGTGCCCGACACCGGGCAGGATCAGTGTTTCGACGGGGGAATAGATGCGGTCCTCGACCTCGCGCACCTGCGCAATCGTGCCATAAGGGTCCGCGTCCCCTTGTACGACAAGCGCCGGAATGCGCCAGTGATCGATGCAATCGGCGACGTTCCATTCGGCAAAGCCCGGGTCGGTCCAGGCATCGTGCCAGCCATGAAACGCCGCATCCGGATGATCGTGGTGACGGGCCAGGCGGGCCGACAGGTCGCCGTCGCGATAGTCCTTGCCTGCCGCACGTATCGCGGCCAACCCGACCGTTTCCACAAAGAAATGCGGCGCGATCAGAACAAGGCCCCGCACCCGCAAATCGGACACCGACCCGGCATAGATGGCCGCAATGGACGCCCCATCCGAATGCCCCAACAGAACCGCAGACCGCACCCCCGCCGCATCCATCAGCGGCCCCAGCACATCACACGCCTCGCGGTACATGTAATCCAGCGGACGCGGCAGCGGGACGGTCGATGACCGGCCATAGCCCGCGCGGGAATAGGCCAGCACGCCCATCCCGGTCGCTTTCACCAAGGCCGCGGGCCAGTCACGCCACAGACCCACGCAGCCCAACCCCTCGTGCAGCATCACCACGGTCGGCGCGAGATCCGGCGCAGGTCCAAGGCACGCATATTCCAGGTCATGTCCTCCAACGGAAAAGCTGCCCGCACCCCACTCCATCACGCACGCTCCCGCAGCTTGAACCGCTGTATCTTGCCCGTTGCCGTCTTCGGCAGGCTGTCCACACATTCGATCCAGCGCGGATATTTCCACTTGCCGATCCTGTCCTGCACATGGGCCTTGAGCGTCTCTTCAAGCCCATCGGCGCGGGCATTCTGCAACACGACAAAGGCCTTGGGCTTGTCCAACCCGTCGGCGTCCGCGGCAGCCACCACCGCGCATTCCAGTACATCGGCGTGGCTTACGATGGCCTGCTCCACCTCGAACGGGCTGACCCAGATGCCAGACACCTTGAACATGTCATCAGTCCGCCCGCAGTAGACAAACCGACCGTCCGCACGCCGTTCATACTTGTCCCCGGTGCGCGTCCATACGCCTTCGAACGTATCGCGGCTTTTGCCGCGCTTGTTCCAGTAGCCATTGGCGGCGGACGCACCGTTGACCAGCAACTCACCCACCGTGTCCGGCCCCACCTCGGCCCCGGTCTCATCGACCAGGCGGACGTCGTAGCCGGGCACCGGGACCCCGGACGTGCCATAGACCACGTCGCCCGGCGCGTTGCTCAGGAAAATATGCAGCATCTCGGTCGACCCCACGCCATCCAGAATGTCGACGCCCGTGTGTTGGTGCCACCGCACCCCCACATCCTCGGGCAATGCCTCGCCCGCGGAAATGCAGATGCGCAGCGGCGCGTCCGGCGCGCCCGCCGCATCCATATGCGCCACCATGGCGGCGTACAGCGTTGGCACCGCGCAGAAAATCGTCGGTCGCTCTGTCGCGATGGCCCGTACCATCCCCTCGGGCGTGGGCCGCCCGCCAAAGATCACCGTCGTGGCCCCTACAGACATCGGGAACGTCATGGAGTTGCCCAGCCCATAGGCGAAAAAGAACTTGGCCGCGGAAAAGATCACGTCATCCTCGCGGATCCCCAAAACCTGCGCACCATAGGTGTCGGCCGTTGCCTTCAACGCCGAATGCACATGCACAACCCCCTTGGGGGCGCCCGTCGATCCCGAGGAATACAGCCAGAATGCCGGATCATCGTCACTCGCGTCAAAGGCCGGCGCCGGGTCGTCGACCGATGTCACGAAGGTCTCGTATGGCACCGCGCCATACTGCTCCGTTTGCCCGATCACGATGATTGTCCGCAAATACGGCTGTTGGGACAAGATGGGATCGACAACATCCCACAGCATTTCTGACACCACCAGTGTCGTCGCGCGACTGTCGCGCAGAATCTGGTCATAAACCGGCGTCGCCAGCAGCGTGTTCAGCGGCACCGGGATCACGCCGGCCTTGAGTGCGCCCCAGAACAGAACCGGGAATTCGACCTGATCCAGGACCAGCATCGCCATGCGTTCTTCGGGCATGATCTGATAACTGGGCAACGCCGCGGCCACCAGCCCCGACTGATAGGCAAGGTCGCCATAGGTCAGGCTGCGCCCTGTCCCGACCTCGCGAAAGGCGACCTTGTCCCCACGCCCGTCGGCAACGTGACGATCCACGAAATAGGTGGCTGCATTGGCCATGCGTCTCCTCCCGAAAGACCCGTGAATGATGCTTTATGCTGCAAGCCCTGCCAAATTGCCGCAAGCATCAGCACCGATGTATGCATTTTATTGCAACTCCAACAACCGCGCCGCATTGTGTTTCAGGATGTCAGGGCGCACCTCGTCCTTGATCTCGATCCCTTCGAAATCGCGCAACCAGCGTTCCGGCGCGATCATCGGCCAGTCCGACCCGAACAACATCTTTTTCCGCAGGATCGAATTGCAATAACGCACCAGGATCGGCGGGAAATACCGGGGCGACCAGCCGCTCAGGTCGATATAGACATTGGGCTTGTGCTGTGCGACCGCCAGCGCCTCTTCCTGCCATGGAAAGCTGGGATGGGCGAGGATGATCTTCAGGTCCGGAAAATCCACCGCCACATCATCCATGTACATCGGGTTCGAATATTTCAGGCGCATCCCGTTGCCACCGCGCATCCCGGACCCCACCCCAGTCTGCCCCGTATGGAACAGGGCGATGCCCCCCTCATCCTCGATCGCGCGATACAGGTCGTATGCCATGCGGTCATTGGCAAAAAACCCCTGCATGGTGGGGTGAAACTTGAACCCCTTGATGCCAAAGTCGCGCATCAGCCGCTTGGCCTCGCGCACCCCCATCTTGCCCTTCCACGGATCTATGCTGGCAAAGGGGATCAGGATATCGCTGTTCTCGGCGGCAATCTCGGCCACCTCCTCATTGGCATAGCGGCGGTAACCCGTCTCGCGCTCCGCATCGACGGGAAAGATCACCGCGGCGATGTTCTGTTCCCGGTAGTGCGCTGCGGTTTCGGGCACCGTGGGCGGATGTTTCCACGGGGCGCGGAAATACGCGGCCATCGTGGATTGCAAATCATCATACCCATCGTCCGGGTGGCAGCCGCAGGGCTCCTCTGCGTGGGTATGAATGTCGATGGCGCGGATCTTTTCCAGATCAATCATAGGACAATGCTCGCTATGTCGGTGTCATCATAAAGCCGGTCCACAAGTGCGGCACGGCGGTCCAGCAGCCGGGCGAAGTTCAGGTTGCCCTTGGCCGTGACCTCGCCCGCGCCCATGTCGGGCGGATCGGCCATCACCAGGGCGCGGGCGACGATGCGCGACGACCCGGTCACGCCTTCATTCTGCGCTAAAATACGGTTTCGTATGTCATCTGATGCCGCGCAGCATAGCGCGCCGTCATCTACCGTGCCGTCGCGCGCATCCGGCCCCGGAACGATCAGCACGCCGACCGCGTCCCGCCCATGCCCACAGATCACCACGTCCTGTGCCAGCGCGCCCAGCGCAGACAGCAACTCCAGCCGAATGTTGGTGGCATGTACCCATATCCCGGTGCTCAGCTTGAAATCCTCGGACAGGCGGCCATCAAACCGCAACCCCTTGTCCATATCCTCGGGATCGACAAGGCGCATCGCATCGCCGGTGATGAAAAAACCATCTGGATCAAACGCTTCCGATGTCTTATCCGCATTCCGGTGATAGCGGGAAAAGACGCTCGGCCCCCTGACCCGCACGTCCATCCGACCGGTGCCGTCATCGATCAGCTTCACCGTGACACCGGGCAAAGGGACGCCGACAATCCCCGCACCGCGCGCCGGTTCATGCTGCAACAGCGCCGCAGGCGCGGTTTCGGTCAGGCCCCAGCTTGACGTGATCAGCGGCATCCGGCCCGCGGTGTCCAGCGCCATACGCTCAAGTCTGTTCCACGTCTCCTGCGGCAGCGACGCACCTGCGTAAAAGATCATGTCGAGGTCACGGAAATATGTCTGCCGCAGCACCGCATCCGCTTCCATCGCGGCAACCAACTGCGCAAAGCCCACAGGCACGTTGAACGAAATCGTACCGCTCACCAGCCGCAGGTTTTCGACCGTGCGCGGGAACAGCGCGGGCAGCGGTTTGCCATCATCGATATACAGCGTGCCGCCGTTGGCCAGCACCATGTTGAAGTTGTGCGACCCGCCAAAGACATGGTTCCACGGCAGCCAATCCACCAGCACCGGCGGGCGCGCCGTGACAAAGGGCAGGCAGGTCGCAATCTGGGCCTGATTGGTGGTCATCATCCCGTGTGTCGTCTCGACCGCCTTGGGGTCCGCGGTCGACCCCGAGGTCAAGAGCAGTTTGGCCACGGTCTCCGGACCCACCATCGCCGCGTCGACATCCGCTGACCCGCGCCAGCCATCAAGCGACATCGCCCCGGTCCCCCCGGGCACCGAACACAACGCAGCACAGCCCGCAATCTCCAACGCCGCAGCATACCGATCCCCGTCATCTGCAAAGACCAACGCGGGCCGGACCAGATCCACCACATAGCGCAAGCGCCCCTGCGCCGCCGGGATCAGGGAATACTGCTCGGCGACCGGGACGGTAACCAGACCCACATATTGCGCCGCCAGCGTCAGCAACGCGTGATCCACCGAATTGCCCGAAAGGATCAGGATCGGACCGTCCAGGCCCATCCCCAGCAGCCCCGCCGCAATGTCCCGCACCCGGTCCCGCGCCTCGGCATAGGAAACGGTGCGCCAGCCCGCCCCCGACCGTTCGGCCAGAAACGTCCGCTCCGGCGCGGCCACAGCCCACTGATCCAACCATACGCCAGTGGATGGCGCCACAGATGGCAAGTCATGGCCCGACCGCAGCAGGATCGTCCCGTCTGCACGATCCTCGCGCTCAACCCGATGCGGGCGCAGGCCAGGGTGCTCCGTCATCCCGCCCCCTCGATCCGTTGCAGGGCCTTGCGCACGGTCGCAATTTCGACCTGCCGCAAACCGTCCAGCATCCGGCGGTCATGCGCCGCAACCGCGGCCCGCGCCCGGTCATAGGTCTGCCGCCCCGCCAGCGTCGCCTGCAACGCATAGGCGCGCCGGTCCCGTGTGGACGGGGTGCGGGTAACCCAGCCCGCCTGCTCCAACCGGTCGACATAGACCACCACATTCGCCCGCTCGACGGACAGGGCCGCCGCCAGTTGGCTGGGGCGCAATCCGGGGTTTTCAACAATCAGCGCCAGCGCGGAAAAGGTCAGCATCCGCAGGCCAAAGGGTTCCAGCGTGCGGGCCAGATCGGCCTGAAGAACACCCATCGCCCGCTTCATGTTGTAGCCGACGAACGCACGCAGGGCCGCGTCCGACACGGGCTGATCCTCGGGGTGTTCGGCAGGCACAGCCATCAGCGGAACCGGGGGGGACGTTTTTCAAGGAACGCGGCCAGCCCCTCCAGCGCATCGGGGCTGGTCTGCGCCAGCGCAGCCGCCATGCTTTCGACAAACAGCCCGTCTTGCCGGCCCATGTCACCGATGCGCGCAATGCCCTGGATCATCATGTAGTTGGACAGGGGCGCATTGCCCGCGATCTGTGCGGCAATTTCCAGCGCGCGGGGCAGCGCCTGACCTTCGCCCACCGCATAATGGGCAAGGCCCAGCGCCACGGCGTCGTCGGTCGCGTATTTGCGGCCGGTCAGCATCATCTCGGTCATGCGGTCGGGGCCAAGGATCCGGCCCACCCGCACCGTGGCGCCACCGCCCACGAAGATGCCCCTCCGCCCCTCGGGCAGCTGAAAGATGCAGCCGGGTTCGGCCACCCGGACATGGGTAGATGTGGCCAGTTCCAGCCCGCCCCCGATCACCGCCCCGGTCAGGGCCGACACCACCGGCAGGCCCGATCCCTGCACCTTGTCCATCACCGCATGCCACCAGCGGGAATGGTGCAGCGTGCCTTCGGCATCGCGGGCCACATGCTCGCTCAGGTCCAGGCCTGCGCAATAATGCCCGCCCGCGCCGTGGATCACCGCCACACGCGCGTCGCCGGGCGCGTCGAAAAACCCCTCGATCTCGCGCAGCAGGCCGTCGGACATGGCGTTGCGCTTGTCGGGCCGGTTCAGGGTCAGCACCGCAATGCGGTCCCGGTGTTCGATCGTCAGATCCGCCATCGCGGCCTCGTTGGTTATGGGACATAACCAACTAGCCACGAATCGACCCCACCGGGCAAGTCCGACATTCACCGGTCGTTAACCTTAACGCCCCGTGCGGGCAGTTCATCCGCCCGGCGGCGCGGATCGTGCACCCGCCGGTGCACGGGTAGTGCACAGGTGGTGCACGCCCGGTGCATCGCGCAAACCCCTTGTTTTGCGGGCGTTAACGCCGCACCCCGCCGCACAGTCCCGCGCACCCCACCGTGCGTTGCGTCACACCGGCAACAGGAACAGCGTGATCGCCGGAAACGCCACCAACAGGATCACCCGCACGATGTCCGAGCCCACAAAGAACAGCACCGACTTGTAGGTCGAGGTCATGGGCGTCGACCGGTCCATCGCGTTGATGATGAACAGGTTCATGCCCACCGGCGGCGTGATCAGGCCCACCTCGACCACGATCAGCACAAGGATGCCGAACCAGAGGCCGAAGTCGTTGTAGCTCATCCCGAAGTCGAGCCCGGACATGATCGGGAAGATGATTGGCACGGTTAGAAGAACCATCGACAGGCTGTCCATGACGCACCCGAACAGCAGGTAGAACAGCAGAATGACACTTAGCACCAGGATCGGCGTAAACCCCTGGGACAACACGTAATCCGCCAGCCATTGCGGCGCACCCGACAGGGCCAGGAAGTTGTTGTACAGCGACGCGCCCAGCACGATGAAGAATATCATCGCCGTGGTCTTGCCCGTGCCCACCAGCGCCTCGCCCAGCAGCTTCCATGTCAGGTTGCCGCCCAAGAGCGCCACCAGCCCGGTGCCTGCGGCCCCGATGGCGGCACCCTCGGTGGGCGTGAACCACCCGGCATAGATGCCGCCCACCACAAGGCCGAAAATGGCCAGCACCGGCCACGTCTCGGCCAGCGCGCGCCAGCGTTCCGCCCACGGCACGGCCGCGCGCGTGCCGGCCGCATCCGGGTACAGCCGCACATAGATCGAGATGGTGATGACATATCCGATGGCCGCCAGAATGCCGGGGATAAAGGCGGCCAGAAACAGCTTGGCGATATTCTGTTCGGTGATGATGGCATAGATCACCAGGATGACAGAGGGCGGGATCAGGATGCCCAGCGTCCCCCCGGCAGCAAGCGTCGCGGTCGAGAAACCCCCTGAATATCCATATCTTTTCAGCTCGGGCAGAGCCACGCGGCTCATGGTGGCGGCGGTGGCCAGCGACGACCCGCAGATGGCGCCAAATCCCGCACATGCGCCCACGGCAGCCATGGCGACCCCGCCGCGCCGGTGGCCCAGAAACCCCTCTGCCGCCTTGAACAGGGCGCTCGACATGCCCGAAAGGGTCGCAAACTGGCCCATCAGCAGGAACATCGGGATGATCGTTAACGAGTAATTAGAGAATGTGGTGTATGTCTCGGACTTCAGCTTGGCCAGGATCGGGGTCGGATTGCCGTTCATGGCAAATATCCAGCCCAGCAGGCCCATCAGGAACATCGCCAAACCGATGGGCGCGCGCAGGAATATCAGGCCCAGCAACACCGGAAAGGACCAGAACCCCAGTTCCAACCGGCTCAGGCCCAGCCACTGGACGATCTCGCGCAGCAGGTCCAAGGTTCAGTGCTCCACCAGACGGGGGCGTCCGGTGACAGCCTCGGCCAACCGCGCCCAGGCGCAATAGACCGCCGTCAGGCTGGCAATGGCCGCCGCGCCCACGCTCAGGCCATAGGCCCACCAGACCGGAAACTGCAAAAACAGCGTGGTTTCGCCATTGCCCAGATACCGCAGCATCCCCTCGTACAGACGCAGGGTGATGAACACGATGACGGCGGCCAGCACCACCTCCCAGAACGCTTTCAGCCCGGCCAGCGCCCGCCCCCGCAGCCCGGCGGTGAACACGTCGACCGTGGCGTGCTGGCCGTGGAACTGGCAGATCGGGAAAAAGGCAAAGATGGCAAAAGCCACACCCGCCTCGGTCAACTCGTAGGTGCCCTTGATCTCGTCCACGCCAAGGGCCAGCAGCCAGTTGCCCTCGCCCATGGCATGGCCCAGCTTGCTCAGTTCCCGGCCAAGGATCGACAGCGTGGTCAGCACGATCAATGCCAGCAAAACGATGCCGCCCACGATCGCCGACGCACGCGCCAGCCAGTTCACCACCCGGTGCATCAAGCGCCTCTTATCGTTGAAGAATCCGGGGCTGCACCCATGGATGCAGCCGCGCGATCCACGGCGCTTACTGGCCGTATTGCTCCATCAGCATCCGGGCTTCGTCGATCAGCGCCTGACCGTCGATGCCCTTGCTGGTCATGTCCGCCACCCACTCGGCATAGATCGGCTGCGCGGCGTCCTGCCACGCTTGCAGGTCGTCGCCGGACACGGTCACGATGTTGTTGCCGCGGTCCACGGCCAACTGGCGCGCGGGCCCATCGGAATCCGCCTGCGTGCCACCGGCGAAGATGCTGAATTCCAATCCGGAATTGGCATCGACCACGGCCCGCAGATCGTCAGGCAGGCTGTCATAGCGGTCCTTGTTCATGGCCAGCACAAAGGTCAGCGTATACAACGCCGTACCCTCGAACTCGGTATGGTTGCCCACCAGTTCCGGCACCTTCAGCGCCGCCGTGACCTCCCACGGGATGGTGGTGCCGTCGATCACACCCTTGCTCAGCCCCTCGGGCACCGCAGGCACGGGCATCCCGACAGGCGTGGCGCCCACCTTTTCCAGCAAGGAATTCACAAGCCGCGACCCACCGCGGATCTTGAGGCCCTCCATATCGGACGGGGTCGACACGGCCTTGTTCGAATGGATCATGCCCGGCCCGTGGACCCAGGTGCCCAGGATGTGTACATCCTTGAATTCACTGTCTTTCATGTGCTTTTCGAACATCTGCCAATAGGCGGAAGAGGCCGCGCGCGCGTCGTTCACCATGAACGGCAGTTCGAACACTTCGGTAGATGGATAGCGCCCGGGGGTGTAGCCCACCACGGTCCACACGATATCGGCCACGCCGTCAATCGCCTGGTCCATCAACTCGGGCGGACGCCCGCCCAACTGCATCGACGGAAAGCGGTCGATCTTGATCCGGCCGTCGCTCGCGGCCTCCACGTTGTCGGCCCAGACATCCAGGATCAGCTTGGGCACATTGGCCTGCGCCGGCAGGAACTGGTGCAGGGTCAGCGTGACCTCCTGCGCCTGCGCCGCCGATCGTCAGGCAGGCTGTCATAGCGGTCCTTGTTCATGGCCAGCACAAAGGTCAGCGTATACAACGCCGTACCCTCGAACTCGGTATGGTTGCCCACCAGTTCCGGCACCTTCAGCGCCGCCGTGACCTCCCACGGGATGGTGGTGCCGTCGATCACACCCTTGCTCAGCCCCTCGGGCACCGCAGGCACGGGCATCCCGACAGGCGTGGCGCCCACCTTTTCCAGCAAGGAATTCACAAGCCGCGACCCACCGCGGATCTTGAGGCCCTCCATATCGGACGGGGTCGACACGGCCTTGTTCGAATGGATCATGCCCGGCCCGTGGACCCAGGTGCCCAGGATGTGTACATCCTTGAATTCACTGTCTTTCATGTGCTTTTCGAACATCTGCCAATAGGCGGAAGAGGCCGCGCGCGCGTCGTTCACCATGAACGGCAGTTCGAACACTTCGGTAGATGGATAGCGCCCGGGGGTGTAGCCCACCACGGTCCACACGATATCGGCCACGCCGTCAATCGCCTGGTCCATCAACTCGGGCGGACGCCCGCCCAACTGCATCGACGGAAAGCGGTCGATCTTGATCCGGCCGTCGCTCGCGGCCTCCACGTTGTCGGCCCAGACATCCAGGATCAGCTTGGGCACATTGGCCTGCGCCGGCAGGAACTGGTGCAGGGTCAGCGTGACCTCCTGCGCCTGCGCCGCCGATCCGATCCCCAGCGCCACGGCCGCGGCCCCGGCCAGTTTCAGGAACGATTTCCGATTGAGTGTCATGGTGTTCTCCCGTTTCGTTCAGGTCTGTTGGGTGCCTGACTCGTGTCTCCCGGGGAATTGTTATGCAACGCAACTATTCCTGTCACGCGCCTTTGTAACTTTCCTTTAGCCACGGGGGCGGCTGGTGTCGGGATCATAGGGACCCGGGGCGATCACCGTGGCAGGCACGATCTTACCCAGCATATCGATGGTCAGCGCCATGCCCTCCTGGGTCAGGTCGGGCCGGACGAAAGCATAGGCCAGGTTCATCCCCGACCGATGCCCCCAATCGCCCGAAGTGACGGTGCCGACCACGTCGCCATCCAGCATGACAGACGCGCCGCCCTCGGCATGGGCGTTCGTCGCCTCCACCCGCAGACTGACCAGTTTCCGTTTCATTCCAGCGGCTTGCCGCATCTCCAGCGCCGGCTTGCCGATGAATTCCTTGTCCATCTTAACGAACCGGTCAAGGCCCGTCTCGAACGGACCGAACTCGGTGATCAGGTCCGCCTTCCAGTGCAGATACCCCTTTTCCATCCGCATCGATTCCACAGCCCGCGCCCCGAACAAACGCAGGCCATGCGCCGCGCCCGCCGCACGCAGGGCAAGGTAGGCGGCGTAGAGCTGGTTGTTGGGCACATGGATTTCATAGGCAAGTTCCCCTGAGAAACTGACCGACATCACGACCGCAGGTGCAATCCCGATGAACGCCCGGCGCACCGACAGCCACGGAAACGCAGCTTTGGACCAGTCGCCACGGCTGACAGCACTCAGCACATCGCGGGCCTGTGGACCCGCCAGCACAAGGATGGTGTGGTCATTGGTCAACGACCGCAGCGACACGTCAAACCCGTCGGCATGGGTGTTGAGCCAGTCCAGATCGTGCCACTCCGCCGCCGCCGCCGAACCGTACCACACCGGGCCATCGGGGATATTGGCCACCGTCGCCTCGGCCTTGATGCAGCCGTGATGGTTCAGCAGGTAACCCAGCCCCACCTTGCCGGGGCGCGTGGGCACCCGGCCACAGATCACGTGATCGAGGAAGGCATGCGTGTCCGGCCCCGTGATCTCGATCCGGTTGAACCCGTTGACCTCGGCCAGTCCAACGGCGGTCTGCACGGCCGCAACCTCCTGCGCCACCACGTCAAACGCCTCGTCAAAATGAAACCCGTGGGTGACGGCAAAATCCTGCGACGGCTTGAAAAATTCCGCCCGCTCCCACCCGTTCACCACCGTGAATTCCGCCCCCTCGGCGGCCAGCACAGGGGTCAGGGGCGTGGTCTTGATCGGGCGGCCCGCAGGGCGGTGTTCGTTGGGATAATGGAAGCGGAACTCGTTCTGATAATCCTCGACCGCCTTCCGCGCCGTCAGTTCCACGTTGCCATGACCGGTAAACCGGCGCGGGTCGATGACCCATGTGTCGTAACACGCCTCGCCATGCACGATCTGCTGGGCCAGCAGCCAGCCATGGCCGCCCCCCTCGCCCAGACCGGCGCGCAACCCGATGATACAAAACGCATTCCGCTTGCCCGGGATTGGCCCCACCAAGGGCGCGCCGTCAATGGTATAGGTGATCGGCCCGTTGACCACGTTCTTGATGCCCACCTCCATCAACGCAGGCATCCGTTCGAACGCTCCTTCCAGCACGTCCGTCACCCGGTCCAGATCATCGGGGCACAGGTCATTGGAGAAATCGGGCGAAATTCCGTCCATGCCCCAGGTCTTGCAATCCTGCTCGTAAAACCCCAGCAGCAAACCGTTCTTTTCCTGCCGACAGTAATAATCGCTGATCGGACAGCGCAGCAGCGGCATCCGGTGGCCTGCCGCGGCAATGCCGGGGATCGCGTCGGTGACGAAATACTGATGCTCCATCGACGCCACGGGGTGATGCACCCCCATCATCGCGCCCACCTCGTTCACCCGGTAGCCGCAGGCATTTACGACGACCTCGCAATCGATATCGCCCTTGGCCGTGTGCACGGTCCACGTATGATCCTTGTGATGGGTCAGCGCGGTGACAGGCGTATGACGATAGACCTCGGCCCCCGCCTTGCGCGCCCGCCGGGCCAGGGCCTGACACAAGGAGGCCGGGTCAATATCCCCGTCATTGCCGTCCCACAGCCCGCCCAGCAGGTTGTCGGTGGAAATCAGCGGATGGCGGCGGGCGCATTCTTTGGCGTCGATCACCTCGAATTCGACGCCCATGCCCCGCGCCATCGATGCAAAGTGGCGATAGCCATCCATCTGGGCCTGCGTGTTGGCCAGCCGGATGCCGCCATCGCCGTGATTGTACTGCACAGGGTAATCCGGATCGTCGCGCAGCTCCTGATACAAGGCGATCGAATGGGACTTGAGGCCCACCATCGTCTGGTTCATCCCGAAATTCGTGACCTGCGCGGCGGAATGCCATGTGGTGCCGCTGGTCAGCTCGTCACGTTCCACAAGCACCACATCGGTCCATCCCTCCCGGGTCAGGTGATACAGGGTCGAACATCCGGCAATGCCGCCGCCGATGACGACGCAACGGGTGGTGGTTTTCATGGCGGGCCTCTTCAATGCACAATCGCGCGGATCAAGGGCGTGGCATCGCGCCCCGTCAATCCGCACCCGGCACTTTCAACGTTCCCGAAACATACATTTGCTTGTGCCGAATAGATGCCGCAACGCTTGCGTCATTGAAACCAATGGCTGCCCCTGCCCTCATGTCCGATCCCAAACCCCTCCGCCAGGGACGCGCGTCCCGGAAAAAGGCACGCGCCGCCGGGCCGCCGACAAATCCGGCACCTCCCGGTCAGACAGGCGGGCAATACAAGCCCCTGACAACTGCCGAGATACAGGCAATCTATGCCACCGCCCTGCGGCTTCTCTCTGGTCTGGGCATGGGCGAGGTGCCGGACCGCCTGCGGGCCGACCTGCACGACGCAGGCGCGCATGACTTGCCAGGTGGCCGCGTGTCATTGCCCAAAACCCTCGTGGAGCAGGCGATTGACCAGGCCCCCAAGACCTTTCCCCTGCACGGCCGCGACCCCGCCCGCACGATCGAGGTGGGCGGCAGTTCGGTTCATTTCGGCACCGGCGGCGCGGCGGTGCAGACGCTGGACCGGCACACGCGGCGCTACCGCCCCTCAACCCTTGCCGACCTGCACGATTTCACAAGGTTGCAGGACAGCCTGACCAATGTCAGCTGGTTCACCCGCTGCTGCATCGCCACCGACATGGAAGGTGAATGGGCGCTGGACGTGAACACCGCCTACGCCCTGATCCGCAACACGACGAAACCCGTGGCCACGGCCTTTACCCTGGCTGACCATGTGGCCCCCATCGTGGCGATGTTCGACATGGTGGCGGGGGGCGACGGGGCCTTTGCCAACCGTCCCTTCGTCAAGGCCCATATCAGCCCCGTCATCTCGCCCATGCGGTTCGGCGCGGATGCGGTCGACACCGTCTATGCCTGTCTTGCCCACAACATCCCCGTCAGCTGCATCACCGCCGCGCAGGCGGGCGCAACAGCCCCGGCGACGCTTGCCGGGTTTCTTGCGCAGTCCCTCGCCGAAACGCTGGCCAGCCTTGTTATGGTCCACGCGATCAGGCCCGGACATCCGATGGTGTTTTCCAACTGGCCGCTCGTGATCGACTTGCGCACCGGCGCGTTTTCGGGCGGCGGCGGGGAGACTGCCGTGCTCAACGCCGCCTCGGCCCAGATCATCAATTGGCTGGGGCTGGTGTCGGGCGTCGCCGCATCCATGACCGACGCCAAGGCGCTGGACGCGCAATACGGCGTCGAAAAGGGGCTGACGTCGCTGGCGGCGGCCTTGGCGGGGGGCAACCTGATCTATGAAAGTTCGGGCATGACGGCGGCCCTGCTGGGGGCCAGTTTCGAGGCCTTCGTGCTGGATGACGACATGCACAGCGCCACCTACCGCATCCTGCGCGGGATCGGGGTGTCGGATGATACGCTGGATTTCGACGGCATCTGTGCGGCCGTCACGGGCGAAGGCCACTTTCTGGGTGATCCCGCCACCATCGCCGCGATGGAGCGGGACTATGTCTATCCCGCGCTCGCGGACCGTGACGCGCCCAGGACATGGCAGGATGGCGGAGCCCTGACGGCATGGGACCGCGCGGCAGACCGGGTCGACCGGATACTGGCCTCGCACCGTCCGGTGTATCTTGATCCCAAGGATGACGCGGCGATCCGCAGCGCCTTCGATATTCACTTTCCCTGAGGTGCCATGACCGTTTCCGACACCACCGCAATGATCGCCGGGATGACACCCGTTCTGATGCCGGGCCGCTGGGTCTATTGCCGGGTCGATGCCATGTCCGAAATCGGCGATGCCTTTGCCGTGATCCGCGAAGCCGAAGGGATGACCCTCATCCTGCCCGTCGACACCGCGGCGGCGGTCGGCCACGACACATCTGTCGTCATGCGCCTGATCACGTTGAACGTGTTTTCCGACCTCGAAGGCATCGGCCTGACCGCCGCCGTGGCGACCGCCCTCGCCGATGCCGGGATCAGCTGCAACGTCGTCGCGGCCTATTACCACGATCATGTCTTTGTTGGCGAAGCGGATGCGCAACGGGCAGTTGTGGTGCTTGAAGCGCTGCAACGGGAAGCCGCCAACCCTGAATGGCCGACAAACCCGCCTCTGTAACCCACTGATTTTTCGTGGGCAGATGCATGTTTCACCGTGGGACATCCATTATGCCTGCTCCGGGGCCCTTGGCGGGCGCTTTGGGCACCAAAATCTTGAAACCGGTCCACCAGACCGGTCTTTCTTCTTTCGAAAACAGGCTTCGATGGTGGCGTGGGGGAGACTTGAACCAGCGTGCCGCCAGCGGCGGCGCGCGTCGACCCGGCAGCGCATCGGCGCAGCCGATGCGCGAGAG
>JBCBFX010000007.1:0-66872 GCA_038527345.1 Pseudomonadota bacterium | reverse complement strand
CCTCTCGTCTGGAGGGCAATACCGAGATTTTCAAGGAGCCTACTCGTTTGATGCAGAAACGTGCGAATGGACGCGGCTGAATTAAAATGAACAGTTCGACGGTCGAAGTTGCCAAAATCACCATCTATCGCTTGTTTGCCCGCAACAGATAGTTCGAAGTCCTACCCTGCCGCCGAAGCCGACATTCCTGCACCTTGCGGGCATCGGGGAGTCTGGGCTCAAAGCCGACTTTCGTTCGTTGTGCAGCAGTAGAAACGTGCGCGTTTTGTGTTGAGCGGTTCGGTGAAAATCACTGCAAACGGCATGGGGCAATTCTGAACAGACGGTTAATCTGCCGCTGTAACGCATTGATATATTTGCGCCCCATCTGTGTCCCACCGTGGGACAGGCCCCACGCTCGACATGTAAAACCAAGAAAGCCGCGCTGTGATGGCGCGGCTTTTATGGTTCTGCGATCGGGCGGCGCTTAGCGGCGCAGGCCCAGGCGTTTGATCAGGTCGGTGTACCGGCCTTCGTCCTTGCCCTTGAGGTAGTCGAGCAGCTTGCGGCGCTGGGCGACCATCTTGAGCAGGCCGCGGCGGCCGTGGTTGTCTTTCTTGTGAGTCTTGAAGTGCTCGGTCAGCGTCGCGATGCGCGAGCTGAGGATGGCAACCTGCACCTCGGGCGAACCGGTGTCGCCATCCTTGGTGCCGTATTCCTTCATGACGCGTGCTTTTTCGTCAGCAGTGATCGACATCGGGATCTCCTATCGTTGATGTGTGACGCCGCAGGCCGGGATGTCGTCCAGCACAGGGCCATGGTGTCCCGACGGGTCGGGATGCGCGCGTATAGAAGGGAATCGGCGGGAACGCAAAGCGAAAAAGCGCAAAGGCCGGTGCGGACCTAAAGCGGGGCCATACCCGCGGCCTGCGCCATGCTCAGCGGCATCACGGCAATGTCGTCCAGTGACAGTTCTGCACCGTTGGTGACGGACGCCACGGCAACACCGTCCATCATGACCAGCATCGTACCAGGCGTTTCGGGGTCCGGTTGCAGTGACACGTCCGGCACGTCGGCGTCGTCGTCATAGACCAGAAGAATATTGTCATCCTCCGCATCGAAATCCGTGATCTCGGTGGTTTCGCCCTCTTCGATCCAGTCCCCTGCAACGATGGTGTCCTGGCCGTCACCGGCGGTCACGATATCCTTTGCGCCGGCGATGATCACGTCGTTATCGCTGCCGCCATTCAGGAAGTCCGCACCGTCAATATCACTCAGGCCCTCCGTCGTGGCGTCATCGACAACGCCGTTCACGACATCATCACCCCAGCCCCCAAACAGGCTGTCGGCCCCCATGCCGCCATCCAGCGTGTCGTTGTCCAGACCGCCCTGGACCGCGTCATCGCCATCGTCGCCGCTAAGCATGTCGTCGCCGGCAGAGCCCTGCAGTTCATCGTTGCCGTCGCCGCCGCGGATATCGTCGCTGGTGTTGTGGCCGAACAACGCATCGTCCCCGTCGCCACCGCGCAGCACATCGCTGCCGTCGTCGCCGTGTAGCGTATCGTCGCCGGCATTGCCGTTCAGGGTGTCGTCGCCATCGTCCCCCACCAGCGTGTCATTACCGACTGTGCCGTCGATCTTGTCGTCACCGTCGGTTCCAACGCCGAGATGAGGTGCGTCAGACACCTCGTCCGGGGTTTCGGGCACCTCGTCCTCGCCCTCGTCCGTGGTGCCGCCCATGTCCATGACGCCCACGGCGCCCACGGCCATCAATCCCATCAATCCAGCAAGCCACAGCATAACGGTTTCCCGACCAAAAAATACACAACCCCACGTTACGCTAACGCAGCGGCAGCCAAGGTGGCAAAGGTATTCCACGGAAATGGTTAACGCCCGGTTCAGGCGGGCACGCACCACCGCTCTGGCTGTTGGGCATAGGGCAGGTACAGCGGGTGTTTCGGATGCCCCGCCTTGGACAGGCCAAGGTGGAACAGTGGCTTGCCGCTGGTCTGCAACAGGCGCTGCACGGCCAAGCCGCGATCCAGGTGCGCGCCATGCGTGCCCCACGCCGCAATGACCGTATCGGCCCAATCGGCTCGCTCCAGAATTGCAGCGTCATTGCCCGGTCCGATCGGATCATCCGCGGCTCGCATCGCGCGTGGATCGGTGTCGCGCCAGGCAAAGATATTGGTGACGGCGAAGCTGCCAAATCCCAGCGTCCGCGCCCGCCGCTCGCATCGTTCAACCGTGGGATCGTTTTGAACCTCGGTCGCGGTGGACGGGTTCAGCATGACGAAATTCACCCTTTGCCCGCCGTCGTCCCACATGCGCGTCAGGCTGTAGCGATACCGTTCGCAATCGGAATAGACGGCGGTGGACGGGGCATCGCCCTTGGTGTGGGTGCGCGTGATCATGGGGCGGTTCTGCCAGCCGCAGCCCGCCCCATCAATCGGTTTCGTGTGGATTATTCTGCCGGGACGGCAAGGGGATCGCGGCGGTAGGTCAGGACCGCGCCTTTCGCCTCCATGATCGCGGCTGCGACAAGCGCATAGACGATGTGCCCCCACAGCGCGACCCAGGTGATGCCGGTAAAGCCAAGGAACGGTTTGTTGCCGGTCACCAGATGTGCCATGACATAAAGGGCAAAGACCCAAAGGGCCGTGCCATAGGCCACCGCGGTCACCGACCAGTGCAGGCGCGGCAGCACCATCTGCTGGATCGGACGTGCGATGGCGAACCAGCCCACGGCATAGAACACGAGGCCGGTCAGCGCATGCAGCAGATAGGCCGCGCCGGACGGGTTCGCCCCGAAAATCGCCTTGATCGAGGCACCGGCGAGGCCCACGGGAGCCAGCTTGGCATAGCCGAACAGCGGGCTGAGGGCCTGGCCAAACACGTCGAATGCGATTGTGGCAAAGGCACCCGCGGTCAGAACTGTGCCAACGGTACGAAGGGTAACTTGGGTCATGTGTCGTCTCCCATAATGGACGCTTGCTGTGTGATGGGTGAGATATAGACCAATTGGTTCCGAAATGTCAGCCATGTTCACGCAAGGCTTACCCTGAGCCCGCGAACTGTAACAATTCGGGGCGGAATCGACGATGTGACGCCGGGTGTCATGGTCGGATCAACACGGAATTGTTTCAGTCTTGCCCGTAAGGCGCACCTGACGGTGCGCCCGCGCTACAGGTTGAACACGCGGGCCGGGTGCAATTCGCCCGCCTTGTAGCGGCCCACGGCCAGCGGCACGCCATCCAGAGATGCCCAACACTCGGTGCCGTATTCCACGTCCGACGCCAGCACCATGCCGGGGTTGCCGTTGCGCAGGCGCGCGGCACCCTCTGCCGTGGCGCGGACCTCGGGCAGATCGGCCAGACCTTCGGCGACAGGACGCAGGTGCGTGTCCAGTTCGGGTGTCTGTGCCATCGCTTCGATCTGGTCCATGCTCAGCCCGTCTTCGGCCTCGAACGGGCCGGACCAGATGCGGCGCAACGCGCGCACATGGCCGTGGCATCCGAGCGCTTCGCCCAGATCGCGCGCAATGGACCGGACATACCCTCCCTTGCCGCACACCATCTCCAATTCCACGTGATCCTGGTCGGGGCGGTCGGTCAGCACCAGTTCCTCGACCCACAGGGGGCGGGCGGCAATCTCGACCTCTTCACCGTCGCGCGCCAGTTTGTAGGCACGTTGCCCGTCGATCTTGACGGCGGAGAATTTGGGCGGGACCTGCATAATGTCGCCCACAAAGGCACCGAGAGCCACCTTGATCTCCTGATCCGAGGGGCGCGTGTCGGACGACGCGATCACTTCGCCTTCGGCATCATCAGTGTTGGTGGCCTGCCCAAGGCGCACGATAAAGCGATAGGCCTTCAGCGCGTCGGTGACATAGGGCACGGTCTTGGTCGCCTCGCCCAGGGCCACGGCCAGTACGCCGGTGGCGTCGGGGTCCAAGGTGCCCGCGTGCCCGGCCTTTTTGGCCTGCATCGCCCACCGCACCTTGTTCACCACGGCGGTCGAGGTCAGACCCGCGGGCTTGTCCACCACCAGCCAACCGGAAATATCGCGCCCTTTGCGTGTGCGGCCCATCATGTTCCCCATGTCGATGAAGTGCGGCGCGTAGCGCAGCGCAGCCTGCCTTGTCAATCGGCGGCGGGGGCCACCACGCCCACAATCGGACCCACGGCAAAGCCGAAATCATCCCGCCCAAGCTGCGGCGCATAAAGCCGCGAGATATTGCCATCCAGAAACAGCGCATTCGGCAGCTTCAGGTGATCCCGGAACAGCAGGCCGAAGGCGTGGAAGGTGACGGGGTTGTTGGAAATCGCGAACACGGCGCGTTTCCCATCGGCCGAGGTGCCGACCCCGTTGCGAATGTAGCGCGATGTGCTGTCGACCAGAAAGCGCGGATGCAGGACGCCGTCGATCACCAGCATCGGTCCCGATTGCGTGGCGTCGTCGCAGGCCGGTGCCTCATCCACAAAGCGCAGGGTTTCGATCACGTCGGCCCGCTTGGGGCGCAGGCACAGGATCCCGTTTGGCAGCAGGCCGAAGTTGCCGGGACCCGCATTCGGGATCACGCGCATCAATTCCTTGCCATCTTCGACGTAGTGGCCCACCGGTGCTCGGTCGTCGTGATACATGCCCGCGTTCATGGCAAAGGTCAGGCGCTTGCCTTGCTCGGACAACGCCCTGTCCACCGCGCTGAACTGGCCATAGGGTGCGCCGGCGGCATCATACATAAACAGCTCCAGCGACTCTGACGCCGGATCGACCTCGCACACGGTGTAGCGGTTGTCGGCAAAGCGGATGTTCTCGCACGTCACAGCAGCAACCGGAACGGCCCAAAGGGCCAGCAGTGCGGTGAGCAGGCGTTTCACTGTTCCGTATCCCGGCGCACGTCGTCCTGCGACAGCATGCGGCGTGTGTCATCCATGCGATCGAATGTTTCGTCCAGTTGGAATCGCAGGTCCGGCGCGTATTTCAGCGTCAGCTTCTTGGACACCGCGCGGCGCAGTTCGCCCTTGTTGCGGGCCAGCAGCTTCAGCACCTCTTCCTGACCCTGCCCGCCCAGGGGCAGCACATAGGCCGTCGCGATCTTGAGGTCGGGGGAGGTTCGCACCTCGCCCACGGTGATCGACATGCGGTTCAGCTCGGGGTCATGTACGTCGCCCCGCGCCAGCACGTCCGACAGGGTGCGCCGGATCAGCTCGCCCACACGCAGCTGCCGTTGCGACGGACCGGGGCCGTCATGGAACTTGTTCTTAGCCATGGGTCCCATCTAAGCCCAACCCTGCCCTTTGCCAAGCGACGCGCGGCAAGATAGGACAGCGGGAAATTGCCAAGGGAGTCGGGCCAGATGTCGGATACGCCGGGGATCGTGATTGCAGGGGCATCGGGGCGCATGGGCCAGATGCTGATCAAGACCGTGCAGGCCAGCGATGCCGCGCACCTGCATGCGGTGCTTGAACGGGTGGGCCATGACTGGATCGGGCAGGATCTGGGCAGCGTCATGGGCGGTACGCCTAGCGGGGTCATGGTGCACGATGACCCGCTCGATGCGATGGCAAAAGCGCAGGCGCTGATCGATTTTACCACGCCCGAAGCGACCATCGCCCTGTCCAGGATCGCGGCACAGGCACGTGCCGCCCATGTGATCGGCACCACCGGAATGACCGAAGACCAGATCGCCCAGTTGGAGCCGGCGGCCCGCCACAGTCCCATCGTGCGGGCCGGCAACATGAGCCTTGGCGTCAATTTGCTGGTGCAACTGACCAGGCGCGTGGCCGCCGCGCTTGACGCGGATTTCGACATCGAGGTGATCGAGGCGCACCACCACCACAAGGTCGACGCGCCGTCCGGCACCGCATTGATGCTGGGCGAGGCGGCTGCCGAAGGGCGGGGTGTGTCCTTGAACGAGGTCCGCGATTCCGGGCGTGACGGCATCACGGGTGCGCGTGAAAAGGGGCATATCGGCTTTGCCGCCATTCGCGGCGGCGACATCGTGGGCGAACATGACGTGCTGTTTGCGGCACAGGGTGAACGTATCGTTTTGCGCCACGTGGCAACGGACCGTGCGATCTTTGCCCGCGGCGCGCTCAAGGCCGCGTTGTGGGCGCAGGACAAGGCTCCGGGGCAATATGACATGGTCGACGTGCTGGGCCTGAACGACTGAGGTTCACCTGATCATCCTGAAATCGCCCTTTTTTGCCCCTTTTGGTGAACCAATGCCGGGTTAGCAACGTACACGTAATCAGTTGCTGTTATGGGATCTGCATCATGCGAACCATTGTCCTGACCTTTATCACGATGCTTATGGCCGTTCCGGCATGGGCTGAACTGCGTCGTGTCGAGAACCAGCAGCAGTTTGTCCAGCTGATACAGGGCAAGACGCTGACGCGTCCGCTGATCAAGCTGACCGTGTCGCCCGACGGTCGTATCGCCGGGCGCGGTGCCCGCTGGGACGTCGAGGGGACGTGGTCGTGGCAGAACGGTTATTTTTGCCGCGATCTGTTCTGGGGTGGTGATGCCCTTGGGTACAATTGCCAGGAAGTGCAGGCCACCGCAGACGGCCGGATCAAATTCACGTCCGACCGCGGGGCCGGTGACAGCGCGATGTTCCGCCTGCGCTGACGCTCAGAAATCGATCGCAATACCCTTCTTTTCCCAATCGCCGTAACGCACGGGCTCGGGCCCGTCGCGTCCACCCAGCTCCTTTGGCAACGCCTTTGCCTGTTCGGCCTTGCGCCGGGCCTCGGCCTCTGCAAGCGCGCGTTTGGCGGCGGGTGGCAGGTCATGTTGGGCGTCGTCGGACATATCGGGCTTCCTCTGGATGCGTGCCCTTGATATACGCCCGGCCTTGGCCCGGGCAAGCGGGTGCGACATCATCATCGGGGATGACATGAGCGATATTGGGACGGCACCGCGCCGCAGCGCGATCTACCTGCTGGATCAGATCATGGGCGAAGGCAAGCTGATGGCGGAACTGGTCGGCGGCGGCGCGCTGGACCGGCTGGACCCGGCTGATCGGGCGCGCGCGCAGCGTTTGGCTACCGAAACCCTGCGCGGCCTCGAACGCGCCGACCGTATCTTGCAAAAGCATCTGCAGAAATATCCGCCCCTGACCGTGCGCAACGCGCTGCGGGTTGGCACCATCGAACTATGCCAGGGCGAAGCGGCCCACGGGGTTGTCAACGCCATGGTCGGGATCGTGTCGCGGCACAAACGCTACGGCCACCTCAAGGGACTTGTGAACGCGGTCCTGCGCAAGGTCGCGGACGCAGGACCCGACCAATGGGCCGCCCTGCGCACGCCCCGGATGCCGAAATGGCTGCGCGTCCCGCTGGTCGAGGCGTGGGGCGCCGGGGCGGTCGCCGGAATCGAAGCCACGCAGTTCGCAGGCGCGCCGCTGGACCTGACGCCCAAAACCGATGCCCAAGCCGTGGCCAAGGCTGTGGGTGGCGTAGTTTTGCCGACGGGGTCGGTGCGTGTGTCGGACGCCGGGCAGGTGTCGGCCCTGCCCGGGTTCACCGCCGGTCACTGGTGGGTGCAGGATGCCGCCGCCGCCATCCCCGCCCGCGTGCTGGACGCCCGACCGGGCGAGGCCGTGCTGGACCTGTGCGCTGCCCCCGGCGGCAAGACGCTGCAACTGGCCGCGGCAGGCGCGCGGGTGACTGCGGTCGACATATCCGAGGGCCGGATGGAACGGGTGCGCCAGAACCTGATCCGCACTGGCCTGACGGCGGATGTGCGGGTTGCCGATGCGTTTGAAATCACAGGCGCATATGACGCTATCCTGCTGGACGCGCCCTGTTCCGCCACCGGCACCATCCGCCGCCATCCCGACCTGCCCCATGCCAAGGACGGGTCCGAATTCGGCGCTTTGATCGAAATGCAGGCGCGGATGCTGGATCATGCGCTGACCCTGTTGAGCCCCGGCGGGCGGCTGGTGTTTTGCACCTGCTCGCTGTTGCCGGACGAGGGCGAGGTGCAGGTCGAAGAGGCGCTGGCCCGCCATCCCGGTCTGCGCACCGACCCCGCCGCGCTGGTCCGCACCGGCATCGACCCAGAGTGGATCACCCAAGAGGGTGGATTGCGCCTGCGCCCGGACCACTGGGCGGCAACGGGCGGCATGGATGGCTTTTATCTCGCCTGCCTGCGCCGGGACGCGTGACTTGACGTCCGACCCAAGGTAGACTGCCGCCAAAAGCGCCAATAAGACGCGTCGAGGCAGAGTACATGTCCATCCCCGCTGGGTTCACCGCCCGCAAGGCACGGTTCCTGAACCGTTGGCACGCCCGTCGTGCCAGCCGTGCAATCGCGCCTACGGCCTTTGTGTCGGCCCCCGAGCCGCGCACCATCGGCAGTTTTGCCCGAGGGCGTCAGCTGGTGGCGGGCAACTACCTGTTTGCCGGCACGCTGGTCGAGGCCCCGGGGCAGTCGATCTGGGACACCCGTGCGCCCGATCCTGCCTACCAGAACGCCCTGCACGGTTTCGCATGGATGGATGATCTGGCGGCCGTGGGGGACGCGTCGACGCGCGAGGCGGCACAGGATTGGCTGTGGGGCTGGATCGAACGGTATGGCCGCGGCACCGGCCCGGGCTGGACGCCGGACCTGACGGGCCGTCGCCTGATCCGCTGGATCAACCACGCGCTGTTCGTGCTGCGCGGCTTCAAGCAATCCCAGTCGGATGCGTTCTTTGTCTCGATGGCGCAGCAGACCCGGTTCCTGTCCAAGCGCTGGCACGCGGCAGCCCCCGGATTGCCCCGTTTCGAGGCGCTGACCGGGCTGATCTATGCCGGCCTGTCTTTGGAGGGTATGGAAGGCCATGCCGCCCCCGCAACCGCGGCCCTGGCCCGCGAATGCGCCACACAGATCGATGCGCAGGGCGGATTGCCCACCCGAAACCCCGAGGAACTGCTTGAGGTCTTTACCCTGCTCACATGGGCCGCGGCCGCCCTGCAGGAGGCCAACACCGAAACACCCCCGGCGCATCTGGCGGCCATCGAACGCATCGCGCCCACGCTGCGCACCCTGCGCCATTCGGACGGGTCACTGGCCCGGTTCCACGGCGGCGGGCGTGGGCAGGAGGGGTGGTTGGACTACGCCCTGGCCGCATCCGGGGTCAAGGAACGGCAGGCGGACGGGCTGTCCATGGGATATGCCCGGATGAGTGCAGGCCGCACATCCATCATCATCGACGCTGCCGTGCCGCCCAAAAGCGATGCCAGCTACAACGCACATGCTTCGACGCTGGCCTTTGAACTGACCTCGGGGCGGCGGCCATTGATCGTGAATTGCGGCTCGGGCGTCAGCTTCGGTTCGGAATGGCGACGGGCCGGGCGCGCCACACCGTCGCATTCTGTGCTGTGTCTGGACGGATATTCCAGCGCGCGCCTGGGGGACGCCGATCGCGGCACAGCCGGTGAAGCGCTGGTCGACGCCCCCACCCATGTCCCGATCGAGGTCAGCCATGCGCCCGACGGGTTGCGCTTTCAGGGCGGGCACAATGGCTATGTACGCACCCACGGTCTGACCCATGCGCGCCAGCTGGAGATCACCTTTGACGGTCGCGCGATGGCGGGCGAGGACATGCTGCTGGCGATGGAGGACATGGAAAAACGTCTGTTCGACAGGGTGATGGACGCCAAAAAGCTTGCGGGCGTGCCGTTCGACATCCGGTTCCACCTGCACCCCGAAGTGGATGCGGCGCTGGATCTGGGTGGGGCGGCCGTGTCCATGGCCCTGAAAAGCGGCGAGATCTGGGTATTTCGCCATGACGGCACCCAGACACTGGCGCTGGAACCGTCTGTCTTTCTTGAAAAGGGACGGCTCAAGCCGCGTGCCAGCAAGCAAATCGTGCTGTCCGGACGTGCCATTGACTATGCCACGCGTGTACGCTGGTCCTTGTCCAAGGCGCAGGAAACTGCCATTGGCGTTCGCGACCTTGCGCGGGACGAACTCGCGCTGCCTGACCCAGACTAGGACCTGCTGCCGATGACCGATCTCGCCCCTGTTTCCCGCGCGCTTCTTTCCGTTTCCGACAAGTCCGGGCTGGTGGAATTCGCGACGGCGCTGGCAGGGCACGGGGTCGAGTTGCTCAGCACCGGCGGCACGGCCCGCGCATTGCGCGACGCGGAGCTGACCGTGCAGGACGTGAGCGAGGTCACAGGCTTCCCCGAGATGATGGATGGCCGCGTCAAGACCCTGCATCCGGTCGTGCATGGCGGCTTGCTGGCGCTGCGCGACAATGACGACCACGTGGCCGCGATGCAGGAACACGGGATCGGCCCAATCGATCTGGTGGTGGTGAATCTGTACCCGTTCGAGGAAACTGCAGCCAAGGGCGCAGATTACGCCACGGTGATCGAGAACATCGATATCGGCGGTCCCGCCATGATCCGGTCGGCCGCCAAGAATCACGGCTTTGTCAATGTCGTTGTGGACGTGGCCGACTACGATGCCGTGTTGGCGGACATGTCGGCAAACGCGGGGCAGACGACCTATGCCCTGCGGCAACGGCTGGCGCAGACGGCCTATGCCCGCACCGCAGCCTATGACACTGCGGTCAGCACGTGGATGGCTGGTCAGGTGGGCGACACCCCGCGCCGCCGCACCTTTGGCGGCACGTTGGCCCAAACCCTGCGCTACGGGGAAAACCCGCATCAGGCGGCTGCCTTCTATACCGATGGTTCGGCCCGCCCGGGCGTGGCGACCGCCACCCAGCATCAGGGCAAGGAACTGAGCTACAACAACATCAATGACACTGACGCCGCGTTCGAGCTGGTCAGCGAATTCGCGGGTCAGGGTCCCGCCTGCGCCATCATCAAACACGCCAACCCGTGTGGCGTGGCGACGGGCGACACGTTGTTGCAGGCCTATTCCCGCGCCTTTGATTGCGACCGCACCAGCGCCTTTGGCGGCATCATCGCCCTGAACCAGCCGCTGGACGAGGACACGGCGCGCGAGATCACCGGCATCTTCACCGAGGTGGTGATTGCCCCCGGTGCCAGCGACGCCGCAATCGAGTTGTTCCAGGCCAAGAAGAACCTGCGCCTGCTGACCACGGACGGTCTGGCCGATCCTGCCGCCGCGGCAATGGCCGTCAAGCAGGTGTCGGGCGGCTGGCTGGTGCAGGACAAGGACGTGGGCCGGATCAACCGCGACGACCTGAAGGTCGTGACGAGGCGCGCGCCCTCGGAGGTCGAGATGAACGATATGCTGTTTGCATGGACCGTGGCCAAGCACGTCAAATCCAACGCCATTGTCTACGTCAAGGACGGGGCCACCGTGGGCGTGGGAGCCGGGCAGATGAGCCGCCTTGACAGTTCGACCATCGCCGCGACCAAGGCGGGGCGCATGGCTGCCGATCTGGGCCTGTCGGAAACCCCGGCCAAGGGGTCAGTGGTCGCGTCTGATGCGTTCTTTCCGTTCCCCGACGGCCTGCTGGCCGCAGCCGAGGCGGGCGCGACGGCGGTCATTCAACCCGGCGGATCCATGCGCGACGACAGCGTGATCGAAGCGGCGGACGCGGCGGGCCTTGCCATGGTCCTGACCGGCATGCGGCATTTCAGGCACTGATCATGCGCATAGTCTGGATCAGCGCCGTCATCGCCTTTGTCCTGGATCAGGTCAGCAAGTACCTTGTGATCCACGTCATGGGTGTGAACGGCGGGCGCGTCGTGGATGTGCTGCCACCGCTGATCCGCTTTGCCTATGGCGAAAACCGGGGCATCAATTTCGGGCTGTTTGCAGGTGCGATCCCGGTCTGGGCGCTGGTGGCCGTGGCGCTGGTGATTTGCGTTGGCGTGCTGTGGTGGGTATGGCGGGTGCCGCAACCGCCGCTTGCGCGGGTGGCTGCGGGTCTGCTGGTCGGGGGCGCACTGGGCAACGTGTTTGACCGCCTGATCTATGGCTATGTGCTCGATTTCCTGAACACATCCTGCTGTGGTCTGAACAATCCCAGTGTCTATAATGTGGCCGATATCTTTATCTTCGCGGGCGCGATTGGCCTTGTCTTCTTTGGCAAAGAGACGGCCAAGGCGAAAAAGGGCGCGTGACATGCACCCCAAAGCTGCGATATTGCGGGCGAAACGAGGAGTGAGCGGATATGCGCCTGATCGCATGTAGCCTTTTGGTTGTGACCCTGCTGAGCGCGTGTGGGAATACCTCATTGCGCAGCCTGCAAAGCCGGAGCGACGGCCCGGACGAGTTCGTGATCGTGCCGGCCAAGCCCCTGGAACAGCCCGAAAGCTTCAGCGCCTTGCCTGCGCCCACACCCGGTGGGTTCAACCGCACGGACCAGCGACCCCTGGAGGATGGAATTGCCGCACTCGGCGGTCAGGCCACGTCGCCCAATGCGCCGATCCCGTCGCGGGATGCGGGCCTTGTCAATCATGCCAGCCGGTTTGGCCGCGATGCCGACATCCGGTCATCGCTTGCCAGTGCGGATGCCGATTTCCGCAAGCGGCAGCGTCGCCTGACCAACATCCGCATCTTCCGCGAAGACGTGTATGCCCAGATCTATCGCCGCCAGTCGCTGAACCCCGCGGCCGTGGCCCGGCAATTCCAGCGTGCGGGCATCCCGACACCCTCGGCGCCACCGGCCGGTCGTCGTCGCCGCTGATCCACGGCACCTCACAAAGGTGCCAGTGCGCTTGAACGCGACGTGATGCGACGTATGTGGTTGTCTAACGTTCCTCGTAACAGGATATGCCATGAACATCATGCGTACCGCTCTTGCCGCTCTGGTTGTGGGCCTTGGCTTGCCCGCCCTTGCCACCACAAACGATGACCCGGTCACGACCTTTGTGCTGGACAACGGCATGCAAGTGGTCGTGGTCGAAGATCACCGCGCGCCCGTCGTGCAGCACATGGTCTGGTATCGCGCAGGGTCTGCAGACGAACCTGTCGGGTCGTCCGGGGTGGCGCATTTTCTGGAACACCTGCTGTTCAAGGCGACCGACACGCTGCAGGACGGCGAATTCTCTGCCGTGGTCGCGGCCAACGGGGGGCGTGACAACGCGTTCACCAGCTATGACTACACCGCCTATTTCCAGCGTGTGGCCGCCGACCGGCTGGAGCTGATGATGCGGATGGAATCCGACCGGATGCGGAACATCAACTTCACCGATGAAAACGTTGCGACCGAACGCAACGTGATCCTGGAAGAACGCAACCAGCGCACCGACAGCAACCCGCGTGCGTTGTTCGGCGAACAGATGAACGCAGCGCAATACATGAACCACCGGTACGCCGTGCCGATCATCGGCTGGCGTCATGAGATGGAGACGTTGGACAAGGCCGACGCGCTGGGATTCTACGACACCTACTATTACCCCAACAACGCTATCCTGGTCGTGTCCGGCGACGTTGATCCCGACGAGGTCAGGACACTGGCCGAGACTTACTACGGCGTGATCCCCGCGAACCCCGACCTGCCGCCCCGCGTCCGGTCCAAAGAGCCGCCGCAGACCGCCGAGCGACGTTTGGTCTATCGCGATCCGCGTGTCGCGCAGGAATATGTCAGCCGCAGCTACCTGGCCCCCGAACGCGATCCCGGCGATCAGCGGGCTGCTGCGGCCCTGACTCTGCTGGCCGAGGTGCTGGGTGGCGGGCAGACCAGTTACATGACCGAAAAGCTGCAATTCGAGCAGCAAAAGGCCGTGTTCACCGGCGCGTTCTATCGGGGTGTGTCGCTGGACGATACGACCTTTGACGTGGTGATCGTGCCGACGCCGGGTGTGTCGCTGGAGGAAGCGGAGGCCGCGATGGATGAGACCCTGGCCCAGTTCCTGAAGGACGGCGTCGACCCCGAGCAGCTGGATCGGATCAAGTACCAGCTGCGCGCCAGCCAGATCTATGGCCGCGACAACGTGGACCGCATCGCGCGGCGCTATGGCGCGGCACTGTCCGTCGGTCTGACGGTCGAGGATGTGCAGGACTGGCCAGACATCCTTCAATCCGTGACCGGGGACGAGATCATGGCCGCGGCGCGTGACGTGCTGAATCGTAATGCGTCGGTCACCGGCTGGCTGACCCGACCCGACGAACAGGAGGTGGGTCAATGATGATGCGTTTCGTCTCTGTCCTTTTGGTCGCTATTGCGGTCGCGCTGCCGGCGCGCGCCGAGGTCAAGATCGAGGAAGTCGTCAGCCCCGGCGGCATCACCGCGTGGTTGGTACAGGAACCGTCGATCCCGTTCATGGCGCTCGAACTGCGCTTTCGCGGGGGTGCATCGCTGGATGCACCGGGCAAGCGCGGTGCGATCAATCTGATGACGGGACTGCTGGAGGAAGGGGCCGGTGATCTGGACGCCCGCGCCTTTGCCCGAGAGGTCGAAAGCCTGGCGGCGTCCTTTGACTATGACGTGGGCAATGATTCAGTGTCTGTTTCGGCGTCATTCCTGACCGAAAACCGGGACGCCGCGGTCGAATTGCTGCGCCTGTCGCTGATCGAGCCAAGCTTTGACCAGGTGGCGCTGGACCGTGTGCGGGGCCAGGTGCTGACCGGGCTGCGGTCCGATGCAAAGGATCCCGACAAGATCGCGACCAAGGCCTTTAACGAGATGGTATTCGGTGACCACCCCTATGCCACGCCGTATCGTGGCACGATCGACAGCGTCACGGCCCTGACCCGAGACGACATAGTTGCCGCCCACAAGGCGGTCTTGGCCCGCGACCGGCTGTATGTCGGGGCCGTGGGGGACATCACGCCGGAAGAGCTGGGTGTGTTGCTGGACACGTTGCTGGGCGGTCTACCCGAGACAGGCGCGCCGCAGCCGGGATCCGCACCGGTGAACATCACCGGAGGGACGACCGTCATCGACTTTGACACGCCGCAGTCGGTCGCCGTCTTTGGCCAGCGTGGCATCGAACAGGACGACCCGGATTTCTTTGCCGCCCGTATCCTGAACCAGGTTCTGGGCGCGGGCGGGTTCGAAAGCCGGTTGATGACCGAAGTCCGGGAAAAGCGTGGTCTGACCTATGGGGTCTATTCCTATCTGGTGCCGCGTGACCATGCGGCGACCTTGCAGGGGCAGGTCGCCTCGGCCAACGAGCGGGTCGCCGAGGCGGTTGCCGTGATCCGGGACGAATGGACCCGCGCCGCGCGCGAGGGCATCACGCAAGAGGAACTGGACGCGGCCAAGACGTATGTCACAGGGGCCTATCCGCTGCGCTTTGACGGCAACGGACCGATTGCGCGGATCATGGTAGGGATGCAGATGCTGGGGCTGCCGATCGATTACATCGCGACCCGGAACGACAAGGTCGAGGCGGTGACGTTGGAGGACGTGCAGCGTGTGGCCGGAGCATTGCTGGACCCTGACAACCTGATGTTCGTGGTTGTCGGTCGCCCCGATGGCCTTGAGACAACCGTCGCCAACTGACCCAATTGCGTGCTGCGCACACGCGATCTTGTTTGTGAATGGGGGGCTTTGCCCCCCAAACCCCCCAGGATTTTTTGAGAACAGAGAAGCGTGGGCTATTCGCCGTAGGGCACCCAGATCGTCTTGACCTCGGTTGCTGCTTCGAGGAATGCGCGGCCTTCTCCCTGTGCCCCCATCCAGTCGCGGGCCTGTCCGTGATTGACCCAGGTGCGTTTGAGGTTGCCTGCTGCCTCACGCTCGATAATGGCAGACAGGTCGCTGCTGGAAAAGTTCCAGACGGCGTCGACGTTGAGGTGTTTCGCCAAGTGCGGGGCCAGTTCATCATGGCTGCCAGTCAGTATGTTGACCACGCCGCCGGGAACGTCGGAGGTTTCGATGATCTGGTAGAAATCGGTGGCCGCCAGCGGGAAGGGTTCGGACGCTACGGCGACGAGGCGGTTGCCCATGGCGATTGCGGGGGCCATCAGCGACACCAGCCCCAGCAGTGGCACGTCGTCCGGGCAGAAACCGCCGATGATGCCCACCGGTTCGTGCATGGCCAGGGCCACGCCGCGCATCGGCACGCCTTTGGCTGCGCCGTCGTACTTGTCGGCCCAGGCCGCATAGGTGAACAGTCGTTGGATCGACGCCTCGACCTCTTTTGCGCCGCCCTTGCCGCCCTGGAGCGCGTCGATGCGGGTGGCGAATTCGCCCGCGCGTGCCGACAGGTTTTCAGCGATGTAATACAGGATTTGCGCCCGCAGGTGGCCGCTGGTCTTGCCCCAGCTTGCGGCCCCTTGGGCCGCTTCGACCGCGTTGCGGATATCCTTGCGGTTGGCGAGGCTGGACTGTCCCAGCAGCGCGCCGCCTTTCCCATAGACATTGCGTGAATAGCCGCCATCGGGCCGTGCCTGTTTGCCGCCGATATAGAGCTTGGCGGTGCGGTCCAGCGTGTCAGTGCGCGTGTCGTCGCCCGTGAACGCTTCGATCGGTTTGAGCGTCTTGGCCTTGCCGGTGGGCCGCGTGTAGGCGCGCAACCCTTCCCAGCCGCCTTCGCGGCCAAAGCCGCTTTCCCGCACGCCGCCGAACCCTGCGGCGGCGTCAAAGAGGTTGGTGGCGTTCGTCCAGACGACGCCTGCGGCCAGCTTGGGTGCCACGTCCAGCGCGAGGTTGACGTTTTCCGTCCAGACCGTGGCGGCCAGCCCGTAGCGGGTGTTGTTGGCGATCTGCACCGCCTCGGCCGGGGTGCGGAACGTGGTCGAAACGAGGACCGGGCCGAAGATCTCCTCTTGCATGAGCGTGTCGGCGGTGTTGAGCCCGGTGATGAGCGTGGGGGGATAAAAGCAGCCCTCGGCGGGCATGGGCACGCGGGCCTGATACGTCTCGCCGCTGGTGTTGGCGCTCACCATTTGCGTGATGGTGTCCAGTTGCACCGGGTCCACCACCGCGCCCACGTCGATGCTTTTGTCCAGCGGGTTGCCGATGCGCAGCTTGTCCATGCGCGCCTTGAGCTTGGTGTGGAACGCATCGGCGACGGGTTCATGGATCAGCAGACGCGATCCCGCGCAGCAGACCTGGCCCTGGTTGAACCAGATGGCGTCGACCAGCCCTTCGATGGCTGAGTCCAGATCGGCGTCGTCAAACACGATGTAGGGAGATTTGCCGCCCAGTTCGAGTGTCAGTGCCTTGCCCGTGCCAGCGGTCGCCTGTCGGATGCGGCGGCCGACGGCGGTGGAGCCGGTAAAGGCCACCTTGTCCACGTCGGCCTGCACGATCATTTCGCCAACGTCACCGGCGACGGTGACGTTGTTCACGACCCCCTTGGGCACGCCCGCCTGGCGGCAGATGTCGGCAAAGAGCAGCGCGGTAAGCGACGTGTATTCAGCCGGTTTCAGCACCACGGTGTTGCCCATTGCCAGCGCTGGTGCCACCTTCCACGCCAGCATCAGCAGGGGGAAGTTCCACGGGATGATCTGGCCGCAGACCCCCATTGGGGTGCGGTCGGGCAGTTCGGTGTCCATCAGTTGGGCCATGCCCGCGTGGTAGTAGAAATGCCGCTGCGCCAGCGGCACGTCGATGTCGCGGCTTTCGCGGATCGGTTTGCCGTTGTCGAGGGTTTCCAGCACGGCGAACAGGCGGCTGTGTTTCTGCAAGGCCCGGGCCAGGGCATAGAGCACGCGGGCCCGGGCGTGGCCGCCGGATTTGGCCCATTTCGGCTGGGCGCGGCGGGCGGCTGTGACGGCGGCGTCGATGTCGCCCTGTGTTGCCTGGCTGAGCGTTGCCAGTACCTCGCCATTGGCGGGATTGCGCGATTCAAAGTCGTCTGTGGGGTCGGTGAACGCGCCGTCGATGAAATGGCCGAACCGTGCGCCCTGATCGACGATCCACGCGAGCGCGTCGCCTGCCGCTTCGGGTGCGGGGCCATAGTCCATGGTGTCGAAGATATCCTTGACGGTCATTGGCTGTCCTCGTCGGTCACTGTGGCGGCGACGCTGCAGGTTTCGAACGCATCGCCCCCGGTCGGGCTGATCAGGGAAAAGATGCAGCGCATCACATTCCCGTTCGTGTCGCGCCAAAAGGTCACCAGCAGCCCGGTTTCCTGTCCTGCGGGCAGGGCTGTTGTTCCGATCATGGTCCAGCCGCGCACCACCAGATCGGCGCTGTCCACATCGTTGACTGTGACCCAGACGCCGTCTGGTGGCGTGGTCTGGGCCTGGGCCGACTGGGCCAGGGCGCAGGTGAGCAGTGCAAGGAAAAGAATGGCACGCATGTCGTTATCCAATCGGGTGACGGTGGCCTGCGGAATAAGCGCCGGTCAGGTGGTGTTCGAGTTGCCGTTCGATGTCGCCCAGCAGCGACGACGCGCCAAAGCGGAAGAGATCCGGTTGCAACCAGCGGTCGCCCAACTCTTCCTTGATCAGCGACAGGTAGACCAGCGCATCCTTGGCCTTGGATATGCCGCCCGCAGGTTTGTAGCCGACGCGGTATCCCGTGCGATCAAAATAGTCGCGGATGGCGCGGATCATCACCAAAGTCACCGGCAGGGTGGCATTCACGCTTTCCTTGCCGGTCGATGTCTTGATGAAATCGGCGCCCGCCATCATGCACACCAGCGACGCACGCGCGACGTTCCGCAGGGTGCCAAGCTCGCCCGTGGCCAGGATCGCCTTGACGTGGGCCGGGCCGCAGGCCTCGCGCATTTCGGCCATCTCGTCATAAAGCGCCTGCCAGTTGCCGGTCAGCACGTGGCGGCGCGAGATGACGATGTCGATTTCCTCGGCACCGGCGGCGACGCTTTCACGGATTTCCTGGATGCGCAGGTGAAATGGCGACAGGCCCGCGGGAAAGCCTGTGGACACGGCGGCGACGGGGATGCCGGAGCCCTTGAGCGCAGAAACGGCGGCCGGGATCATCTCGTGGTACACGCAGACCGCGCCGGTTGTCAGATCGGGCAGGCCGAGTGCGTTCAGCAGGTCGGCCCGGACGGGCTGTTTCGCCTTGGCGCACAGCCGCTGCACGCGGCGGTCCGTGTCATCGCCGGACAGTGTCGTCAGGTCGATGCAGGCGATGGCGCGGCACAGCCACGCGGCCTGATGATCTTTCTTGATGGACCGCCGCCCGGGCAGGGTGTTGCAGCGCCGTTCGATGGCCGAGGTGTTGGCCTGCACGCTGCGCACCCAATCCATATCCAGCGCCATGCCGGGATTGCGCGGTTCGGTGACCTGCGGCAACTGCGCGTCGCCAGTGGCCTGCGTGGCGTCGGTGCGGGTGTCGGGCTGATCCATCATGTCTTCTTTATGTCGGGGGCAGGTCACGGTGGTGGCACGCACCGCCCGATTTGGCAAGGGATGCCCGCGGTGCTGATCTGCACAAGGGCTGCACATTTGCCCTGCGGGGATGTGCACAGGTGCCCCTGTACATCCGGTTCAGGTGACATGGGACTGAGGGACTGAAAATGAAAGCGCACACGATACATGGCGTTCCACTGGCAATGCAGCAGGACGGCTGGTGGTTGTCGCCGGATAGCGGCGGGGACAAAGCTGACGGCAGGGTCCGGATGCGCCGACAGGACGGGGCCAAGGCGGCGTTGTTGTTGTGCCTGATCGCCGTTGGCGATGTGTTGGTCTGGAATGTGATGCCGGCCGTGGGCCTTGCCCTGTTGGCCCTGATCATCACGGCGGCCGGGCTGGCTGTGGCGTGGCCACGGCTGGACGTGCGTCGCAGGGCGGGTATCAGCGCGGGTGCCGTGCTGGCCATTCTGCCGCTGGTCGAGCTGGTGCAACCGTTGTCGATGCTGATCGCTTTTGCGGGGGCCTTGGTCGGCTGTGTCGTGCTGGCCGGTGTGCCGTTGGCGGATCTGGGCCGCGCGTCGCTGCGCTTGCTTTGGATCGGGCCGGTGCAGTCAGCTGTGGATGCGGCGGGTGTTGTATCGGGTTTTGGGCGTCTGAGCCTGGCGGACCGCGACCTGCGCGCGCTGCTGCTGGGCTGGACACTGCCGGTGCTGGCGACACTTGCCTTTCTTGTCCTGCTGGCCGCGTCGAACCCGGTGCTGGATCAGGTAATCCTGCGGCTGACGGATTTCGAGGCCCCGCGCCTGAATGGCTGGCGCATATGGTTCTGGGGCGTGCTGGCGGCATTGATCTGGCCCGTGCTGGTGGCCCGGCGCATGAAGGAACGGCTGCGCCATCGCGCACCGCAGTGGGCCACGGTGCAGCGGCAGGGTGTGATCAACGCCCAATCGGTGGCCCGGTCGCTGGTCGCGTTCAACATGCTGTTTGCGGTACAGACGGGGATGGACGTGCTGTACCTTTACGGTGACGCGGCGCTGCCCGAGGGGATCAGCCCCGCCGCCTATGCCCATCGCGGGGCTTACCCTTTGTTGGTCACGGCCTTGCTGGCGGGTCTGTTTGCCGTGGTTGCCCGCCCGTTCCTGCGGGGCCAACCGGTCGTACGGGTGCTGATGCTGGTGTGGCTGGGACAGACGCTGGCGCTGGTCTTTGCCTCGGTCTGGCGGTTGGATCTGTATGTCGAGGAGTATGGCCTGACCCGGCTGCGCCTGGCGGCCTATGTCTGGATGGGTCTGGTGGCGGCGGGTCTTGGCATCGTGCTTGTGCAGATCTGGCGCGACAGGCCTGCGATCTGGATGGTGCTGCGCAGCGGGGCGTTGGGTGTTGTTGCCCTGTATGCCTGTGCCTTTGTCAGCTTTGACGCCACGATTGCGCGCCACAACCTGAGCCATCCGGTCCACAGCGACATGGAATTGCTGTGCGAGATGTCCGAAGACGTGGTGCCGGTGCTGCGTGATCGCTTTGGTCCGGGGTGGCGCAAGCAATGCGCGCCCTACTTTTGGACGCCTTCCGTTTTTGCACCGGAAGACTGGCGCGAATGGGGCTTTCGCAACTGGCGGGTGCGCCGTAGCCTTGCCGCCATGAACATTACAGCCGCCGAGATCGCAGTGCCATGAGCGTAGGACCGCTTTTGATCGTCGATGACGATCCGCAGATCCGGTCGGTGCTGCGTATCGCGCTGACACAGGCCGGTTTCGACGTGGATGAAGCGGGCGACGGGGCCGAAGGGCTGGCCAAGGCCCGGTCGGGTCGATTTGCCCTGATCGTACTGGATATCGGCCTGCCCGAGATGGACGGGCTGGCCCTGTGCCGCACCCTGCGCGAAACCGACAACACGCCGGTGCTGTTCCTGACCGCGCGGCAGGACGAGGTTGACCGGGTGCTGGCCTTTGAGTTCGGCGGCGATGATTACGTGTCCAAGCCGTTTTCGCCGCGTGAACTGGTGGCCCGTATTCGCGCCATTCTGAAGCGGGCCAACGGCGTTGCCCCCCAGGGGCTGACACGTGGCGTGCTGCGTGTGGATCCGGACCGGCACATGTGCGTTGTGTCCGGCACACCCGTTACCCTGACCGCGCGCGAGATGGATATTCTGGCCCACCTGATCCGCCATCCCGACCGGATCGCCGCGCGCCCGGCGCTGACCGATGCGGTGTACGGCGCGCATGCGGATGTCAGCGACAGGACGCTGGACAGCCACCTGCGCAATCTGCGGGCCAAGCTGGCCGAGGCGGGCTGTGCCGACGCCATTGAAACGGTGCATGGCATCGGGGTGCGGATGGGACCATGCGGGGGATAGTCAGCAAATGGCGACCGCCGCTGGCGCTTGTCATTGGAGGGACATTGGCGGCGGTGCTGAGCCTGCCGATCATCGGCATCGTCTACCTGCGGCTGGCGGGCGATATTCTGGGCTGGGCAGAAACCGCATGGCTGATCGGCTGGATGGCGGTGATCGCCACCGCCGTGCTGGGGTTTCTGCTGTGGCGGCTGGTGCTGCGCCCGATCTATGCGCTGACACGCTATGCCCGCGCGATGAAGGCGGGGGGCGACACCACCGCGCCCGACCATTTCGGAACCCCGGAGCTGAGCGCTTTGGGTGCCAGCGTCATGGCGATGGGCGACAGCCTGCACAACCGGGCCGAGGGCATGCGCGCCTATGCCAACCATGTCACGCACGAGTTGAAATCGCCGTTGACGGCGATTGCGGGTGCCGCGGAACTGCTGCATGACTCGCCCGGCCCCAAGGACACCGTGGCCCTGGCGGAAACCATTTCCGGGGCGTCGGCGCGGATGCAGGTGCTGCTGGACGATCTGGCGCGCCACGCGCAGGCATCGGAACCCGCGGGTTTTGGCCGCAGCACCCTGTCCGACGCATTGGCCGCGCTCGAAATGCCTGTACCGGTGACCATTGCACAGGACGCTGCGCTGCCGCTGATTGCCGAAGACGTGCGCACGGTACTGACCCAACTGGTGCGCAACGCGGCCGAGCATGGCGCGACCGAGGTGACCCTGATGGCCGCCGACGGGCGGCTGGCGATCACCGACAACGGGCCGGGGATCAGCGCGGGCAACCGGGACCGGATTTTCGACCCTTTTTTCACGACGCGCCGCGACACGGGCGGGACCGGCATGGGCCTGAGCATCGTACGCAGCCTGGTGCAGGCGCGCGGCGGGCGCATCACACTGGCTGATGAAAGTGGCAGCGCGACCTTCGTGATCGAATTCGACACGCTGGATTGAACAACGAACCTTGCGCGAATGCCTGCTCCGGGGGCAAGTTGGTGTGGATCAAACCGATGGTTGCAGTGTAACGTGATGAAACGCGGTATGCATTGAACCGCAAATGTTGATTTTAGGTGGCCTGTTCATCGGCGGTGTCGAAAGGATTTTAGGTGGTTGAATTTTTGCAAGAGAACCGCCGCGGGCGGTTGTCCACCGATCTGGGCGAAGACGTGCTGGTCCTGCTGCGTATGGACGGCGAAGAAGAACTTTCCGGCTATTTCACCTGGACGGTCGAAGCCCTGTCCGAAGATCCCGCCGTTGACCTGAATGCGCTGCTGGGCACCCATGCGACCGTGACGCTCGACAATGGGGACGGTCCGCGGTTTTTCGACGGCATCGTCACCGAAGCGCAATGGCGGGGGATGGAGGAGAACGGGAACCGGTACAACCTGGTGCTGCGCCCGTGGCTGCATCTGGCCAATATGCGCCGTAACAACCGCATCTTTCACGAACTGACCGTCGAGGACATTCTGACCGAATTGCTGTCGGCCTATGCGCATCTGGGTAACCCGCATGTTGAACTGAAACTGACCGACAGCTACCCCAAGCTTGAATACACGGTGCAGTACAACGAAAGCGATGCCGTCTTTGCGCAGCGGATGATGGAACGGTTCGGCATCACCTGGCACTGGAAACACGACAACAAATCCCACACCCTGGTGCTGACCGACAAGGTGGTCAGCCATGACGATGTGCCGGGCGGCGACCGGGCCTATTACTCGGTCGAAGGTTACCAGATGCATCCCGAAGAGCATTTCTATGAACTTCGCCGCACCGCGCGGGTCACGACAGGTGCGGTGCGTTTGACCGAATACAACTTCAAGACCCCGCATGCCGCGCAGGAAGTGGCCCAGCTTGGGGCGGCCGAACACGACAACGGCCAGATCGAAAGCTTTGACTGGCCCGGCGATTACCTGGAACAGGGTGTTGGCGAAGGGGTCGTGCAGCGGCGCGTGGACGAGGAAACGGGGCAGGCCCCGCGCGTCGTGGCCAAGGGCGATGTGTCTTCGCTTGGAACCGGTCTGTGCGTCACCCCGATCGAGGATTTCGTGCCCGAAGTTACGGGCAAGCGGCATATCTGTCTCAAGGCGCGGCACACGTTTCGGGCGCAGGCCTATGGCACCGGCGACGCCAAGGGATCGGACGAGGCTTATGTCGGGGAATTCGTGCTGTTGCGCGACGATTCCCCGTTCCGCCCCGAACGCCGCACCCGCCGCCCGCTGGTGCATGGCCCACAAACCGCCCGCGTGGTGGGCGACGGCGAGATCGATTGCGATGAATTCGGCCGCATCCTCGTTCAGTTCCACTGGGATCTGGACGCCGCCTATTCCATGCGCTGCAGGGTCAGCCAGAACTGGGCGTCCAAGGGCTGGGGCGGCATGGTCATTCCCCGCATCGGGATGGAGGTCGTGGTCGAGTTTCTCGAAGGGGACCCCGACAAGCCGCTGGTCACGGGTTGCGTGTTCAACGGCTACAACGACGTCCCCTATCCGCTGCCTGACCACAAGACCAAGTCGGTGTTCCGGTCCGACACCCATCAGGGACAGGGCTTCAACGAGATTACGTTCGAGGACCAGAGCGGGCAGGAGAACATCTCGCTTCATGCGCAAAAGGACCAGACGCTGAAGGTGCTGAACAACCGCATGAAACGTGTGGACAACGATCAGGTCGAAAGCGTCGGCACCAACAAAAGCATCGAGGTGGGCAAGAACCACCAGGAGCGCATCGGCGGGTCGATGAACCTGACAGTCGGCGGCGCGAAAGGTGCGCTGTTCGGCGGGCTGGCGGCCATCGCCGGACAAGCGACCAAGGACGCGATGATCGTCGCGGGCGAGGCGGGCGACGGGTCGATCCCTGCCTTTCTCGGGGCTTTGGTGGGCGTGCGCGCCGGTGCCGAGGCGCAGTCGGGTCCAAAGATCACCGAATTCGACGGTGCCGGCAAACACCGCGAGATCGCAGGCGCCGACCAGATCAAGACCGGGACGGCGCTGGGGTCTGTTCTGTCGACGGCCATGCCCCTGGCCGGCGTGCTGACCACCACGATCGAGAAGTTCCAGTCCGACACCATCGGCCTTGCCCGCACCGAACAGATCGGGGCATTCAAGAACACGATGGTGGGTGCCGTGCAGAACACCATGGTCGGTGCCAAGCAGTTTACAAAGGTCGGACAGGAACAGCGACTGAACGTAGGCAAGACCAAGACCGTGGATGTGGGCGAGGAATATACCAGCCACGCGGGCCAGCGATCGGCGCATTCGTCGGGCAAGCTGTACCAGATTTCGTCCGAGAAGAAGTTCGAAGGCACGTCGGAGGTGTGGGAGATCAAGGCGGGCAAGAAGCTGCTGATTTCGGCCCCTGGCGGATACATGGAAATCAGCACAAGCGGCATCACGATCCGGGGCCTGAAACTGAAGATCCAGGGCAATTCCATTGACTTCAGCCCGGGCGGCCCGGGCGAGGGGTCAAAGTGCCTGCGCGCCATGGCCGCATCTGCAACCCCGTTCGTGAAGTAAACCCAAAACCGATTTCGCCACCACCTTGACGGGGCTTCATTCCGACGACGCGCCGCTGTTTTCGGTGCTGGACAGTGCGCCTACGGAAAAGGCGGTGCAGCTTGCAGCCGTATGAGCAGCGCAGGTGGCACTGTGGACGGTTTTGCCCTTTTCATCTCGAACTCCCGGAACCGGGTCCATCCTGACGGCCACCCATCCCACGGGTCGGTTTGGAACAGTGCATTCGCGGCGCGGGCCGTTGTCCGAGCAGTCGGTATCGTGTCCTATGGCATTTTCGGCCGCGTCGGGCTGGTGCGGTGCACTATCCAGCGGGCCAGTGACGCCGCCCCGCAGTATGTCGCGTACTGAGCGTTCACGGGATGCATCTGGCAAAATCATTGGCCTGCCGTGTACGAATTTGCTAATCTGCGAGCGATTTCAGAAAGGTTTTTCCGATGCCCAAGCCCATTTCCCTGCTCGGTCACATGCATGTCTGCCCCAAGATCGATCCCGGGCCCAAGCCGCATATTGGCGGGCCGGTGATCGCGCCCGGACAAACACTTGTGACATATTGCGGCATCCCCGTCGCGGTCGAGGGGGGCAAGGCCATGTGCACCGGCATGCCCGGCCCCGACAGCCACCAGAAGGGGTCGAGCCTGGTGAAGATCAACGGCAAGGGTGTCATGCGCATCGGTGACAGCACCGGGCATGGCGGCAAGCTGGTGATGGGTGTGCCGGTCTTTCGCGCCGACTGACTATTCGACCCTCGGAAAACGGGACCGCGTGGCGGCGGTGGTCCAGTCCATGTGATTGCGCACATATTCGTTCGACGCATCCCGTGTCGGGTTGTGATCCCACGCGGCACCTGCGCCCGCTTCCATCGCCGCGTGCACGGCACGGCGGGCGTGCTGGCTGGCGATGATCCGATCGCGCAATGCCGCACTGTCCCAGCGGCGGGCGACTTCGTTGGCAAAGGCGCTGGCAGCGTCTGCATAATCGGGGTGCCCGGCCAGGTTCGTCAGCTCGGCGGGGTCCTGGGACAGGTCAAACAGTTGCGGCGGATCGACCTCGCAATGGATGTATTTCAGGTGTCCGCGCCGGATCATGAATGCGGGCCACGGCGTCATCTCGGCGCAGTATTCGGCACAGGCTTCGTCTGTTGGATCATGCTCACCCCGTGCAAGCGGCATCAGGGACCGGCCATCGATGTCGACGGATGTGGTCGCACCCGCCGCATCCAGCAGCGTCGGCAGGATATCCACCAGTGAACAGGCGTTGGGTGCCGTGCCCCGCGCCACACCCGGACCCGCCATGATCAGCGGCACGCGGGCAGAGTGTTCAAAGAACGTCATCTTGAACCACAGCCCCCGCTCGCCCAGCATGTCACCGTGGTCCGAGGTGACGATGATCAGTGTGTCGTCCAACGCGCCGATCTGATCAAGCGTGCGCACGATCTGGCCCAGCTTGTCGTCAAAGAAGCTGACATTGGCGACATATGCGCGCCGTGCCGCGCGGATTTCAGCGTCGGTCAGGTGCGTGTCCGCTGCTTCGATCCCGTCGGCGATGCGTCCCGAAAACGGGTCCATCTGGTCGCGAGTCAGCACCGTGTCGGGCAGGGGTATGTCATCGTCCTTGTAAAGGTTCCAGAAGTCCGGCTTGGCGACATAGGGATCGTGCGGCAGCATGAAACTGGCGACAAGGCAGAACGGGTCCGTATCCCCCGCCGCCCGGTCGCGCCCCCGGTCCATCAACCAGCGGTTTGCGGCAAAGCCGACCTCGTCATCGTAATCCGTCTGGAAATTGGCCAGCGCCGTGCCCGCCTCGCGCACCGTGTGCATGTTGTGATACCAGCTGTCGATCCGGTCGTCGGCGTTGTCCCAGTCCGGCGTCCACGCGAAATCGGCCGGGTAGACATCGGTTGTGATCCGTTCCTGAAAGCCGTGGGTCTGGTCCGGGCCGACAAAGTGCATGCGGCCTGCAAGGCAGGTGCGATAGCCCGCTGCCGTCAGGTGGTGCGCAAAGGTGGGGACGGATGCCGGAAACTCGGCCGCGTTGTCAAAGGACCCGAACCGGCTGGCGTATTGACCCGACATGAACGCTGCCCGGCTGGGCGCGCAGAGCGGCGCGTTGCAATAGGCTGCGTCGAACCGCATCCCCCGCTGCGCCAGCGCGTCCATGTTGGGCGTCTTGGCCACCGCGTGCCCATAGGTGGCGGTCCAGTGCGGTGCCAGTTGGTCTGCCATGACGATCACGATATTGGGCGGGGGCATTTGGCGGCGTCCTTGGTTCTGGTCAGGCCATGACGGCCGATACGCGCCTGCGCGCGGATCGCCATCGGCGTGGGTGATTGATGCGGCGGAACGCGCGCGCTGGCAACCCCCGGCCTAGCGCGCTGCGGGCAGATTGCTGAGCGATGACAGGCCCGTCTGGGCCATGGCGACGCTCAGTTCGTCAGTCAGGACCTCCCACAGGCGGTGCAGGCCCTCTTCGCCGGCGGCTGCGATGGCGTACTGCATTGCGCGTCCAAAGAAGGCAAAGTCTGCGCCCGCGCTCATCGCCTTGAGCACATCTTCGCCCGTCCGCAGGCCGCTGTCGAAGAACAGCGGATAGTCCTGCCCCACAGCCGCCCGGATTGCGCGCAGGGCGTCAAGGGAGGCGGGCGCGCTGTCGAGTTGCCGCGCCCCATGGTTTGACACCTGAATGGCATCGACACCTTCGGATTGAAGGCGCATTGCGTCCTTGGGGTGCAGCACGCCCTTGACCACCAGTTGCCCCGGCCACAGATCGCGCAAGCCCGTCAGCGTGTCCCAATCCGCCCGCGCCCGGCTTTCGGTGCGGTCAAAGTCGTATCCGTCCATGTGGAAATTCGCCATCTGCGGCTTGCCCGCCATCAAGCTGGACAGGGACCAGCGCGGATGCAGGGCAAAATCGACGAACTGGCGCGGCCCGATGCGGAACGGCATCTTGAACCCGTGGCGCAGTTCGCGCGGGCGGCGGCCCACTTCGGGCACGTCTACTGTCAGGATCAGGGTGGTGTATCCTGCATCCCGCGCGCGGCGGGCCAGTTTGAACGACCCGGCACCATCGCCGCTGAAATACAGTTGGAACCACGCATGACCTTGCGCGGTTTCGATCAACGCCTCCATCGGGGTCGAGGCGACGGTCGAGACGCCCAGGGGAACGGCATATTTCGCGGCGAGCCGCGCCAGCATCAGATCCGCCCCGGGACCGGACAGGTTGCACATGCCCATCGGCGCGATACCAAAGGGGCGTCGGGCCGTGCCGCCGAACAGCGGCACATCCATGGACCGCTGGCTGACATCGGTCAGGATGCGGGGGTGCAGCGTGGCGGCATCCAGCGCCGCGCGGTTGCGGTCGGCCCCGTTTTCGGACCCGGCCGCGCCGTCGATATAGTCGAACACCATCCACGGCAGGCGGCCCTTGGCGAACCGGCGCGCATCGCTGGTGCTGTGTATGCGCGCCGCCCGGCTCATGGAATCAGGAGGCCACGGCCTTCATGAAACGGTCCTTGATCACGACCGGATCCATGGTGATCACAGGCATCTTGGCGTTGCCGCTGTCGCATTTCACGATCATCACCGTGGGCTTGTCGGATGCGATGGCGGCTTTCAGCGCCTCGCCGGTGTCCACGTCCTGAACCTCGACCACGTTGTCGCAACCGGCGGCGCGGGCCATGCCGGCCAGGTCGGTTTTCATGCCGGTATAGGTCGGCTGATCCCCGGTGGAGCCGTAGGAGCCGTTGTCGATGATCATCAGGATGTAGTTGGACGGCGCGTTGTTCCCGATGGTGGGCAGCGTGCCAAGGTTGGTCAGGACCGACCCGTCGCCATCAATGGAAATCACCGTCTTGGGTTGTGCCAACGCCAGCCCCAGCCCGATGGAGGACGACAGCCCCATGGTCCCAAGCATGTAGAAGTTGCTGGGCTGGTCCATGATGGCGTGCAGTTCCTGGCTTGGGATGCCGATGTTGCAGACGATCAGTTGGTCTTTGAGGATGGGCGCGATTTCGCGCAGGATTTCGGAACGGATCATTGGTCGCCGTAGCCTCCCCAGAAATTTGCGTCGGTCAGGATGGCGACGGGTTTCGAACACATGAAGGTGTATTTCAGGATCATATCCAGCTCTTCCACGTCGGATTGCTTGTGGAAGTGGTAGGTGGGGATGTTCATCTGGGCCAGCAGCGCCTTGGTATGCACAGCCATTTCCACCTGGCAGGCGACGGGTTCGCGCAACTCGCCGCGATAGCTGATAAGCATGGGCAGCGGCATCCGGTAGTACTGGATCAGCGTGGCCAGCGTGTTGATCGTGACCCCGATGGCCGTGTTCTGCATGATGATCGCGGGGCGTTTGCCACCCATCCACGCACCGGCGCACAGGCCCATGCCTTCGTCTTCCTTGTTTGACGGGATGTGGAAGATGTCGGGGTGCTGGTCGATTTCCTCGATCACTCCGGCCAGTTGCTTGCACGGGACCGTCGTCACGAACGAGATGTCGTTCGCAATCAGGTCATCCGTGATCTTCTTGTCTATGTTCATGCGTGTGTGCCTTTCGTTGGGCGCATTTTGGTGAATTCAGGTGGTACGGCAGACGTGGACCGCGCAGGGCGCGTGGCGCACGACCCGCGCGGCGGTCGAGCCCAGCAGATAGTCGCTGAGCCCCGGCTTGTGGGACCCCATGACGATGCAGTCGACGCCGTGATCCGTCGCATAATCGATGATCGTTCGGTAGGTGTGGCCCTTGACCAGCTTGGCTGTGACGCCTTCCATGTCGCGGGTCTTGGCGGCAAGTGTTTCGCGTGCCCGCTCAAACGCGGTGTGCACGATCTCTTCGTCCAGATAGGCGGCGACCGATCCCTGGGGCGCTTCGTACACGTGCAGGGCGATGACGCTGCCATCGGCACCTGCCAGCGTTCTGGCCACCGCCAGTGTCTGGGGTGAGACGTCGTGGTCCAGCGCCATGGGAACGAGGATCTTTTTGTACATGGTCAGTCCCTCCGTATGTCAGGCCCAGGGCCTGAGGATGATCTTGGGCGCGTTGACACGGCCCGCGCGCAGATCTGCAAATGCGTCTGCGCCTTGGGCCAGATCGCGCTGCTGCGTCCAGTCGAGCGACCCGAGCCGCCCGTCGAAGATGGCGGCACAGGTGTCGCGGAAATCCTGCGCGGTGTAGGTATAGGTGCCGATGAACGTGATCTCTTGCAATGTCATGCGCCGGATATCGAGGCCGCCTGCATCCTCGCCCAACCCGATATGCAGGATCACGCCGCCGGGGGCGCAAAGCGCCGATGCGGCGGCGCGGGTTGCGGCGTAACCGACTGCGTCCACCACCAGCGCAAAATGGCCGTCCCCCGCCGCCACCGCTGTTTGCCCGCAGCGGTCTGTCAGAAAGGTGCGGCGCGTGGCGTTGGGTTCGGCGATGGTCACGTCCTCGACCCCCATGGCGCGCAGCGCGAGGGCGGCGGCCAGTCCGATGGCACCTCCGCCAATGATCAGCGCGCGCCGGTCCATTGCCGGATGCAGCGCCAGCATCCCCAGCCGGGCGGCGTGCCAGCTGACGGCCAGCGGTTCGGCAAGCGCTGCTTTTTCCAGCGGCACATCGTCCGGCACGCTCACAAGGTTTTCGGGCCGCATGGCGACGTATTGGGCAAAGGCCCCTTCGCGCGGGGGCATCGAGATGATGCTACGCGTCGGGCACAGGTTTTCGCGCTGCGCCGCGCAGGCGGGGCAGGTGCCGCAACTGACCAGCGGGTTGATGGTGACGCGGTCCCCGTCGCGGTCGCCGCCAACAATGATCCCAGCGGCCTCATGTCCGAGGATCAGGGGCGCGGGCCGCCTGTCGTCGTGACCCAGATAGGCGTGCATGTCCGACCCGCAGATGCCCGACGCCTCGATCCGGATCAGGTGTTCGCCGTCGCCGGGGGTCGCATCGGGCGTGTCCCGATATTCAAGCGATTCAACGCCTGTATAGACCAGAGCCTTCATTTCGCGGTGAACCCCCCGTCGACCATGAGGATCTGTCCGGTGACATAGGATGACGCGTCCGAGCACAGGAACAGGATCGGGCCGTCGATGTCTTCGAGCTGTCCGTTGCGGCCAATGCAGGTTTGCGCCGCGTTGCGCGCTGCGCGGTCCGGGTCGTCGAAGACGGCCGCCGTCAGTTCGGTGGGAAAGAAACCGGGGCCGATGGCATTGGCGGTGATGCCGCTGCGCGACCACGCTTCGGCCATGGCGCGGGTCAGCTGTGCGATCCCGCCCTTGGTCGCGCCATAGGCGATGCCGCCCGGAAACGCCCGCGTCGTTTGCAGGCTGGCGAAGTTCACGATGCGGCCCCAGCCCTTGGCTTTCATCGCGGGGACGAGTGCCTGGCTGAGGAAGAATGGGGCATTCAGGTTCAGCGATATCGTCTGGTCCCAGCCTTCGGGGGTCACGTCGTCTGCAGCCTGGCGCGTGTTCACACCGGCGGCGTGGATGATGATGTCCGGTGCGCCGAACGGGTCCGATATTGCTTTGGCCAGCCGGTCCATACGGTCTCGTTCAGAGATGTCGGCTGTTACGGCGACGGCCCGTTCCGCGCCGAGTTCCGACACAAGGTTCGCCAGGGCATCGGCCCGCCGGGCTACGCCCACGACCTGCGCACCGGCTGCAGCCAACACTTGTGCCGCGCGCCGACCAAGACCGGAGCTGGCCCCGGTGACGCAGGCCACCTTGCCCGACAGGTCGAACAGGGTGGCCGGGTCAGCCATCGGCGCTCAGGTCGAAGTTCTGACCGGGGAAATACTTGGCCAGCCGCACGTCGGCGGCGCGCGCGTGCCCTTCCATCCCTTCCAGTCGCGAAATGCGGGCGGTCGCCTCGGCGATGGCTTTGGAGCCTTCTTGCGTGGCGCGCTGCCACGTCACGATCTTCATGTATTTGTGCACCGACAGACCGCCGGTATAGCCCGCCGCCCCGGAGGTGGGCAGCACGTGGTTGGTGCCTGCGGCCTTGTCGCCATAGGACACGGTCGTTTCCTCGCCGAGAAACAGCGAACCGTAGCAGCTAAGACGGTTGAGCCACCAATCCAGATCCTCGGCCTGCACGGTCAGGTGCTCGGGCGCATAGGCGTCGGATGTCGCGGCCATCTCCTCGCGGTCGGCGCACAGGATCACCTCGGCGTAGTCGCGCCAGGCGGCGGCGGCGTTTTCGCGGTTCAACTCGGGCAGGTCGTCGATCAGGTCGGGCACGCGGGTCATCACGTCCTCGGCCAGCGCGCGGCTGTCGGTGACCAGCCAGACGGGCGAGTTGTAGCCGTGTTCGGCCTGGCTGACCAAGTCGGTGGCGACGATATGCGGGTCGGCACTGCCGTCAGCCAGGATCAGGCTGTCGGTCGGACCTGCGATCATGTCGATGCCGACGCGACCAAAGAGGATGCGCTTGGCCTCGGCCACGAACTGGTTGCCGGGACCGACAAGGATATTGGCCCTGGGCAGGCCGAACAGGCCAAAGGTCATGGCGGCGACACCCTGCACGCCGCCCATGGCCAGGATCTTGTCCGCGCCGCAGATATGGGCGGCATAGATGATGGCAGGGGCGACGCCCACATCGGGACGCGGGGGCGAGCAGGCGGTGATGTGCTTGCAGCCTGCGACCTTGGCGGTGGTCACGGTCATGATGGCGCTGGCGATGTGGCTGTAGCGCCCGCCGGGTACGTAGCAGCCCGCAGCATCCACCGGGATCGCCTTTTGGCCGGCGATGAAGCCCGGGGAAATTTCCATTTCGACATTCGCCACGGTGCCTTTTTGCATTTCGGCAAAGCGTTTGACGTTGTCATGTGCAAACCGGATGTCAGCCTTGAGCTTTTCCGGCACCAGAGCGCTGGCGGCTTCGATTTCCTCGGGGGTCAGCAAGACGTTGCCCTGATACTTGTCGAACTTGGCCGCGTATTCCATCGCCTTGGCGTCGCCACCGGATTCGATGTCCGAAAGGATTGATGTGACAGTCTCGTGCACATCGGACGCACCGGACGCAGACGTCAGCGTCGCTTTCTTCAGGTACTCAACTGTCATGGAAGCAAGCCTTATTTGTAGATCTCAGGGAGCAGCGTTGTGGAAATCGCCGGAATATAGGCGATTAACAGCACAACGATGAACATACACAGGACAAAAGGTACAGCGCGGGCGGCTATCTTAAGGATAGATTCACCGGTTATTCCAGAAACCACAAACAGGTTCAGGCCCAGTGGTGGCGTGATGAAGCCGACGCCCAGCGCTGTGATCATCATGATGCAGAACTGAATTTCGTTCATGCCGATATTGTCGGCCAGTGGCTTCAGGATAGGCGCAAGGATCACGATGTTCGGCGTGGTTTCCATCACGCAGCCCGCCGCAATCAGGATACCGATCATCAGCAGGATCAGCAGCCAGGGTTCGTCCGTCAGCCCGGTAACCGAGGTGACAAAGCCCTGTGGCACGCCCATGATAGCCAACGCTTCGGCCAGCGGGGCCGAAAAGGCGATGATGGGCAGAATGACCCCGTTCACCTTGGCCGAACTCAGCAGCATCGCCGGAAAGTCGGCAAAGGACAGGGTGCGCAGGATAAAGCCCATCGCGATGGTCACGACGACCGCGGTTGCCCCCGCCTCGGTCGGGGTCAAACGGCCCGAGAAGATGCCGTAGAAGATGATGCCCGGTACGATGAACGCGTACCAGCCGGATTTGAGCGCAGCGCCCAGGTTGCCCAGCCATTCGCCAAAGGTCATTTGCCCGCCGCCCTCGTAGGCGTAGATGCGGTTGACGATCAGGTTGGTGATCAGGATTGAGAACAGGATGGCAAGTCCCGGGATCAGTGCCGCCAGAAACAGGGTCGAGGCCGATATGCCCAGCACCAGCCCGATGATGATATAGGCGATGGATGGCGGGATCAGGATGCCGGTGCAGGCACCCGCCGCCACCAATGCGCAGGCATAGGGGCGGGGATAGCCCGATTCCACCAGCCGCGCGATTGTCATGCGCCCCACGGCAGCGGCACCCGCCGCGTCCGAGCCCGAGATGGCCGCGAACATGCCGCAGACCAGCACCGTGGCCGATCCGAACCCGCCCTTTGTAAAGCAGGTCAGCGCCTCGGCCACGTCAAGGAACTTGCGACTGAGGCCCGTGCGCACCAGCACGTCACCGGTCAGGATGAACAGCGGCACCGCCGTCAGCGCAAAGGCGTCGATACCGGCGAACAGGCTTTCGCCGACAAGGCTGAGGGGCAAGTCGCCCGACATCCACAGCATGAGGATCGCGGCGGACCCGATAGCCGCCCAAACAGGCACCGCCAGCGCGATCAGCGCGACGAACAGGATAACGGGCAGGTAGAAATCCCAGCCCAATTCGACCGTCTGGTTGAGGGTGTTCCAAAGCATTTTCTAACCCTCAGTCAAACAGCTTGTCGCCTTCGTAGACGGGCTGACCCGTCCGCAAGGCATGAACGTCGCGGATCAGCGATTGCGTCAATCGCCAGATGATGAGGGCAAAACCGGTGGGCACGGCCATCAGGAACCAGACCTTGGAAATCCGCAACCCGTCCGTGACGGACCCGAACTTGGCCGACACGTGCACCGCCTCGTAAGACCAGTACAGCGCGATGACCGCGACAAAAAACATGACCAGGTCGCCAAAGATATAGAGCAGCGCCTTGGGGCGTGGCCCGAGGTAGTGCATGATCACGTCGATGCGGATATGTGCGCGTTCCCTGACGGCCGCAGCCGCCCCGATCCAGGCGAGATAGATGAAGGAATAGCGTACGATCTCTTCGCCCCAGATGGAGGAGTAGGAGAAGATCTCGCGCCGCAGCACTTCGATTGCCATGGTGATGACAAGCATCACGTAGAAGGTCAGCAGCAACCACCGCTCTGCATTGCGGTCGATGTGACGCAAAAATTCCATGTCAGACCCTGTCGGTTGGCCAAGGGAGACCTGCCCGCGCAACGGCGACGGTCATACCCGTGACGGTGTGGGGTGTCGGGCACCGCCGGGGGCGCCCGACATGTGCATCAGGCGTCGTGCACGAAGTATTTGCCCTGGGTTCCTGCGGCCTCTTCCATCTTGGCAAAGGCGTCCATGGACCCGGCCAGTTCCACCTTGAACTCGTCCCATTCAGACCGCTGGAAGCCACCGGCTTCCTTCCACTCGCCCAGCTGATCGTCGCTCAGGCTGTGGAATTCGACACCGGCCTTGGCCAGTTCGGCCATTGCATAGGCGCGGGCAGACGGCACCTTGGACAGGTTCTGGTGCGCGGTCATTTCGGACCCCCACATGATGCCTTCCTGCACGTCGGCGGGCATCGAGTTGAACCATTCAAGGTTGCATGAATAGACCTGGCTGTCCGGTACAGCCTGGGTGAAGGTCACGTGGCTCAGGATATCCTTGAAGCCGAACACGTACAGCGCGCCCACGGACGGGTCGAGCGCGTCGGCCACGCCCTGTTTGATTGCAGACGGGGTTTCGCCCCACGCCACCGGTGTCGGGTTGGCACCGACCATGCGGTAATACTGTTGCAGCATCTTGGAGCCGGGCACGCGGAACTTGACGCCCGACAGATCGCCGGGTGACAGGACCGCACCCGCACCGCCCTTGCGCACGGCAACGACTCGGGGGTCGATATTGACATAGAACAGCGCCTTGAAGCCGTTGGCTTCGACCTTGGGGTGCACCTCGGCGTTCCAGAAATCCGAATTCACCAGGTTGGTGAAGCGTTGATTGGAACCGCACAGATACGGCATGTTGATCAGGTCGACGGTCGACGCAAATGGCGCAAAGTTCGACAGCGAATGCTGCGCCGCCTGAATGGTGCCGCCCTGCACCTTTTGCACCAGCGACCCGCCCGCGCCCAGCTGACCACCTGGGGCCAGCTTGACATAGACCTTGCCGTTGGTGGCGTTCTGGATGTTCTCCTTCAGGTCCAGCTGCATGATCGGATAGCTGCGCGATGCGCCCAGCACATAGGCCGTGGCGACCGTCATGATATGTTCGGCGGCCTTTTCACGATCCCGCTCTTCGTTGGCGGTTTGCGCTGCGGCCTCGGATGACCACAGGACGCCGCCGGCCCCGGCAACCAGCGCCGCGGTAAAGCTGCCCGTAGTGGCCAGTTTCAAGAAGTTACGGCGCTCGGCCGACGCAAGTTCCTTGCGATCATCAGTCATTGGTTTTCCTCCCATGGAACCGTCAGCCGCCGTTTTTCTTGTTGCGGTCGGCTTCCTTTTTCAGAATCGCGATGACGAACAGGATCGACGCCGCGAAAAGAACCAGCATTTCGCCCACATCCCCGAGAAAAGTCGTGCCTCCATACGCGCCCATGGCAACGTTCGCGAAGTAGACGACGAAAACGATGAGCGAGGCGAATAGAAACATTTTGGTTCCCGTGTGCGGCTGGATCACTGGACTGTAAGCGCTTACATTCGATTCGTGCAAGCGCTTACATTCCGGGCCGGACACTGCATGGGTTTTTTCAATGCAGATTCGGATTTTCCAAATTAGAGTGTCCGCTAACCAATAAATGAGGTCCTGTTGGACGTATCTCGTGACTATACGATTCCCACGCTGGACGATGTTGCCCGGCAGGCCGGTGTGTCGACCGCGACGGTGTCCCGGTGCCTGAACGGTTCGCAAAAGGTGACCGACAAGACCCGTGAAAAGGTCATGCAGGCGGTCGAGGCTTTGGGATATACCCCGAATTTCGGGGCGCGGGCGATGGCGGCCAGGCGCACCTATACCATGGGTGCCATCATCCCGACGATGGAAAACGCGATCTTTGCGCGTGGGGTGCAGGCCTTTCAGGAGCAATTGCACAAGGGTGGCTATACCTTGCTTGTGTCCAGTTCCGCCTATCGCCCGGAATTGGAGGCGGAACAGGTGCGGGCCCTGGTCGCCCGGGGCGCGGACGCGCTTTTGCTGATCGGCTATGACCGCAATCCATCCGTCTACGAACATCTGGAACGGCGCGGCATGCCGTACCTTCTTGCCTGGGCCTACAACAAGGACAGTCCGCACCCGGCCATCGGCTTTGACAACCGCGCGTCCATGGCGACCCTGACCGGTGCCGTTCTGGACAAGGGACACCGTGATATTGCCATCATTTCCGGCATCGTCGCCGGCAATGACCGCGCCGCGGAACGGCTGCGCGGCATTCGCGAGTGCCTGGCCGCCCGGGGGCTCGACCCGGACAAGGCCCCGATGATCGAGACGCCGTACGAGATCGAAAACGGTGCCAACGCCTTTGAGACGCTGATGCAGGCCGATCAGCGCCCCACCGTGGTGATGTGCGTCAACGACGTGCTGGCGGTTGGGGCCATGCAACGGGCGCGGGATATGGGGTTGGAAGTGCCCGGGGACGTGTCGATTACCGGGTTCGACGACATCGAACTGGCCCGCATCGTGACCCCGCAACTGACCACGGTACACGTTCCGCACCGCGAAATGGGTCGGTTGGCGGCACAGGAACTGATGCACATGCTGGACGACGCGCGGCCCGGTGTTTCGACCGAACTGCAAAGCAAGGTATGCCTGCGCGGGTCATTGCGTGCGCTGGACTAGGATCCGGTGAATGAGAATTGGTCGGAGTGAGAGGATTCGAACCTCCGGCCCCTGCCTCCCGAAGACAGTGCTCTACCAGGCTGAGCTACACTCCGACCGTGCGCGCCGGATTACTCTTGCCCATCGTCTTTGGCAAGGGGCTTGTCGCGGAAGCGCCCGCTGGTCATCAGGCCACTGATCCGCAAGACCGATGGCGTGCCGACCCGGCTGCGCGTGCGCAGCACGGGCGTGGTGGTCGACGTGCCGCCACGGCTTTCGCGGAACACGATGAACAGGCCCGATGCGATGATGATCGCGGCCCCGATGGCCGTCAGTTGGTCGGGGCTTTCGTCGAAAAACAACAGCCCAAAGCCCGTGGCCCACAGGATCTGCGAGTATTGCATCGGCGCGACGATGGCTGCTTCGCCCGTCTGGTAGGCGGCGATGATCAGCCGCCCAGCGATCCACGCCAGCACCGAAATGACGGCCAGGTATCCCAGGTGCTCGATGGGCATGGGCTTGTAGACAAAGGCAAGTGCCGCCCCCATCACCAGGACATTCGCCACCATCGGATACAGCAAAAGCACCACGGGCCGCTCTTCGGCACCGATCTTGCGCACGACGATGGAGGCAAAGGACCCGCCCACCGCCGCCACGATCGCCGCCGCATGCCCCAGCGTCAGGTCAGTCGAACCGGGGCGCAGCACCACGATCACACCGGCCAGGCCCACGATCACCGCCAGCCAGCGCGGCAGCCGCACCTGTTCGCCGAGGATCGGGATCGACAGCACCGTGATCAGCAGCGGTGTGGCAAACAGGATGGCATAGGTCTGGGTCAGGGGCAGCGCCGAAAACGCATAGAACGCCGACACCGCCGTCACCACCACAGCCCCGGTGCGCAAGGCCACCCACCACGGATGCACCGGCAACAGCGTGCCGGGCGTGGCATCCCGCATCAGGTAGATCGTCGCCAGTGGAAAGCTGAGCAACACGCTGAAAAACACGATCTGTATCGGGGAATATTCCGTCCCCAGCGTCTTGATGAATACGTCGTGGGTGGAAAACAGGCCAAAGGCGATCAGGGCCAGAATTGCGCCCTTTGCATTGTTCGACATGGTGCACCGGTGATTTGGGTTCCCCTCGTGTCTGACGAACCGGCATGGGCCATGCAAGGGGGCAGGCGTGCCCAAGCGCCAAAAGCCGCCCCCGATGCGCGCATTGCGCACCGGGGACAACAGCCATCGTGTCAAATCGCGTTCGCGCCGCGCCCGAACAGGAATTGCCAGCGGCTGCCGTCCTGCATGGTCACAAAGCCCGAGCCGCTGTCGTAACGTTCGAAAAATGCTGTGCCGATGCCGCGCAGCCCGTTCGAGCAGGCCACCGGGAACGAAACGGTGCTGATATCCTGATACTTGTCATAGGTGCCGGTGCAGACGGTCGTGCCGTTGGTCGCCTGGAAACTGCCCCCTTCGAGGAACGTATCGGTCGCGGCCCCACGGAATGTCATGCCGTTGTCGCCGATCACGGCGACCGGATATGCCACGTCGCACGCTGCCACGCAAAGCGTGGAAAGACCGGCCAGGCATTTCGTCAGTTTGGTAAACCGCATGTCAATCTCCTATCAAGAATGCCCCGCACTGATAGAAGATCGCGCCAAGTCCCCAAGTCAGGGTTTCCGGACCTTGAAGACCCGGAACCGCAATCACAGGCTCGCGTCGAGCGCCTTCAGGATCACGTCGCCCATCTGGCTGGTCGACAGCGGCGTGCCGCCCTCGGGACCCATCAGGTCGCCGGTGCGGGCCCCATCTGCCAGCACCTTTTCGATGGCGGCTTCGAGCCGCGCGGCCTCGTCGCCCTGATCGAAGCTGTAGCGCAAGGCCATGGCAAAGCTGAGAATGCAGGCGATGGGGTTCGCCTTGCCCTGCCCGGTGATATCGGGGGCCGACCCGTGGACGGGTTCATACATCGCCTTGGGGCGGCCGTTTTCCATCGGTGCCCCAAGCGAGGCAGAAGGCAGCATACCCAAGCTGCCGGTCAGCATCGCGGCGCAATCCGACAGGATGTCGCCAAACAGGTTGTCGGTATAGATCACGTCGAACTGCTTGGGCGCGCGCACCAGCTGCATCGCACCGTTGTCGGCATACATGTGGCTCAGTTCGACCTGGGGGTAGTCCTTTGACACCTCTGTCACCACGTCGCGCCACAGGATGCCGCTTTCCATCACGTTGGCCTTTTCCATGCTGCACAGCTTCTTGTTGCGCTTCATCGCCAGGTCAAAGGCCGCCCGCGCGCCGCGCTCGATCTCGGCTTCGGTGTAGCGTTGCGTGTTGATGCCCACACGCATGTTGTCTTCCATATGGATGCCGCGCGGTTCGCCGAAATAGACGCCCGAGGTCAATTCCCGCACGATCATGATGTCGAGACCGGCAACGATGTCCTTTTTCAGCGACGAGAAGTCGGCAAGCGCGTCGAAACACTGGGCCGGGCGCAGGTTGGCGAACAGGTCCATTTCCTTGCGCAGGCGCAGCAGGCCGCGTTCGGGTTTCACGCTGAAATCGAGATCGTCGTATTTGGGGCCGCCCACGGCCCCCAGCAGCACCGCGTCAACCTCTTGTGCCCGTGCCATGGTGTCGTTGTGCAGTGGCACGCCATGCGCGTCATAGGCGGCACCACCCACCAGATCGGTCGACACGTCAAAGGCCAGATCGCGCTTGGCCCCGAACCAGTCGATGATGCGGGTGACCTGATCCATGACTTCGGGGCCGATGCCATCACCGGGCAGGATCAAAAGGGACGGGTTGGACATGAGGGTCACTCCTTGACGTGTTTGGCGATTGCCTATTGTGCAGGGTCGGGAATGGCAAGGTCCACCCAGACAAGGCGGTGGCGGCTGGCAGTCGCTGCCGTTTCGGCCAGCGGATCACCGGGCGCGGGCCACAGAACGGCGCTGTCCGCGATGCGCCAGTGGGTCGAAGGCAGGACATAGCTGACACGCAGGTTCCCGGGGACCGGATCGTCCCAGTCCACGGTGTCGGTGCCTTCGGCACCCGTTGGGGTCACGCGTTGCAGGCGCGGGTCGTTCAGCAGGGCGCGAATGGCCCCTCTTCGGCCCTGGCCGTCGAGCGGGTCCAGATTGGCGTCGCCCGCAATGACATAGGGCCCGGGTGGTGGCGTGCCGACCGTGCCGTCCAGCAGCAGTTGCCACAGGCGCAACTCATCGTGGTTGCGCCTGCCGTTGCGGTCCTCCGGGCCGTCAAAGACCGGCGGGCTGGCGTGAAAGGTCATCAGGTCCACGCGCCCCTCGGGCAGCAGGATGGGGATGACCCAGTGCCCGGTGGTCGATAGGCGCTGGACCGCCCGCGCCTTGGCGCTGGGGAACGGTTTGCCATTCACTTCGGGCAACAATGCGTCGGGGACGTCCTGCCACAACAGGGCGGACAGGTCCTGCACCTGTGCAGTATCCATGGGAAAGCGGGACAGCACAGCCATGCCGCCCTGACCCGAGAAACGGCCATATCCCTGAGCATCGCGCGGCCCGCCGCGCCGCCCGTCGCCGTCCATATCCAACCCGGTGGGCAGGCCGGTGTTGGGACGCATCGCGAAAGAATGGGGATATCCGGTCGCCTCGGCCAGACGGCCCAACGCGGCGCCTGTCAGGTCGTAGTCGATGCCTTGCAGCGCCAGCACATCGGCGTCTGCGGCGGCGATGATCTGCAACACGGCGTTGATCTGTTCGTCCTTGCCCCGCACCAGATCGCGCAGGAAAAGGCCCGGCCCCTTGCGCTGCAATTCGGTGTTGTAGGTGGCAAAGCGGTAGGTGTCGGCGCTGCCCGCCGGGGCCAGCAGCAGGGCGGCAATCAGGCCGCCTGCAAGTCGCCGTCCAAACTTGCATAGGCCCGCTTGCGCTGGTCGCGGATCATCTCGGCGATCCGCTGCATCGCGATGCCGCGCATGATCATGCTTGCGGGAAGAAAGGCCCATGCGCTCATTGTCCAGATCAGGGTTTGCGGGTTTTCCAACGTGATCGGGTTTATCAAATCTGCCGCCGCCTTGACCACCGCCGGAATGAGGAAAGGCAGAAGGAAGCCAAAGGCGATGTTGACCCTTGCGTCACGCTGCAAACGATGCAGCACATCGCCGCCCGCGGTCGGGTCGAACAGGGGCATGTTGACCCACACATTGAACGCGCCACCGCGGACGGGCCAGCCAAAGACACGCACCATCAACAGGAATGCGGTCATGGCCACCAGCGAGGTCAGATAAGCGATGCCCGCCGCGGTGCGTACGGATTGCACCACTTGCGGGTCCGAATCCGACGGCAGCATCAGCACCACCAGGCGCACGGGGCTGTAAGGGAAGTCGATGCTGTTGCCCACGATTGTCCCGATCGAGGTCACGGCACCGGTCAGTGCGGTGGCGTCCGTCTTGCCCTTGCAAATCAGGCTAAGCATCAGAACAGTCACGAAAAGCGCGGTAAACCGGAGCCGGTTGAACGGGGCGGCATCGCGGAATTCCACGATGCTGGGGCTGCCGGAGTTGTATTCGACAAAGGTCATGAAGGCAGCGATCAGAGCCACGAAAACCGTGATCTGGGACGAATCCATCGACACGTCAGGCACCACAAGGGCCGGAATGGCAATCATCACTGCCACAAGAAAACCACGCGCTGCTGCGCCGGATAGTCGTGCTATCACGTCTCGATCCCTTCAAACTGGCCAACCACGATACGTTGCCGCGGCTTGTTCCAACTTGATCCCACCGGGTCAGGCGGGTGCCTCATTGTTGCCCTATTTCTGCCTTGATTGACCCGGTCGCTCAAGTCTCGTGGTTAACAAGACTTAAGGGGTGGGGCATTTTGAGGGAACGTGTGGTGCCTTTGTGCATCATTTCTGAGGCGGGATTTAGGCGGGGCCCAACATCTTGTGATTGGGCCCCGGCCTGCGCATATTTGTCGATCCAATATGACAAATACTGGTTAACCGGACCTTAGACCCAAGGACGTGCCTGGGCCGCCTGTGCTTCGAAACTGTCGATGCTGCCGGCCTTTTCCATGGTCAGCCCGATGTCATCCAGACCTTCGAGCAGGCAGTGTTTCTTGAACGCGTCCACGTCGAAGGCATAGCTTTCGCCATCGGACGTGGTCACCGTCTGGTTTTCCAAGTCCACGGTCATCCGGGCGTTGGCCCCTTTTTCGGCGTCCTTCATCAGCACGTCCACCTGTTCCTGTGGCAGGGCGATGGGCAGGATGCCGTTCTTGAAGCAGTTGTTGTAGAAGATGTCGGCAAAGCTGGTTGAAATCACGCAGCGGATGCCGAAATCCTTGATCGCCCAGGGGGCGTGTTCCCGGCTGGACCCGCAGCCAAAGTTGTCGCCTGCCACCAGGATTTCAGCGTCGCGGTACTGCGGCTGGTTCAGCACGAAATCGGGGATTTCGTTGCCTTGCCGGTCGAACCGCATCTCGTCGAACAGGTTCGCGCCAAGGCCCGAGCGTTTGATCGTCTTCAGGAACTGCTTGGGGATGATCATATCGGTGTCGATATTGACCAGCGGCATGGGGGCGGCGATGCCCGTCAGTGTTTCGAATTTGTCCATCGTTCTTAACCTTTCCTCGGCAGGTGGCGGACTGAAACCCGCCCTACATGTTGTGTGCGGCGGGCCGCGTTGCGGTGTGCACCGGGCGTGCACCGGTTGTGCACCGTTTGTGCACCGGCACGTGCCGCAAAAGTTGACAAAGCGTTACTCATTGCCCTGAACCCTTTCCAGGTCGGGGGCATCCGCGCGGCTGATACGCAGCGCGGTGTCGGTGTCCAGCGCAGTGCAGAATTCCCCGTGCAGGTTGCTGACGGTGACGTCGTGCAGCAGTTGCGGGTCGTAATCGGTGCCGTCAGGCCCGATCCGGTTGCAGGTGGCACAGGCGTCATGCACGAGGTACGTGTCATAGCCCATGTTGCCGGACATCCGCACCGACGTCTCTACACAGAAGTTGGTAAAGAACCCGGCCACCACCAGACGGCTGACCCCCTGCTGGCGCATCCGCAATTCCATGTCGGTGCCGACAAAGGCGCTGTTGACGTCCTTTTCGATCACCACCTCGCCCGGTTTTGGTTCGAACCCGTCGATCTGTTCGCCCGTGGGCAGCGAGAATTTGAGCGGCGAGGCGTCCTCGCGGCTGTCGTGCCGGGTGAAAAACACCGGCTTGCCCGCCTCGCGCCAGCGCGTCAGCAGCTTTTGCATCTGCGCCTCTGCATCCGGGTTGTTGCGGCGGCCCGTGGGACCGCCCCAGTGTTCAAACGTGTTCACACCCTTCTGGATGTCGATCAGCAACAGGCCGGTTTCGGGACCGAATTGTCGGATCATGATCTTCTTCCTCTTGGCCGCGCGTCCGACCCGTTCGGGCCGTTCGCGGGCAGATCGCAACGGGGCGGGAGCGCGCGCATCACATCAGTTCGCGCACGTCCGTCAGCTTGCCGGTGATCGCCGCCGCTGCCGCCATGCCGGGCGATACCAGGTGCGTGCGGCCCTTGTAGCCCTGCCGCCCCTCGAAGTTGCGGTTGGAGGTCGACGCGCAGCGCTCGCCCTCGGCCAGTTGGTCGGGGTTCATGGCGAGGCACATGGAACATCCCGCAAGCCGCCATTCGAAACCGGCGTCGCGGAAGATATCGGCCAACCCCTCCTCTTCGGCCTGCGCGCGGACGAGGCCCGACCCGGGCACGACCATGGCGCGTTTGACCTTGACCTTCTTGCCCTTGAGGATTTCCGCGGCGGCACGCAGGTCCTCGATCCGGCCATTGGTGCAGGAGCCGATGAACACCGTGTCGATTTCGATGTCGCTCAGCGGCGTGCCGGGCGTCAGGCCCATGTAGTCGAGCGAACGCTGGGCTGCACCGACCTTGCCCCCCTCGAAATCGTCGGCGGAGGGCACGGTGGCGGTGATCGGCAACACGTCCTCGGGCGAGGTGCCCCATGTCACAACCGGTGCGATGTCCTCGCCCTTGATCGTGATGACCTTGTCCCAGTGGGCGTCATCATCGGAATAGAGCGTTTTCCACCAGGCAAGGGCGGCTTCCCATTGGGCACCTTTCGGCGCGTGCGGGCGGCCCTGCACGTATTCAAACGTCTTTTCGTCCGGCGCGATCAGGCCCGCGCGCGCGCCGCCTTCGATCGCCATGTTGCAGACGGTCATGCGCCCTTCCATGCTGAGGTCGCGAATGGCTTCGCCGCAATATTCTATCACGTAGCCGGTGCCGCCTGCGGTACCCGTCTCGCCGATGACCGACAGGGTGATGTCCTTGGCCGTGACGCCTGGGCGCAGCTTGCCCGTGATCTCGACCTTCATGTTTTTGGATTTCTTCTGGATCAGCGTCTGGGTGGCCAGCACGTGTTCCACTTCGGACGTGCCGATGCCGTGGGCCAGCGCACCGAATGCGCCGTGGGTGGCGGTATGGCTGTCGCCGCACACCACCGTCATGCCAGGCAGGGTCCAGCCCTGTTCGGGGCCGACGATGTGGACGATACCCTGGCGGATGTCCGACACGGGGTAGTAGTGGATCCCGAAATCACGGGCGTTCTTGTCGAGGGCGGCGACCTGGATGGCGCTGTCCTCGGTCATGTTCTTGGGATCCTCGCGGCCCGCTGTCGTCTTGTTGTGGTCGGGCCGCGTGTTGTTCTTGTCGGGGGCGCCCCCCGCACGGCCCGCCATCCGCAGCCCCTCAAAGGCCTGGGGGCTGGTCACCTCGTGGACCAGGTGGCGGTCGATATAAAGCAGGCAGGTGCCGTCCTCGGCTTCGTGGGCGACGTGGGCATCCCAGATCTTGTCATAGAGTGTCTTGGGGGACATGGGTCCTCTCCCTTGGATAGACGATAGAATTGAATGGATGAGCGCAGCGCGGCCCTATAGGCGCGCCAGCACCGTGTGCGTCGCCCCGAAAAAGCGTTCGCGCAGACGTGCGCGGTCATCCATGTCAAAGAGGCGTGTCATGCGGGATCTGTTAAACGGATTCCATCCGCCCCGCAAGAATGGTGGTGTCAGTCCAGACCAAGTTCGGTGCGGGCCTGCGCATGCCCATTGTCGGCGGCGGCCCGCAGGTATTCGAGGTACAGCGCAGGGTTCGGCGCGACCCCGGTGCCATCGCGGTAGATTTCGGCCAGCGCATAGGCGGCTGCCGCGTCGTCCTGCAGGGCGGCGACCTGCAGGTACTGAATGCCGTCCTCCACGTCGGCCGCGCCGTAGGTGCCGTCGATCAGGGCGCGCCCGTGATAGACAAGTGCGCGGGGATATCCCGCCTCTGCCGCCTCTTTCATCAGCGGCCTTGCGCGGGCCCGTTCGGCGGGGCCGCCCCGGTCCTCGATCAGCATGCGTGCCAGGTTGTAGCTGCCCAGGACGCTGCCCTTCTGGCTGGCCTCTTCGAACAGGCGGTAGGCGCGCAGCATGTCCGTTTCGCCGTAGTCGCCATCGCGGTAGATGATGCCGAGGTGGTTGAGCGCAATGGCATAGCCTTCGGATTCGGCGGCGCGGGCCAGGGTTTCGACGGCTTTGCTGTCCTTGGTCCTGTCTTGCGCGCGACCCAGCTGATAAAGGATGCGCACACCCGCGCGCGTGTCGGCCAGCGCGGTTTCGCAGGCCGCGACGGCCGCATCGCCGTCCATGTCCTGCCATGCCACGCCATAATCCTCGCCTTCGAAGTCAGGGTCCCACGGGTGCGCGGCCAGTCGGTCGCATTCCGCAATCCAGTCCCCTGGGCCCTGCGGCACCCCATCGGCGCGGTCGCGGATCGCGGCGGATATCGCGTCACGGGTGCCGGTCAGCGGGAATTTGGTGATGCCGCTTGCGGTCTCAAGCTCCCACCGGCTGGCAGCCATGAAGTTTTCCAGATCGTTGAAGGCGACATTGAAGGTGTAATACTGTGTGTCCGGTTTGTTGCTTGTGGACACGACAAACCGGTCCCGTGGCAGCAACAGGGCCAGGGCGCTGCCGTTCGCCTTGTACAGGCGCGACGTGAGTTCGGCTGCCGGCTTGCCGCCTTGCACTTCGACGATCACCTGCGCGCCGTCGTCCACATCGGGATACAGCAGGACCATCGCGGCCAGTTCGCTTTCCAGCAGGACGGCTGCCCCGTGACGGTCCCCGGTCGAGGGGTCGAACAGCGGGCTGGCTGGTGTGTATTGATGCCACACTCCGGTCGTCCAGCCCTGTGCCGCCGCAATCGCGGGCCAGACCGCGACCAGGCCCCACGCAAGCCACTTGATCAGGTGATGCCGAACGGCCATCAATTTCCCCTTTCTGGGCCGCCAGCCTAAAACCCGCGCATCTGTCTGGCAATCCACTCCAAAACAGGGCGCGGTCCCCCGATCACGCCGGCGGCCTGCGCGCTGCTTGCAACCGCGCAAAGGGCCGTGCGACAGTCGATGCACGGCAAGGGCAGGGGGCGCATGGCGAACCACACCGAAACGGGCAACACGATCTCGGACGCACTCAGTTCGGCCGCGCAGGCCGTGACCGACGGGCCGGTGCCGGACAACATGTCGTTGCCGGATGTTCTGCAATCGCTGGCCGCCATGACCCTGGCCGAGGCCGAAGGGTTCCTTCAGTCGTTGTTGCGCCCGTGGGTCGGCTATCAGGCGCTGATCGTGCTGGGGGTCTTTGTCGCGGCGCATCTGGCGCGGCGATGGTTGGGGCCACCGATCCGCACATGGATGGGCACCCGCGAGGGTTGGCCGAAATGGCGGATGCGGGTGCTGGTGGTCGTGCACCAACGGCTGCGCGCCATCTTTTTCGTGGTGCTGATCTGGGCCGTGGTGCTGGTGATGCGCGAGGTCACGTGGCCCTCGCGGTCCTACATCCTGGGGCTGATCGCCACGCTGGCGACGGCGTGGCTGCTGGTGACCTTTGCCACGCGCCTGATCCGATCGGTTTTCCTGCGCCGGGCCGTGCGGTATTCGGCGTGGATCTACGTGACGCTGTACGTGTTGGGCATCGTCGACGAGACGGCCGAGATCCTGGATGCCGCCGCACTGACCATCGGGGAATTCCGCCTGTCGCTGCTGCTGATCGTGCAAGGGATCGTGATCATCGGCGTGCTGCTGGCGCTGGCGCGCTTTGTGACCACGACCACGTCCAGCCGCATTCAGGCGAACGAGGATATCTCGCCCTCGATGCGGGTGCTGATCGTCAAGGTCGTGCAGATCGTGTTCTATGCCTTTGCCTTCTTTGCGGGGGTGCGGGCGCTGGGGATCGACCTGACCGGACTGGCGGTGCTGTCGGGGGCCATCGGTGTCGGCCTTGGGTTCGGTCTGCAAAAGGTGGTGTCGAACCTTGTGTCGGGCGTCATCATCCTGCTGGACAAGTCGATCAAGCCCGGTGACGTGATCAGCCTGGGCGAGACGTTCGGCTGGATCCAGACGCTGGGCGCGCGCTATGCGTCCGTGGTCACGCGGGACGGCAAGGAATACCTGATCCCGAACGAGGATCTGATCACCGGCCAGGTGGTCAACTGGTCCCATTCGAACGAGTTCGTGCGGCTCGATATCTATTTCGGTACGTCCTACGGCTGTGATCCGCACCAGGTGCGGGCGCTTGCGATCGAGGCGGCCAAGGGGGTGGAGCGGGTGCTGTCGAGCCGTCCGCCGGTCTGTCACATCGTGGGCTTCGGCGACAGTTCGGTCGATTACATCCTGCGCTTCTGGATCACCGATCCGACGGGCGGGCTGACGAATATCCGGGGCAACGTCTATCTGGCGCTGTGGGACACGTTCAAGGAAAACGACATCAGCATCCCCTTCCCGCAGCGCGAGGTGCGGCTGTTGGGGGACGGCGGTCAGGTTTCGGAAGATGCGGCTTCCAGCAGGTCACCGGGCTGACAGTCGAGCGCATCGCAGAGCCGGGCCAGCGTCTCGAACCGCACGCCCTTGACCTTGCCGGATTTCAGCAGGCTCAGGTTCTGTTCGGTGATGCCGATCCGTGCCGCCAGATCGCGGCCCCGGATCTTGCGTTTGGCCATCATCACATCAAGACGCACGACGATCTGCATCAGATGAACCCTTTGTTTTCGCGGGCCACATCGATACCCTTGTGCATGATCCAGCCAAAAAGGAACATCAGGATGCCGATGGAAAACGTCTTGATGTCGGACGGATCATAGCGCCACATGATCGGCTCTGGGCCATTCGCGTTGAAGCGGGTGACCAGATACAGATCGACGGCCTGAAACACCTGGTCGAAGGCCATGGCAAAGGCCAGCGCCAGGCCGAGCGCACGCACGGTCAGCGCCGTGCGCATGTCGAACAGTTGCAGGCGCCGGATGCGGTTCAGCAGATACAGGCCAATCGCGAAACACAGCAGCGAAGCCAGCACCACCGCGATCCACAGAATGAAGTAGCCCGTGCGCGGCCCCATCCCGATCATGGTGCCGGCGTCGACGGCCCAGTGTGCGTTCCAGCGCTGCGGGTCGCCAAAGCTGAAACGCCACGCGCGGTGGACGCTGTCATAGGCATAGCGCGCGGTCTCGATGCTCATCAGGATCATCATGGCCAGCGCGCCCCAGCGCACCGTGGTCAGCAGGCGGGTGTGTTGCATCAGATGATTTCCTTGTTCTCGCGGTCCATCAGGACCGTGACCATGAGCACGTGACCAAACAGGAACAGGCCGAGCCCCGCAAACAGCACGCCCATTTCGCCGCTTTCGATGAACAGTTTCACGGGTGCGCGCTGTTCGGCGTTGTAGGCCGTCAGCATCCAGCTGGAGCAAGATCCCGCCGCCAACAGGCCGAGGCCCGAAATCGCGGCGGCCGCACCGGCCCATTGCGCCGTGCGCACTGTCGCGGGTTCAAAGTAGGTGCCGCGCAGGATCAGGATCACAAGCCAGATTGCCGCAAGGACAAAGACCTGTGTCGCGATGACCGATGGCAGCCAGATGCAGAAGTACAGCAGCCGCCACCACAGCGGCACAAGTACGGTATCATCCACCCCGTAGATGCCCTGCCAGCCTTGCGGTCCGGAAAAGGTGATCGGCACGAGCTGTGCCAGAAACATCGAGGGATAGTAGAAGGCAAAGGCGATCAATCCCAAAAGGAACACCCGTGCGACCCAGACATGGAGACGATCATTCATACCAATACATAGCCATTATTTAATGTTAAACAGTAAAATATTTGCTTCAATCATTCAGAGAGTCAACACTGTTCCTGCTGGAGCGTCGATGAAACACGCGGCATGGCGGCGGATGTGGGTGGTCATTTCCGCGCGCTTTCATTGAAATGTCGTATCCGCGTTGCTAATCTGAAGGGGCCCAAGCGCCGGGGGGTGTCGGCGCACTGACCAAGGAGGACAATGTCCTGTCAATCTCTGCTGACGCGGTTCAGACCGCCGATGGAGCCGCGGCTGTAATGGCCGCTCCCACAACGCAAGCCACGAGCGAGGCGCTACTCGCTGCCGTTCTTGCCTCCCTTTCCGATGACAAAGCCGAAGAGATCGTGGAGATCGACCTGCGCGGGAAGACCGCGATGGGCGACTACATGGTGATCTGTTCAGGCCGGTCGTCGCGCCAGGTCGCGGCGATTTCGGAAAAGCTGGTTGAGCGGCTGAAGTCCGAATTCGGACGCACCGCCCGGATGGAGGGCAAGGACACCGGCGACTGGGTGCTTATCGACACCGGCGATGTGATCGTGCACGTTTTCCGGCCCGAGGTGCGCGAGTTCTACCAGTTGGAAAAGATGTGGCTGCCCACTGCGGCTGCCAACTGATCCGACTTTAGATGCGCCTGCACATCTGTGCCGTGGGCCGTTTGCGCGGCGGCTCCGAGGCCGATCTGATATCCGACTACGTGACCCGGTTCGACCGGACGGGCCGGGCGCTGGGTCTTGGACCGCTGTCCGTGACCGAAGTCGAGGACCGCAAGGGTGGCGGCATGGCGGCCGAGGCCGTGCTGCTGCGCAAGGCGCTGCCCAGGGGTGCCGTGATCTGTGCGCTGGACGAAAGGGGCCGGATCGAGGCATCGCCCGCCTTTGCGAGGCGGCTGGCGGGTTGGCGCGATGCTGGCCGCGCCGACGTGGCCCTGATCATTGGCGGAGCGGACGGAATTGACCCGGGTCTGCGGGCTGAAGCCGATCACCTGCTGAGTTTTGGTGCCATGGTCTGGCCCCACATGCTGGTCCGCGTGATGCTGGCCGAACAACTGTATCGCGCCGCTTCGATCCTGGCCGGTGCGCCCTATCATCGGGCGTGATCCAACGGCCGCCTTGCGGCGACATCATGTTTCAGGGGGCTCTGCCCCCGCCCTTGCGGGCTCCCCCGTGGTATTTCCGGTCAGAAGAAGGGATCAGCTGCCCGGCAGGGTGATGATCGTCGTGCCCGTATTCCAGCCTGCGGGCAGATCGCGCGCCTGCACTTGCACCTGTGTGGTGCCTTCGGGGATGATTACGCCATCGAGACTGCGGATGAAGGGCTGTTCGTTCACGTGCGGATGGTAGAGCACGCGCAGGCCCAGTTCGTTGCCGTCCATGTCCAGCACGCGCCAGCCGTCTGCGTAATGGTCCCAGCCGGTGTCAGGGTGCCGGATCGTCACCGAAAAGCGGTAGGTGTTGTCGCCGGTACGTGCGACATCGACCTGTTCGATCACCGGTTCTTCGGCGAGGGCGGGGCTGGCCAGCAGCAGCAGTGCGAGGGCGCGTTTCATGTTGGCGGTTTACCGCGGTGAGTGGCCCGCTGTCGCCTCACGTCTTTGTGCCCAGCAGGATGTTGCGCGATTCGGAGGCGAATTCGCGGCGCCAGATCACGCCAAGCGTAAACAGCGTCGCCAGGAGTAGCGGGATGGGGCCGGCCAGCCATGCCGAACCTGCGAGGGCGAAATAGGTTGCGCGCAGGCCGCGATTGAAGGAGCGGGCGGCGGTGATGTTGACCGCGGCCGCCTGATTGGCGCGGGGCAGGCAATCGGCATGGCTTGTGTCGTTTGGCACTGCCGCCATGACCACGGCGGCATAGCCGAAGAGCCGGTTGGCCCAGGCGAATTTCAGGAATGCGTTGATCAGGAACATCACGATCACCACCAGCTTGGCCTGCCAGACAAAGGTGGGCGCATCCATCAGCGTCAACTCGCCCGCCAGCCCCGCCAGCCGTTCGGCATTGCCGATCACCGCAAGCACACCGCCGATCGCGATGACCGAGGTCGAGGCGAAGAAGGCCGTGCCCTGTCTCAGGTTCGTCACGATGTTGGCATCGAAGATGCGCGGATCGCGCGTGATCATCTGGCGCATCCATTCGCGGCGGAAATCTGCCATGATCTGCGAGGTCGAGGGATGCCTGGCCCCGGGGTGTTCGATTCGCCAGCCGATCAGGATCCAGCCGCCCACCAGCAGGGCCAGGGCGGCCCAGTCCAGCGGCGAAAACAGGGTCAGTCGGTCGAGCCATGTCATGCCTGCGCTCTTACACCGCGGGAATGGTGATTGCATCCCGCATGAATTGGTCATATTATTTTACCAATCCACAGGAGGTGCCCATGGAGATGCCGACCCCCAACCCCGACGTGATGGCGCGCAAGGCGCGTGTTGCGGCGCGCCTGCGTGACGTTCTGCCCCGCGACTCGGTCATCGATGATCCGGCGCAGACGCGGGCTTATGAGTGTGACGCCCTGACCGCCTATCGCTGTCCGCCGATGCTGGCTGTATTGCCCGCTTCGACCGCAGAGGTGTCGGACGTGCTGCGCATCTGCAACGAGGAAGGCGTGCCGGTGGTGCCGCGCGGCTCGGGCACGTCGCTGGCCGGTGGGGCCCTGCCCACGGCCGACTGCGTGATCCTGGGCGTGGCGCGCATGAATGCGGTGCTGGAAACCGACTATGACAACCGTTTTGTCCGGGTGCAGTCCGGACGCACCAACCTGAGCGTGACCGGCGCGGTCGAGGGCGATGGTTTCTTTTACGCGCCTGATCCGTCGAGCCAGCTGGCCTGTGCCATTGCGGGCAATATCGCGATGAATTCCGGCGGCGCGCATTGCCTGAAATACGGCGTGACGACCAACAACCTGATGGGTGTGACCCTGGTCCAGATGGACGGCACCGTCGTCGAACTGGGTGGCGCGCATCTGGATGCGGGCGGGCTGGACCTGTTGGGCGTGATCTGCGGGTCCGAAGGGCAGTTGGGTGTCGTGACCGAAGCCACGTTGCGCATCCTGCACAAGCCCGAAGGTGCGCGGCCTGTGCTGATGGGCTTTGACAGTGCCGAGATTGCGGGGGCCTGTGTTGCCGACATCATCAAGGCGGGCCTGCTGCCTGTGGCAATCGAGTTCATGGACCGGATGCTGATCGAGGTTTGCGAGGATTTCGCCAAGGCTGACTATCCGATGTGCGAGGCGTTGCTGATCGTGGAGGTCGAAGGCTCGGACGCCGAAATCGATGCGCAATTGGCCCTGATCAAGGAGATCGCGCTGCGCCACAGCCCGGTTGCCCTGCGCGAAAGTGCGTCGGCCGACGAAAGCGCGCGCATCTGGGCCGGGCGCAAGGCCGCGTTTTCGGCCATTGGCCGGATCAGCGACTACATGTGCCTTGACGGCACGATTCCGGTGAGCGAGCTGCCTTATGTCTTGCGCCGCATTGGCGAGATGTCCAAGCAGTATGGCTTGCCCGTGGGCAACGTATTCCATGCCGGTGACGGCAACATGCACCCGCTGATCTGCTATGACGCAAACAAGCCCGGCGATCTGGAATTGTGCGAAGAATTTGGCGCCGAGGTGCTGAAGCTGTGTGTCGAGGTGGGCGGTTGCCTGACCGGGGAACATGGTGTGGGCATCGAAAAGCGGGACTTGATGAGCCACCAGTATGAACCCGCCGATCTGGATGCGCAGATGGGCGTCAAGGATGTGTTCGACCCCAACTGGCTGCTGAACCCGGCCAAGGTGTTTCCCCTTGCCTCGTCCGAAGCGCGCCGGATTGCGGCCGAATAGGGGGCCAGCCCCCTCGGCGCAGTGCGCCTCACCCCCGGAGTTTATCTGGCAAGATGAAGATGGATCAGATGCAAAGCGAAAACGAGATTGCCGAGGTGGTGCGGGGGGCGAATGGGCCGTTGCAGGTGCGCGGGGGTGGAACGCGGACCGTGGGTCGGCCCGTGACAGGCGAGGTGCTGGATGTGTCTGGACTGTCGGGCGTGACGCTGTATGAGCCCGGTGCCCTGACCATCGTGGCGCAGGCCGGAACGCCGGTGTCCGAAATCGAGGCGGCCCTGGCCGCGGAAAACCAGCGGCTGGCGTTCGAGCCCTATGACCTGAGCGGTATGTTGGGCAGCAGTGGCGCATCGACCATCGGCGGTGTCGTCGCCACCAATGCCAGCGGGCCGCGCCGGATCATGGCCGGGGCCGCGCGCGACTTTGCCTTGGGTGTGCGATTTGTCGATGGGGCGGGCCGTGTGATCAAGAACGGGGGCCGTGTGATGAAGAACGTCACCGGCTATGATCTGGTCAAGTTGATGTGCGGGTCCCGCGGGACCTTGGGTGTGTTGACCGAGGTCAGCCTGAAGGTGCTGCCGGGGGTCGAGACGACGCAGACCCTTGTCCTGCCGGTGGCCGATGCCGCGCAGGCCGTAGCGGCCATGTCCCGCGCCCTTGGATCGCCCTACGAGGTCAGTGGCGCGGCGCGGGTCGGCGGCGATGTCTGGCTGCGGCTCGAAGGGTTTGGCGTTTCCGTCTCCTATCGCGCGGATGCGCTGCGGGCGCTGTTGTCGGAGTTTGGCTCGGCCCAGGTGCAGGACGTCGATTGGACCACGGTGCGCGATGCCGTGCCGCTGCATGGGGCCGACGCGGTGTGGCGCATTTCGGTCAAACCCGGGGACGCGCCAGCCGTTCTGGCGGTTGCCTCCGCGGGTTGTGACGCGCTGCTGGATTGGGGCGGTGGCCTGATCTGGATCGGGCAGTCCGGTGGTGCGCCACAGGACACTCATGCCGCGTTGCAGGCCTGTACCGCGGCCCTGGGCGGCCACGCCACGCTGATCAAGGGGGCGGAGGACCTGCGCGCCTCGGTCCCGGTTTTCCAGCCTGAACCGAGACCCGTCGCCGACCTGACTGCCGCCCTGCGGGCGCAGTTCGATCCGCGTGGCATTCTGAACCCGGGGCTGATGGCGGCATGATGCTGATCCTGCTTTTTGTCATGGCGTTCGTGCTGGGACCTGCGCTGTTTCTGGCGTTGGAGCAGTTTGACGGTCGGGCCTGGCCTCTGGCGCTGATCGCGTCATCGATGGCGGCGGTCAGCTTTGCCTTGCGCAATGAGGTCAGTGTGATGCTGGGGGCGGCACCGGGGACGCTTTTTGCCAGCCTGATGCTGATCTGGCTGGCCTGGGTGCTGGTCCTGGTGCTGGTCGTGCGCGCCGCGCGGCGGACTTGGCCGGGCCGGACACCGCGCCGGGTGGCCCGATCAATTGGTGCAATGGGAACAACGGTGCCCTGGTTCGGCTTTGCCGCGGCACAGATGATGGCAAGGTGACATGCAAACGACATTCTCCCCCGAACAGCTGACCGACCCGCAGATCGAGCGGTCGAATGAGATCCTGCGGAACTGCGTGCATTGCGGTTTCTGCACGGCCACCTGCCCCACCTACCAGGTGCTTGGAGACGAGTTGGACAGCCCGCGCGGCCGCATCTACCTGATCAAGGACATGCTGGAAAACGACCGCGACCCGGATGAAAAGGTGGTCAAGCATATCGATCGCTGCCTGTCCTGTCTGGCCTGCATGACCACTTGCCCATCGGGCGTGCATTACATGCACTTGGTCGACCACGCCCGGGAATATATCGAAAACCGCTACAAACGGCCGCTGTTCGAGCGCGTGTTGCGGTGGACGCTGGCGCAGATCCTGCCCTATCCGATGCGGTTCCGCGTGGCGCTGCTGGGGGCCAGGATCGGGCGGCCCTTTGCCTGGGCCATGCCCGATGCCCGCCTGCGCGCGATGCTGGAAATGGCACCCAAGCACATCCCTCCGGTCAGCCGCAACGACGACCCGCAAAGTTTCGCGCCCGTGGCCGAAAAGAAGATGCGCGTGGCCCTGATGACCGGATGCGCGCAAAAGGCGCTGAACACCGATATCAACGATGCCACCATCCGTCTGCTGACTCGGCTGGGCTGCGAGGTGGTGGTGGCCGAGGGCGCGGGATGCTGCGGGGCGCTGACCCACCACATGGGCAAGACCGCCGAAAGCCACGGCACGGCGGCCAGAAATATCCGCGCATGGGTGGCCGAGATGGACGGCAAGGGGCTGGATGCAGTGGTCATCAACACCAGCGGCTGCGGCACCACGGTCAAGGATTACGGCCACATGTTCCGCAACGAACCACTGGCTGCGGATGCGGCCCGCGTGTCGGCCATTGCCATGGATGTCAGCGAGGTGCTGATGAAGCTGGACCTGCCCGCAGGCGCGCCGCAGGACATGACCATCGCCTATCACGCGGCCTGTTCGCTGCAACACGGTCAGCAGATCAAGACCTTTCCCAAGGACCTGCTGAAACGCGCCGGTTTCAAGGTCGTGGAACCCGCCGACAGCCATCTGTGCTGTGGGTCCGCAGGCACCTACAACCTGATGCAGCCCGCGATTTCCAAGCAGTTGCAGGAGCGCAAGGTACGTACGCTCGAAGCCACGTCGCCAGACATCATCGCAGCAGGCAATATCGGCTGCATGATGCAGATCGGGAACGCGGCGGGGGTGCCCGTGGTGCACACGGTCGAGTTGCTGGATTGGGCCACGGGCGGGCCGCGTCCCCCTGCGCTGGACCGCGCACATAGCGACGTGCCGATGCTGCGGTAGAGCTGCCAGAACTTCACGCATAAGTTGATGCGGTTTCGCGACAAATTTGTCGATTTGCCCTAATTTCGCCGCCATTCGCGGCTAGCAAATCCTGGCACTGGGTTTGGAGAAATGTGTTCCATGCGGCGATGGATGGCCCTTTCGCTTATGGCTTTGGTTGTGACGTCAACTGCCTTTGCGCAGGACGCACGGCTGCGCCGTCTCGTTTCGGGAGATGATGCAAAGGGGTGGGAGGCCGTCGGGCGGCTGAACCTGGGCAAGAATGGATTTTGTACCGGCGCGCTGATCGGACCCGATACGGTGATGACGGCCGCGCATTGCCTGTACGACAAGAAAACCGGCGCGCCGATCGCCCCCGAGGACATTCAGTTCCTCGCGGGGTGGCGCAACGGCCGTGCATCGGCCTATCGCGGCGTGCGGATGGCGGTCGTTCACCCGGACTATGTGCCTGTTGCCGACCTGCAATCGCGCGAGGTGCGCAATGATCTGGCGCTGCTCAAACTCGACCGCCCGATCCGCAACCGCAGCATTCGCCCCTTTGGCACCGCCGAACGGCCAAAGAGCGGCGCGCAGGTGGCGGTCGTCAGCTATGGCACCGGCCGGTCCGAGGCCCCGTCGCTGCAAGAGTTGTGTCGCGTGATGGCGGAGCAGGATGGCGTGCTGGTGACCTCGTGTACTGTTGATTTCGGCAGCTCCGGCGCGCCGATCTTTGTCATCCAGGAGGGCGAGGTGCGTATCGTGTCCGTCGTTTCGGCCAAGGCCGAAGTAGATGGACAGGCCGTGTCGCTGGGCACGTCACTGGGTGCGCCGCTTGCGCAGTTGCAGGCGGAACTGTTGGCGCAGGCCGATACCGTTTCCCCCCGTGTGCGCGCCGGATCGCGGCGTAACACCGGCGCAAAGTTCGTGTCCCCATGATGCGCGTGCTGATGATATTGGCCCTGATGCTGGCGTCGCCGCTTGCCGCGCAGACGTCGAACCTGCGGGCGTTGGATACCGATTATGCTGCCGCCAGTTGGAAAGCCGTCGGGCGCATCGACTTTGGCACCGGGGCGTTCTGTTCCGGTACGCTGATCGCGCCGGATCTGGTGCTGACGGCGGCGCATTGCCTGTACAAGCCGGGCACGGATCAGCTGTGGCCGACCAGCATCATCCGCTTCCATGCCGGACTGCGCGATGGCCGCGCCGTGGCCTCGCGCAGCGTGCGGGATGCGGCGGCCCACGATGCCTTTGATCCGGTGGGCCCGCTGACCGCGCTGAACGTATCTCGCGATGTGGGTCTGATCCGGCTGTCCGAGCCGATTTCGACCTTTGAGGTGCCGCCGTTCTACGTGCATGACGACCGCGTCGCGCCCGGGTCGGTCAGCGTGGTGTCCTATGGCAAGGGGCGCGCCAACGCGCAATCGCGGCAAAAGGAATGCCAGATGATCGCGCAGCAGGACGATGCGATGATCTTTGACTGTGATGTCACATATGGATCGTCCGGGTCGCCCGTGTTCACCCATCTGAACGGGCGCGGGCGGATCATGGCGGTGATTTCCGGCATGATGCAGATCGACGGTCAGAAACGGTCGATCGGCATGGCGCTGCCTGCGCGCGTGGCCGAGTTGAAGGCGCAGTTGCGCATGCAGGTGGCCCCGCCCACCGCGCAGGTCCGGCGCATCACTGTCGGCGGCGGCGCGCGCCGCAATATCGGGGCCAAGTTCGTGCGCCCCTGAAGGGGTCTTGAACCCGCAAGAATCCTTCCCACATCATGTGCATCGGATGCCCGAACGGGGTCCGACCATAGCAACCGTGCCCTTGTCCCGCGTGGAAAGGGCCACCTGTCATCGCTCAAGCATGAGGATTACAATGCGTACATACGACTTTGCACCGCTTTACCGCGCAACCGTCGGTTTCGACCAGATTGCCGACCTGATGGATCGGGTTCTGGCCACCGACAGCAACGCCAACACCTATCCCCCGTACAACATCGAAAAGACCGACGATGATGCTTACCGCATCTCGATCGCCGTTGCGGGCTTTTCGGATGCCGACCTGAACGTCGAGGTCAAGGAAAACAGCCTGATCGTGGCAGCCAAGAAGGCCGAGGACGAGGGCAAGACCTATCTGCATCGCGGCATCGCCACCCGTGCGTTCGAACGCCGGTTCCATCTGGCCGACCATATCGTCGTGACCGGCGCGTCCCATGTGGACGGGATGCTGCATATCGACCTGGTGCGCGAAGTGCCCGAAGCGCTGAAGCCGCGCCGGATCGAGATTTCGGGCCAGAAGGCCATCGAAACCGACGTGGTCGACACCAAGGCTGTCAACTAACAGGTCCGTCACACGCCTGATCCGCCCGGTTGGCCCCTGCGCCAGCCGGGCGTTTTCGTTTTGTCCCCTGTGTTGACGCATCCAGTCCAAGTGCCGATAGTCGGGGTGTTGTGCAAAACCCTTGTTCTACAGATTGGACCCGTCCATGACCGACAGCCCGAAACTATTCATGTATTTCGCCGAAGCCGTCGCCGGCGCTGGCGATGATATCCCGGTCGAGGCCGGCTCCAGCCACGCCCTGATGCTGTTTGCCAGCGCAGCCAACATGGTCGAAGGGCAGGAAGACGCGGTCTGGGGCGCGACAGAAGTGGGTTGGGAACAAGTCAAGGTCGTGAAGGCGGGTGAGATCAAGGAAGGCCCGGACAGCATCATGGAAGATGCGCTGCGCCTTGCCGCCGAGGATGCGGTAGAACATGGGTTGGGATTGGTGGTCTACGACAGCGAATTGCCCCCCGAAGGGCTGGTTCTGACCCCGACGATCCAGCAGACGCCCCAAGCCCCGCAATAGCGATCAGACGGCGGGTGTGCCGCCCGCCAGCACGGTCTGCATCCAGCCGGTGTCGATGTTGCCACCGCACAGGATGACGCCGACGCGTTTGCCCTGCATCTGCTCCCGTTCCTGCATCAGCCCCGCCAACGGGGCGGCACCCGCCCCCTCGGCCACGTTGTGGGTGGCGGTGAAATATAGCCGGATCGCTTCGGCCACTTCGTCATCGGAAACGGCAATGATGCGCGCGGCCCCCTTGGAATAGACGTCGAACGCCTCTTGCACCGGCATCCGCACGGCCATGCCGTCGGCAAAGGTGGCGGCAGAGTTGGTCTCGATCAGCCGCCCGGCCTCGACCGACAGCTTGGCGGTCTGCGCCCGGTCCGACACGACGCCCACCACCTTGGTCCGTAGCCCGAGCGCATCGCGCGCCATGATCGTTCCGCAAATACCCGATCCGCAGCCGATAGGCACATAGACCGTGTCCAGATCCGGCTGCGCGCTGAACAGCTCGTAGGCATAGGTCGCCACGCCCCGCACCAACTCCGGATGATAGGGCGGCACGATGAACAGGCCCTGTTCCCCGGCCACGCGGTAGGCTTCCAGCCGGGCCGTGTCGAAATCGTCGCCATGTTCCACCAGTTCCGCGCCGAATGCGCGCATGGCCGCGTTCTTTTCCACCGAGTTCCCGCGCGGCACATAGACCAGTGCGCGCAGGCCCGCATTCGTCGCGGCCCAGGCCTGTCCCTGCCCGTGATTGCCGCGCGTGGCGGTGCAGATGCCGGGCGTATCAGCATGGGTGCGCGTCAGCCAATCCATGAAGGTCAGCGCGCCCCGCACCTTGAACGCACCGGTCGGTGTGTGGTTCTCGTGCTTGACCCAGACCTCGGCCCCCGTGGCGACACTGAGCAGGGGCCAGTGATGCTGCGGGGTCGGGTTCATCCGGGCATGGACGAAACGGGCGGCGGATTCGAGGTCCTGGACGGTGAACATCGGCACAGGGTGCCGCAGCGCGGCGGAAGCGTCAATCACGCAACGGTTCAAGTTTTGCTTGTATGGATTTGCATTGACTATACCATAGCGGGAAATTATTTGGTGCGTTGGATTCGGTGATTGAATGGTAAAACTCAGTGCGCTCACCCCCCGGGACGTCGCGATGGCAAGACGCGACGCAACCGGTTCCGCGACCCTGATCGCGGAGCATAGACACGAAATCAGGAACCTGTTTGCCGTCATCCTCGGCCTTGTGTCGGTGTCGGGCCGTGGCCGGACAGACGGGCAAGGGGTGATGCGGGACATCCACAGTCGCGTTCAGGCCCTGTCGCACGCGTATCAGGCCAGCCAGGATCAGCCAGAGGCCGGGTCGGTTGGCTTGGGCGATGTGTTGTTTGCGGTTCTGGCACCGCGCAGGGCGGGCTCCAGGCCTATCGACCTGACAGGGGCACCGGTCGATGTGCCGGTCGATGCGGCGGCACCGCTGGCGCTGATCATGAACGAACTGGCAAACAACGCTGCATCCCACGGAACACTCAGTGCGCCCAAGGGGCGGATCGACGTCAGCTGGACATGTGTGGGGTCAGAGATTTCGGTGCGTTGGCAGGAATTTGGCGGTCCCTGTGTGCAATCCGATACCGAAGACACAACAAGTGCAGTCCTGATCCGTCACGCGGCCCAACAGTTGCAGGGCCATCTGTCGCGGGAATGGAACAGTGCGGGCCTGTGCGCCACGTTGCATTTTCCGATGAGGCAGCCGTAGTGCTGTTTCGAATGCTTCCCCGACAGCCGTTGCTGCGCGCGCTGGCTGAGCCGTCCGGATCCACCGCCGCGCGTGAAACCGCGCTGATCGGACGGTCGATCCTGCTGGTCGAGGACGAGATGATCGTGGCGCTGGACCTGCAAATCGCCCTTGAAAACGCAGGCGCCAAGGTGCTGGGGCCGATGGTGCGCATCGCCGATGCCCATGCCGCGGTGCAGGACGGCACCAACCCGGTTCAGGGCGCCATCCTGGATGTCACGCTGAACGGGGATGATGTGTTTCCGGTTGCGGATACCCTTTTTGAACGTGGCATACCCTTTGTCCTGCACACGGGTCAGGACGATGCCGCCGCCCTGACCGAACGCTTTCACGGTATGCCGATCTGCGCCAAACCCTGCCTGAGCCGCACGGTGCTGCAAGAGCTGGGTGCATTGCTGATCTGACACGCGTCAGACGCTCATGCAGATGTATTTCATCTCAAGGAATTCCTCGATCCCGTGATGCGACCCCTCGCGGCCCAGACCCGATTGCTTGATCCCGCCAAACGGTGCCACCTCGGTCGAGATGATGCCGGTGTTCACACCCACGATCCCGTATTCCAGCGCCTCGGACACCTTGTAGACGCGGCTGAGATCGTTGGCATAGAAATACGCGGCCAGACCAAAGATCGTGTCGTTGGCCATGGCGATCACATCGTCCACGTCGTCGAACTTGAACAGCGGGGCCAGCGGGCCAAAGGTTTCCTCGTGTGCGACCTTCATGTCCTGTGTGACATCCGTGACGATGGTCGGCTGAAAGAACCCGCCGCCAAGTGCGTGGGGTTCCCCACCGGTCAGGACGGACCCGCCATTGTCCAGCACATCGGTCAGGTGGTTCTGCACCTTCTCGACCGCCTTGTCGCTGATCAGGGGGCCGGTGGTCACGCCGTCTTCGAAGCCGTCCCCGACCTTGAGCGCCTCGACCGCGTCCTTGAGCTTGGCCGCAAAGGCATCATAGACGCCCGATTGCACGTAGATGCGGTTGGCACAGACACAGGTCTGGCCCGCATTGCGGAACTTGCACATCATCGCGCCGTCCACGGCGGCATCCAGATCGGCGTCGTCAAAGACGATGAAGGGCGCGTTGCCGCCCAGCTCCATCGAACATTTCATGACCTGGTCGGCGGCCTGCCGCAGCAGGATGCGGCCCACCTGGGTCGATCCGGTAAAGGTCAGCTTGCGCACGCTGGGGTTCTCGCAGAACTCCTTGCCCGTTTCGGATGCGTCAGACGTGGTGACCACCTGGAACACACCCGCCGGGATGCCCGCGCGTTCTGCCAGCACGCCCATCGCGATGGCCGACAGGGGGGTCAGTTCGGCAGGGCGGGCGATGAACGCGCAACCGGCGGCCAGCGCCGGCGCGGCCTTGCGGGTGATCATGGCGTTGGGAAAGTTCCACGGGGTGATCGAAGCGGCCACGCCGATGGGCTGTTTCAGAACGGTGATGCGCTTGTCGCGCTGGTGGCCGGGTATGGTTTCGCCGTAAACGCGTTTGGCCTCTTCGGCAAAGAATTCGACAAAGGACGCGCCATAGGCGATCTCGCCCTTGGCCTCGGCCAGCGGTTTGCCCTGTTCGGCGGTCAGGATCGTGCCCAGGTCGTCCTGGTTCTCCATCATCAGATCGTGCCAGCGGCGCAGCACCGCGCCGCGTTCCTTGCCGGTCCACGTGGCCCAGTCCTTTTGCGCGGTCTCGGCGGCGGCGATGGCATCCGCGACTTGCGCGCGGCTCAGGTCGGCCACGTGCGCCACCACGTCGCCGCGGGCCGGGTTGGTCACGTCGAATGTGCCTTCGTCGCCGTCGGTCCAGCCGCCGTTCACGTAGGCCCGCGTTTCCAGCAGCGAGGGGTCCCTGAGCAGGGATTTGAGGTTTGTCGTATCGTCCAGCATCTGCGTCTTCCTTGTCCGGGGGCCTGTGCATCTCAATCAAGCACGGCTAGGGTTGTCCAGTTCCAATGCGACAAGGATATACCATGGCCGACCTCGACGATGCCTATGCCAACGGTGCCCATATCGACGGGGCCGAGGCATATCCGCCCCGCTGGGCGGCCGCGGCCGAGGCGTATCGGATGGCGCTGGGCGACCGCGCGCGGTTGGGGATCAGCTATGGGCCATCGGACCGGATGGCGTTTGACCTGTTCCAGCCCAAAGGTGCGTCCAGGGGCACGTTGATCTTTGTGCATGGCGGGTATTGGCTGAAATTCCACCGCACGTACTGGTCGCACCTGGCCGCCGGGGCCAATGCGCGGGGCTGGGCCGTGGCGATGCCATCCTATGACCTTGTGCCACGCGTGCGCATCGCAGGCATCACCCAGCAGCTCGCACAGGCGGTCATGGCGATTGCCGCCGATACGTCCGGCCCGCTGACGCTGGCGGGCCATTCCGCGGGCGGGCATCTGGCGGCAAGGATGTGCGCGCCGGGGATGCTGCCTGGCGACGTGCTGGCGCGGCTGCGGCATGTCATGCCGATCTCGCCCGTCAGCGACCTCGAGCCGCTGTTGCGCACGTCGATGAACGCCGATTTCGGGCTGGACTCGGCGATGGCGCAGGCCGAAAGCCCCATGCGCCAGCCCGTGCCAGATGTTCCGGTGACCGTCTGGGTCGGTGCCGAGGAACGGCCCGCATTCCTGGATCAGGCCCGCTGGCTGGCCGAAGCATGGGCGTGCGATCATGTCGAGACGGCGGGTGAAAACCACTTTAACGTCATCGAGGCCTTGGAAGACGCAGACAGCGCCATGGTGCGTATCCTGACGCCCTGACAGGCGACACCGTTCAGATTCTCCCGATATGGTGGTACACTTCCCCCATTGATGGAGGATTTTATGCCAAAAATTCGTATTGCCACATTCAACTGTGAAAACCTGTTTGCCCGCTACCGGTTCGGCAAGAACGTGCCGGCCCCCATGGCCGAGTTCACCGTTCAGGACATCGCCTTTGAGGTGCATTCGACCCGCGCCAAGCGCATCACCGCCAAGGCGATCAAGGCGATCAACGCAGATATCATCTGCCTTCAAGAGGTCGAAAGCCAACCTGTCATGGACCGCTTCAACAGCCAGTTTCTGGCGTGGTCCACGGCCAAGCGCTATCGGTATCGCGTTCTGGTGGACGGCAATGACCCGCGCCATATCGACGTGGGGTTCCTGTCGCGCTACCCGATCAAATCCATCCGCTCGCACCGGCATGACCGGACCGAAAACAATCGGGCAAACGTGTTTTCGCGCGACTGTCTCAAGGTCGTGTTTGATGTCGATGGGTATGATCTGACCATGTACGGCAACCACTTCAAATCCATGATGGGGGGGCGTGACAACACCCGCGACCGGCGGATGGTGCAGGTCGAGCGGGTGCATGACATCCTCGTTGATGACTGGGGGGACGAATTGCTGGGCGATTTCGTCGTGCTGGGGGACCTGAACGATTATCCCGAAGCCGGAGGCAACACCACGACTGCGTTGTCGCGGTTGCTGGACGACCCGAACCTGATCAACGTGAACGACCGGTTGCCCGCGGGCGACCGGTGGACCCACTATTGGAACCGCGAGGACGAGTACCGGCAGCTGGACTACCTGTTGCTGTCGAAACAACTCGACGACGCATCCGGCAATCCGGCACCGGGGCGCGAGTTGCGCGGGATGCCGTGGCGGGCGGACGACGTCGAAGACGAGCGGTTCGAGGACGTGGGTCATGACGATCCCAAAGCCTCGGATCACGTGCCACTGTTTGTCGATGTGCTGGTGGGTGAAGCGAACGCCTGAGCGTCAGTTGGGAAAGTAGTCCTCGCACGCGCCATCGCGGTAAACATCCGCGGTGCAGCAGTGCAACCCGCCGCCGAATGCATAGGCATCGCGCAGCTCGACCTCGACCACTTCCATCCCCAGCTTGTCCATCTGCTCGGCCTGATAGACCTCGGACTTTTCGACACAGACGGTTTTCGGATCCAGAACCAGCACGTTCATCGACAGCCATGTCGAGGAATAGCACAGCGGCGGCGGCGTGTTGTGCGCGGGCTGGGCGGCGTCCACGATCTCCCACCCGTTGCGTTCGAACATGCCGCGCTGATCCTCGGGCATGCGGCGCTGCGGGTTGTTCAGGATCAGACCGGGGCGCAGCGGGGTAAAGGTTGCGTCGATGTGGATCGGATAGGGGTCGCCGGGAAAGTTCACCGCATGCACCCGGTGATCGGGAAAGTGACGGCGCAGCCACTCGATCCCCTTGAGGTTGGTGGTAAAGCCGTGCTGCACCACCAGATCCCGGCCAAAGCGCAGAACATCGGCGGCGTCGAACAGCGGCTCTTCTTCGGTGGTGACAAAGAACTTTTGCGCCGCCCATTCAAGCCGCTTTTCCACGCCGATCTTTTCGGACAGGTAGTCGGGATGATAATCGGCATCGGTCAGGCGGGGCTTCGGCGCGGCCTCGTGCCGGAAGTTGGGATCTTCTTCCCAGTATTTCTGCATCAGCGGGCGATAGTTCAGGTATTCGAACCAGCGGCAGCGATAGGACATGGTGGCTTCGAGGATCTCGTGCCCCACGGTCAGCAACACGTCACGCGGCGGCATGCAGCCGAACTGGCTTTCGGTGTGAAAATCGGGCGTGGTGACGGGCAGCGAATGGTCGATGCTGTCGGGGCGGTCGACGCGGATGCCGCGTGCGCTGAGTTGGTTTGCAAAGTTGTCCAGCAGTTCATTGGCGCGGTCGATGGATTCCTGCGGGCGGCGGCCCCACTGGCCGCGCATGTCGCTGTCCTCGGGCACTTTGGCGTCCAGCGCGGGTTCTTCGGGCGGGATATGGCAATCATCCGCGCGGCCCACGATCACATGGCGCAGCGTGTCCCATTCGTTCCAGCTTTTGACCTGCGTTTTTTCCGGTGACCACGCCATCCCGCGCCTCCCTGATGGGGGAGATGGGGCCTCCAATCTCCCGATTGAAAGTCCCGGCGTGCAGGATCGAATATGGGGCCAAGGCACAGCCCCGGCGACGCCATCGCCGATTGCCCCGAATGTGCTCTTATCACCGGGATGGCAGGTCGGGAAGCCCGCGAAAACCGTGCAATGGTCTTTTCATGCAGGGTCTGATTTGCGACAGTCGCGCGTAAACTCGGGCTTTGGATGATGTAAATTGCATTCACATGGCCGATATGACACGTAAGCAATTGAAAGAGGGAGAGTTTGATGGCCAATTTTGACGCGCAGGTGAAAGAGTCCCAGGCACAGGTGGCCGAGGCGCAGGCCAAGATCTCGGAACTCACCAGCCGGATCGAAACCGCGCGGGCCAAGATGAAGGAAGGCACCGATATCGCGCTGGATATCGAAAACGCCACTCTCGAAGACGTGCACGCCCATACGGACGTGATGAATGCAAACATCGCCGAACTGATCATGGGGCTGGACGATGTGACGGCAGCTTTCTCAAGGGATTTCGACGAAATGCGGTCGAAAACCGGCTGGGAAAGCTTTGTTGGCATCTTTTCCAAGGCCAAGGCCGACAGCATGCGGCAGGAACGCGTGCGCACGGCCTCCATCGACGACAAATTGCAGGACCTGATCGGCAAATCCGACGTGATCGTGCAATTGCTGCAGGGCCAGCTGAACATGCTCGAAGAGCAGAAAACCAAGGTCGAAGGCAATCTGACCGAGACGCTGGATGAACGCGAATTCACCGTGCAGGAACTGTCGACCCTGCAAGAAGAGATCAAGGCGATGGACCCCAAGATCATCGCGCTCGAAAACAAGATCGCATCGGAGACGGATGCGGCTGCCCGCACCGCGCTGGAAACCGAACTGGCTGACCTGAACAAGCAGTACAACGCCATGGTGCAGGACGAACAGGTCAAGGTCGCCAAGTCCCAGACGCTGGAACGCTACATCGAAAAGGGCAAGACCTGGGTGGACTCGCTGCAGAACCAGGCGGCCACCCAGATGGTGCTGATCAACAAGCTGCAGACCGACACCAAGCAGCGCGTGGTGCTGTACGATGCGCTGACCAAGTCGCTGA
>JBCBFX010000006.1:0-67422 GCA_038527345.1 Pseudomonadota bacterium | reverse complement strand
GGCGTGACGCTGTCGCCGTCCATCCACTGCCCCAGGTCCGAAGTCGCGCCCTTTTCCATCGTGTCGGTGCCGGCGCAATAGATCTGGTGCCAGTCGAAATCGGCATTGGGATCGAACCTGGTCCCGTCAAACGACACCTGCCACCAGTCGCCGCCGCAACACTGGGAATGGACGTGTTCGGCCAGTGTCGCCCCAAGGATTGCGCCCGCCACGCTGTCGACGGGATAATGCACGCCCGCCACCGTGCGGTTGATGGCGATGCGCGCGGCCAGCCGCATCAGCATTTCGCCCCAATGGGCGGTGTCGGAATATTGCGGCGCATTGCTGTGTCGCAGCAGTTTCCAGATCAGGCGGGCCATCAGGAACGCCTCGGTCGCGTGGCCACTGGGCAGCGACCCATGGGTCGGCGTGGGGATCATCGGCTGAAGCTGGGGCGAATATTCGATGGGGCGTTTGACGGCGAGGGTGTATTTCATCCGCTGATAAGCGGCCGACGCAAAGCCAAGTGCCGCAAACAGGAATTCGATCGTGTAGGGCGTGCGCGCCGGGTCGATAAAGCCGACGGTGGAAAAGAACGGCAGCGGCACCGACACCTGCGTCAGGATCTCGCTCGACCGGTCGGGGCGGATCTGGGCGTAGCCCCAGACCTGCTTCATCTGGGTCTGCAACTGTTCGGCCTCGGGCGCGATCATCTGGACCATCGGGTCCTGCTTGTAGCGGCGGCGCGCCTTTTCATCGCTCCGGCGCATCAGGACGGCCTGCGGCACGCCACCGTCATCGTCAAAAATCACGTCGACCGTGGGGCCCAGTTCCGCCTGATAGATGGCGGCACGGACACCTGCGGACAAACGCGGCAGGTTCTCGACGTTGTTGGGCGCGCCCGGCGCGACCGGGCCGACGTTGTCCAGTTGTGCGCCGGTGATGCCGTCATGGGTGGTGATGAAGGCCCCGGCCAGCATCGGGTTTTCGGCCGGTGCGCCATAGGCACCATATGCCCCGTACGCGCCATAGGCCCCGGTGCCTGCGTAGGCGCCGTAGGCCCCATATGCGCCGTAAGCCCCATAGGCTCCGTAAGCGCCATATGCCCCTTGCGGAAAAATACTCATCGACCACCCTCCATCGTTCCGGTCTGCGCTGCTATTCGGGCACGCCCGCGTTTTTCAGCAATTCGGCAAAACGCTTGCCATTGTCATAGTCGCGGCTGGGCGCGTTGCGCTGCCAGGTGCTGACCCGCAGGTCGGGCTGTAGCCGCAGCAGTTCGCTGACCGTTTTGCGTGAGGCATCGGCGTCCCCGGCCCCCATCTGTGCGGCGGCCAGCGTGCGCAGGGTGGACACGTGGGTCCGGTTCAGGCGCAGCGACTCTTTGGCCAGCTTGACCGCGCGGGGATAATCGCCCGACGACAGGTTCGCACCCGCTGCAAGCACCAGGTAAAAGAACCGGTGCGGATCGCGCGGGGTCAGGTGCAGGGCCCGTTCGGTATCGCGCTTGCCGTCGGAAACCTGATCGGTAAAGGCATGCAGCATCCCCCGCAGCGCCCGCGCCTGTGCATCGTTGGGATTGATCTGCAACGCCGCGTCGTAATAGCCGTGGGCCTCGTCCAGACGGTTCAGCAGGTTGGTCATGACAAACCCCAGGCTGCTCAGCGCCAGCGTGTTGTCGGGGTCGATGTCCAATGCCTGTTCGGCACATGCGATGGCGGATTGCGCTTCCTGCCGGACGTCTTCGGACCAGCCCTGCATGGCGCGCAACACGTGCCAGCGTGCCATCCACGCCAGCGGTGCCGGGCTGCGCGGCGCCTTGCCCACGAGATAGGTCAGAAAGCTGCGCGCCTCGTTGAAATCCTTGGGCGACAAACGGTGCATCAGGCCCACCGCGCCGTGCAGCACGCTGTAGAGTTTCAGATCCTCGATGGGCCGCGCCCGCACCCGCTTCATCTCGGCCAGCATGATGGCGTTGCGAACATGCGAGACCACGTGGGCCACCCAGTCCGTTTCCAGCATGAGGGGAGACGCCGGCAGCCTGATCCGGTCCGACCACAAGACGATGCGGTTGTCCGTTTCGGCGAACTCCACCGACAGAACGGAGGTGTCGCCTTCGGTCATGGCAAGGCCCGAGACAACGAAATCCGCGTTCAGTGCGTGGCGCAGATCGACCGAAGACTGGCCGCGGTCCCAGAATTGCGCGGTCGACAGCCGCGAGATGACATTGACGTCATCAGACCGCCCCAGCGCATTGGCAAGTTCGTCCGCGACATAGACGCCAAGCATGTCTTGACCTGCCGTCTGCGGCCCGTGCATCGGTAGCACCGCGAGGGTCGGCAACACGTCACGCGGGTCCAGTTCCGCCGCCAGAACAGTGGGCGGCGCGGGCGTTTCAGGCAGCAGCGACGGCGGTGCGGCGTCGATCGTTTCCAGCACCTCGCCGGTCAACAGGTAACCCCGCTTGGGCAGGGTACGCAGCAGCGCGCGGTCGTGATCGCCAAGCGCGCGGCGAATATCGGCAATGCACTGGGTCAGACTGTCATCCGTGACAGCCACGTCCCCCCACACGCGCGAGATCAGGTCGTCGCGCGGCACCAGTTTTCCGACGCTTTCCGACAGGATGCCAAGCACTTGCGCGGATTGCCAGCGCAACAGAATCTCGTCGCCCGACGCATTGGTCAGGTGGCCGGTATCCGTGCGATATTCTGCCTGGCCCAAACGGAGTCGTACCGCTGGCCCCCGTGCGCTGCCGAAAATGTCCGCCTCCTGACCCAATGGCGGTCGCTCGGAATGTCTGCGTGCTGGCATGATTGCACGGTGTGTTTTCCGGCCGGGACGCACCCGACCGGCAACCGACAATGCATTTGCCAATCCAACAACCGGCGTCCCACTCAATCCGGTGAAAGCGTAACAGGACTTCTCGTATGACGATAGACCCTGCATCACCTGAACACAGGCCAGCAGAACGCCGGTTGTTGCAGGGCGCGTAGGCAAAATGCGTCAGTCACATACGACAATTGACACCCACGGTTTAACCGCTTTCGGCGCAATTTGATGTCGCATGCGTGCATCCGAGTATCCCCATATCACCGCTTAGCGGCTATCCCTGCCCATATGCTTGCCCCGGCGTGCATTTCCGCGCCTGAAAAAAAGACGAAATTTTCCTGAAATCTGCTGAAATCGCCCCCGCTTCGATTTCGGAGATGTTTCGCACGGGTTTCAGGATTCCCGCTCTGGTTCGGTCCAGCCTGACGTGGCCAACGGGATGCCATCCCGGCGGCAGACACTAACGTCTCAATCCTCAGGAGGACACGAAAATGGCCGATCTCGACACAGCCAAGGCAGACATTCTTGCGCAATTCAAATCCGCGTTGCCGCCCAACATGCCCGCACCCGCGCAATTCACCATTCCCGAACTGATCGCGCGTCCGGTACTGACCACCGGTGTGATTGGCAACATGGCGCACGACGTCATCGCCGGGACCTATGTGCCGGCCACATCCAGCGACCTGGCAACATGGTCGACAGCCGACATGTTCGCCACCACCTATCAGCAGATGGTGATGGACATGGTGTACGGGCTGTCACAGAAGGACCAGAATGAAATCACCAGTCTGACGACCAAGAATCAGGTTGTTCTGAACAATCTGGTCACCATCTGGGAACAGACCTTTTCCCCCATCACCCAGGAACAGATGGCCGCCGCTGGTGTCCATTCCAAGATCGATTACGTGACCGCGCAATTCACGCCGCAGTTCATGCAGTCGCTCAACTGGGCCAAGTTCGCCCCGGACTACAACTCGGCCAAGGCCGACATCCAGATCATGTCGAACATCAACTCGGCCAAGGTGGAATTCGCCAACCAGATCACCGCGATCAAGGCGAACATCCAGAGCCCGTCGCAAACCAACGGTGGCGTGCAGGCCTTTGACCGGAACAACAACAAGGTCTGGTTCCCCGGCTACAACGTCGATCCGAACTTTCCCGCGAAATTCAATACCGGGCAGACCGTCAACATCTCGGTCTCATTGACGGATGTGGGCCAGTCCGGGTCAAGCTTTTCGGTCAAGGGCGGCGCCGGTGGCGCGTTCGACATCGGCTGGCTGGGAATTTCCGGTGCCTCCAGCGCGCAATACAGCGAAAGCAACTTTCAGAAACTGATGTCCAACGCGCGGATCGACCTGACCTATACCAATGTGGCGTATCTGTCCGCGTCGCCCGCGAACCTGATGGCGAACAACACCATCGGCTGGTATCTCGCGTCGATCCTCAAGCAGGCCTACAACAATACCTCCGGTGACACCGGTCCGTACTTTGGCTCGAACGAGGCATCGCACAAGGCCGTTCTTGCGGCTGGTGGCCTGCAATCGCTGCGCGGGTTCCTGTTGTCGACCATGCCGACAGGCAAGATGTTCTTTGCCTCGGACGACTTCTCGTCCTTCCAGAAATACTTCCACACGGAATCGCACGCTTCGGTCAGCCTGTTCGGCATCCTGCCGATCGCGTCGGCCAGCACCTCGTACACCAAGTCGTCTTCGGGGTCGTCGGACAAGAACTATGCGATGGAGGTCGACATCAACCCGACCGGCGACAAGAACAACCTTGTCGTGCATGGCGCATTCCTGGAAAATCCTCTCGACTAGGACGGCGCGCACAGGACACAGCCAGATCGGCCCCCGTATGCGGGGCCGGTCGCACATCCAAAGGTAGGGACCGGAGAGGACGTTGGTGGATTACCTGGACAAACTGGTCGCGCGCAAGCTGACGGCCCATGTCGGGACGTCCCCCGCGCTGGCACAGGACGCCGCGCCGATGCTGACCAATATCCTGCCCTATTTTCCGCTTCAGCCGATTGCAAACGACCAGGTGCGCAGTGCCGCCTGGCCGCTGATCGACAACCAGTTGTCCCCCACCAATCCGATCGTGACGACCACGACCAGCTTTTCGGCCAGCTTCGCGGGGTTCCTGTCAAACACAAATCTGCAGGATGGCCCGCCTGCCGAACGCCTGGCCCTGGCCACGCAGCAGACGACGGCCAAAAAGAACATCACCAGCAGTGACAGGGCCAATGGCGGGCTGTGCTACAAGCCCGGCGATACCGCGGCCGCCGCTTGCAGCTTTGTGCCCGGCTATGCAGCCACCTGGCCGACTGAGCCCGGGCTGGGCCCGCTGAAGATCAGGATCGACGTCTGGCGCCCCAATGCCGCGTCCCCCTGGAAACCCGCATCGGGCCAACCCAGGGGCGAACGGTTGCGCGCATCGCTGACCTACAGCGCCTTCCGCATAGTCGAACTTGCACCTGCGGCTCTGAACGACACGACGGGCTGGTACAGCCAACCGCTGCTGGACGGCCTGCGCGACGGCATCTACAGGGGCGTGCGGTTCGACAGGCAGGGCGGGTTCGGTCCCACGGGGAATTTCGTGCGGGCAGCGGTCTTTGTCATGGTGGGCCGCGTGCAGTTCAGCAAGGAAACCAACAGCACGACCCTGCTGTCCAACCTGCTGGAAAAACCCAAACGCCAGTTGCGCACGCGACGCGGCGGCGTGCCGGTGCAGAAATTGCGGATGCAACTGACCCCCAACCTGATCCTGCCCCCCGGCAAACTGGTGCCGCCCCGCAGCGTGACACGCGGCCTGAACATGTCCACGGACTGGGACACGGGCGACATCTATGCGGAAAGCGATGCCGGTTTCATTGTTTGCGCCGTCCCGGATGCACCGCTTCGGTCCGGTACTGCGGACTAAGGTGCCGCATCACCCGGATTACATCGGCACCGGGTCCGTGTTGGCATCCCGATGCCTGTTGCGCGCCTCGGTGTCATGGTCCGGGTAGTCATAGACATTCAGCAGCGACAGATGCCGATGCTTGACCCGCGGTGTGATGGCGACACCAATACCCTGCGCCTTGGCATGGCGATAAATCTGTCCATCATTGCCAAACACCATGCGCGGCAGGATCGATGTGCGCACCATCAACAACCGCCCCGGCGGATTGAACGGGTCGATCAGGGTCTGGTTGCGCGGCGGCATGCGTGGCAGGCCGCGTTCCGGGCTGTGCGACTTGAGCATATGGGCAATCTCGGCCTCGGACGCGCCGGGCAACAGGTCCGGCCCATCCTCGGGTGCCACGAAATCACGCTGGTCCACGTAAGACCCCAGATACCCAAGGTCCGGATGATCCGTCAGGATCGTCGACATCCTGCTCAGCCAGCAGGGTGCCGTGTGGGTGATCATCACGTCGGATTCCACATAGACAAAGCGGTCGCCGTCCCCATGGCGCCGGATCGCGTCCATCGCCCGCTTGGGGTCGTTCCGGTCATGCCACTCGACCACGTCGAACATGCCGCGCCGTTCGAAGCCGCGCACCACGTCGCGCACGCCCGGGTCGTCCGACGCATTGTCCACCAGCACAAAGCGCGCCGGATGCCGGGTGTAACTGTACAGGCTGTCGAGACAGGCCCACAGATACAGCGGCCGGTTGCGCGACAGGATGATGACGGTGATGGGATCCTGGGTCATGTGGCGCGTACCTCGGTCGCGTAGCCAAAGCCGAAGCGGCCAAAGTCGTTGCCGCAATAGAAAAGGTATCGCTGCCCTTTGTCCTCGATCAGGGTGGGATAGCACTGCATGTCGTAATCCCAGTCGCCCTGCACGGGCGGGTTGTCAAAGCGCATCTGGTCATCGCGGCGCGTCCAGACGCGGGCATCCGGCGACGTGGCATAGCCCAACCGATAGGCGCGGCTGGCCGGGTTGTCCGGATCAAACGGGCCACGCACGGAATACCACATCTCGAACCCGTCTGCGTCCGGCATGACCCAGGGGCGCACGATTCCGGCCTCTTGCGGGGTGCGCAGCGAAATGGTCGGTTGGTCATCCTGTTTCCATTCGCGCAAGTCTGGCGAGGTGGCGTGGCGGATGTCATAGGTGGGCTCGGCCTGACCATCGGGCGTGTCGCGCCACGCGCGCATGCTGGTGAACCACATGTGCCACCGATCCGCGATACGCAGCACCTGCGCGATGCCGGCACCGTGCGGGTTGGCTGGACCCGGCTCCAGAATGGGCGGAGCCTCCACCCGGTCGAATGTCGCGCCGCCATCCGGGCTGGTCATCCAGACCGACGTGATCTGATAGCGGTCATGATCCCGCAGGTTCATGCCGCCCCCCACCCACAGGCCGTGGCCATCGGCGTTCACGGCACAGGTCACGCCCACCCCGTCGCGATCAAAGGCCCCGGCCCCGCCGTGGTGCAGCACCCGGCCCTGACTGATGCCAAGCACTTCCATGTTCCGGCTCGGGTCAACCTCAACCATCACGAGATTGGACCGGTTCCGATCATCCCGCGCGGCCAGGAAAACCCGCCACAACGTTTCGGTCACCCTGACCACGGTCGGCATCTGCGCATGCGAAACCCACCACGGGTGATCATCCGGAATATCCAGTATCCTGCTTTGCCTGTGCCAACGGGAAATCATCCGGCTCCTTCGTGCGGCAATACCCGCATCCCCCAAACAGGGCGCGCAATTTGCGCTTGTTCTGGATACTCGTTAAAACGAATTGGCGTCTGGCGGCAAGCGACCGTGGCGGCATGCGCGCCTTGTTCAGGCGCATTTTCGGGGTGGAAATGTCTTGAAATCATTGTCGATCTGCCTGATCAGCCCACGGTTCGAGCCGTCGTTCTGGGGGCGTGAATACGCCCTGCCCCTGATGCCGGGGGACAAGCGGGCATGGATGCTGGCGGGTGGGCTGCCATTGCTGGCCGCACTGACGCCGGATATCCACGACATCACGCTGATCGACGAGGCGGTCGAGGATATCGACTTTGACGCGTTGGGCCGCTTCGACGTGATTGGCGTGACCGGCATGATCGTACAGCGCGACCGCATGCGCGAGATCTTGGCGCGTTTGCGCGGGCTCGATGCCCAGATCGTCGTGGGCGGTGCCTATGCGTCTATCGACGAGACGTTCTTTGACGGCCTGTGCGATGCGATTTTCGTGGGCGAGGCGGAAACCACCTGGCCCGCCTATATCGACACGCTGGCGCGCGGCGAGGTTCCCGCCTACCGGCACGCGCAGGACAAACCGACCGACATGACAACCGTGCCGCCCGGACGGCTCGATCTGGTCAAGGACCGGCACTATGCCACAGCGTCGATGCAGTATTCGCGCGGCTGCCCCTTTACCTGCGAATTCTGCGACATCATCGTCGTGTTCGGCCGCCGCCCGCGGGTCAAGACGCCAGAACAGGTGATTGCCGAGCTGGACGACATTCGCGCCGCCGGCTTCACATCCTGTTTCGTGGTCGATGACAATTTCATCGGCAACAAGGTGGCGGTGAAAAAGATGCTGCGGGACCTGATCACGTGGCAGGAACGACATGGCTATCCCCTGGCGCTCAGCACCGAGGCGACACTGAACCTGGCCGACGATCCCGAACTTATGGACCTGATGTACCGGGCCAATTTCCGCGACGTGTTCATCGGCATCGAAAGCCCGCGCGCCGCGTCGCTGGTCGAAACCAAAAAGCTGCAAAACATCCGCGGCGATTCCATGGCCGCCAAGCTGGCCCGTATCCGGGATGCAGGCATCGTAGTGTCGGCCGGGTTTATCGTCGGCTTTGACGAGGATGACACCGCCATTTTCGACGAGCAGGTGAAATTCATCGAGGACAACACCATCGCGCAAGCCGCCTTGGGCATGTTGACCGCCCTGCCCACCACCCCGCTTTATGACCGATTGCAGGCCGAAGGGCGGCTGGTGCCGGACGATCCGGTCTGCAATTTCGAACCCAGACAGATGACACGCGCGGCACTGACTGCTGGCTGTGCCGACACGTTGCAGCAGCTTTACACGGCTGATGCATTCTTTGGCCGGTTGCGGCGGAATGTGTCGGCCTCGCCCGCGTTGACAGAACGCCGCGCGGCACTGGTGCGCAAGACCCGGCGCACTGGGCATGCATGGCGGCGGCAACTGGCCGGTACCGCAGCGTCGGCCACGATGATGTGGCGCCTGGCACGGGCGATGCGGGCGCAGGGCCAGCTGCGGTCGGGCCTGGTCATGTACGTCCGCCAGTACAGCGCCACGCCCCGTGGCATGTGGTCGTTCGGGACGTTCCTGTGGTTCTGCCTGCTGCACTGGCACCACCACCGGCTGACGCAGATCGCCCCCGGCACGGATCGGCGCAGCATGAACTACTTCAGCGCCGCCCCCGTACCCCCCGCCAAGACCCCGGCCGAATAGGCAGATCCGGTGGCGCGCGTCATCCTGTTCGGCACCGGGCAACTGGCCCAGACCGTGACCGTGTACCTGGAACGGGACAGCGCGCACGAGGTCGTGGGATATACCGTCGATGCCGCCTATCGGAACGGGCAGGACAGGTGCATGGGCCACCCCGTTTATGACTGGGAAACCCTCGAGACACACTTTGCCCCCGGTGAAGGGCTGCTGTTCGGGCCAGTCAGCTACCGTGACCTGAACCGGTTCCGCAAGGCGCGTTACCTGGACGGCAAGCGGCGGGGTTACGATTTTCTGACATTTGTCCACCCGTCAGCACATATATATGCCAATCAGATTGGAGAAAACTGCCTTATCCTTGAACAGAACGTGATCCAGCCCTTTGCCCGTATCGGCAACAATGTCGTAATCTGGAGCAACAACCACATCGGCCATCACAGCACGATCGGCGATCACTGCTTCATCACGTCCCAAGTGGGTATCGCAGGCAATTGCGAGGTGGGTGAGGCCTGTTTCTTTGGCGGGCAAAGCGGGTTGATCGACAACCGTCGGGTAAAGGCAAACAGCATCATCGGAGCAGGCGCAACGGTACTGTCGGACCTTGGGACGGGCGATTATGTGCAACAGGCCAGCCCGCGCACATTGCGCGGTGTGGCCCGCCGGTTTGCGAAAAGGCTGCTGGGTTAGGTGGAGCGTGCAATGATGGCACAGATCTGCTGCATCTCGTCCCGGGGCAGATCAAGATAGGCAGGCAGGCCCAGCACGCGGGGCGCCACGTCATCCGTGTGTGGCAACAGGTCCTGGGGGAACGGGCCGAACCCATTCTCGGCATGCAGACCGGCCCCGTACCAGAACCGGCTGTCGAACCCGTCATACGCAAGCGCCATCCGCAAACCTTCCGCGCGTTGGGCTTCGGGACATGTGTACAGGGCATAGACGGCGGATTGCGCGCCGCCCACTTGCACCTTTACCCCGGCCTGCTGCGCGGCCAAGCGGTAATCGGCGACCATCCGGTCATAGCGCGCCTGCTTGTCCGGCCAGCGGTCCAGTTCGGCCATGCCGACACAGGCGTGGTATTCGCTCATCTTGCCATTGGTGTTGTCGCCCACCACCTGACGACACCCCAGCAGCCCATTGTTCAGCGCCCGATGACACCGCCGGGCAAAGTCCGGATCGGCGCACAGCACCGCGCCCCCCTCGCCGCATCCAAAGGATTTGGTGGCGTGGAAACTGACCGCCATGGGGATCGTCGCAGACAGACGCGACCCGTGCCGCAGCAACGTGTCGAAGCCCGCCGCGCAGTCGATGACCACGGGCACCCCGGTATCAGCCTCGAAACGCTCCCATGCAGGCAGGTCCACACAGCGGCCAAACGGAGCTGTGACCAGAACCACTCCGACATCGGCCAAGCGGGGATGGGTGCGCAGCGCGTTCGGGTCCAGCGCGCAGCTGTCGGACGCGATGTCCACCAGATGCGGCTGGTATCCGCAACCCTGCGCCGCCGTGACGGTGGCGACGAATGTATATGACGGACACAGCGCCAGGGGGCGATCCCCTGCCCGCCCGGCCTTGGTCAGGATGGCCCCGATCAGCGCCGCGGTGCCGGAAGCGGCGGCCGTCACACCCCCGTTGGCCTGACCGAACAGCGCACACAGCCGCTGTTCCAGACGCAGCACCATCGGCCCGAGATTGGTGTATATCCGGCTTTCATCGAGGCTGCGCAGATAGGGCAGCAGCGCGTCCGCATCCGGCAATTGCGGGCGCAGTACGGGAATACGGGTAACGGGGTGCGTGGTGTCAGGCATGGGCCACCTCTGCCCCATCCAGCGGCAGGGACGCATAGCGGTTCAGATCGCGGATCATTGCCGGTGCCTGCCGCTGCAACAGCGCGGGCAACAGATGCCGGAACGGCCCGTCATAAGGCGGCAGAAAGCCAAGCTGCAGGCCCTGCGCCGCGAACACTGCCGGATCGTACAGCGCACGCCCGTTCGGCGCGTTCAGATAGGTGTGCGCCCCGCGGGCCCGGGCAATGCGGATCAGCCGATCCGCGCCGCGCACGTCCGGCCCAAGCGACATATCCGAACTGCGGGTGATCCGGCAGGTCAACCCAAGTGTATCGCGCACCAGCCGCAGTTGACGGATCAGGTAATCCGCAACCGACAACCCGGTGATGCCGAGGGCGGCGCGCACGCGTCCTGCCACGTCGTCGTCGACCGATGTTCGCGCCCAGGCGCAGCGTGACAGGGCTGCCCGCCACCGGGTTTGCGCATCCTCTGCAAATTGCAGATCACGGATCGACACACCTTGGGGCGCGCGCGCCACAGGCAGCGTCAGCCAGCGGTCTTCGCCACCCGAAACAGGCACCTGGCACCTGTGCACACGCCCGCGACGCGGGAACTGCACACAATCCAGAACAACGAACTCGTCCGCCCTGTGCATCAGCGCAAAATACCCCAGGTAGGGATAGAAATAGGGTTGCATGATGGCGATGGTCCGGGCCGTCATCGGGCTGTTCACATGTCGTTCCGTGGCGATATCCGGCGATCGTTCACCGACTGCCGGGAAAAGTAAAGAAATGCCCGCAGGAACAGGCAGTTTTCAACCTGCGGCACATCATGATTCTTGCGCCCCGACATGATAATTCAACCCCTGCGTCTCTCATTACAGTCGAGGTTTTGGATAATTAATATTATATCACAATGCTTTAATTAAGCATCAGACCAACCTGGAAGATTTCGAGCTTTGTGACGCTGCAACCCAAGGTTAACCTTTCCACGTTGACCATCAATTTGAAGGACTTCTCAATGAAACTGTTTAAATCAAGTGCTTTGGCGCTCGCTTTGGCTTGCACGACACACAGTGCGCCGGCCCAGGCGGGGGATAATCCGTATCTGGCCGATGTTATGGTCGTTGCATTCAACTTCTGTCCGCGCGGATGGGCAAAGGCGGATGGACAAATCCTTCCCATTGCTCAGAATACCGCGTTGTTCTCGCTTCTCGGCACGACCTATGGTGGTGACGGAAGATCGACCTTCGGGCTGCCGAACCTGCAGGGCCGTTACACGATCGGGACCGGTCAGGGCGCAGGCTTGCCGTTCTTTCAATGGGGCCAGACCGGCGGCGTCGAAACCGTCACGATGACCCAGGCGCAGATGCCATCTCACACACATTCGATCACGGCGCTTCCGACCGCGGATGTAAAGGCGTCCAGCGCAAACCCGAACTCCAACTCGCCCAACGGCAAATCCCTTGGCACAATTCCGGCGGGCCATCCGGCGGGGCAACAGATTTATGCCACCGATCAGAACACCACCACCCTGATGGGCGACCAGTCGGTCAACCTGACGGTCAACAGCGTGACGGTTGACCCTGCGGGCGGCAGTGCACCGCAAAACAACATGCAACCCACCTTGGCGTTGACGACGTGCATCGCGATGGTCGGGGCCTACCCGCCCCGGAGCTGAGTGGACAACAGAACCAAGGATAATGAACATGAAAAAGACTATTTTTGCACTGGCCGCCACCACCTTGGCCTATATGGCACCTGCGGCTCCGGTTCAGGCGGACACGCCCTTTCTCGGAGAGCTTCGGACATTCGGATTTACCTTCTGTCCGCGCGGGTGGAGCGAAGCGGCAGGGCAAATCCTGCCGATCAACAGCAACCAGTCGCTGTATGCACTGCTGGGCACGACCTATGGCGGCGACGGACGGACAACCTTTGCGCTGCCTGACCTGCGCGGCCGCGTGTCCGTGAACCCCGGCCAGGGCAACGGCCTGACGAACCGTCCGCTGGGTGCCGCGTTCGGAACTGAAACCACCGCGCAGACGGTTGCGGAATTGCCGACGCACACGCACATGATCGGCGGCAATCTCAAGGCGCAGATGGGTGCGTCGACGACCGCTGCCAGCGTCCCTGACCCCGGTGGAAACTTCATCGGAACGTTCACGTCGGGCACGGGGGCCTACACCACCGACATCTCGGGTCCGGTGGCGATGTCAGGCGGCGATATCGAGGTCGACGTGAGTGCTGCGAAACTCAGCACCACAGGTGCAGGCCAGCCGATCACCAACATGGCCCCGTTCCTTGTGACCCGGCACTGCATCGCGATCCAGGGACTGTTCCCAAGTCGCCCCTAACCACCTGATTTCAAGAACATCATATGACAGGACGTCACAATGAAACATATCCTATCCACACTGGGTGCCGCAGCCGTTGCGGCCACCATGGCGCCGACACAGGTCGCCGCCGACGTCGATCCGTTCATCGGCACGATCCAGACCTTCGGCAGCAATTTCTGTCCGCAGGGCTGGGCCGAAGCCAACGGTGCCTTGCTGGCGATTTCGCAATGGGACGCGTTGTTTTCGCTGTATGGCACCATCTATGGCGGCGATGGGCGCACGACCTTCGGCCTGCCCGATCTGCGGGGTCGCGGGAATGTCGGTCAGGGCACCGGCAACGGATTGTCACCCCGCTCGATGGGCCAGCGCGGGGGGGCGGAGTTTCTTACCTACCAGATCCCCAACATGGCACCGCATACCCACAGCGTCAGCGGCGATATCGAAGGCAACACCGTCGCCAGCGGTGCCGCGCCATCCACACTGGATCCGACCGGGGCGTATTACGCCACCTTCCCCAGCAGCGTTCCGATCTATTCCGATCCATCGACACCGGCTGTGTCCATGGGCGTCGGTTCGGTTGAATTCACTTCGAACGCGACCATCCTGAACAACGGGTCGGGCCAACAGGTGTATAACCAGCAACCATTCATGGCGATGACCACATGTGTGGCGCTTGTCGGTATCTATCCGTCGCGGAATTGAACACAGACGGGTCCGGCCCTGAAACCGGGCCGGACCCATCCGCAGGCTGGTGTTCGGATCAGGCCCAGCTGACCCCGTTTTCATCCATCGGCAGGCTGCTGACCCGCAGGTCACTCATGGCCGAGATCGCGTTGGCCAGCGCAGGTGCCGACGGCGGCGTGCCCGGCTCGCCCACACCCGTGGGCGGTTCGGCGGATGGCACGATGTGCACGTCGATCTGGCCGATGTCCCCGATCCGCAGCGGTTCGTAGTCGGGAAAGTTGTACTGATCCACCGCCCCGTTTGTCAGCGTGATCCGGTCCCGCATCGTGTGGCCGATGCCGTAGCCGATACCGCCTTCCATCTGGGCCTTGACGATGTCGGGGTTGACGGCAATGCCGCAGTCCACCGCACAGGTCACCTTTTCGATGCGGATGCCGTCACGCGGGTTGCCCGACACCTCGACCACCTCGGCCACGTAAGAGCCAAAGGATTTGTGCACCGCGATGCCCTGACTGCGGCCCGCGGGGGCGTTCCCCCACCCGGCCTTGTCGGCGGCCAGTTTCAACACGTTGGTCTTGCGCACCTGATCGGCCCCGTCGCCCGCGAGGTATTTCAGGCGAAAGTCCACCGGGTCGGCACCCGCTGCAGAGGCAGCCATGTCCATCATGACCTCCATCACGTATGCCGTGTGGGTGTGCCCCACCGCGCGCCACCACAATGTGCTGGTGGCCTTTTCCGTGTCTGTCAGACCAAAATGCGCCGCCGGGATCTGATACGGCGTGTCTGCCGCCCCCTCGACCGAGCTGTGATCGACGCCGTCCTTTACGGCAAACCCTTCAAAGGGCGTGCCCTTCATGATCGACTGGCCCGCGATGCGGTGGTCCCAGCCGACGATGTCACCGTTTGCATCCAGACCAACGCGCACCTTGTGACCGAAAGCTGGGCGATAATAGCCCGAGCGCAAATCATCTTCGCGCGACCAGACCAGTTTGACGGGCCGCGTGCGGTCGGTCATCACAAAGGCCAGCCCCGCCTCGACCTGATAATCGGCATCGGGCGTGGCGCGGCGGCCAAAGGACCCGCCGGCAAGCATCGTCCTTATTTCGATCTTCTCCATCGGCAGGCCGAGGATCTGCGACAGCGCCATATGCGGCCCCGTCGGCATTTGTGCGCCGTCATGCAGCACGATGCCACCGTCGGCGGTGGGTTCGATGGTGCAATTCAGCGGCTCCATCGGGGCATGGGCCAGAAGCGGGAAATAGAATGTCTGCTCCACCACCCTGTCCGCTGCATCAAGCGCCGCCTGCGTCACCGTCGCGTCCGATTTGTTGACGTTATAGGTGGGCTCAGCCTCAAGTGCGGCCCGGATTTCCGCTTCGATCTGGTCCGAATTGCGCGCCTCGGCGGCACTTGTGTCCCATGTCACGTCCAGCGCGTCCCGCGCCTGCATCGCGGCCCAGGTGTTTTCGGCGTAGACCGCGACGCCCGCCTGATTGGGCAGGATGGCGGCACGGATATACCCCTTGATCTGGCGGGACGCGGTGTCGTCCATGCCTGTCGCCAGCGCACCGCGCTGTTCGGGGCGTTTGATCATGGCAATCATCTGGTTGGGCAGGTGCACGTCCATGGCGAACTGCGCGGTGCCGTCCGTCTTGATCTTGCTGTCAAGGCGACGCACGTCCGGATTGCCGATCAGCCTGAACTCCGACGGATCCTTGAGGCGCGGCTCTTCCGGGGCCTCAAGCTGCGCTGCGGCCTCGACAAAGTCGCCCAAGGGGGCGGACTGGCCGCCACCGCTGATAACACCGTCCTCCAGCGTCAGCGTGCCTGCATCCACGCCCCATGTCCGGGCGGCGGCCTGCAAAAGCATCTCGCGGGCGGCGGCCCCGGCCTGACGGTACTGCATGAATGAATTGGCCATGGCGGTGGACCCGCCCGTGCCCTGGAACGGGCCGAACAACAGGTTGTTGTACACCTCGGGGTTCGAGGGCGCGAAATCATAGTCGATCTGGTCCATGCGCAGGCCGATTTCTTCGGCAATCAGGGTGGACAGGCCCGTGGCAGGCCCCTGCCCCTTTTCAAAGTGTTTGACGATGGCCGTCACGGTGCCATCGGCGCCGATCCGGACAAACGGGTTCAGCATGGCGCTTTGCCCTGCGGCCACGGCCCCTTTGGGCGTGATGCCGACCATCAGGACCGCGCCGGTGGCGGCTGCGGCTTTCAGGAAACCGCGACGGGATGTGTTCACAGTCATGATCAAGCCTCCAGGATTTCGGACGCGCGCTGGACCCCGGCGCGGATACGTTGATAGGTCGCGCAGCGGCAGGCGTTGCCGTACATGTAGTCGTCGATTTCTTGCGCCGACGGCTTGGGGTTTTCGGTCAGCAGTCCAACGGCCGACATGATCTGGCCGGACTGGCAATAACCGCATTGCACCACGTCCAGTTCGACCCAGGCCTGTTGCACAGCCGCCCCGATCCTATTGTCCGAGATGGCTTCGATTGTCGTGATCTCGGCCCCTTCGACGTCGTCGATATAGGTCTGGCACGATCGCACGGGTTCACCGTTCAAATGCACGGTGCAGGCCCCGCAGGACGCCACACCACAACCGAACTTGGTGCCGGTCATCTTCAATTCGTCCCGGATCACCCACAGCAACGGGGTGCCCGGCTCTGCATCCACCTGATGCGTCCTGCCGTTCAGTTTCAAAGAAAATGCCATCTGGTGCTCACTCCTTGCTGGTCGACATGCGTCTGTTGTTTGATCTTAAGGTAGTATGACCGCCCGCACATGACAGGCGAATTCCACTTTTGCGCCAGGATATGGTTCGGCAAGCATCCGCTTGCTCATATCCCGCTGATATTCACGACCATTGCGCCGATCCACCGCGCCTTGGGCCGGCCGGGTCGTCCATGGCGGCGATGTCCGCAGTTCGGCAACGGCCACACGGCGGACTTGCCGTCGCGCGCCCGCTGCCGTTGATAAATCGTGGTGTAACAGCCCGAGAAATAGAAGCTGAAAAGGCCGCCTGGCGTGAAAAGCGCGGGTAATTGCAAACCAAACAACCGTCCAGATCGCGCACCGCACGCTGAGTGCGCATCACGCCAACCGCAAGCCGGTTGTCGGATCGAAGATGTGGGATTGACCCTTTTGAACCGAAAAGCGCAAGGGTGCGTCCCGTTCCGGCATGGCGTGGACGCCTGGCAGGCTGATGGTGAAGCTGTCGGCGTGCCCCGGCAACCTGCCATGCAGCAAGGTGTTCGCGCCCAGGGGTTCCGTCATCTGAACGGCAACAGAAAGTGGGCCGTTGTCGTCGGGATTCATGTGTTCGGGTCGGATGCCGAACTTGACCGGACCATCGGGCGCGCTGGCCTCGGCCACCGCTTGCTCTCCGATCATCACGGCCCCCCCTTGAATGTGGGCATCGATGACGTTCATGGCGGGGCTTCCGATGAACTGTGCGGCAAACAGCGTGCGCGGGGACTCGTAGACTTCCAGCGGGGTTCCGATCTGTTCTGCCACGCCGCAATTCATGACGATCATCCGGTCGGCCATCGTCATGGCCTCGACCTGATCATGCGTCACGTAAAGCGACGTGATCCCCAGCTTGGCTTGCAACTCGCGGATCTCAAGCCGCATCTGAACGCGCAGCTTGGCGTCCAGATTGCTGAGCGGTTCGTCAAACAGGAAAACCGCCGGTTCGCGCACGATGGCGCGGCCCATGGCGACGCGCTGGCGCTGGCCGCCCGATAGCTGTCGGGGCTTGCGATCAAGCAGCGGCTCAAGCTGCAAGAGGCGCGCGGCCTCTTCCACCTTGGCATTGATCCGATCCTTGGGCAGGCCTGCGATCTTCAGCCCGTATCCCATGTTCTGGCGCACCGACATATGCGGATAAAGCGCGTAGTTCTGGAACACCATCGCGATATCGCGGTCCATCGGTTCCTTGTCGTTGGCGCGTGTGCCGCCGATCAGCACGTCGCCGGCTGTCACCGTCTCAAGCCCCGCGACCATGCGCAGCAACGTGGATTTCCCGCAGCCGGACGGGCCGACAATGACGATGAATTCACCATCCGCAATCTCGACATCGATGCCGTGGATGACGTCCGTGGGGCCAAAGCTTTTCCTGACGCCCGCAAGGGTGACTGTCGCCATATCTATTTCTCGCTGTCTACAAGGCCGCGGATGAAAAGCCGCTGCATCCCCACCACGACGATGACCGGTGGGATCATCGCCAGAATGGACGTCGCCATGATCGTGGGCCAATGGGCAAAGTCGTCGCCCGACGGGAACATCTGCTTGATGCCCATGACGATGGTATTCATTTCCGGGTCGGTCGTGATCAGCAGCGGCCAGAGATACTGGTTCCAGCCATAGATGAACAGGATCACGAACAGCGCCGCCACATTTGTCCGGCTCATCGGCACCACGATATCCCAGAAAAACCGCATGGGCCGCGCGCCATCGACGCGGGCGGCTTCTGCCAGCTCATCCGGGATGGTCAGGAAAAACTGTCGGAACAGGAACGTCGCCGTGGCCGATGCAATCAACGGAAAGATCAGGCCCGAATAGCTGTTCAGCATGCCAAATCCCGCGACCACCTCAAAGGTCGGGACGATCCGCACCTCGACCGGCAGCATCAGCGTCAAAAAGATCATCCAGAAAAAAACGTTGCGACCGGGAAACCTGAAATAGACGATGGCAAAGGCCGACAAGAGCGAGATCGCGATTTTGCCCACCGCGATGCCCACCGCCATAATCAGCGAATTAAGCAGCATCGTCGCCACGGGAACATTGACGCCTGAAAACAACGCGTTGCGATAGTTGATCCAGAACTGATCACCCGGCACCACCGGCATGGGCGGCTGGATGATATCGGCTTGCGTGACGGTCGACGCGACAAAGGCCAGCCAGATCGGGAAAAAGATCACCAGCACGCCGAGGATCATGAACACATGGGTCAGCCACAGGCCTGCGCCGCGTTTTTCCACCATGCCATGCGTTTCGCGCGCCATCAGTAATGCACCCGCTTTTCGATGAACTTGAACTGGATGATCGTCAGCAGTCCGACAACAACCAGCAGGATCACCGACTGGGCCGAGCTTGATCCCAAGTCCTGCCCGACGAACCCGTCTGAAAAGACCTTGTAAACCAGAATGGTCGTGGACTGCTGGGGACCACCGGCCGTGATTGTGTGGATCACGCCGAAGGTTTCAAAGAAGGCATAGACCACGTTCACGACCAGCAGGAAAAACGTGGTAGGAGACAGAAGCGGCAACACTATCGTGAAGAACCGGCGCCAGAAGCGGGCGCCGTCGATGGCCGCCGCCTCGATCACGGATCTGGGCACCGCTTGAAGTGCGGCGAAGAAAAACAGGAAGTTATAGCTGATCCGCCCCCAGGCAGAGGCGACAACAACCAGCCCCATCGCCTCTCCCCCGTTCAGGACGTGGTTCCAGTCATATCCCAGCGTCCCGAGATACCAGGATATGACACCAACGCGCGTGTTGAACATGAACAGCCACAGCACACCCGCGACAGCTGGCGCGACCGCATAGGGCCAGATCAGCAGGGTCCGATACACGCCCGACCCCTTGATCAGGCGATCCGCAATGACGGCAAGAAACAAGGCCGGGATCATCGAACACAGCGTCACAAGGATCGAAAAGATCGCCGTCGTCAGAAACGACGCCCGATAGAACGGGTCGCCCAAAAGGAATTCGAAATTGCCCAGCCCCACGAATTGCGACGAAAGCCCGAATGGGTCCGGAATGAAAAGCGACTGCCAGATCGCCTGCCCGGCCGGGTAAAAGAAGAACACCGCCGAAATGAAGACCTGTGGCGCAATCAGCAGGAGCGGCAGCAGCCAGCCGCGAAAGGTAACGCGCTTTTCCATGGATTTGCCCCCGCAAGAAACCGGGCAGGCCGCAGGGACCTGCCCGGTTCATGCTTATTTGTTGGCCGACTCAAAGCGCCGCAGCAGCGCATCGCCCCGCGACTTGGCGCTGTCCATGGCCTCTTGGGCGCTCTTGTCGCCGGCCCAGATCGCTTCCAGTTCTTCGTCGATGATACCGCGGATCTGATCGAAGGACCCCAGACGCAGCCCCTTGGAATTGGCGGTGGGTTCCTTGGCGGTCATCTGGATCACGGCAATGTCCGTGCCGGGGTTTTCCTCGTAGAAGCCTGCTGCACGCGTGGCTTCTCCCGCTTCGGCGGTGATGGGCAGATAACCGGTATCCTGGTGCCACTGCGCCTGAACGTCAGACGAGGACAGAAAGGCAAGGAATTCGCCAACGCCCTTGTATTCCGCGGCCTCATGCCCTTCGAGAACCCAAAGCGACGCGCCACCGATGATGGTGTTCTGAGGCGAATTGCCGACACCTTCCCAATAGGGCAGCGGACGCACATCGAAATCGAACTGCGCCTCGGCCTTGATGCCGGCATACCCCGCCGAGCTTTCGGTGAAGAGCGCGCATTCACCCGAGCGGAAGTTGGCACCGCCCTCGTTGCGCCGACCTGTATAGACGAACTTGCCGTCCTGCGCCCATTCGCCCATCGCTGTCAGGTGCGCCACCTGTGCGGGACCGTTCAGCATCAACTCGGTATCCAGACCGGCAAAGCCGTTGTCCTGCGACGCGAATGGCACGTCATGGTAGGCCGAGAAATTCTCGAGATGGATCCAGCTTTGCCAGGCGGTGACCAGCGGGCACTCTTCGCCGCCTGCTTTCAATGCGTCCAGCGTTTCGCCGACCTTCTGCCACGTGGACAGATCGGTGTCGGGATCAACGCCCGCGGCTTCGAACGCGTCGCGGTTCACCCACAGGACCGGGGTCGAGGAGTTGAACGGCAAGCTCAGCATCTCTCCGTCCGTCGTCGTGTAGTAGCCTTTGACCGACCCGATATAGGCGTCCGGATCAAAGGTGGCGCCGCTTTCAGCCATCACTTCGTAGACCGGCTTGGTGGCACCTTCGGCCGACATCATGGTCGCGGTGCCAACTTCGAACACCATCAGGATATGAGGCTGCTCGCCCGCGCGGAAGGCCGCGATCCCTGCGTTCAACGTCTCGGAATAGTTGCCCTTGTGGCTTTCGACGACGACGTAATCGCTCTGACTGTTGTTGAATTCCTCGACCTGGGCTTTCACCAGTTCTCCAAGTCGCCCGGTAAAGGCGTGCCAGAACTGCACTTCGGTTTCAGCGTAGGCAGCCAATGGCGACAACGCCGTTCCGGCAGCCAGAAGCGCGACAAACGTTGGTTTTCTCATAGTTCCTCCCATGCACGACGTTGCGTGCGTTCCAAGTCAGCATTCATAACGGAAGCAGTCACGATATCATAACGATACCGGCCCCACCCGGCTTTGCAAGAGGCGCGTTGATCGCGGGCGATCGGCACACCCATCGGACGGCGGATTGCCGTTGCGCTCACCGTCACAACGAACGACACCATCCCCTCCGGCGCCCGTAACCGGGCAGTCAATTCCCGCGTTGATGCTTTGCGCGCTTTGGGTGGGCTGGGCACCGGCAGGGCAAATATGTGCGGTCCGCCAGACAAGCCCGTTCAACCGGATCGGGCGATGTGCGGGCCTTTGCCCGGTCCGAAACTGCGGTCAGATCAGTCGAACGTCTCATTTCCTGTCGGCTCGACATGGGCGGCCTGGTTCATTTTCTGTCGAAAGGCCGCCAACTCCTGGTACATACGACGCCGCGCCCGGCTTTGGTTGCCAAGGGGGCGGTGGTCGGGCAGCGCGTGCCAGGGATTGATCCGCAGGTTTCGGGCGAACGCCATCTGCGACGGTCGGTCGAAATCCTGCATGGGGATGTGGATGCGCGCGACCGGGATCCAGGGTGATTTGTCCTCGGGCCAAAGCACCGATGCATCCTCGACCGGCATCAGATGCGGATCGGTCTGGAGTTGGACCAGCATGTCGAATTCCACCGGTTTACCGCGCAGCGTCTTGGCCATGTTGTCACGCAGGTAGTTCGGCGGTACGCGCCCGAATGGCACACCCGGTATGGTCATCGGCACGTCCGTCAACGGCGCGTAGGAATACAGCATCGCCTGTCCTTCGCCCAACAGGTAAGGCACGCAGCTGTAGTAGCGGTGGCCCAACGGGTTCATCTGCGTTTCGTTCCAAAGCCCCTGCATCAGAAAGTCGATCAGGTGCAGGTCACGCGGATCGAGAAAGTACCAGAGCGCCTCGTCAATCGTGCTCCAGTACTGCAACTTGGCGTTTTCACGCACGTCCGGGGTCACAAAGGTCGGGGTGACAACGGCGGGCCAGTCCTGGGTGAACTTCTCTTCGTCCATCAGCTTGGGGCCCGGCACGTCCATCAGTTTGACGGACATGGACCCGAAACCCACATCGCGGATGTCCTCGGGCACGTCAGGCCCGGGACCGGCAAAGCGGATATAGGCGGGATAGCTGCGTTCGGTCGCGAACACGCCCTTGCGCAGGTGATCCGGCAGGTCCGAGTGGACAGTGAAAGTGGCGCGGACCAGCCCGTGTGTCTTGGTGTTGCCACCGCGTTCATAGGCACCGGGCTGGAAATGCAGGTTCATTTGCTCGCGCATTTCGTCGATGATGGTTTGCAGGGCTTCCTCTTCCCAGTCAAAGATCCTTTCTTCGGCCGGACCGAGGCCCAGGTCGGGCCGTTTGCGGTTCTTGAGCCGTTGCAACAGGCGTGCGGTGGGCGCGCGGACCAGGCGGTTCAGTTGCGGTCGAAAGAAGGGTTCGAGCCGCCGTTCGATATGCAGACCCGCCTGCAACAGACGGTGCAGCAGGCGGCGGAGTGCGACGAGGATGGCGCGCATGGTGATCTCCTAGTCTTTCTGCCGCGCGATAAAGCGGAGCGCACGCAAGCCGGGCAGAAAGAAATACCCGCCCCCGCGGACGGTCACGAATTGCGGCAGGTTGTCGTAACGGCGACCGATCCCGGTGGCGCGCTGGATGCTGAAGCTGTCACTTGGCACGCCGCCCACGGGCGCGCGGCTGCCGACCAGCGGGTCGGCCTCGGAACGCAGGCCGTTGAAGCCCGGCGCGGACATCCAGGCGTTCTGGACGAATTCGAACTGACGGGTCAGATTGGCGCAAAGACAGATGAAGTGCAGACCCTGTGCCGCGCCCGACGGGTTTGTCAGCGCGTCTTCGGGCGACAGCTTGGGGCCATAGGCCCGGCCGCGCCGGACAAGGCGGTGAAAGCGGGTCGACGCAACCAGATCGTGCCGGCCCGGCAGCTTGTCGCGTCGGCGTCGAAAGCCAAGCGTGCTGAGGATCCAGGACCAGACCCCATCGACCCCCGGCGGCTGATCACCCGTGCGCGGGTTGGCCCGGCGGATATGGGCACCCACGGGGCAAACGACACCGTCGATGTCGTCATCAAAGGTGAAGTTGTTGCCGTGTCGTCCCCCCACGATGTCGCGCCGCCCCCGGACAAGCGGCGTGCCGTCCTGCTGGCGGCCGACCATGGCTGCGGCCAACGCCGCGCGTTCGGTCGGGTCGCCGTCGGTGACATCATCGAGGTAGCGCCAGAAGCCCGCGACATCCTGTTCCAGTTGGCGCAGCACCAGATAACTGCCATTGCCGCCGAAATCCCGCATGTCCTGCGGGCTCTCTTGCGTTGGCGGGACGTCGGCGCCCGCGACGCTTGTGGTCAACTGCGGGGCGGGCGACACTTCGTTGTATTCGTTGATGTGGCCCAGCACGACCTCACCCGGTGCAATCATGTTTTCATAGGCTTCGCGACCGTGTTTCGACGGCGGATGCGCCTGTTCCCAATCCACTTTCGGTTCGCTGATGCCGTCGGCAAAGCCGAACGGTTCGATGCCGTCGTTGGACCGGGTCGTCAGGGTTTGAACACGGCCGAAAGCCGTTTCGAATTCACCCTCCAGAACGGTCGACCTGAAGTCGTCCAGCCCGCCCGCGCGCGCATACAGCATCAGCAGCACGTGGCTGCCCGCCGCGTCCCAATGCCAGTGTTCCGGCGCGTTGGTGCCGGTATCGCCCAATCGGCGCGCCCGGCTTTGCTCGCCCGCCATCCCGGCCAGAAACGGCTGCGAAAACTGCGCCACAAAGTCGTCCGCCAGCCCAAGCGCACGCAGCCCTGTGGCGGTAAATGCGATTTGCAGTGCCACGTCGGGTGGTTCTTCCAGTGTTTCGGCAGAGGTCACGGGCGCCGTCGCCAGCCAGTGCCGCGCAGCCGCGACATCGGTCACGGACAGCAGCAGGAATTCCGCTTCGACCAGCCGCCCGTGGCCAAAGCGCACCAGCCCCTGCATGTCGGCAAAGTCGACAGGACGCGCGGGATATGTGCGCGCACGGCTCATATCTTGCCCAGCCATTTGCGCAGCGCCCGATGCCCGCGTGGACGGGATTGCAATCCGGCCCGGATCTGGGTGTTCCGCGCAAGGTCGATTGTCGTAAGGCCGGGATAAGCCTTGTACCAGACCTCGGTCGGTTGCTGTCGGTTGCGCAGGTAGCTTTTGAACCTGCTCTCCTGTTCCGCCCCATCAAGGATCAGGAAGCGCGTGGACGGATAGCCGACACCGTTCGAGAACACGATATTGAGGCCCCAGGCGACCTTGTTGACGAAATCGTCCATGTAGCTTTCCAATGCGCCATCGTAATTGCTGCAGAACATCACGCGCCGTTTGTCATCCAGATACACCCACCGGGCGAAATGGATCGTCTGCACGCGGGTCAGGTAACCGCGCGAGAATATATGCCGGGCCGCGTAGTTCAGCAGGTAAAGGGCGACTGTTGCGGTCGCCCGCCGGAAACCTCCGGGCTTCAGATCGCCGATGGCCGAAAAGGGATTGGTTACATCGTGGTCCTCATAGGTGCCAAGCGTGGCGACCCGGGCATCGTCCGGACGCGGCAGGATTTCGGGGTCTGACCGTTCCAGTTGACGCAATCGAAACAACAGCAAAGGCGACGCAAGCAGAACCAGCGGCGATATGGCAAACAGTCCCAGCGGCACGCCGATCTTTTCGACCCAGTCGGCGATGGTCCGAGATGGCGGTGTCCGCTCGGGCGGTGTCAGGCGCAAGCGCCCTTCTTTGATTTCGGTGTCAACGAATTCGCGCATCCGCGCGTGCAGCAAGATGGCGTCCGCTGCGCCATGCGCTTTGACCAGGTGCGGCAGGTGCGCTCTGAGGGCCATGGCCAGCGCCGCCTCTTCGTTCACCTGCCGCACCGTACGACCAAGCGTGTTTACGTAATTCGCCGCTTCGACCACGTTCCGCGTGCTCATCCAGGCGCGCAGATCGGTTTCGTCCTCGAAGTCTTCGCAATGGGCAAAAATCCGGCGCAGCCCGTCGCCTGCGTGGCGCACAAGCTCGTTCAGAAAGCTTTCCCTGTCGCCGTCGATGTCACCAAGAAAGGCAAGCTGCGGCGGATAAGGATCGGCGGCCACGCCGTAAGCCCCGATGTCGCGCCAGGTGTCCACCTGCGGAATGAAGAAGCGCGCAACATGCAGACGGTCAAAGCGCCCGAACGGCACCAGCGGATTTTCGGGGTCCGCCAGACCGGGCTTGACCGTCATGTCCAGCAGAAGCGCGCGCAGGTCTTCGATCCTGCCCTCGGCGACGGGCGCGAGAATGAGGAATGTGGTCTGCGGCGTCATGGCAATACGGATCCGGCGCGAGGTGCGCCGCCTAGGACGTTCCCGTGTCGGCGTTGAAATCGAGTGCGAAGTCGATCAGGCGATTGTCGTCCCAATAGACCTTGCCCAGGTACAGCCCCGGTCCGATGGCGCGGATCTCGTCCCGGATCCATTGCGCCAGAATGGAAGTATCGGAATAGTCGAGCACGATGCATTCCTTGCCATCGAGCCAGCTTTTATCCTTGTAGACCCTGGCGAGAATGGCATTGAGCCCAAAGGGCAGAATGCGGTTGCGCAAGACCCCCTTGGAGCCGTCGAACACTTTTCCCTGCCAGGCGAAGCTGTTGATGAAGCGCGAGATGAGCGGCGTGAATTTCGTACCCGGGGCGACGATGGCGGTGCCCTCGGCCTCGCCGTCCGGGATATCGCCCGCCGGAACGCTGGAGAACAGCGCGTCCAGCTCATCCTGACTCATATCCATGAGCGTTTCGATATCATGTGCCATGATAGATCCCTTCTGTAGCGTGTTGATGGTCAGCGTCGTCCAGAATGACCTGCGCCGCCTTTTCGCCGACCATGTAGACGGACGACGCGATGAAGAATCCCGGAATGCGCGGAAAGACGGAGGCGTCGGCGACCCGAAGGCCCCGCGTGCCATGCACCCGAAGCCGGCTGTCCAGAACCCCGCCGCGTTCCGGGGAACCGATGGGGCAGCTGCACGACGCATGGTGGCCCCAGCATTCGTCGCGGATGTACTGGGCGATCTGTGCGTCGGTCTGAATGTCCGGGCCGGGTATTTCCTCGGCGGTAATGCGACCGTCGCGGCGCAGTGGTTCGGTCAGCTTCCGAACGAACTTGACCCCCTCGACGACCGCCTGAAGGTCCGTGTCGCCCCCGTCCTCGAAATAGTTGAAATCGATGACGGGCCTGTCGCGCGGATCGGCAGAAGCCAGGCGAACCCGCCCTGCCCGGTTCAGCGTATGCGCCTTGAGAACGGCCCAGCTCAGGTGGTTCCGGCTGGCCGCGAGGTCCGCCGCATAGCCCGGATAGTAGCCGGAAAAGCGTCCAAGAAGCGCCATGCAGAACAGGTCCGGCCGCGGCAGATCCGGGCGGGATCGCCGGATCGCCGCCAGTGCCGCCCCGTTGGTGGCATAAAGCCCCCTGCCGCCGGATTTCCAGCCCTGCCACAAGGGATCACCGGCTTCGTATCGGCAGTCGGCCATGCTTTCCCAGCAGTCAAAGGCCATCCTGTTGACAACCGCGACCTCGTACCGGTCCTGAAGGTTGCCGCCTACACCATCCAGTTCGACGCGTTGAGGAATGCCGAAGCGGTCCAAATCGTCCGCAGCGCCAATCCCGGACAGCATCAGCAATTGCGGTGTGTTGAATGCGCCACCGGCAAGGATGACCTCTCGGGTCGCCATCGCCTGTCGCCGATCGCCGGCATCGCCATTCGGTGACGCATGTGCCCGGTAAAGCCGCGCGCCTTTCAGGTATTCGACACCGATGGCACGCCGCGCATCGTCCAGCAGCACCCGTGTCGCCAGGGCATCCAGTTCCACGACCAGCCGATCGGGATATCGGCGTGCGACGTCCAGCACGCGTTCGCGGGCGCCAAAGCGGACGCCATCCCGGGTCGAGAGCGGTGTATACACCATCCCCTCCGCATCGTTGTCGATCCGGTCAAGGTCGTTGGGGTCGGCCGCGCTTGTAACCAGCCAACGCAAGCGGCGTCCGACCTCCCCCCCCTCTGCCAGCATCTCGCGCAGGGACTGACGCACAACATCCATGATGTCATCGTCGCGCAGCGCGGCCCGTGGGATCGCCTTTTCGGTTGGCATCCAGCCATCATAGCCGTGGCCGGTCCGATCGATGCCGATGGCGTTCAGCGCCTTCTGGACCGGGCGGTGTCCGCAATTCTCCATCTTGCGGAAAAGTGCGTGCATGGCAGCCGGCGACCAACTGTCATCCCCGGTCAGCTCCTGGATGTGTCGCCAGTCGTCGTGGTGCGGATAGACAAAGATCATCGCGTTGTGCGCGGTACAGCCGCCAAGGGTGCCGGCACGCGGATACAGCACGCCCTCGGGTGCGCGTTTGGGGTCGCGCGCGGACTGATCCGGGTCCGAATGGTGGTTTACGTAGAAGTCCCAGCGCAGCGCGGCATTCTCGGACGCAAAGGGATGAAAGGCGGGCACGTCGTAGTCATCCGGCAACCTGTTCGCGTCTCCCATACCGCGCACGCCGCCCTGCGCCGATCTGGGGTCGCCGCCAGCCTCAAGCAGCAGCACCCGCATCCCGGCTTCGGCCAACCTGGCCGCGACCGTACCGCCGCCCGCACCCGAGCCGACGACGACATAGTCAAAGCTGGCCGGGTTCACGTCGGGCTCCTCAGAAGTTTTTCAGATAGGCGATCAGGTCCTCTTTTTCCGCATCCGAAAGCTTGGTGCCGAAATAGTGCCCACGGTTCACCACGAAGTCCGGGCATTTGCTGAGTTCCAGCAGCGGGTCGACGAGATCGGCGAATATGGCGCGCGCCTGCGTGTCGCTGACGTTGTCGGGCAGATCCTTCAAGTCGCGCTTCATCATGATGATCAGCCGCGCCAGCTTGAAATCATGTTCGATCCGGTCGATCAGATCCGCCTGATCCAGCCGGACGTTCAGATTGGCCAGCAGGTTGACCGGCGTGCCCTTCGGGATCGGACCAAGCTCGATGTCGCCATTTGCGCTGAACAGCCACGGCAATTCGTCCCGGAACGGCTCGAACAGACGCACAAGGAAATCGGGCTGGAAACCGCGCGGGATCATCAGGTAACTCTGCGCGGTCGTGCGGTCGATCAGGCCGGGCACCTTGTCGCCCAATTCGCTGTCCCGCACCCGCGTGTCGGGCCACAGCATCTTGCGGATGCCATCATCAAAGGTGCGCATGCGCGCCTCGACCGACGGATCCTGTTCGTAGGTGCCGACCGTGTTGTTCAGCAGGTACGGCGCGGTCGACCACAGGCTGATCAGCGACGGGACCCGGGTGTAGCCGCGCCCGCCTGCGGGCATATCGAAGTCATAGGGTTCGCCCGTCACCGGGTGATGCACCTTGATCTTGCCGACCGACGGCAGCGCCTTGTAGGTCGATGACGAGAAGTTGTCCCAGATGTTGCCCTCGATGGCGTTGGTCGCCAGCGGGCTGCAGGCGTTGGTTTCCAGCAAGGTGACCGGAATGCGCAATTCGTTCGACAGATAGTTGTTGTCCAGAAAATCGTCAGCGTGGACGATTTCGCGCATCTGGGCCTTGAAGCTGTCGGTCTTGGTCAATTCCCAGTAATTGGACCAGCATTGCATGTAGTTGGGTCCCGAACAGCCCCCGGGAATGGTGCGATAGGCGACTTCGGGCAGCTTGCTGGAATGGCAGCGGGCGCAGTTTTCGGCAAACAGCGTCTTGCCGCGGTCCAGTGTTTCGTCGTCCTCGGTCAGATACGCGGCACCGCCCGGCGCGTCGGACAACAGGTCCGGGCGTCCGGCCTTGAGGAAATACAGCGCGGTCAGCGGGGTCTGCGCCTCGGTCGCGCGCCAGTAGGCCGAGTTTTTCTGCGCGGTCTCGATCTTGATCGGCGTGATGTCGCGACCGCCGACAATCGGATTGAAGTGCCGCGTCCACTCTTCGCTGAACAGGCCGATATTCAGATAGACCCGGTTCAGCGCGCCAAGCGCCCCGACCGAATCCGCACCGTCCTTGAGAACACGTGGGCTGAGGCTGAGATCAGGCGACTTGAAGTAATCAAGAAGCGGACCATCGGCCACGACATCCTGAAACTGCACGTTGTCCCGTTCACCGCCCGACAGCCTTTCCTCTCCGAACCGCGTTGCGTTCCGCAGCCGTTCTTCAAGCAGGTATATCGCGTTCATCGTGCGGGGGTTGTTGATATAGTCGGGTGACACCAGCGACGTATCCAGCGCACCGGGCCGGGCCGTGTGGATCAGCTGGACCATGTATTGGCGCGCGTCCGGCTGCCAGGCAAAGATGCGGTCGAACCAGAAATACTGTGCACCGACGGTCGCATTCAGATTGCGCATCGCAGGGTTTTCCGGGTCGGCCGGCGGGTCAATCGGGCTTGGGCCCACATGGCAAAAGGCACAGGACATGCCAACCCGGTAGGGGCGGACCAGATCCTTGTCGAAGTAGTAATCGGGATCGTTGTAAAACCGTTCCGGGTCCCAACGCTGTTCCGCGCGTTCATCGAAATCGGGATTGGGAAACAACCGCAGGCCCAGCACACCGGTCGGTTCGCCGTAATAGGACCCCGCAGGCACATTGCGTCCCCGCGCGCCGATTTCAACGCCCGGATATTTGTCGGCGTTCGCAAAGGGATCGGGCGCGCAGTCGTCTGTGCGCCGGTCCAGCCACAGGCCGAACCTGTCCGGGTCGGGGCCGGTCGCCTCTTCGAAACAGGGTTCGTTGATCAGGCCCAGATACTCAAAACGGTTCGACCGTTGCGCAGGCAGATCGGGATGCGAAGACAACGTTTTGAGCAGATCGAACTGCCCGAACGTGTCGCGGGTCAGCCGGTCCCACAGCAGGTCGTTGCCGCCGGTCCAGACCATCCACATGTTGCGGCCCTTGACCTCGTCCGGGGACAGCGCCAGGCCGTTGTCCATCTCGGCGAAGTAGTTTTCGTCTGCAGGCGGAAACGTTGTTTCGTCGCGCCCCACAAGCATCGCCTCGTCACGCGGACCCGAGAACAATTGCGCCGCTGCTGCGACCGGGAAAATCAGAATAAGGGAAATCAAGAAAAAACTACGGGAAAACATCAAGATATCTCCTGATTTTTGTCTGGAAATGGCATCAACCTATTGTTCGGAACATCTGCATTCAGTGTTGGCCCGAATCGAATTTATTGCAACCATGTAGAGAAGCGCGGCCAATTGGGCGGCCTGAACAATACTGTCCGACGGTTGATTTCTTGACCGTTGAGATCGGCAAAGCATTGATTTCGCACAGCGGTCTGCATGGTGGCCGCCGCAGCAGATGATCGAAGAAATGTTTTTTTAATTCATGCACATGACGAGGTTTTTTTGTCGCCTGGTTCGAAGACATATGAATTGAATTCGCACACGCGCGGCGCGCATCGAATTCCCCGTGCGAACAGAAATCTTTTTTGCGCGAAAAACCGCGGAGCGCCATGAAAAGTAATCACAAACCAGAAACCGGTCCGGAATTGCACGAGGGTCGCAAGACCGGCAAACGCCTGCCCAAGCGTCTGATCGTGTTTGCCGACGGAACCGGGAATGCGTTCGGCAGCCAGGCGTCGAACATCTGGCGGATCTACGACGCGGTGGACAAGCGCGGGCTGCATCCGTTGAAGCAGAACCAGCAGCTGGCCCGGTACATTCCCGGCGTCGGCACGTCCTCGATCGGTCTGATCCGCCTGTTTGACGGTGCTACCGGCTTTGGCGTTCCCAGCAATGTGCAGAAACTCTATCGGTTCTTGTGCTGGAACTGGGAACCCGGCGATGAAATCTGGATGTTCGGCTTCAGCCGCGGCGCCTTTACCGTGCGCACCCTGGCGAGCCTGATCCAGTCTCAGGGCCTGATCCCGAAGCAAGTCGACGGCCGCACCGTGTCGTCGGCGGAAATGCGGCGCAATGCCGGTGGCGCATGGCGGGATTACCGGCAAAAGACAGCGCCGTTCCGCGACCCGCAATCCGGCAAGATCCGCATGAGCCCGACGGTTTCGGCCGGCAGGTTCATTCGCGATGTCGGTGTGCGGATCAAACGTTGGGTGTTGCGACAGAAGACGCACGCGCAGGTACAGGGCACCGTCAAATCGGAATGTCCCGAGCGTGATGCCGGAAACGTCAAGATCAAGTTCCTTGGCCTGTTTGATACGGTCGAAGCCTATGGTGTCCCGCTCGAGGAAGTGCGGGCGATGATCGATTTCTGGATCTGGCCGATCAGCTTCCGAAACCGCGTTTGCAGTGCCGCGGTAGAGGACGTGCGCCATGCCCTGGCACTGGACGACGAGCGGCGCACCTACCATCCGCTGCGGTTCGATCAGACACCGCGCCTGGACCTGAGCGGCCCCGGCAACCAGACCGACGGGCCCCGGATCAAGGAAGTCTGGTTTGCCGGAATGCATGCCGACATCGGTGGCGGCTATCCCAACGATGAAGCCTCGCTCGAGCCGCTGATCTGGATGATACGCGAGGCGGAACAGGACGGCCTGCAATTCATCGCTCCGCTGGTCGACGACTGGGACAGTCGCCGATCAAAGAACGCACTGATCCACGACTCGCGCAGCGGAATGAAATCCGCATACCGCTATACCCCCCGCCCCGTCGAAAGCGGAGACGCCTTTGGCGGCAAGCCCGTTGTGCATGGTTCGGTGGTCGAAAAGATCCTGGCGGGTCGCGATGGCTATGCGCCCGTGATGCTGACGGATGATTTCCTGCCGCATGAACAGCCGCAGCAGGTGTCGCTCAGCCACAACAGCGCCCTTGCCCAGCAGGTCAAATCGCTGGTCATGTGGAAACGGGTGGCGAACGTGGCATTCATCGCCATCTTGCTGTTTCTGGCGGCGCTGCCCTGGACCGACACCGTGATCAGGGCGTTGGTCCAACCGGGCATGCCACCGCAAAGCGCGGCAAGTCTGTCGCTGCCCGGTGTGGTGACTGCGGTCGTGCCCGGCTTTGTACAGCCCTGGTTGCAATCCTTTGCCAATATACCCGCGCTCTCCATTCCGCTCATCCTTTTGGCCATCGCATTGCAACGCTCCAGCACATCTTTGCGCGACCGGATACGGGACGGGTCCCGTACCGTCTGGACGTCGGACAAGACGATGACACTCGACCGCGCGCTGGACCGGCTGCTGGTCCGAACGGGGGAAAGGCTTCGGGCAAGCGGCATCGCCAAACACATCTATACCTTCTTCAGCGCATGGGTCATTCCAGTCGCGCTGGCGGCCCTTGTGCTTTTGGGCGTGGTGAAGGTCGTGCAGGTCACCGGTCTGACCGTGACGACAGTCGCCGGAAATCTGTGTCCGCAGCCCGGTTTGTCGCGCGGCGTCGAACCCGGCGAGGTTTACGAAACGCCCGGTGGATTTTCTCCGCGAGAGGTGTGCTGGAGCTCTGGCGTAGACCTTGTCGAGGGGCGCACATACTGGATCAGGCTCGAGGAACTCGTGCCGTTCAGCGACGAAGGACAACGCGTTCCGATGTCCGGGTTTGAAACCAGCCAGCGGTCCTATGTCTTTGGCAAGCTGATCCGCCGGACGGGCACCAGTTGGTTCCAGCCCGTGGCGCAAATCGGCCGGGTCGGCAGTTCGATCGTGCCGCTTGAAAACTATTCGGGCAAGTCGACCCATTTCATGCGGTCAGTCCAGGGGTGGCCGGTCGATGGGGTGCGGGGGTGCGAGGGGGTCGACCAGAAAACGCCTGTGATCACTACGGTGACCGCGCGGGTGCGGGCGGAAAAGGACGGCCATCTGTTCCTGTACGTCAATGACATGATCTTCTGGCCGTTCATGAACTCCTATGCAGGAAACGGCGGATGCGCCCGCCTGACGATCAAGGCCGAGGAAAGCCCTATTTGATCGCCCCGAACCTGCGGTTTCCGGAACGCCGGACCGGCGCTGTGGGGGGGTGCGGAAACGGCACCGGCCCATCGGTTCGACCGGACCTGCGACGGGCTGTTCCTGCCGCCCGGATCAGGGTGATCATGCGGCCAATGCCATGTCCCGGTGCCGGACGCCGTGACAGAAAGACCGGTTTCATGCTATCTATAGTTGATTGATTGGCGATTTTTCGGCGTTTCGCGCAAAGGCGATTTTGGACATGCGTGTATTTTTTGCCTCGCTTCTGGCCCTGAGCCTGATCGTTTCGGCGAGCGGGCAGGCTCTTGCACAAGCGTCCCGTCTTTCTGTGCAGGGGGTCGAGCCGATCCCGGGCTACACCGGTCTCTATGTCGCCGATGCGAACCGTTTCATGGCCGGCGCGTTTTTGTTCGTCATGCTCACGCAGCCGCGCGATGTTCGGGCGTTTCTGAGGCAGGTCAAAACCTGCGCATCCGACCGCGTGCTGGTCAGTCGGCTCAGGCGCGAGCGCGTCAACACAAGCATTCTTTCAACCGAAGAGGTTTTCACGGCGCTCAGATCCGGGGCCTGTGACATTTACATCGGGGGCAACTTCGATCTGGCCCAGCTGGACAAGCGGCTTGATGGCGATACCGGACCTTCGGATGACACCAGGTCTGATCCCGGGGATGACGTGACACCCGACGATGACGTCGTGGCCGACCGCACACCGCCACAGATCGCTCCCGTTCGGCCGATTTTCGAGGGTCAGGGCCGCAGAACCACGGTCAGAGCCCGGATCACCGACGATCAAAGCGCAATTCGCGAGGCCTTTGTCCAACTGCCGGGCGGTCAAAGGGTGCGCATGAATGCCGCGCAGGGCTCACCGCTATATGCCGCGACCGTCGATTTGCCGCGGGATTTCGATGACCTGACGGCATTTGTCGTGGCAACCAACACCGCCAATCTGTCGGCCCGAGCGGCAGTGACGCTTCGGTTGTTGCAATGGTGCGGCCCGCGCGAGGTCGTGACCGGCAACATCGTTCGGCAGGTGCAGGACGGGCTGACATGCGTCGGATTCTCGCCCGGTGCCAGCGACGGGGCGCTGGGGCCGAACACCTGCCGGGCCATCGCGGGCTATCTGGGCGGCCGCATGGACCAGTTCAATGCCGGGCGGCTACGCTGGATAGGCCTGCGCGATGAGCTTGACCGCGCGTGTCAGGCGGCGCAACCCGTGGCGCTGGACGTGCCGCCGCGGATCGAAGTGGACGCGCCGCGCACGCGCGTCGCCATAGGGCTGTCGCAGCCGGGATTGACGGCCTCGATCCGCGTGACCGGCCCGGGGATCGGCCCACAGGCGCAACCCTGGCGCGGACAGCCGGTCCTGTTCGATCTGCCGATGCCACCACCGGGGCAAGAGGCCGCCTTTGCGGTCGAGGCGATCGGACCGGAAGGCACCGCACTGGACCGCGACACCCTGCGCCTGATCAGACCGCCAGTCGTGCTGAACGTGCGCCCGGCCGGCTCGATCACGGTCGACGGACCGGGCACCGATTTCACCGCAACGCTGCCCGGCGGCGCCTCCGCTGTTACCCGGATCGAAGCACGGGGCGCCGGGACTGCCCCGATCTCGCAACCCATCAGCGGCGGCACAGCAACGCTGTATGTCCCCGCGCCCGGCCCCGGTGATACGCAGCGCGTCACGTTCACCGCACTTGATCGCAGCGGGAATGCCCTTGCACGTCAGACCGTGACGATGACCCGCCCTGCCCCGGTGTTGCCGCCACGCCTGACACTCCAAAGCCCCGACGGACCGGTCGTCGACGCTGCTTCGGCGCGCCTGCGACTTGTGCTGGAAAACCCGGGGGCCACGGCAGAGCTTGTGCTGCGGTCCGGGCCGGACATGGCGGTTCTGGCAGGCAGGCCCGTTGGCAACGGCATCTGGGACACAACACAGGCCCTGCCGCCGCCAGGTCGGGAAATGGTGCTTCGTGCACAAGCGATGGACCGCACGGGCCGGGTGCTTGTCGAGGACGAGTTGCGCATTCGTCGCGCCCCTGTTGCGCTTGAAATCAGCCCGACCGGACGGTTCGAGGCAGACACGGACAGCGTCATCACAGTCGCCAGCGTGACATCCGGCGCGGACTGGATCACCTCGGTCATTGCACGGGAGAACGATGGCAGCGCGAACGCGGTGACGCTGGCACAGAGCCGATTGGCAGATGGACGGGCGCGGCTGCAAGTCTCCATGCCGGAGCCGGGTCAAAGCCTGCCGGTGGTGATCGCGGCCATGGGACGGGACGGAGAGGCGCACGCAACGCAAACCATCACGCTTGTGCGCCCGGCCGCACCGGTTCAAGCACCGGTGACACTGCGTGTCACGTCACTGGATGGCTTTTCCGTGGACGCCGACACCACCCGCCTTTCGGTCGCTGTCGCCAATCCCGCCGACACCGCGACCATTGTGGTGTCGGATCCCGACAGCGGCGAAGTCCTGTCCCGCGCGCCCTATGCGGGGACCGATTGGCGCGGGCCGGTGAAGATGCCCGCACCCGGTCGGGACAGGGCACTGGTGATCGAAGCGCAAAATGCTGGTGGCGAAACGCTTGCGATGTCGCAGATCATGCTGCTGCGGCCGGCCGCACCCGGTCTTGTCATTCCGCCTTGGGTCTGGGGCGCGCTGCTGACGCTGGCCGGTGTCGGGTCCGGCTACCTGATCGCCAAGCTTCGTGGCGGACGGCGCAATCAAGACACCGCCCAAGGGCGCCACGTGATTGCAGCCCGACCACGGATATTCGCGGAACCGGATCACGAACCGTCGGTCGTGCTTGACCCATCCTCACCGCTCACATTGGTGATGCGGGTAGACGAGGACGTCGCACCACGCATCGAGGTCGAAATGGAGCAGGACGAGGGAGCAGAGACATGAATACTCCGGCAACAGAGCCGCGCAAGGTGCTGGCCGACGAATTGCCTGAAGCGCGCATGCAAGAGGTCGTCGAAGCGGTCGGTGACGCCCTGAAGGGCGAGGCCGGGCTGACCCTGCGGGCCATCGACCCGGATGGATCAACACTGGCAACTGCCCTTGAAAAGGCGGTGAAGGATGCGTTGGCCATTTCACCGGTCAAGGCGTTGGTGCAGGCATGGAAGGGACTGGGCCAGGTCAGCGATCTGATCGGACCCAAGGGCCCGCAGGACGACAAACCGCGTCAGGTGACTGTTGCCACCCACAGCCTGAAGGCGGGCTTTACGCCGCATATCGTGATCGAGCTTGGCAAGATTGCCGAAATCCGCAAGCTGCCGGTCCCTGTCACCTTCACACTCAAGGTCGAAGGGCTGATCGTCACAGTCACCAATCGTCGGATCGTCAGCGTCGCCGCGGGCCGGGCCAAACCTGCCGTCACCATTCAGGTCGAGGGCGTCACGGTGTTCAAACAGAAATTGCCCACCATCGACCTTCCGCTGGAAGTCAAACCGGAGGTGCTGGAGGCTGATGCCGCCTGACGCGGCCGGTCTGGTTGCGCCGCGCCATGTCCGCCTTGCCCCGGATCGCACAGTCGCCTGCAACATGCCGAATGCGAAACGAAAGACGGCATCAGCCGGGAAGCACCTTGCGGATCGCGTTCGCCAGCTTGTCGGCCAGCGTGTCCACATCGCCGTCCCGAAGGATGAATGGCGGTGCCAGCAGAATATGATCGCCCGTGGTCCCGTCCACCGACCCGCCCATGGGATAGCAGATCAGCCCTTCCTCGAACGCCGCGGCCTTGAGCCGCGCATGCACCCTGTCGCCTGGATCAAACGGCGCTTTGGTTTCGCGCGACGCCACCAATTCAATTCCGCGAAACAGACCCACACCGCGGATGTCACCAACATGCGGGTGTTGCCCGAACCGTTCCGTCAATGCATCATGCAGCGCATCGCCCAAGGGCCGCACGCGGTCCAGCACCCTGTCATCCAGCAACCGCTCCAGCACGGCCAGCGCGGCGGCACAGGCCACCGGATGGCCCAGATATGTGTGCCCATGCTGGAAAAACCCCGACCCATCGCGAATCGTGTCGTGGATGGTGGCGGTGCACAGCATCGCGCCGATGGGCTGATAGCCGGCACCCAACCCCTTGGCGATGGCGCAGATGTCCGGGGCGGCGCCGTACTGCTCGGATGCAAACAGCGTCCCCGTGCGTCCCATCCCGCACATCACCTCGTCAAAGATCAGCAGGATACCGTGGGCATCACACAAACCGCGAACCCGTTCGAAATAATCGCCGACGGGCGGCACCGCTCCCAACGTCGCGCCGACCACAGGCTCAGCGACAAAGGCCATGACCGTCTCCGGACCCAGGGCGGTGATTTCCGCCTCGATCTCGGTGATCAGCCGATCCACGTATTGGACATCCGTTTCGCCATCCTGCTGCCCGCGATAGGCATAGCAGGGCGAGACGTGGCTCACATCCATCAGCAGCGGCGAAAACGGCGCGCGGCGCGCGGCGTTTCCGCCGGTCGCCAGCGCCCCCAGAGTATTGCCATGATAGCTTTGACGCCGGGCGATGACCTTGTGCCGCTCGGGCTGCCCGATCTCGATGAAATACTGGCGCGCCAGTTTCAGCGCCGCCTCCATCGCCTCTGACCCGCCGGACACGAAATACACACGCTCCAGACCTTCGGGTGCCACCGTTGCCAACCTGTCGGCAAGCCGCTCCGCGGGATCTGAGGTGAAATACCCCGTGTGCGCAAAGGCCACGTGATCCAACTGGCCCTTGATCGCTGCCGTGACATGCGGATCGCCGTGCCCCAGACAGGACACGGCCGCGTCGCCGCAATTCAGATACGCCTTGCCCTGCCCGTCGAACAGATACGGACCCTCACCGCGTGACACCATTGGCGGGGGTGACTTCGAATGGCGCGGGAACACATGGCTCATGATCTGGACCTTCTGGCGGGCGAACAGGTGCAGGATGCGCCGAATTTTCCGATCAGAAAAGCCTCGAGTCGCCGTCTCATTTTCTGCGCGCAGAGGTTGCGTGCGCGCGAATTCTTGCACAGGGTAGACACACCAAACGAGACGCCCGGGTAATAACCGGGCGTGGTGATACCAAATCAATGGGAGAACACACTTATGTTTGCGAAACTGAAACTGGGGGCCGCCGTGGTGGCCGGCGCGCTAATGACTGCGCCCATTGCCACAGCGCAGGAATTCATCTCGATCGGCACGGGTGGCGTGACCGGCGTCTACTATCCCACGGGCGGTGCAATCTGCCGACTGGTGAACAAGTCGCGGAAAGAACACGGCATTCGCTGTGCCGTGGAATCGACGGGCGGGTCGGTCTACAACATCAACACGATCAAGGCGGGCGAGCTTGAGTTTGGCGTGGCCCAGTCCGACTGGCAGCACCACGCCTATAACGGCACCTCGAAATTCGAGGGCGACGCGGCCTTTCCCAACATTCGGGCCGTGATGTCGGTGCACCCCGAACCCTTTACCCTGATCGTGCGCGGTGACAGCGGCATTTCCAGCTTCGAAGACCTCAAGGGCAAGCGTGTGAATGTCGGCAATCCCGGCTCCGGTCAGCGCGCCACGATGGAAGTGGTGATGGACGCCTTTGGCATCGGCATGGGCGACCTGGCCCTGGCCACCGAATACAAGGGTTCCGAGATGGCCAAGCAGCTGTGCGACGGCAACATCGACGCGATGATCTATACCATCGGTCACCCGGCGGCGGCGATCAAGGAAGCCACCACAACCTGCGACGCGAAACTGGTGTCTGTCACGGGTGAACCCATCGACAAGCTGGTCGCCGACAACCCGTTCTACCGCGTGGCAACCATCCCGGGCGGCATGTACAAGGGCACGGATGGCGACACGACCACCTTCGGCGTGGGCGCAACTTTCGTGACGTCGGCTGACGTGTCCGAGGACGTGGTTTACGTTGTGGCCAAGTCGGTCATGGAAAACATCGACGACTTCCGTGGCCTGCACCCGGCCTTTGCCAACCTCGACCCGGCTGAAATGGTCAAGGACGGGCTGTCCGCCCCGCTGCACCCCGGTGCGGAAAAGGCCTACAAGGAACTGGGCCTGATGAACTGAGCCGCTCCATCGAAACGCCCGGAGCCACCGCTTCGGGCGTTTTCACTTACTGCACTTGACCAGCAGTCGGGCGGCCGAACGCTCGCGTGGGGGACACATCATGACCGATCAGAACACGGCTCAACCATCTGCCGATGACCTCGTGGCCGAGGCCGATACCGGCGCGCGCAACCCTGCTGCCGCCTGGCAGGCCAATCTGATCATCGGCACCTGCATCGTCTGGTCGCTCTTCCAGCTCTACATCGCGTCGAAAGTGCCGGGCGTCATTGCCCAGGCCACCGGAATGGGCATCTTTGCCAATATCGTTGCCCAGGCCCGCTTTGTGCACCTGGCCTTTGCCATCATGCTGGCGACACTCGCCTTTCCGCTGTTCAAATCCTCCCCTAGGGATCGCATCCCGCTTTACGACTGGGCACTGATCATCCTCGGGGTCAGCTCGTGCCTGTATCTCGTTGTCTTCCGCTTTCAGATTGCCGACCGCCCCGGATTGTGGAGCACATCCGACATCGTGATGTCCTCCATCGGCATGATTGTCCTGCTGATCGCCGTCTACCGGTCGCTTGGCTTGCCGCTGGTGATCATCGCGACGACCTTTGTCGCCTTTGCCTTTTTTGGTGGTTATTCCGAATGGGCCCGCGAAATCACCAACTATGGCGGCGCATCCCTGTCCAAGGCGCTTGGCCACTACTGGATGCAGACCGAAGGCGTGTTCGGCGTCGCGCTTGGCGTGTCGACCTCGATGATCTTCCTGTTCGTGCTGTTCGGCGCACTGCTGGATCGCGCCGGCGGCGGCAGTTGGTTCATCAAGGTTGCTATTGCCCTGCTGGGCGCCCTGCGCGGCGGTCCGGCCAAGGCGTCGGTGCTGTCGTCGATGCTGACCGGCATGATCTCGGGTTCGTCCATTTCGAACACCGTCACCACCGGCACCTTTACCATCCCGCTGATGAAGCGCATCGGCTTTCCTGCGGAAAAGGCCGGCGCGGTCGAGGTGGCAAGTTCCACCAATGGGCAACTGACGCCACCGGTCATGGGGGCCGCGGCTTTCCTCATGGTCGAATACGTCAACATCCCCTATATCGACGTGGTCAAGCATGCCTTCCTGCCTGCGGTGATCTCGTACATCGCGCTGCTCTACATCGTGCACCTCGAAGCGTTGAAGATGCAGATGCAGGGGCTGAAAAAGGCAGGCCGCCATATCGGCCCCGTGCTGATCCTGATCCTGTTCCTGTCGGGCTTCATCTTTCTGGGGGTCTGCACGTTCATCATGATCGGCCTGCGCAGCGTGCTGGACAATTTCATGACCGAAAGCGTCTATGGCGCGGTCGTGATCGTGGCGCTGCTGTATCTGGTGCTGGTCTACTTCGCCTCGCGCTTCCCGGATGTGGCCATGGACGACCCCGACGGCCCGCTGGAAGCGCCGCGGCTCACGCCAACGCTGCTGGGCGGGGCGTATTTCGCGCTGCCCATCTTTATCCTTGTCTGGAACCTCATGGTGCGCACCGACAGCCTTGACCGGCTGTCGCCATCGCTGTCGGCCTTCTGGGCCACGATCTTCATGATCGTCGTGGCGCTGACGCACCGTCCGCTCAAGGCGATGTTCCGGGGCGAAGGCTTCGGCGCATCCACCGTCCAGGGCTGGCGCGACTTCATCGAGGGGCTGATCCTGGGCGCACGCAACATGATCGGCATCGGTGTCGCCACGGGCGCGGCGGGTGTGATCGTGGGCACCATCAGCCTGACGGGCGCGCACCAGGTGATCGGACAAGTGGTCGAGGTGATCGCGGGCGGCAACATCTGGATCCTGCTGATCCTTGTGGCCATCATGTCGCTGATCCTTGGCATGGGGTTGCCCACCACGGCCAACTACATCGTGGTGTCCTCGCTCATGGCGCCGGTGATCCTGACGGTCGGCGCGCAGGCGGGCTATATCTTTCCGCTGATCGCCGTGCACCTGTTCGTGTTCTATTTCGGGATTTTGGCCGACGACACGCCGCCCGTGGGGCTGGCCGCCTATGCGGCGGCGGCCATATCACGCGGCGACCCGATCAAAACGGGGGTCCAGGGCTTTGCCTATGACATCCGCACGGCCCTCCTGCCCTTCCTGTTCATCTTCAACACCGACCTGCTGCTGATCGACGTGGGCTTTGCAAAGGCGATCCTCGTCTTCTTCATATCGCTCATCGCCATGCTCTTGTTTGCGGCCGCGACCCAAGGGTACTTCATCGCCAAATCCCGCACGTGGGAAACTGTGGCGCTTCTGGGCATCGCGTTCATGCTGTTCCGGCCCGACTTCCTGCTTGATCAGGTGAGCGAAAAGTACCGAACCGCCTCCGGACCTGCCGCGATCGAACTGATGGCCAGCGCAGATACGGATCGCCAACTGCGCGTGGTGATCGAAGGGCCCGACTTTGACACGGGCCGCATTCGACCCACCACCATCACCCTGCCCGCCATCAGCGGCGACGCCGAAGGGGCACTTGACGCGCAAGGCCTCACCGTGCTGCCGGATGGCGATGTGCTGGCCATGGACGAACCCTTTCCCGGCACGCCCTTCTTTGAAAGCCTCGGAAACGAATACGACTTTTACGGCGACACGCCCGTTCAGATCACCGAAGTGCAGATCGAAAACGACCGTTTCCCGAAAGAGCTGTTCTTTGTCCCGGCACTTCTGCTTTTGGGCGGGCTTGTCCTGGTCCAGCGCCGCCGCGCCACACAACCTGCATTCTAGGGAGAACACCCATGTTCAAGAACCTGCTTCTGGCCGTGGACGTGAATGCACCCGAAGGCGCCGCGCGCAGCGCGCAAGCCGCGGTTTCCATGGCCCGCGCCGAGGGGGCGACGCTGCACCTTTTGAACGTGGTGCCAGACGCTGGCATGGCGATTGTCGGGGCGTCGCTGGGGGCTGATCACATCAAACACGCCCTGTCCGCCGCCCAGACCGCACTCGACGATTGGGCCAGTACGGCAATCCCGCAGGACGTCGCGACCGAGCTGCACATCGCCGAAGGCACCGTCTATGATCAGATCATACGCACCGCGAATGCGCTGAACATCGACGCGATCTTCGTGGGCGCGCATCGCCCCGAACTCAAGGATTACCTGATCGGCCCCAACGCCGCCCGGGTTGCGCGCCATGCGCAGCAATCCGTGTTCGTCGTCAGGTAGGGCCAGGCAACCCACGCGGCCACTCAGCCGAAATTCATGGCAATCCATCGCCATGCGCGCGGCAGTTTTCGCGGCGGGAAAACAGCGCGGATTGCTGCGATTTCATTCAACGCGGTGGGGTGGTGGCGGACAGGAAGGGATTCGAACCCTCGAGACGGTTTCCCGCCTACGCACTTTCCAGGCGCGCGCCTTCGACCACTCGGCCACCTGTCCAAGGCGGGGTCTATCGAAAAGACGCAAGACTCTGCAAGGGCTCGTGCGCATTTTCTGGAAATTGCCGCATTATGCGGCGCGTATGCCCCGCGCGGCCAGCAGGAACAGGCCGCCCAGCACGACCTCGATGACGGCGGCAATCAGGATGCTGCCGTGGGCCGTGCCCGTGGCAAAATCGTATGCACCAGTGGCCGCGACCCCGAACCAGACGCAGGCCGTGATACCGGAAAATCGTATCAGGACCGGTCCCGGCGCAAGGCTGCGCATCAGCAACAGGACAGCGCCCAATCCCATGACCGCCGGCGCCAGACGGCGCGCCGCAAAGGCGCGGCTGTCATCCGGTGCGACCAGGTAGGCGTCAAGATAAAGCTCGGGCGCGACCAGCAGCAGCACCCCCAGCGCAATCGCAAACACGCCTGCGGCGGCAAAAAGCGGGCGGTACAGCATCACGTCTCAAGATGAAGATAGACGCGGCGGTTCATCCGCCCCTTTTTCTCTATCTTGCCAAGGCGCAGGCCACCGATCTCGCCGGTGCGGGCCACGTGGGTGCCGCCGCAGGGCTGAAGGTCGACCGTGTTCACGCCCCCGCCGATGCGGACCAGCCGGATATCGCCCGCACCGCGCGGGGGCTGCACCGACAGCGTCTTGACCATGCCGGGGTTGGCGTCCAACTGGGCCTCGGTGATCCACTCCTCGGTAACGGGGTAATCCGCCGACACATGGTCGTTCAGGGCCTCGGTGATGGCTTCGCGGTCGTCTGGGGCGTTTTCCATGTCGAAATCAAGCCGCCCGCGCCCCACGCTGATCGACCCGCCCGTCACGCCAAACGGCAGGACGACAGACAGCAGGTGCAGGGCCGTGTGGACGCGCATGTGGGAAAAGCGGCGGTCCCAGTCCAGGGTCTGCACGACCTGTGTGCCCACAGGGGGCAAGGCCCGCGGTTCGGACGGCACCAGCACGATTGCATCATCGCGCCGGTCCTTGACGGCGGTGGCCAGCGACAGCGCGCCGCCCTGCCATGCGATCCATCCGCTGTCGCCCGGTTGGCCGCCGCCTGTGGGATAGAACAGGCTGCGGTCCAGCACGATGCCCCCCTCGTCCGTGTGGCCGGTCACGATGCCCGAGGCCTCGCGCAGGTAGGGATCGTCGCGAAACAGCATCCGGGTCATCGTCCGTCTCCGTCTGCGTCTGCGTCCGCATCGCTGTCAGTCATGTCGTCCGCGGTCAGGTGATCCGGCTCTGCCGGGGTCGGAGGCGCGGATGCAGGCGCAGGCTGCTCGCGCAGCGTCTCGGGGTTGCGCAGCCAGATATCGCGTTGGGCAAAGGGTATCTCGATCCCCTCTTCGACAAACCGCGCGGCGATCTGGTGGTTGATGTCGTTGCGCACCGACAGCGACCAGTTCACATCGCGCAGGATGATCCGTACCTCGAAATCAAGGCTATCGGCCCCAAAGCCCGCAAACAGGATCATCGGTGCGGGGTTGGCCAGCGCCATGGGATGCGCCTCGGCGATTTCGCGCAGGATGCCTTCGACACGGCGCGTATCGGTGCCATAGGCGACGCCAACGGGGATGATAACGCGGCCCACGGTGTTGCCGCGGGTGTAGTTGGTGACGGTGCCCGACACGAGATCCGCATTGGGCACGATCACGTCGGTGCGGTCGAATGTTTCGATCCGGGTCGACCGGACAGAGATCGAGCGCACATAACCCATCTGCCCGCCCACCTCGATCCAGTCACCTTCGGAGATGGGGCGCTCGATCAGCAGGATGATGCCGGACACGAAGTTCGACACGATGGTCTGAAGGCCAAAGCCGATGCCGACGGACAGGGCCCCCGCGACGATGGCAAGGCCCGACAGGTCAATGCCGGCCGCTGTAATCGCCACCAAAGCCGCAAGGAAGATGCCGACATAGCCCAGCCCCGACACAATGGCCGTCTGGCCACCCGGATCGATCCGCGTCTTGGGCAGGACAGAGGTTTTGAGCGCCGACTGCGCCCCGCGCGTCAGCATGTAGCCGAGGACAAAGACCACGATCAGCGTCAGGAAATTCGACGGCGATATGGTCACGTCGCCGATGGTCAGCCCCTCGCGCAAGCGGCCCCACAGCTCGGTCAGGTCGGTGACCCGCGCGCCCCAGATCAGGCTGAGCGGGATAGCGGCCAGGATCACCAAACCAAAGCCGATCAGCGTCGGAAACAGGCTGTCACCGGCATCGGCGCCGGGACGCACGGCCACGTAAAGATCGCGGACCAGTTGCTGCAACAGCGCCAAGGTGCCGAACAGCGCCAGTGTCTGGATCGACGGATAGATCAGCGCCTTGGCCGCCGCCCCGTAGCCCACCGCCGCCAGCACCGGTGTGATCAGCGCCACGGCAATCGTGGCACGGCCCAGCACCCGGATCAGCCGTGCGCCAAAGGCGCGGTCCGGTGTGGCATCCTGTTCCATGTTGTGCAGCGTGCGGCGCAGCAGCCAACCGATCCGCAGCACCAGCAGGCTGGCCAGCACGATCAGCGGAAAATGCAGCACGGCCTCGGTTTGGACGCTGTAGCGTTCGTAATCCGACACCTCGCGCACCAGCACATAAAGCGCCATCACCAGCCCCAGCACAAAGGCAAAGATACGTCCTTCGGTCCTGCGTTCGGGCGGCAGGTTCAGCGGTGTGGGCAGGGCGTCATCACGCGGAAAGATGCGGCTGCCCAGCCACAGCGCGAAAAACACCAGAAATCCCATGGGTTCCAGTGCGTTCAGCACGACCTCGGCCCGCGGGCCATAAAGGTTCGTGGCCCCCACAGCGCGCAGCAGGGCCAGCAGGCCCATCATCGGCAGGATGATCTGCCCCAGCGACACAAAGAACGCCGCAGCCCCCGTGCCCGCACGCGTGTCCGCCCGCTGAATCCGGCCCGCCAGCACTTCGATCCAGTGCCGGGACCGGGCCAGCAGACCCAGGCCAAGGATGAACAGACCGATGGTCAGCGGCAGGTTGTCACGGAATTCGGCGCGCGTGACAGGGTTGGACAGCGCTTGTCGCACACCGCTGAAAACCGCCGCCACGGTGGTTTGCACAGCCCCCGCTGCATCGCCCCACCAGGCCGGATTGACCGGCCACGGCCCCATGTTCAGCAATTCATCCGCCTGACGCTGGCGCAGGATCTCGTCGATCTCCGTGATGATGCCGTTGGCCCGGCTGAACGCTTCTTCGGCGGTGCGGCGCGGCGTGCTCAGCCGTTCAAGCTGGGCGTTCAGTTCCTGCCGCCGTTCCGCGATTTCGGGCGGTTCCGTTTCACCCTCTTCGGGGACGGGACCAAGGGCGTCGATCTGGTCGCGCAGCGTTTCCAGACGGCTGTCATTGGTGTTCAACTGGCCCTGAAACTGCTCACGCCAGCCCGCCACCTCGGCCCGCAGGTTGCTGAGCGCGGCGTCGGACGCTCGCGCGGCCTCGACCGCATCCTCGGCCCGCGTCGCGACGGTTTCCCATGCCTCGTAATTCGGGCCCGCATCCTGCGCCCAGACCGAGACTGCCCAAAACAAGGCAAAAATGACCGCCAGCGCGGCCCGAACCGGCATGTCGCGCATCATACGTCCTCGAATACGCCGGGGATGGACGCGGGGCCGCGATCCAGCCAGTCGGGCACCGGCAGGTCCTTGCTGCGCAGGAATTCGGGATTGAACAGCTTGGACTGGTAGCGCGTGCCATAGTCGCACAGGATGGTCACGATGGTGTGGCCCGGCCCCAGATCGCGGGCCAGGCGCATGGCCCCTGCCACGTTCACACCGGTCGAGGCCCCCATGCACAACCCTTCTTCCTTGAGCAGGTCAAACACGATGGGCAGTGCCTCGGTGTCGTGGATGTTGTAGGCAAAGTCCGGCTTGAACCCTTCGAGGTTCCGGGTGATGCGGACCTGCCCGATGCCTTCGGCGATGGACCCGCCCTCCATCGCGATTTCGCCGGTGGTGTAATAGCTGTACAGACCTGCGCCATCGGGATCCGCGATGCCGATCTTGACGCCCTTGGGCTGCAACACCTCGGCCACGCCCGCCAATGTGCCGCCTGATCCCACCGCGCAGATAAAGCCGTCCACCTTGCCGTCGGTCTGGTCCCAGATCTCGGGGGCGGTGGTGTCGATATGGGCCTGCCGGTTGGCCACGTTGTCGAACTGGTTGGCCCAGATCGCGCCATTCGGCTCCGTCTTGGCAAGTTCGGCCGCCAAGCGCCCGGAATAACGGACAAAATTGTTCGGATTGCGATAAGGTGCGGCGGGCACCAGTACCAGTTCGGCCCCGGCAAGGCGCAGCATGTCCTTCTTTTCCTGGCTCTGGGTTTCGGGAATCACGATGACCGTCTTGAAGCCCATTGACGCGCCCACCAGCGCCAGCCCGATGCCGGTGTTGCCGGCCGTGCCCTCGACAATGGTGCCGCCGGGGCGCAATTCGCCACTGGCAACGGCGTGCTTGATGATCGACAGCGCCGCACGGTCCTTGACCGACTGGCCGGGGTTCATGAATTCGGCCTTGCCCAGGATGGTACATCCGGTCTCTTCGCTGGCGCGGCGCAGCTTGATCAGGGGGGTGTTGCCCACCGCAGCGGCAAGATCAGCAGCATAGTGCATGGCATCGTCCTTTCACGGCTTTGGGGTTCGGTGTAACGGGCGGGTGCGGTGACCTCAACCACCCGCGCGCAGGCGGGGCCGGTGATGGGCCAGCCAATAGGTGAGCATCGCCAATGGGACATTGGCCGCGCGCCGATCCTCGGCCATTGCCAGCAGATCGTCGAAGGCCATGACATGGGTGCGAATATTCTCGCCCTCGTCCACGGCCCCACCGACCCCCGCAACGCCATCAGGCAGGTCGCACAAACCCGCGTAAAGGTAAAAGAAATCGGTCACCGCCCCGGGCGAGGCATAGCATTCGCCGACAGGTTCCAGCCGGGCTATTTCCAGCCCTGCCTCTTCTTGCGCTTCGCGGCGTGCGGCGGCTTCCGGCGTCTCGCCAGGGTCGATCAGACCTGCGATCGGTTCCATCTGCCATACCGTCGGGTCGCCCCGGCCCAGGGGCCCCATGCGGATCTGTTCCACCAGCAGCACCCGGTCGCGTACCGGATCATAGGGCAGCACGATGGACGCGTCGGTCGATACGAAAACGGCCCTGTCCAGCCAGTCCGACATGCCACCGTCAAAGGTTTCGTGCCGCAGGCGGATATCGTCGATGGCAAAGAATTCGGAATAGGCACGGGTGCGGCGCCCGATCTCGACCTTGCCGCGCAACACCCCTGCCCCGTGGCGCGAGGATTGTGCGTTGACCACGCTTTGCGCACGCGCCCGGATGCGGGCAAAGCGGCGGTCGATCTGGGCGGGTGTCATGCGGCCCATCTCGGACATGACCTCGCGGGCGGCTTCGACCGTCATGGCACCCCAGCGCTCGATCCAGGCCTGCAGGTCCCATGGCCCGTCCATGGTCCATGCGCCTTGCGTCGGAAAGTATACCGCGACCGCGCGGCCGCCCGTGGTGGTCAGGGACCGCAGATCGTAGTCGAACCCGGCCTCATAGAAATCCAGCCGCGCGATGTCGGCGTCGCTCAGACCCGACACCACCACCCCCCTTGCCGTTTCGCCGGATCGGGCGACGATCATGGGAAACGGCCCCTCGGCCACAGCCAAGGCGGCGTGATCGGGCAAACTGTCCTGCGCGATATCCAGGGCGTCCGCCGGACGGCCCAATACAACCTCGAGCAGGGGCACATGCCGCAATGTGCCGTAAAAGAACAGACAGGCCACAGTGCTACCGCCAGGTCCGCCAGGCATATTCCGTCAGCAGGCCGGTGACGATGCCGCCGATGGCCAAGGTGGCCCAGATCGGCACGGTCGACATCAGCAGCGCCCACTCGGAACCGATCTCGAAAACGGCGATCAGCGCCTCGAACGGCCCGTCATAACGGTTCTTCATGGCGACGCGCACCATCTCGTTGCAGGCTTGGACAAAAAGGCCCCAGAACACCATCATCGCTGCCCCCGTCAGCCCGACGTTGATGGCAGAGGTGATGCCGCGCCCGGCCCGTCGTCCGATGATCATCCATCCGCACAAGGCACCAAGGACCACGTTGATCCAGACGAACCAGCCGAAATTCGTCTCTTCCTCGAACAGCGGCATGATCATGCCGGACACGATAAAGCCCAGGATCGCAAGGCCCAGGGCAGCGACCAGTTTGGCTGCGTCAGGCATTGCTCGTATCCTCGGTCATTTATTATCCAGGTCGTTTGATCGTGATCTGCGTTACGTCGCAGTTGGCACTTTCAAAGGTGGCCGCGCAAGAGGTCAGGTAAAAATTCCACATCCTGCGAAACCGGTCGTCAAATCCCATCTCGGCGATCTGGTCCCACTTTTCGTTGAACGTGTCGTGCCAGCGGCGCAGCGTGATGCTGTAGCTTTGGCCGAACTCGATGGACTTTTCCACCGCCAGCCCCGCCTTGTGCACCTGACCGCGCAGCACCGTCGGGCTGGGCAGCATACCGCCCGGAAAGATGTATTTCTGGATGAAATCCACGCCGCGCTTGTATACCTTCCAGCGGCGGTCCTGCACCGTGATGATCTGAAGCGTCGCGTTCTTGCCGGGTTTCAGGCGTTGGCGCACCGTGTCGAAATAGACGGGCCAGTATTTTTCGCCCACCGCCTCGAACATCTCGATGGATGCGATGCCGTCATATGTGCCGCGCTCGTCGCGGTAATCCTGCAACTTGAATTCGACCTGATCGGAAAGGCCAGCCTTTTCAATGCGCTGCCGGGCATACTTGAACTGCTCTTCGCTGATCGTCAGGCCCGTGACTTTCAGACCCCGTTCCCGTGCTGCGTATTCGGCGAAACCGCCCCAGCCGCAGCCGATCTCAAGGATGTGATCCCCGGGCTGTGCACCCATCTGGTCCACCATGCTGGCGTATTTGGCGATCTGCGCGGCCTCGTGGCTTTCCTGTCCCGTCTCGAACAGGGCGCTGGAATAGGTCATCGTATCGTCCAGCCACAGCCCGTAGAAATCGTTGCCCAGATCGTAGTGGTAGCTGATGTTCTTGCGCGCCTGTTCGCGGTGATTGCGTTGCAGCCAAAACCGGAACTTTTCGAAATTGCGCACCAGCCCCATGCCGGGAAAGCCGTCATAGATGTCTTCGTTGTCGGCGTGGGCCCAATCCATGAACGCCTGCAGGTCCGGCGTGCTCCACCATTCGTCAAGGTATGCGTCGCAAAACCCAAGGTCCCCTTCGCGGATCAGGCGGGCAAACAGGTCGGCGTTGTGCACATGCACCTCGGCCACGGGCCCGGGGTTCGGCCCTTCGGCGCGAAAGTGGCGGCCATCCGGCAGGACAAAGTCGATCCGCCCCCGGTTCATCCCCTGCACCATGCTGAAGGCACGGGCGAAATAGCGCGGCAGGTTTGACTGGCCGTCGGTCGTTGTCAGGATCATGCGCTCTCCCATTCGCATTTTTGTCACGCTAGCTTGACAGCAGGTGTCACGCAAGCGGCACAGCGTTCATGTCTCAGAAATCCCGGTTTTCATAAGCGCTTAGCGCACGCTTGCGCCCTTCGTCTGCGGCGACGACGGGCGACGGATAGCTGTCACGCGGCGACATGCCCCAATGGCGCGGAATGGCGTCAAAGAACGCCAGCGCATCGGCATGCGGGTTGCTGCGCCCTTCGGCGATCCAGCGGCTGACGTAGTCGCGGTTCTTGTCGAACTTGTCGAGCTGCGTGACAGGGTTGAAGACGCGGAAGTATGGCGTGGCATCCGGTCCGGACCCCGCCGACCACTGCCACCCCATCGCATTCGACGCTGGATCCCAGTCGATCAGACAATCCTCGAACCACTCCAGCCCGATCTTCCAATGTGTCAGCAGGTGCTTGGTCAGGTAGCTGGCCACGATCATGCGGCCCCGGTTGTGCATCCGGCCGGTGACGTACATCTCGCGCATGGCCGCATCGACGAACTGGATGCCGGTGCGCCCTTTTTTCCAGGCCCAGACATGCGCCGCGCGGGCGTCGTCGTTCCAGGGGAAAGCGTCCCAGTCTTCCCGCCAGTTGCCGGTCAGGATGCGGGGTGTGTGGTGCATCAGGTGATATGCGAATTCGCGCCAGACCAGCTCCTTGAGGAACGTCTCGGCCCCCGCCTTGCCCTCGTCCCGGGCGCGGAGACCTGCATGCCAGCATTGGTGCGGGCTGATTTCGCCCAGGGCCAGGTTTTCCGACAGGTTCGAGGTGCGGTCCTGCGCAGGCAGGTCGCGACCCTCATCGTAGCCGGCGACCTTTGAGGCGATGAACGCCCCCAGCCGCGCCTGAGCAGCACGTTCGCCAAGCTGCACATACGGGCGCACGACTGCGGCGCCGCGATCCATCGCAGCCCCCAAGGTCCAGCTATCCAGATCGTCGCTATCTGGCCAGCTGTCCGGTGCCGGAATTTTGCCTGGTGTGGGCAGCGGCGCATCGACATCCCGGTCCTTTACCGATTTCCAGAACGGGGTATAGACCTTGTAGAACCCGCCGGTCTTGGTTTCGGTTGTCCACGGTTCGAACATCAGGTGGCCGCCAAAGCTGCGCGCATCGATGTCCTGCGCCTTGAGGGCGGATTTCACATCCGTGTCCCGTTCGATCGCCTGCGGGTCGTATTGGCGCGTCCAGTATACGGCTCCTGCCCCGGTTTCCTTGATCAGCGCTTCGAGCACGTCGCGCGCATTGCCCGAACGCAGGATCAGGCGGCTGCCCTTGTCGGCCAGCGACTGCCCCAGATCCGCGACCCCAAGACCCCAGCGCCACTTCGGCGCAGCCCCCAAACCGTCCACCGATGCGTCGCGGATGACCACGGGAATGACGGGCCGTCCGCTGTCGCAGGCTGCGGTCAATGCCGGATGGTCGCTTAGCCGCAGGTCGCGGCGAAACCACATGATAATCGGAGAAATGCTCACACTCGAATCCGTTTCTGTTTGAAAGCCTTACGTAGGGCGGGCGCGCCCGGATCAAGCAACCACGGGTTACTTTGGGTCACAGCACCGCATCGAGGGCGGTCAGCAGCTGATCCACCTCTGCATCCGTCGTGTAATGGGTAAAGCTCAGCCGCAGCACACCGCGCGCGGGATCGACGCCCATCGCGTCGATCACGCGACCGGCATAGAAGTCGCCGCCGCCACACATGACGCCGTGTTGTGCAAGCTCTGCCGCCACCGGCACCGGATCACGGCCCAGATCCAGCGCCACGGTGGGCGCGCGGCGTTCCGGATCCACCGGACCCAGCACACGCAGGTCATTGCGCGCCGCAACCGCCTGTAGCACCGGGGTCAGGGCTGCCTGTTCGCGGGCGCGCATCAGGTCGTGGACCGCGCGGCCCCGCCGGGTCGGGGTCGCCGTGCCGCCGATGTGATGGTCAAACAGCGCATCCACGTAATCCGCCATGCCCGCACAGGCCGCCACCTGCGCATGGTCCGGCCCCGCAGGCGTGAACCGCTTGTGAAGCGTGTCACCGTTGAACACGTGCCCCTGATTGGGCAACAGTTCCCCCAAAGCGCGGCGGATCACCATCAGCCCCTGATGCGGGCCATAGGTCTTGTAGGCGGAAAACAGGTAGATGTCCGGCCCCAGCGTGCCCACATCCGGAAAGCCGTGCGGGGCGTAGGACACGCCGTCCACACATACGAACGCCCCCGCCGCATGGGCCAGTGCGGTGATCTCGACCACCGGATTGATCTCGCCCACGACATTGGAACAGTGGGGAAAGCAGACCAGGCGCACGCTCTCGTCCAGCAGCGGCTCCAGCGTGTCCGTGTCCAGATGGCCGGTGGCCGGGTCGACGCACCATTCGCGGATCTCGATCCCGCGCTCGGCCAGCCGCCGCCAGGGACCGGTGTTGGCCTCGTGATCCTGATTGGTCACGACGATTGCCTCGCCCGGTTGCATTATATGGGCAAAGGCCTGCGCCAGCACATAGGTGTTCTGTGTGGTCGACGGACCAAAGCTCAGTTCGTCCCCGTCCACCCCCAGGATCGCCGCCATGCGGGTGCGCGCCTCGTCCATCTCCTCGCCGCCCAGACGGCTGGCCTTGTAATCGGCATAGGGCTGCACCTTGCGCTGGGTATAGAAGCGGTGCAGCCGGTTGATCACCTGCCCGCAGGCATAACTGCCGCCCGCATTCTCGAAAAACGCCTGGCCCTGCAGGGACGGCTCGGCAAAGGCGGGGAACTGGGCGCGGACGAAATCAAGATCGAGGGACATGGCATTCTCCGACAGGTGTGACCGCACGATACGAAAAAGGCCCCGGCGCGCAAGCACCGGGGCCCTGGTGGTCTGCCTGTGCAGACGTGTTATTCGGCGGGTGCGCCCTGCACCTCGGCCGATGTGGCGGCCACACCGTTCTTCAGGCGGCGGCCGTCTTTCCACACGGCCTTGAGCACTGAAACACCCATCAGCGCCATCACCAGGCTGAAGGGCAAGGCCCCGATCACCATGGCGGTCTGGATCGCACTCAGACCACCCGCGACGATCAGACCGCCCACGACCAGCGCCAGTGCCGCACCCCAGAACAGGATGTGGGGGCGCGCCTTGGGCCCTTCGTCGCCTGCGGCGTTGATCGTGTTGATGATCAGCACGGCCGAGTCAGCAGACGTCACGAGATAGGTCAGAAGCAGCACCACCACGATGATCGACATGATCCACGCCAGCGTCGGTTGCAGGATCACGGCCAGCATCGCGAACAACTGGTCCGATTGCCCTGCCCCGGTGATGGCGCCATTGGCGTCACCGTTCAGTTCCAGGTCGATGGCGGTGCCGCCCACGATGGCGAACCAGATAAAGCACATGACCGCCGGGATCACGATGGCCCCCAGCACGTATTCACGCACCGTGCGCCCCTTGGAAATGCGTGCCAGGAACACCCCGACGAAGGGAGCGAACGCAATCCACCAGGCCCAATAGAAGATGGTCCAGGCACCTTGCCAGCCCGACTGACGGCCATCGGTCGCCGCTGCATAGGTTGCGGCGATATCCGCCGCGGGCAGCCCGGCTGCGGATTCCGGCAATCCTTCGGTAAAGGAGGCAAGCGTGCCCCACGGGCTGCTGGCCGACGAGAAGATCGCATTCAGATCCTCTGCCGGCAGCGCCTGCACAGCGGCAGGCACTGATGCCGTGAACGTGTCCATCGGCGTCGCTGTCCAAACCGTCATGATGTTGCCGGGGATCGAAAGGATATAATCCCAGATGCCCAGGAACAGCGCCTGCAGACCAAAGAAGGTCGATCCGAAAGCGAGGAAGAACGCCAGCAGGAAAAAGCTGAGGCCCATGTTGATGTTGGACAACCACTTGATGCCCTTGCCCACGCCGGACAGCGCCGACAGGGTCGAGGCCCCCATGATCACCAGCAACGCCACCACGATGGCCGCAAGCGACACGGATTTCCCGCCGTCCTCGGCCACGTTGTAAAGCCAGTCGCCGAACCCGATGCGCGACAGGCCCGCCACGAACTGTTCGACGCCAAAGCCCAGCGTCTGGCTGACACCCAGCACGGTGGCGACCACGGCCACGACATCGACCACGTGACCCAGCGTACCCGACAGCGATTTGCCAAAGATCGGCGTGAGCGCCGTCCGGATGGTCAGCGGCAGGTCACGACGATAGGCGAAATAGGCCAGGCTCAGCCCCACGATGGCATAGGACGCCCAGGCCGCCAGCCCCCAGTGCGTGAAGGACCACACATAGGCCGCACGCACGTTTTCAGCGCTGCTGCCCACCAATTCACCCGAGATCGTCTGCGGGTTCGTCCCCCAGTGATACATCGGTTCCGCCGTGGCAAAGGTCAGCATCCCGATACCGATCCCGGCACCGAACATCATCGAAAACCAGGAAAAGTTGGAAAATTCCGGCTCGTCGTCATGGTGGCCCAGCTTCAGCTTGCCGGATGCGGGCAGTATCGCCAGCAACAGGCAGACCGCCACGTAAAAGGCCATCACGTAGACGTACCAGTAGTTGAAGGTGGCCAGGATAAAGCCATTGATGCTCGACAGGACCGCACCGGCCTGATCGGGAAAAGCAACAGCCCAAATGATGAGCGCGCCCACCAGCAGCTTTGCGGTGACCGCCACGTTCTTGGTAAAGCCCTTGTAGAAGCCACTGTCCGACGTCGGAATATGCAGCTCCATCAATGGAGGTTTGAGTGCCATGTTTGGAGTTCCCTGATGTTGGTTTTTTTTGTGTAATGGCAGCCTAACACACCTGACAAAAAAGGGAAAAAAATCGTTTCCCAAGGCGCGCAAGCCCTTGTTCTGGCGACGTTCAGGGGCACCGCATCGAATGATCCAGATTGATCCGGTCACTTGGTCGATTCCCTCAAAGGTGGCATAATTGCCCGGTATTCAGCCGTTTCGGCACACTGCATTTAATTGCCGAAACTCTATTTGAGGGGATGCCCGATGCGCCTACTTTCCTGTTTTTTTGCCCTTTTCCTTATCGTGGGTCCGGCAGCCCAGGCGCAAACCCGCACCAACACGTCGGACATTCTCAGGAACCTCGACAATACGTTTGTCCGTGGTGGCAGCTTCGAAAAGATCGAAATGCGGCGCGGTCAGCGGGCGCGGTGCGCGGAAACCTGCCAAGACAATCCGATCTGCCGCGGCTTCAACTGGCGCAAGGGTACCAACGACCGCCCGCCGCAATGTTCGCTGTATCATGTGATTTCCGAAACCGCTGCAACACCCTATTTTCATGCGGGTATCCGGCGTCGTACGCCGCCGGTTTTCGATGGCACGCGCGAACCCGACACCGAATTGCGCGGCGAAGTGCTCAAGGAAATCACGCTGCCGCACCCAAGGCCGGGAATGTGCCGCGATGCCTGCGCGTTTGAGGATGGGTGCCTCGCCTACACCTACGTCAAACCCGGACGCCTTGGGCCCGACAGCCCGCCCACATGCCGCCTGATGGCAAAGGAAACCGAACGCCGCGTCAGCGCGTGCTGTGTGTCGGGCCGTCAGCGGGACAGTTTCGAGGCGTTCCGCTGGCGGCGCGACACGCGCCTGCAATTCGCAATCGAGGTGCCGGTGAATGTCGCCGATGTCCGCGCCTGTGTGCATCTGTGTTCGGCCGACGCCACCTGTCGATATGCCGTCTATCGCAAGACGTCGGCCACCCGTCCCGTCGGCCTGTGCACGTTGTCGGGCAACAACCCGACCAGCGTCGTGTCCGATGACGGGTTCAGCACCTATGAACGCGCGCCACCCGATCACAACATGTACAACAGCCGGCCCGGCGTACGGAACACGGCCCCCAACTACCGGCGGCTTCGGCTGGACGCCCGCAACGATGCCGACGCGCTGTCGCTGTGCCGCGCCGCCTGCGGGCGCGACCCCGAATGCAAGGCCGCCAACCTTGTTCCGGCCTCGAACAGCAGCAGCGCCCGCTGCAACATGAAGAAAACCCTGGCCACCAACGTGTTCGACGATTGCTGCACCAGCAATTCCAAGATCCCGAACTCGAAACCGCCCTCGCCCCCAGGTCCAAACACGATTCCGACGCGGATCCGGTTTTCCGCCAACGATCCGGGGAACGTGATTGCGGGCGATCCCTATCCGGCGGACATGCCCAATGTCCGCTACCCGGTGAACTGGCAGGGATGTTCCAACGATGACCGCGCCCTGATCCGCCGGGCCTGGACGCGCGCGCACCACAACGTCTGGCGGGCGCGGCAGGTGATGAGCCATCTCAACGCGCAACCGCGCCGGGCCGCGATGTGGACCTGGTCCTTTACGGACCGCATGGGCACCGCGCCGGGCTACAACAACATCTCGCCCCGCGGCTACTTCGGCAGCTACGATCACGGCCGGTTCCATGACGTGCGGCGGGTGGTCGACAAGCTGTTTGTCGACCGGTTCCGGGGCAAGACGTTCCGGATCAAGTGCCGCGTGCGTGACAGCGACGGCGCACACCCCTGCGAAACCTTCAACGCCAATGCCAACACATCCGTCTATGGCACGATCAACCTGTGCCAGCGCTGGTTCGACAACGGGGTTTTCATCGATCAGGTCACCATCCTCACCCACGAGATGCTGCACTGGATGAAGATCCCGAAATCCGCCTATTGGGTCACCGACCGCCACGATTACTGGCGCAGTTGCCGCGATTATCGCGGAGCCAAGGCGCGATATGACGACGCCGCCGTGTGGCTGGGCATGAACCGCGGCTGCAAGGACTGGAACCACAACCGCGCCGTGCGCGCCAACGACACCTATGCGTGGTGGATTTCGACCCTGGGCGACCGCATCTATCGCGGTCGCCTGCCCCAGTTCCCGGCCGAGGATTTCTGACGTTCAGAGCGCCGACCTGATCCGGTCGGCCATCGCCTTGATCTGATCCATATCGCCCATGGTGCCTGGCGGGCGCAGGCTGACGCCTGCTTTCCGGGGCAGGATATGGAAATGCAGGTGAAACACCTCCTGCCCGCCCGGCCCCTCGTTGAACTGCTGGACGGTGATACCGTCGGCCCCCAGCCCGGACATGGCGGCATTGGCCACCTTGCGCACCGATGCCATGACGGCGGCCAGTTGCGCATCCGACGCATCCAGCACATTGCGGCACGGCGACTTGGGGATCACCAGGCAATGGCCATCGGCACGCGGCATGATGTCCATGAAGCACAGCGTGTCGTCATCCTCAAAGACGCGCACTGACGGGATCTCGTCCCGCAGGATCCTGGCAAAGATGTTCTGGTCGTCATAGGCGGGGGTCTGCGATGTCATTGCGGTCTCCGAATCTCGATCCCCGAAGGCTAGCCGATCCCGCGCCGGGGGCAACAGCGGCGGCGTGGTCGACCTGGCCCGTCAATGCGGCCGGGACTGCGGCGACACACCAACCGGACAGGAGCAGACCATGCCCGAACGCGACAGCATGTGCGGGACCGAACACAGCGGCAGCCTGCACGCGCAGTCCTGTCAGGATGACCGGCCCCGTGCCGATGTCGCACTGGCTGTGCAGGCCGGACTGACGCAAATCCGCGCGCGGCGCGAACGGCTGCCGCCGGGGGTGTGCATTCCCCCCGATCACGGCTTTTTTCTGCAACATGGTGCAACGGCCCGATCTGATCCGGGTCGGTGATGACCCGGACCACGACGGCATCAGGCGTTCACGTCCACGACCACCCGGCCCTTGACCTGCCCTTTCAGGATATCGCGGCCCAGTTGCGGCAGGTCCGACAGTGTCGCGGGCTGCACCATGGCTTCCAGCTTGTCCATGGGCAGGTCCTTGGCGATGCGGTTCCATGCGCGGACACGGTTGTCATAGGGCTGCATGACGCTGTCGATGCCCAGCAGGTTCACACCGCGCAGCAGGAACGGAATGACGGTTGCCGGCAAGGCCGCACCCCCCGCCAGACCCACAGCCGCGACAGAAGCACCGTATTTCATCTGCCCCAGCAGGCGGGCCAGCATCTCGCCGCCCACGGCATCGACACAGCCGCCCCATGTCTCACCCTCGAGCGGGCGCTTGGTCGTTTCGTTCAGCTCTTCGCGTGGCACGATCTGTGTGGCCCCCAGACCTTTCAGGTAATCTGCCGTCTCGGGCCGCCCGGTGACACCGGCCACCTCGTGTCCGAGGTTGGCCAGGATGGCGGTGGCAACCGACCCCACGCCGCCCGCGGCCCCGGTCACAAGCACCGGACCATCCTTGATGCCGTGATCTTCCAGCGCCATCACGGCCAGCATCGCGGTGAACCCGGCCGTGCCCACGGCCATCGCCTGCCGGGTGTCCAGACCCTCGGGCAACGGCACCAGCCAATCGGCGCGCACCCGGGCCTTTTGCGAATAGCCACCCCAATGCGCCTCGCCCACACGCCAGCCTGTCAGCACGACCTTGTCGCCGGGCTTGTAGCGGTCGTCGTCCGATGCCTCGACCGTGCCGGCAAAGTCGATGCCGGGGATGTGGGGGTATTTCCGCACCAGCCCGCCACCGGGACCGATGCACAAGCCGTCCTTGTAATTCACGGTTGAATACTCGACCGCCACCGTCACCTCGGCTTCGGGCAGATCGTCCAGCGACATCCCGGTCACCGCGGCAGAGGTCTTGCCGCTGTCTTCATCCTTGTTGACCACCAACGCGTTGAACATCTCGTTTCTCCCTGTTGGCAGGGCCGATCCCCTGCTTCATCTTGCCAAATAAACTCCGGGGGTCCGGGGGCTGGCCCCCGGTCCTCCGGTCTCAGATCCAGAACTTGTCCTGCACCGTTGCGCGACGGGTGCCGTCGGGGGTCTCCACCTCCAGTTCGGTGCCGGGGTCCCAATGGGTCATCTTCACCATACCGATAGAGACGTTGGTGTTGAAATCCGGGCTCCACGCGGCCGAACTGATGCGGCCCACACGCTTGTCCCCGGCCATCAACGGCCAGAAACGGTCGCAGGTCGGCACCGGATCGCCGTGAATGGCAATCGGGCGGATCTGCTGCACGGGGCCTTCCTTGGACACGCGCAACAACGCATCGCGGCCGATACAGCCGATTGCGGTCTGGGTGTCGCAGAACCGGCCCAGCCCGCATTCGTGGGGCGTGTTGTCGTCGGTCATATCGTTGCCATAGCTCAGCAACCCACCCTCGACCCGCTCGATCCCGTTGGGACAGCCCGCGCGCACGTTCAGATCTTCGCCCGCCTCGAACAACTCGTTCCAAAGCGGCATCCCGATATCGGCACCGTTGACGTAGATCTCGAACCCGCCCTGCTTGGAATAGCCCGACCGGGCGATGGCAAGGTCGCGGCCCTCGTACTGGAACATGTCAAAGCGGAAAAAGCGGATGTCGCGGATACGGTCGCCGAACACGCGGACCATCAGGTCCTCGGCCTTGGGACCCTGTACCGCCAGCGGCGATACGTCGGGTTCGTCGACCAGCACATCCAGCCGGTAGCCATTGGCGATGCCCTTGACCCAGTACAGCAGATCACTGTCGGCGATCGAAATCCACCAGCGGTCCTCGCTCAGCTTTACCGCGACCGGGTCGTTCAGCATGCCGCCGGTTTCGTCCACGATGGGCACGTAATAGCACTGCCCCGGAAGCATCCGGCGCAAATCGCGGGGCGTCAGCATCTGCATCAGGCGGCCCGCATCGGGGCCGCGCAGTTCGACCTGGCGTTCGACGGCCACATCCCAGATCTGCACATGCTCTTTCAGATGACGGTAATCCGCCTCGACACTTTCGAACACGGTCGGCAGCAGCATGTGGTTGTAGACGGTATAGGCCTTGACGCCCGCCGCCTCGACACCTTCGGAAAACGGGGTGCGGCGCAGCCGCCGCGAAGGGGATATGAACGCCATCAGGCATCCTCCGGCATGAGAAAGAGATCGCTGACCGGTGCGGACAGGCCCGCGGCGGTCATCATGGCATGGACCTGACCCCGGTGATGGGTCTGGTGGTTCAGGAAATGCATCACGCACACCTCCAGCGGGGCCTGAACGTCGCGCTGCAACACCCCGGAAAAGAACGACAACTGCCCCTTCAGATCTACGGCGCGCAGCGTGTCGGCCCACATCCGGATCGCCCCGTCCATGCGGAAGCGGTCCGCACTCCAGACGGCAAAGGTGGGCGTCAGGTCGACGCTTTGCGGCACACCGCCCGCGGGGCGCTCGATCCGCGCGTCGAAACGGCTCATCCAGATCTGGTCGCCCCAAAGCAGGTGGTTCAGTGTGGCCATGATCGACCCGAAGAACGCGCCGTGATCGGCCCGCAGCACGTCATCCGAAACGCCGTCCAGCGTTTCGGTCAGCTGCCGGTTCTGCCACGCGTTGTAGCGGGCCATGGTCCGCACATAGCCCGGTTCGATCACGGTTTGGGGCCTTTCCAGTCGACCGGGATGATGTCGCCGGACTTGCCTTCGAAATCCCAGACCCGACCGTAGTCACGCACTTTGGACTTCAGGCCCACGGCCGGATAGATCACCGGTCCCATCCAATACTGGGTATTTTGCATCGAAACTGGGACGTCAGGGTTCTTGCCCGGGATCATTTCGATCTCGCCCTGAATCTTGCGCCCGACAATGATGCGACGACGGCGGCCGTCTTTTTCGATGACTACCTTTTCCCGCTCGGCGCCCAGGATTTCGGACACAAGAAAGTTGAATACGCCGGTGCTGCCACCTGCCTGTCCGGAAAGGATTTTCAACAGACCGTTATAGGCTTTGTCATTCGCCTGTTCGTCGACATAGGCAGCCACCTTCCAGTTTCCCTCGCACATGCGGCCTGGAATATCGATCAACAAGGCGACGTTCAAACCGGCGAGGCTTTCACCTTCGAAATGTCCGTCGTCGATTTGCATCGCGAACCACGTCTGGCAATAGCCATAGGTCGGCGGGTGCTTGCCCAGAGAAATCCCGCAGGGACAAACCACTTCGCAAGAGCAGTTCATGAACAACTCGCCCTTGATCGCCCATTCCGTCGGGTTCATCTGGCGGCGGCCGGGGTTCGGCATCCGGCTGTCGATGCGCTGGCTGACGGGCAGCTTATCGGCGTTGGGGCGTTTCTTCACGGCCATCTCACTCTCCTATCCTATCGCATAGGGCCAGCCCAGCACGGCGACACCCGCCAGCACCAGAAGGATCCCCATTGGTTTCGTCACACGATGCCCGATCTGCGGCAGTTTTTCGAGCACCATGAACAGCGTCGCCAGCCCCATCCACGCAAGGTTCATCACCCCGCCGACAAAGCCAAGCGCCATGAACCCCCAGCAGCAGCCCACGCAAAATGCCCCCAGCCCAAGACCCATGCGCAGGCCACCGGAAAATCCCGTGCGCCAGTGGCCCAGGAAATACATCATCGGGCTGTGACAGACCCCGTGGCACACTTCCTTGGCACGGCTGAATTGAAAAAGACCTACCGCGATCAGCAGGATGCCCGAGAATGTCCAGGTCTTGGATATCCCCAGCATGTCGATCACACCGCCATAAAGCAGCGCAATCTGCACGCCCGCGATAAGCGCTGCAAACAACACCCAGACGATGAAATACCCCGCCAGCACGCCCAGCCACCCGGCCCGGGTGCCATTGGCGCTGACCATCAGGTCCTCGTAGGCGCGCAATGTCGGCACCAGCGTCGGCAGCATCATCGCCGCCATCATGATGGCCCACATCGAAAACAGCGGCCCGAACCGCGCCATCGGCATGTCCATCGGCATCCGCGGGTCCATCGCCGCCATGCGCGCGCCCATCTCGCCCGGCATGCCCAGCAGATTGACGTCCATGTCGACGCTCATGGAATACATCACCCACCATGCCCACAGGATCAGGGCGAAAAAGCCCAGCCAAAGCGTGCTGCGTACAACGTGCGGCATGAGCCCTCCCTGACTCGAGTGTTGCCGGATTAATTGTCAGACATTAAAATGTAAGACAAATGAAAATTGACCCGGACAGCACCAAGGACCTGTCGGCGCAGATTGCCGAAGCCATCCGTGACGGCATTGTCGCCGGTGATTTGATTGTAGATCAAAGACTTCCATCGGAAAGTGAACTTGCCGACCAATTCGAGGTTTCGCGCCCGACCGTGCGCGAGGCGCTGAAACGTCTGGCGGCGCAGTCGCTGATTCGCACCCAGCGCGGGGCTTCGGGCGGGGCGTTCGTGAACCGTTTGCGCTTCGAAGAAGCCTATGACCAGCAGGTCACCACCTCGTCCCTGCTGCTGAGCATGAACGCCGTCAGCTTCGATGTCGCCTGCGAGGCGCGCTATGCGCTGGAACGGGCCTGCGCGCCGCTGTCTGCGCAACGGCGCACCCCCGATCATCTGGCCACCATGCGGGCCGAAATTCACCGCCAGGGCCAGCCGGGCCTCACGGACGAGGCATTCTGCGCCTCCGACGTCACCTTTCACCGTGCGCTGGTCGATGGGGCCGGCAACAAGGTGCTGTCCTATCAACTGGCCGGTGCCGTCGAGGCGATGCAGCCCCTGATGAACATGATCACCTTCACCGCGCGGTCCCGCGAAACCATCGTGGACCTGCACACCGACATCGCGGACGCCGTCGAGGCGCAGGATAGTGCCAAAACCGAAGCGACCCTGTTGAAACTCGAAGCCTACACGCGCGAGCTGGCCCATACTGTCGTCAGCGCCCGCGCCGCCAAAAAACAGGAGCAGCAATCCGCCTGAACCGGGCACAACAACACGCCGGGCAGGCCATTTTCAGACCACGTCAGGGAGGACGTCATGAATTTAAGACCGGACCCAACATTCTATCCATCGCCAAAATCCGCGATGGAGGCCCCCGCGGAAACGGTGGCCTTTACCCTCATGCTCAGCCCCGATGGCAGCAAGCCGGATGGCCTGGCCGTCGTGGACGTGAACCCCGACAGCGACACCTATGGCCAGATCATCAATTCGCTGTTCGTGCCGAACCTGGGCGACGAATTCCACCATTTCGGCTGGAACGCCTGTTCCTCGGCCCTGTCGCCGCTGACCGGCCACGCGTTCCTGGAACGGCGCTACCTGATCATTCCCGGCATCCGGTCGTCGCGTATCTATGTGATTGACGTCAAGGACCCGATGGACCTGAAGATTCACAAGACGATCGAACCCGAAGAGCTGTTTGAAAAGACCGGTTATTCCCGCCCCCACACGATCCATTGCGGCCCCGAAGGCATCTATGTGTCGACTCTGGGCGGCGGTGGCGAGGACGGCACCGACGGCCCTCCGGGCATCTTCATCATGGATTGCGAGTCGTTCGAGATCCTCGGCCGCTACGAGATGGACCGTGGCATTCAGGACAAACACTATGATTTCTGGTGGAACCTGCCGCGTGACTACATGGTGTCGTCCGAATGGGGGCTGCCGCCGCAATTCGAAAACGGTGTGGTCCCCGAGGATCTGCTGAGCAACAAGTACGGTCACACGATCCACTTCTGGGACCTGCGGGGCCGCAAGAACGTGCAAAGCATCGATCTGGGCGCAAACCACCAGATGGCGCTGGAAATCCGCCCCGCACACGATCCCGCCAAACAACACGGGTTCTGCGGCGTGGTGGTGGATACCACCAACCTGCAAGGCGCCATCTTTACATGGTGGCAGAACGACGACGGCACGTTCGAGGCGAAAAAGACCATCACCATCGACCCGGTGCCCGCAGATGCCGACGACCTGCCCGAGTTGCTGAAGGGCTTTGGCGCTGTGCCGCCGCTGGTCACCGACATCGACCTGAGCCTGGATGACAAGTACCTGTACGTCGCCTGCTGGGGCCTGGGCGAGATGCACCAGTACGACGTGTCCGACCCGATGAACCCGACCCTTGCGGGCAAGGTCGAAATCGGCGGCATCGTGGCCAAGCACAAGCACCCCAACGGGCAGGAATTCGGCTATGGCCCGCAGATGGTCGAGATCAGCCGCGACGGCAAACGGGTCTACTGGACCAACTCGCTGTATTCCACGTGGGACGACCAGTTCTATCCCGGTGATCGCGGGGCGGCGATGGTCATGGCCCATGTGGGCGAAAACGGTGGCCTGACGCTGGACGAAAAGTTCTGGACCAAGTTCCCCGAAGGCTATCGCAGCCACCAGATCCGGCTTGAGGGCGGGGACTGTTCCACCGACAGTTTCTGCTATCCGTCGGTCTAGACAGGAATGGAATTGACAACGGCGGCGGGCCTCTGGCTCGCCGTTGTACTCTCTGGCCTTTATCACGGGGTGAACCCCGGCATGGGCTGGCCGCTGGCCGTGTCCGCCGCGCTGTTCGAACGGCGGCGGTCGGCCTTGTGGCCTGCGCTGGGGGCGCTGTCCGTGGGCCATTTCGCGGCGATGCTGGGCATCCTGCTGCCCTTTTCCCTGATGACCATGCTGATCGACTGGCAGCGCGAGATACGGCTGGGTGCCGGGTTCATCGTCATCGCCATGGGCCTGTACCTGGCCATTACCCGCAAACACCCCCGTTTTCTGGCCCGCATCCCGCCACACCGGCTGGCACTGTGGTCGTTCCTTGTGGCGCTGGCCCACGGGGCGGCCCTGATGCTGGTGCCGATCTATCTGGGCCTTTGCGCGATTGACGAGTTGGACACCGGCCACCGCGCGGCGTCGGCCCTGATGGCGACCACGTTGCTGGCGCTTGGCGTGGCGGTGGTCCACACGGTGGCCATGATCGGCTCGGGTGGGGCCGTCGCCTATGCGGTGCACCGCTGGCTGGGAATGGAATTCCTGCGCAAGGGCTGGTTCGACCTGGAACTGGTCTGGGCGCTAAGCCTGATCGTGGTGGGTGTGCTGGGAGTCTGGACGGCGCTCTGACGCCTGCACCGCCCGGTAAAGACGGTTCAGCACCGCTGCCCCGCAAATGGCAACGGCCCCATACAACACCGCATAGATCGGGACCCCAACCATGTCGGACAGATATGAGGGGTCCCCCAGAATGCCGAGAGATCGCAACGCATCCTCTCCGGCAACCAGCGGAAATTGCAACACGGCAGCCCAAAGCGCCAGCCAAAAGACCGTGCCGGACAGTGCCCGCGTTTCTCGCCACGACCGGCGCCGGATCTGGCCGCGATCATCCACGGCGATGGATGGCAAGAGGGTCGCGCCGTAGCGGAAATAGAAATTCAGAAACACAACCGTGGCGCAGAACAACGCCACGAAGTATCCAACCGGATAGCGGTCACGTTCAAACACTTCGGAAAAACCCGGGTAGTCAGGTCCCGAGATCGATATCGTCAGACCGTAAACCACGAAGAAGACAAGGATTGCGATGAGCGTCAGCAGCAACGCGATCATCAGGTAATTTGCGCCATAGAGCAGTGTCCGACCCACCTTGAGCCGAGGCGCAAAGGCATGGGGCACCTCATTCAGCAACACGTATCTGTGCCATCCGATCGCGATGACAGGGATCACGAAAAACATGGCCGCTGTTGCCCACAGAATGCCCAGGCTTTCGGGATCCCCGTGCCAATAATCGTATTGAATGATCAGATCGAGCACGCCGATGACCAGCGTTGGCAGTGCCGCGATCCGCAGCGCCGCCCACCGCCCTTGCCAGACCTCGGTCAACGCCTCGACCAAAAGAACCCAACCTTTGCCCATTCGTACCCTCCTGGCTGTATTCCGTCCGACAGAGCACGGCGCGTCAGCCTTGCCCAATCCCCTCTGCGACGCTACCTGACCCTGCATGACCGATTCACTCAACCTGGTTGCCACGCTTCTGACCATCGGCTTTGGCCTGTTCGGATTTCTCGCCCCGCGCTATACGGCATCGGCCCTTGATCTGGCCCCCACGGACAGCACCATGGGGCTGAGCGAGATGCGCGCATCGGTGGGCGGATTGTTCGTCGTCGCAGGCCTGGGGGCGCTGTACCTGAACCATCCGCTGGGCTACGGGATGATCGGGTTTGCCTTTGTGGGTGCGGCGCTGGGACGTGTGGTGTCGCTGTTCCTCGACAACCCCCCGGTGACCAAGGTGCTGATCTTTGGCGGGATTGAAGCGGCGTTGGCGGCGTGGTTCATCGCTGCCAACCTGTGAGGAACTTTGACCTGTAAGCGTCTGACCGAATTCAGAAACCTGGCGTCTGGTTGAAGATATCAAAATCGTAGGTCGTGACCGACAGCACCGACCCGTCCACATCATAGGCCGTCTCGCGCGAAACCCAGTCTTCGCTGTCATCCCCGTCCAGTTCGAACTTGAAGCTGCGCTGCCCCTCTTCGAACAGGAACGCGGTCACGTCGCCATCGTCATATTCCGTCGCCCGGGACTGCACGTCGCCGTTTTCCAGATATTCGATGATGATCCGGTCCCAGTCGCGCAAGTCCGAGCTGTTGCCATTGCCATCCGTGTCTTGAATGATCTTGATCGCCAGATTTCCGTTTTCATAAATACTTTCAATGACTTTCCCGTCATCATTGATTTGGTTGCGCGCTGCGATCATGCCATTTGCATCGTAGAACGTATCGATACGCTCCCACCCTTTGGCGTCTGACGGGCCGCCGGTTTCGGTCAGATCGACCTGTTGGACCGACGCGCGGATTCCGTTTTCATACAGGGTCAGCGTTTCGACACCGTTGTCATCCAACTGGAACTTCGCCTCGACCAGCCCGCCGGTGTCGTAATAGGTTTCGACCCGTTCCCAGGACCTGGCGTCCGACGGGCCGCCCGTATCCGTCAGGTCCAACTGTTCAACCGATCGGCGCACCCCGTTTTCGAACTGTGTCAGGATCTCGACGCCATCGTCGTTGTGTTGGAACCGCGCTTCGACCTGGCCGTTGATGTCATAGTAAATTTCGATGCTTTCCCAGGATTTTACGTCCGACGAGCCACCTGTTTCGGTCAGATCAACCTGCTGAAAGAATCGACGCACGCCGTTCTCGAACTGGGTCAGAACCTCGATCCCGTTGTCATTGACCTGAAACCGGGCCTCGATCTGACCGGTCATGTCGTAATAGGTTTCGATCCGCTCCCACGGGCGGGCATTGCTTGGGCCCATGTCCGCCTGCTCCACAAAGCGCAAGACGCCGTTTTCATAGTCCTGCAACCGCGTTGTACCGTCGTCGTATTCGGTGAACCGATAGATGGGTAAGCCGTTGTCATCGCTGGATGTTTCAATCCGGTTCCAATTGAACTCATCTGCCAGATCTTCAAGAATGGTGATGGTCATACCTGTGGCGCCCCTTTGTTGCCCTGCTCGTTATGGGGGAATTAGCCCGCCATTCGCAGGCGTTTGCAACCGGGAAATCCCGCCACCTTTATTCAAGTCGCGCCACGTGCAGAATTGCAACTGGCGACGGTGTTTCCTATATATGGGATGTCCTTCGGGACTATGGACATAAACGCGCTCGTAATAAACGGATCGG